>NZ_CP058669.1:0-645000 GCF_014323565.1 Hyphobacterium sp. CCMP332
ATGACAGTGAGCAATTTCTGGGATCGCGAGCGACTCTTGCGCTCAACCATTCTGGCGGGCTTCGCGGCAGCGGGTCTGGCCGGTGCGTCTGCGTATGCGCAAGACGTTGATGAAGATGAAGAGGCAGTCGAAGAGGAAGAAGAGCAGGATACGGTTATCGTAACCGGTTCGCGTATTCAGCGCTCCGAATTCAACTCGCTCTCGCCAGTGCAGGTCATTTCGGGCGAAGTTTCGCGCGAAGTCGGTCTTGTGAACGCCGCAGACATTCTGCAGGCGCAGTCGCAAGCGACCGGTACGCAGATCGACACGACATTCGTCGGTTTCGTTCTCGACAACGGCCCGGGTTCGGTTCAGCTGAACCTGCGCGGCCTGAATGCCGAGCGGACACTGACGCTGGTTAACGGCCGCCGCCTGGCGCCGGCCGGTATCGGTGGCGCACCGACCAGCCCGGATCTCACACTGATCCCGGGTCTGATCATCGAGCGCATCGACCTGCTTCTGGATGGCGCGTCCTCGATCTACGGTTCGGACGCCGTTGCCGGTGTGGCAAACGTCGTGCTCCGTCAGGACTTCGAAGGCGTCGAGTTTGAATACAACCGCACCACGCCGTTCGACGGTGGCGGTGAGCAAACCCAGTTCGCGGGTGCCTGGGGTATCAACTCCGACCGTGGCTTTGCCGGTTTTGCCTTCGAATACTCGCAGACTGAAGCTCAGCTTCTCGGTGACCGCGACTTTACGCGCGGCTGCCCGCGCAACCACGAAATCGGCAATGACGGCGTGATCCGTTCTGTTGACGTCTCCACGTGGGATTTCTCCGGTGCCAATCCGGGTGACATCAATAATGGCCGCAATGTCGGTCTGTTCACGGGCGATAATGCTTCGTGTAACACCTCGCTGATCAACCGGCTCTTCATTCCGGTCGGCTTCGGTTCGACCTATTACACGCCGGGCTTCTCCAATATCGGTATTCCGAACTTCTCCGAATCCAATCTTGGCGGCAATGTTGGTGGACCGCTCGGTTCAAACGTCTGGAGCCTGGCGCGTCTGCAAGGGCAGCCCGGACCGTATACGTCCGATTTCGACTTTGCGGCCCCTTTGTACAACCAGAATACCGCAGCGGCTCGTCTCCAGGACGACTTCATTCCCGGACAGCAGCGCTGGAGCTTCTACAGCTATGGCGAGCACGACATCGGCTGGGGCAGCAACACCTCGGCCTATTATGAATTGCTGGTGGCCAATCGTCAGACCACGATCAATTCGGGCAATCCGGGTCTCTTCCCGACGGTGCCGGGCAACAACCCGTTCAACCCGTGTAACCAGACGTCCAATCCGAATGGTGTGAACTGCCTTGGAACCGTCTTCGGGGCCAATTTTGGCAATCTTGACGTTGTTCCGATCATCCGGATCCTCGGCGAGCGGGATCGTACAGAAGCCGATATCACGCAGATCAGTTCTGTGGTCGGGTTCCGCGGCGATCTGCCTTTCTTCAACGCCTGGGGCTATGACATCTATACGAGCTATGCCCGCTCGGAAGGTTTCAGCCGCTTCGTCGGACTGGATAATGACCGCCTTCAATTGTCGCTGAACACGTCCGTTCGCCTGCCGAACGGCAATGTGGTTTGTGGTGTCGATCTGGATGGCGATGGTCTGCCGGACAACAATATCGGTGCCTTTGGCGATGAGCGTCTGCTCAATACGCCTTGTGTCCCGGTCAACCTGTTCCAGCCGTCCATTTATCAGGAAGGCGGCGGTGTCCTGTCGCAGGCCGAGATGGATTACCTGCTGACACCGGCAACAATCCGGACTGTTTATGAGCAATTGATGGTCGGTGGTACGACATCCGGCAATCTGTTCACCCTGAACAATGGCTCTGATGTTCCGCTGGTCCTCGGTTTCGAATATCGTCGTGACACCATCCAGTCGCAGGCTGATGATGTCTTCGGCCGCGGTGATATCCTGTTCCGCTCCGCAGACCAGGGCGCAACCGGTAACCGCTATCTGTGGGAAATCTTCGCAGAAACGGAATTCCAGCCCATCCTGGGACGCCGCTTTGCTGAAGAAGTGACGATCAACCTCTCTGGCCGTTGGACCGACGAGAGCAATTACGGTTCCGATGTCACCTACTCGATCAAGGGTAACTGGCGTCCGACCAACTGGTTGAACTTCCGTGGTTCGTACGGCACGTCCTATCGCGCGCCGAACGCACGCGAGCAGTTCCTTGCCGGGCAGACCGGTTTTGCCACCGTGACCGACCCCTGCGTCGTTCCGGGTGGAGCCCGCGTCGATGACGACAACAATCCGGCTACGCCGCTTGTCTATGTTCCGGGTCTCGACACACGGTCGCAGATCACGATCGCCAACTGTCAGGCTGCCGGTGTGGATCCGTTTTCGCTGGGTCTGGCCGCCAACCTGGGCCCGGCTTCGTCCGTGGAAACGGCCTCTGGCGGTACAACCCTGCTGGATCCGGAAACGTCCCGGTCCCAGACTTGGGGTGTGGTGGCAGAGCAGCCCTGGTTTGACGCTTTCGATCTGCGTCTGGCGGTCTCCTACTATGACATCGTCGTCAGCGACTCGGTCAACGAGCCGAGCGCCGGCTTCATCGTCAATGACTGCTACAACACGATCCCGGGCTTCCAGTCCGCCTTCTGTAACCGCATTCAGCGTAGCCCGGGTGGCTTCCTGAACTTCATCGATGCCTCCTTCATCAACATCGGTACGATCAACTCGAAGGGTGTGGATTTCAACGTCCTCTATGAAGACGAAATCCCGTGGTTCGGTGGATGGGGCCTGACGGCTGACGTCCGCGCAACCCGCCTGAACGAGCAGGTCTTCAATGTTCAGGGCACGCCGGATGATAACGCTGGTGAGACCGAAGCACCGCATTGGACAGGGTCCTTCCGCGTTGCTCTGGATCAGGATAACTGGCGCTTCACCTGGTTGACCCGTTACATCGGTGGTGGTGAAGAGAATGATCCGGGCACGACTGGTGTGACTTGCCGTCAGGTCAATGCGGCCGGCACCGGCCTCACCAACTGCGGTACGCCGGTTTACTGGACCGACGAATACTACGTCCACACGGCTGGTGTCTCCTGGACGCCGGATACGTGGGTCATCAACTTCGGTGTCCAGAACGTCTTTGACGAAGAGCCTCCGGTTGTTGACCCGGCTGGTGTGTTCGCCATCGGCAACGTGCCAATCGGCATCGGCCACGACCTTCGCGGTCGCCGCTGGTTCCTGGGCGTACGCAAGTCGTTCTAGAAAACGGCAGCATTACAGAAAATGGGCGGCTCCGGAGAAATCCGGGGCCGCTTTTTTATGCGCAAAATGCTGCGTATACAGGCCTCTCGGCACTTGCCCTTGGCGCGCAATTTGCGCAGTCTATCTTCCAACGGGAACAGACAGCCTCAGGGGAAATGATGATGCGTAAACTCGTTTTGGGAGCTATCGCGGGCTTGATGGCCACGGGCTCGGCCCTTGCCGTTCAGGGCGAGGTGGTGCCGCTTGAATATTTCGCAACCTACCCGGCCGTGGCGGATGTCAGCCTGTCACCGGACGGCGAGCATCTGGCTATGCGGCGTCTGACCGCTCGTGATGGCGATTACATTATCGAGGTCTATTCCACCGACGATTTTTCGGCTGATCCCGTACGCCTCGGTGCCGATCGCATGGAAGTCCTTGGTGTCAGCTGGGTGTCTCCGGAATATTTGCTCGTGAATTTCCGGCAGCAGGTCCGTGACCGGATTGAAGGCGTCAATCAAGGCGTTTATGAGTTCAAGCGCGCTATTGTTCACTGGTCCGGCGAGGGCGGTTTCCGGGCACTCGACGATGACGTTCGTATCGTCCGGCGCATGGCCGAAGATCCGGAACATATCATTATCCGGACCGCGGGTCTGAATAATACCGATACGGTCGAAGACCTTCGGGGCCGCTCGATCGGCCGGGTCAGCACACCGGATTTCTATCGTTACAATGTGCGCACCGGGCGTCAGACGCGGATCCTGCGCGGCAGCGGCCGGTTCGGCAATTATATCCTCGATCAGGACGGCAATCCGCGGTTCGCTACCTCGATTGATGAAGCCACCCGTTCGGTCCAGTATTTCTGGCGCGAGGATCCTGAAAATCCCAACTGGCGGGAAGTGATGTCCTTCGAAGTCGAGGACTATGAAACCTATGGCCAGTCGGGCGTGAACGTGGTCGGGTTCGATCCGGACCGTGATTATCGCGCCTATGTGCTCGCGCATAACGGCGAGAACACGATTGGTGCGCACATCATGGATTTGCGCACCGGCGAATATGTCCGCACCATCTATCAGCGTGAGGATGTCGACATCCTCGGTCCGCGCTTCGAGCCACACATTGACCGTGAGCCGGAGCTGGCCGGCTTTGCCTTCTACGCCGATGGCGAGCGTCAGTATGCCTGGATCAGCCAGGAGATGGCGGACCTGCAAGCGGTTGTCGACAACGCCTTCCCGGATACGCGCAATACAATCGTCAACTGCGTGAATAATTGCGCCCAGATGCTGGTCTTCTCACAGTCATCGCAGGAGCCCGGCGTCTATTATTATATCTCTGGCGGACAGCCGGTCGTAATCGGTCGCTCCTTCCCGCAGCTGATGGACGCTGCGCTCGGCCGTGAGGAGTTTATCACCTATCCGGCGCGCGACGGCCTCGAAATTCCGGCAATCCTGACCCTGCCGCCTTTCGGCGAGGCACCCTACCCACTCGTCGTTCTGCCGCATGGCGGTCCGTGGGTCTCCGAGACACGGGCATTTGACGAATGGGCGACGGTTCTGGCCAATCGCGGCTATATGGTCATGCAGCCGCAATATCGCGGGTCTGAAGGCTATGGTCTTGATCACTGGCTGCCGAGCTTTGGCAATTGGGGCATCACCATGTCGGACGACAAGGATGATGGCGTCCGCTATCTCGTTGATGCTGGTCTGACCACAGCGGATCAGGTCGCCATGTTCGGCTGGAGTTATGGCGGCTATGCGGCCTTCGCAGCCGCGGTGCGTCAGCCCGCCGTCTATAACTGCGCCATCGCCGGGGCCGGCGTGTCCGACCTCGACGTGATTCAGCGTGATTTCGGCGGTACGGCGATTGGCCAGCTGCTTGTGGAAGAAGGCTATACCGGTATGTCACCGGCCGAATTCGCCGAGGATGTCCGCGTTCCGCTGCTCATCATCCATGGCGAAGTTGATCAGCGCGTCCCGCAATATCAGAGCCAGATCATGATCCGGGCGCTGGAGCGCAATGGTATTCCGCACCGCTATGTGGAATTGCCGGATGCGGATCACTTCTCGAACACGCTCAATTACGACAACCAGGTGACGCTCTACACAGAGCTGACAAGCTGGCTGGCGAATGAGTGTGGCATGCCGACGCCGCAAAACCCGGCACGGTAGGTCTGTTCACAGCGTAGAGAAAAGGCCCGCTCGTTTGAGCGGGCCTTTTTTGTTGCAAGCCAGACGCACTAGGCGGCCATCACCCGGTCTACCTCATCCACCAATTCCCGAAGGTGGAAGGGTTTGGACAGAACCTTCGCATTCGACGGGGCACTCGATCCCGCATTCAGGGCGACTGCCGCAAATCCGGTGATGAACATGATTTTCAGGGTTGGCGTCAGTTCGGCCGCCCGCCGCGCCAGTTCGATACCATCTATGCCGGGCATCACAATATCGGTCAGCAACAGGTCAAACGCATCCTTGTTGGCCTCGAACACGGACAAGCCTTCATCGCCATCCGCACACGCCACGACATCATGGCCGGCCCGCTTCAGGGCCTTGGCCAGAAAGTCGCGCATCGACCCGTCATCTTCCGCCAGAAGTATTTTTGCCATTCCGGAATCTCCACCCATCCGTTTCCAGACCTGTCTTTAGACCATTAAGGTAAAAGTCCGCTGAACGAACCGACAAATGCTCCGTGAATGGCTTGACCGGACTGCATACGTCCCGCCAATGTGAAGACATGGTCCGAAGCAACCCGATATCGCCCGATGCGGCCATGGATTCGTCGCCCGCCATCATTGCGCGGATCGACCAGCCTGTCATTGTGCGCCGTCCGAAGGAAAGGCTGTCACCGATCCTGGCGGCGTCACCCCATAGCGGGCGTATCTATCCACCTGACCTGCTGGCCCAATCCTGCTTGCCACTGGATTTGTTGCGGCGGTCGGAAGACGCCTATGTCGATACCCTGATAGAGGCGGCTCCGGATTTTGGTATTGCGGCCGTAATCGCTCCCTTCCCGCGGGTCTTTATTGATCCGAACCGGTCGACAAATGAGCTGGATTCCGTGCTGTTTCCCGAACTTCCCCGCCAGAGCGCAGGCGCGACTCCACACGTCCTGGCCGGGCTCGGTGTCATCCCGCGAATGAGCGCCGGTGGACGGCCGCTCTATGACGCGCCGCTGAAGGTGACGGAAGCGCGCCAGCGCATCGCAGATTATTATCGGCCCTATCACGGCGCGATCGATGTCGACCTTACGGCCTCTCATGATGTGTTCGGGATTGCCATTCTTCTGGATTTTCACTCCATGCCGGCCATTGCTGCTGGCGGCGTCGATATCGTCCTGGGCGACCGTCATGGCAGCGCCTGCGATCCCGCCATCATGGCGCATGTCGAAAGCGTATTTCGGGATCAGGGTTTCCTTGTTCGCCGCAATCGCCCCTATGCTGGGGGATATTCGACAGCCTGTTATGGCAAGCCCGGACAAAACCGGCATGCCATCCAGATCGAAATCAATCGCGGTCTCTATCTCAATGAAGAACAGGTGACCCGTTCCGGGACGTTTCCCGCCACACGGGAGAAAGTCGAAGCAGTCCTGCGCGCGCTCGCGACAGAAAAATGGACCTGAAAATTCACATAAGATTCTGAAATATCTCATCTAATAATTGGAGTTTCGGCTGCGGCATGGCCTTTGCTCTCCTCTAACGCGAACGCGTCGAGGGGACGTAGGTCAAGAAGCGATTACCGGAGCCGAAACGATGACAAACGAAATTGATTTCCACATTGGCAAGAGGCTGCGCCGCCGTCGCCGCCTGCTCGGCCTGACTCAACAGCAGCTGGCTGAATCGGTCGGCATCCGCTTTCAGCAGATCCAGAAATATGAGTGCGGGGCCAATCGCGTCAGCGCCAGCCGTCTGTACGAACTCTCGGAATCC
This sequence comes from Hyphobacterium sp. CCMP332, assembly GCF_014323565.1. NCBI lineage: Bacteria > Pseudomonadati > Pseudomonadota > Alphaproteobacteria > Maricaulales > Maricaulaceae > Hyphobacterium > Hyphobacterium sp. CCMP332. The sequence goes on from NZ_CP058669.1 coordinate 7,160, forward strand.
CTGGATGTGCCGGCTCAGTATTTCTATGAGGGTATCTCGCCGGATGAGGACAAGTCCGACGATCCCGACGTCATGGCCGCGGATATTCTTTCGCAGAAAGAAACCATGGACCTCGTGCGCGCTTATTACCGCCTCGGCGAGCGCCCTCGCAAGCGTCTGCTTGAATTGGCAAAATCGCTGGAGCCGGCAGAGGCTGCCAACGACGCCGCCTGAAAATCCGATAGCTGACAAGCGCTGACCGGACTGATAGGTCAGCGTCATGACAGAACGTAATCTCCAGAACGACCTCGCGTTCGCGCACCGGTTGGCAGATGCCGCCGGTGCCGCCATTCTACCGCATTTCCGCCGGCAGACATCGGTCGAGAACAAGGTGGGTGCCGGCTTTGATCCGGTCACCATTGCCGACCGGTCCGCCGAGCAGGCCATGCGCGATCTCATCAATATCGAACGCCCTGACGACGGCGTGCTGGGCGAGGAATTCCCCGTATTGGAAAGCCGCAATGGCTGGTCCTGGACGCTCGATCCAATTGACGGGACGCGCGGTTTTATTGCCGGCACGCCGACGTGGACGGTTCTCATTGCCCTGACCTATGAAAATGTCCCCGTACTGGGCGTCATTGATCAGCCGCATACCGGCGAACGGTTTTCGGGCCATCAGGGCTGGGCGGAGCTTGCGACGCGATCGGAGCGCCGCGCGTTGAAGGTGTCGGACGTTGCAACCCTCGAGACGGCTATACTCGTGACGACGGACCCCTATCTGTTTCAGGCCGTTGAGGCCGCCCGGTTCGCCGCCGTCCGAAAGGCAGCGCGCCTGACACGCTATGGCATGGATGGATACGGGTATGGCCTGCTTGCGGCGGGCGGGGTCGATCTGGTGATCGAATCCGGCCTTGCCCCTTATGACTGGCACGCCCTTATCCCGGTCATAAAGGGGGCCGGCGGCATCGTCACCAACTGGTCGGGTGAAAGCGAATATAGCGATGGCGCGCTGGTTGCAGCCGCGACACCGCAGCTCCATGCCCAGGCCATCGCCAAACTCAAATCCGCCTAGTCTTCAGTGCCTTCGGCGGGAATGGCCTCTGTCTCCGGCTTTCTGAACAGCAGGGTCATACGGTCGCTTTCGCCGATCGCCGCGTACGGTGCCGGGTCAAACCCTTCCGTATCCCAGCCGCTTTGTGACGGGGGCAGTGTCCAGACGCCATTCGGATGGTCCGCTGTATCGGCCGGGTTGGCATTGATCTCGCTGCTGTCGACCAGTTCAAAACCGGCCTCGCGCGCAATGGCGATGACATAGGCTTCCTGAACATAGCCGGTTTCCGCCAGGGGGTCCTGTTCGCGGGTATCGGGCAGCCGGTGCTCAACCACGCCCAGCACACCGCCGGGACGAAGAACATCGTAGAATTCATCAAAGGCCCGCTCGGTGAAGCCGCCACGCATCCAGTTATGAACATTGCGGAAAGTCAAAACCGCGTCGGCAGAGGCGGGCTCGCCCAAGCCGGGATTGTCAGGACCCCAGCTGCGGACGATCACATCGCCGAAAAGATCTGTTCCCATAAACCGCTCTTCAAACGCGGCACGGCTGCGCTGCCGGTAGCTGCTCTGGCTGTCGGCGGCGAAGTGCGCGGCGACGTAAGTGCCGCCATTGGCATTCAGCCACGGTGCCAGGATTTCCGCATACCAGCCACCGCCCGGCCAGATTTCGATCACCGTATCAGTGGGCTCGATGCCAAAAAATGTGAGCGTTTCAGCCGGGTGGCGTGCGTCATCGCGCTCGCCATTCGCGCCGCGCCAATCGCCTGCCAGAGCCCATTCGAGTGTCCCGGCCGAGGCCGCATCGGCCGCATCTTCGGCCGTCATATCGGCTGCAGTGTCTTCGGATACAACGTCGTCAGGGCTGTCACCATTGACCGCCAATGGTTCCTCGCTGCCGGAACAGGCGGTGAGGGCAAGACTTGCCAGACCGGTTAGCCAGAATGCGCGCTGCATGAGAAACTCCCGAAATCGCTAATTAATTTGACTCTACGCCTAAAGACTCACCGCCCCTCTTGCAAGCTGTGATCCGCTTTCCTACCTGATTTGGTGCAGGCCGCCACAACGGGGTCTGTGCATGGGCCGGTCCGGCCTCAAAGGCGGATCATGTCCCGTGCAAATCCCGCCCGGTCATGGCTATGGCCGTGCGCACAACTTGTCGCTTCTGAAGGAGGATGAGACTATGAGAAACTTGGATTACACACCGCTTTATCGTTCCATTGTGGGCTTTGACCGCTTGGCGAACATGATGGACTCGGCGTCCAAGACCGATCCCTCGACCGGATTTCCACCCTATAACATCGAACAGCTTGGCGAGAATGATTACCGCATCGAACTGGCCGTGGCCGGCTTTGGTGAGGATGATCTGACCGTCGAGGTTCAGGAGAATGTCCTGACCGTTTCGGGCCGCAAGGAGCCGAAGTCGGATAGCGAGAACCCGAACTATCTCTATCGTGGCATTGCCGAGCGCGCCTTTGAACGGCGCTTCCATCTGGCAGACCATGTTGTCGTCGAGAATGCCGAACTGAAGAACGGCCTTTTGGCGGTGACACTGCGCCGCGAGATTCCGGAGAGCGCCAAGCCGCGCCGGATATCCATTGGCAACACCACGGCGAAGAGCCGGAAGGTCATTGAGGGCGGCAAGTCGAAAGCGGCTTAACCCTCTGACCTGATCCGCACAGCAAAGCGCGCGCCTTTTTCCCTTCAGGCGCGCGCTTTTTTGTTTCAGGCGGCGTCCAGATCGACAACGCCATTCGCATCCTCGACATCTTCCATGAAGGTCCGGCTGATCCGGGTGCCGGTAAAGCAGGAACCGGTAAAATGGGCGTGGCGGACATCAGCGCCATAAAGCGTTGAATAGGAGAAGTCGGCCCCGGTGGCCTTCATCCGGCGAAGATCGGCTCCGGTCAGATCGGAATAGCGCACCTTGGCCGCGGCCAGCGAGGCGGGCAGAAGGCGGTCGCCTTCCAGAAGCAGCGGTCCCAGCTTGCAATCGCGCAGATCGGCATTGTTGAGCTTGACACCGGTCAAATCCGCCCCGCGCAAATCCGCCCCCCGCAGGCAGGTCATCCGCAAATCGGCGCGTTCCAGTCGCGCGCCCTGCAATTGCGCGCCTGCCATATCGAGCCCGTAAAGCGTTGCGCCGCGTGCGTGAAAGGCGGTCAGTGTTTTACCGGCAAGGGATCCGAGAGGCCTTAAATCGGTTTCGTCGAACGAGGAGGGCTTTCCCTCTTTTCCGCCCGTCGCGCACCAGCGAATATGATCTTCGATCATGTCTTCCACCGGACGATCAAGCTCCCGCATATTCTTTCCGACGGGGTTATCGGTGAGCGCGCCGGTCCGGTCACAATTGTCCAGACGTGCCATTGTGAGGGTTGTGCCGATGAGGACGGTATCGGTCATGTCGGCATCTGTCAGATCGGCGCCGGAAAGGTCGGCCCCTTCCAGATTAGCACCGGAGAATACGGTGGATCGCAAATTGGCGCGCACCAGCTTGGTGCCCAGCATGACGGCATCGGTGAAATCGGCTCTCTGGGCAGACGACCCCGACATTCTGGATCGCGACAGATTGGCACCCTGAAAATTCGCCATGGTCATTTCGCCGGGCCGCTTCTGGTGCTTGAGAACGGCGAGGCCGCGTTCACGATCCATCTGTGCAATCGTGCCCTCGCGCAAATCACATTCGGACAGATCCGCGCCCTGCAAATTTGCGCCGCGCAGTGCCGCGCCGCGCATATCCGCCCGGCGCAGGGTCGCGCCCTGCAGACTGGCTCTGCGCAAATCACACCCGTAAAGGCTGCTGGAGTTGAGGACCGAGCCGGAAAGATCCGCGCCCACGAGGGTTGCGCCGGTGAAGTCTGCGTCTGACAGATCACGGTTGGAGAGGATCAGGCCGTCCAGCACGCAATAGGTAAAGGAGGCGCGGGCACCGCCCGGCTTGCCGCTCCACAAAAGCGCATGACGGCGGCAGATTTCATCAACCTGCGCCTGGTCCAGCGTCCGATATTGAACCCGTTCCGACATGAGCGGCTCTAATTCCCAGATACAAAGGAAAATTATCCCGAATTTGGGTTAACGCCGGGTGTTTATACTGGCGGCCTTCATGTCGACGAGGTTGGCCTCTTCCGCCGTCTGTGCGGCCGCTGATCCCGGGACCAGCCGCAGCCGGGTAATGCCGCGTGCGCCAAGGGCATTCAACGCGGCCAGAACATCCGTATCGTCAAACTGTTCAAGGGAGAGGTCATAACCCGGCTCCTGGTCATCAATGGCGACCAGCGGCCATCCGCGCCTGACAAGGTGGAAGAAGCCGGCATGAAGTGTTTCTGCCTCCGTCTGCCGCAGTCCCGTCTCAACCCTGATGCCGGCATTTGTCAGTTTTTCGATCCCCTGACCGGCGGTGCGTGGATCGGGATCGGTGCAGGCGATGACCACGCGCGCGATGCCGGCCGCGATCAGGGCTTCCGCACAGGGCGGCGTCTGGCCAAAATGGGCGCAGGGTTCCAGCGTGACATAGGCAGTTGCGCCACTTGCGGCGTCGCCTGCCATATCCAGCGCGCATCGCTCCGCATGGGGACGCCCGCCCGGTGCCGTCACGCCGGTCCCGACAATATGCCCGTCCCTGACCAGAACACAGCCGACGCTCGGATTGGGAGCCGTGGTGCCAAGCCCGGACCGCGCCATCGCCAGCGCTGTATCCATCAGGCGAAGATCGGTCAGTCGGCTCAAGGAATAGCAGGCAGTTTCTGGGCGCGTTCCGTGTCCAGATAGCGCGCCGTGACGGGCAGTTTGCCTTCACCATCCATGCCGATTTCCAGCGGATTTCCCGTCGGAATTTCAATCTGGACGATCTCTTCTCCGGTCATTTGAAACAGCAGTTTCACAATGGCGCGAAGCGAATTTCCGTGCGCGACGACCAGTGCATCTTCGCCCGCTTCCAGAAGCGGAGCGATCGAACTGTCCCAGTACGGTTGCACCCGGTCGAGCGTGGTTTTGAGAGACTCCGTACCGGGCAGTTGATCGGCGGCCAGGTCCGCATAGCGCGGATCGTGGGACGGGTGGCGTTCGTCTGTGGTGTCCAGAGCGGGGGGCGGGGTGTCAAAGCTGCGGCGCCAGATCTGTACCTGCGCCTCGCCGTGACGCTCGCGGGTCTCGTCCTTGTTGAGGCCGGTCAGTCCACCATAATGGCGTTCATTCAGACGCCAGGACTTATCCACGGGGATCCAGACACGGTCCATCTCTTCCAGCGTCAGCCAGAGCGTCCGGATGGCGCGTGTCAGAACCGAGGTAAAGGCCTGCTTGGGAGCAAACCCCGTCTCGGCCAGCAAATGCCCGGCTTTGCGCGCCTGGGCTTCGCCCTCGGCGGTGAGTTTGACATCCACCCAGCCGGTAAACCGGTTCTGCAAATTCCACTCACTCTGTCCGTGACGGATCAATACCAGCTTGGCCATATGAACTCCTGACGCTTTCCTGCTCCGGATAGCGCGCGGGCGAGGCCGGAGCAAGCCAAAGGGCAGCAATCGCCCTTTCCGCAAACCGCTCGCTTCTGCTATGCCGAAGAAAGATCAAGGCAGATAATCCATGACTGATATGAACTCGCTGCAAGTCGCCCGCCGCGTCATCCGCCTGGAGCAGGACGGGCTGGGGCAATTGGCGGACAGCCTCGATGATACCTTCAATGCCATTGTCAGCCGTTTGAAAGACATCAAGGGCCGTGTGATTTGTGCCGGCGTGGGCAAGTCCGGACATGTCGCGCGCAAGATCGCGGCAACGCTGGCCTCCACCGGAGCGCCGGCGCAATTCGTTCACCCCACCGAAGCCAGCCATGGCGATCTCGGCATGATCACGCCGGATGATGCCGTGCTTGCATTGTCAAAATCTGGAGAGACAAAAGAGCTCGGCGACATGATGGCCTATTGCCGCCGCTTCGGAACGCCGCTGATTGGCATGACCTGTGGGGCCGACTCCGGTCTTGCGAAAGCCAGTGATTATCTGTTGCTGGTGCCGGATGCGCCCGAAGCGTGTGCCGAAACCCGCGCGCCGACGACCTCGACAACCCTGATGATGGCGCTCGGTGATGCGCTGGCGGTCGCGCTTCTGGAGGCACGCGGTTTTACCGCGCAGGATTTCAAGATGTATCACCCCGGCGGTGCGCTCGGCGCAGCGCTCTCCACTGTCGGTGATCTGATGCATGCAGGGCCGGATATGCCGGTCATCGGCCCTGATGCGCGGATGAGCGAGGCATTGATCGAGATCAGTGCAAAGGGCCTTGGTTGTGTCGGTGTTGTGGCGTCCGACGGCAAGCTGGCCGGCATGGTCACGGATGGTGATTTGCGTCGCCATATGGGGCCGAACCTGCTGGACCAGCCGGTGGCCGAAGTCATGACGCGCGATCCAAAAACGGTCTCCAGTCAGACCCTGGCGGCGGATGCCTTGCGGATCATGACAGCGGGATCGGTAAAGATCACCCAGCTCTTCGCGGTGGAGGACGGCAAGCCCGCCGGTCTGCTCCACATTCACGACCTGTTGCGCGCCGGTGTTAAATAGGCCTTGCGCATTGACCGTATGGCCCCCTTATCGGTAGACGGTCAGCAACACGATAAAAGAAGGAACGCCCGATGCGCGTAGCCATGATTGGGACCGGATATGTCGGACTGGTTTCCGGCGCCTGCTTTGCCGATTTCGGCCACCATGTGACCTGTATCGACAAGGACCAGGAAAAGGTGGACATGCTGCGCTCTGGTGGCATCCCGATTTACGAACCGGGCCTGGATCAGCTGGTCCAGCGCAATGTGCGCGAGGAGCGGCTGAGCTTCGATACCGATCTGACGCAGGCGGTGAAGGAAGCCGATGCCGTATTCATCGCCGTGGGCACACCTTCGCGGCGCGGTGACGGTTTCGCTGACCTCTCCTATGTCCATGCCGCAGCAAAGGAAATTGCTGCCGTGATGGACGGTTATACCGTTGTGGTCACCAAATCGACCGTGCCGGTGGGCACCGGTGACGAGGTCGAGAAAATCATCCGGGAAGCCCGCCCGGATGGTGACTTTGCGGTTGTGTCCAACCCGGAATTCTTGCGTGAAGGCGCCGCGATTGACGATTTCAAACGCCCGGACCGGGTCGTCGTCGGAACCGATGATGAGCGCGCGCAAAGTGTGATGCGCGAGCTGTACCGGCCGCTATTCCTCAATGAAACACCCATCATTTTTACCAGCCGCCGGACCTCCGAGCTGATCAAGTATGCGGCAAATGCCTTCCTCGCCATGAAGATCACCTTCATCAACGAGATGGCCGACCTCTGCGAAGCGGTGGATGCCAATGTCCAGGAGGTCGCGCGCGGCGTCGGTCTCGACAATCGTATCGGCGGAAAATTCCTTCACGCCGGTCCGGGCTATGGCGGCTCCTGCTTTCCAAAGGATACGCTGGCGCTTACCCGAACCGCTCAGGAAGCCGGTACACCGCTGCGCCTGATCGAGACGACTGTCGAGGTCAACGACCGCCGCAAGCAGGACATGGCCAAGAAAGTCGTCAAGGCCATGGGCGGCGACGTCGCCGGCAAAACCATCGCCGTTCTGGGGCTGACCTTCAAACCGAGCACGGATGATATGCGCGCCGCGCCATCGCTGGACATTATTCCGGCGCTGCAGGCCGCCGGCGCGAAGGTGCGCGCCTATGACCCGGCGGGCATTGTGGAGGCCGAGAAACTGCTCAGCGGCGTTGAATTTACCTCCGGGCCCTATCTCTGCGCTGAAGGTGCGGATGCGCTGGTGATCATCACCGAGTGGAATGAATTCCGTGCGCTCGACACCAAACGCCTCAAGGAAATCATGAACGGCGATGTCGTTGTCGATCTGCGTAACATCTACAGCCCCGATGATATGCGTAGTCGCGGTTTCAACTATGTCAGCGTCGGCCGCTAGGCCGGGGAATCAAGGAGTGCCTGCATGAGCCTGCCCCCTCGCGCCGATCTTGTGCCCAATAGCTGGGATTTTGAAACCTCGGCCCAGATCAAGCCGACCGGTTTCCGCGAATATGACGCGCGCTGGTGGTTCGGCCATTCCGGCTCGGACAAGACGCCCGAGATCAACCTGTATGGCATTCAGGCGCTGGGCCTGGGCCTCGGCACGCTGATCCACGAGCTCGGCGTTGAACCGAAAATCGTGACCGGTCATGACTTTCGCGGTTACTCGCTAGGCGTGAAACAGGCGCTGACGGTCGGCCTGATGTCCGCCGGCATCGAGGTGCATGATATCGGACTGGCCCTGTCGCCCACGGCCTATTTTGCTCAGTTCGATCTGGACATCGATTGCGTGGCGATGGTCACCGCCAGCCACAATTCCAATGGCTGGACAGGCGTGAAAATGGGCGTTGAAAAAGCGCTCACCTTTGGTCCGGATGAAATGGGCCGGCTCAAGGACATCGTTCTAAAGGGCGAGGGCAAGACCCGCGCCGGCGGCGGATATGTCCGCGAAAATGGTGTCGCGGAACGCTATCTCGCGGATCTGTCGAAGGATGTGAATATCACCCGGCCACTGAAAGTCGTCGCGGCCTGCGGCAATGGTACGGCCGGGGCTTTTGCCCCGAAGGCGCTGGCCGCGATGGGCGTTGAGGTCATTCCGCTGGATTGCGAGCTGGACCACACCTTCCCGCGCTATAATCCCAATCCCGAAGACATGAAAATGCTTTATGCCGTGCGCGATGCGGTGCTCGAGCACAAGGCCGATGTGGGTCTCGCCTTTGATGGCGATGGCGACCGCTGCGGTGTGGTGGATAATGAGGGCGAGGAAATCTTTGCCGACAAGGTCGGCCTGATGCTGGCCAGGGATTTGTCGGGACGTCACGCGAACGCGAAATTCGTGGTCGATGTGAAATCCACCGGTCTCTTCCTGACCGATCCGGTTCTGCAGGAAAATGGCGCAACGACGGAATACTGGAAGACCGGCCATTCCTATATCAAGCGTTATTCGAAGAAGACCGGCGCGCTTGTCGGCTTTGAAAAATCCGGTCACTTCTTCTTCCAGCCGCCCCTGGGCCGCGGCTATGATGACGGTATTGTCGCCGGCCGCGCCGTGCTGGACATGCTCGATCGTAATCCGACGCAGACCATGGCGAATATGCGCCGTGCCCTGCCGGTGAGCTTTTCGTCACCGACCATGTCACCGGCCTGCACGGACGAGCAGAAATACGGCATCGTCGATCAGATTGCCGAGGCCTACAAAGCCCGGACGGCGATCCTTGGCCGCAAGGTGCGCGAGGTTCTGACGGTCAATGGCGTGCGTTTCACGCTGGAAGACGGGGCCTGGGGACTGGTCCGCGCTTCATCGAATACGCCCAATCTCGTCATCGTGGTGGAAAGCCCGAACTCAGCCGAGGACATGAAGGCGATTTTCGCGGACATCCAGACCGAGCTGGCCAAACATCCCGAAGTCGGCGCGTTCGATCAGGAACTATAAAGCCGTGTATTTTAAGCTACTCCCCGCAAATTGGACACTGACGTAAGCTATATATTGTTGCCTGCTGATCTTCGATGCCGAGGAGATCATGGATGTCGAAATGCAAGCAGCATGCGCCTGAGTTCAAGTCGAAGGCGGCGCTGGAGGGTCTGAAGGGCGAGGAGACCGCGGCTGAGCTAGCGAGCCAGTTCGGGGTTCATCCCACGATGATCCAGCTGACCGGTCTGTCAGGCTTATGCCTGCTCATGATCTCGCCTAAGGGCACACGCGCTGACATCTTCTAGGCGTTAGGCGTCTGGGGCCTGTGTGCGATGACCAGCGTATTTTTTACAGCCGGAACGGCGCATGCTTGGCACAATCAAATTCTATTTCCAGCCGGGATTGGTCTGATGGGGGTCTTTGTGTTTACGATCCAGCTGCGCGCGCTTCTGGGTTGGGCCATGTCAGCCATCCTTCTGGCTGAACAATTGGGCGTGATCGCGGGGCAGCCTGGCAGATGTTCGTCTGGCCCTAAGGGGCACATATGGACCCGGCGCGCCTGCTTGACGCTAATCAGGCCATGATCATTCAAGGCCAGCGCCCGGCCTTAAAGGTTTGTCCGATTACCGCTGATATTCTGCGTGTTGCTGAAGAACTCAGCCCGGAACTTGGTCCGCAAGACAACCGGTCGCTTTTGATCGACCTGACAGGGAGTCACCCTTTCCTGGTTTACGCCTTGGATGCAAGACCGCCTGGCTTGCCCATGGTCATCACCGGACATCGTGGATCATCAGAGTATATTGAAACTCGACTCAACACCCTGCCGATTGAGGATTTGTGCACGGCTTGGATTCTAGACCATGGCCGTGAATCCAGCCGTGTCACACTTAATCATATGCGGATGGCCGGGATTGACCCAGACACACATTACACGGTGCGGGCCACATTGCCTTCACCTGTAGTGCCAACGCCGCTCTCCATCCTGCAGCCGGTCAATATCGACGTGTGCAGGGATGAAGTCTCGCGATTCCGTTCTAACCATTAAAGCTGTTAATAGCCTTGATCACTTGCGTCTGATCAGCCTGGCTCATATCCGGATGCATGGGCAGGGACACCACTTTGGGTGCTGCGGCTTCAGTTGCGGCCATACCCTTGGGGCCAATCGGGAAGTCGGCATAAGGGCTCTGCAGGTGAAGCGGGATCGGATAATAGACCGCGCTGGGGACGCCCCGCTCTGCCAGATGCGCCCGCAGCGCCTCTCTTTGATCGGTTTCAATGGTGTATTGCGCCCAGGTTGAAATCCCGCCCTCAATGACTTTCGGGGTTTTGACCTCGGATGTAAGTTCTGCAGCATAGCGATCCGCAACACGATTACGCAAATCAATTTCTTCCTGGAAAACGGAGAGCTTGACCAGAAGAATGGCCGCCTGAAGTGTGTCGAGGCGAGAGTTCATACCGATGCGGTCATACTCATAGCGCACCTTGCCTGCGCCGTGATCACGCAATGAGCGGATGACATTGTGCAGCGCCTTGTCATTGGTCAACAAGGCCCCGCCATCGCCATACCCGCCCAATGGCTTGGCCGGATAAAAGCTGATCGTGGCAACATCGGCCCAGTGCAAGGGGTGGTGCCCGCTCAAAGTGCAGCCAAAGCCTTGTGCGGAATCCGCGATGAGTTTCAGGCCATGACGTTTGGAAATTTCAGATAGCGTCGGATAATCGGCCGGTTGACCGAACAGGTCTACGGCGATCACCGCGCGCGGTTTCAAACGCCCGTCTTGAACAACCTGCTCGATTGCGGCGCTCAAGGCCTCCGCATCCATAGTGTAGGTATCGGGATCGATATCGACAAAGATCGGTGTCGCGCCCAGCCATGGCACCACTTCAGCGGTGGAGGCGAAGGTGAAGCTCGGCACAAATACCGCATCCCCGGGACGCACACCCCACGCCATCAAAGGCAGAACCAGCGCATCGGTTCCATTGGCACAGCACTGACCGTACTCGGCATGACCAAATTTGATGAGTTCGGCTTCCAACACCGCGACCTCAGGGCCGTTGATATAATGGCCTTCGTCCAGAACCTTCATCACAGCCTCATCGAGCCTGTCTTTGAGGCGTTGGCGTTGCGCAGCGAGGTCGATGAATGCGATCTGTTGGGTCATGCGGGGGGCTACTCCAAACATAGGGCGAGCGGACTCGCTAGCGCGTTTAGAGTAATCCCTTGCACACGCAAATCACACAATATGTCTCTATTCGACGGTAACTGACTTGGCAAGATTGCGCGGTTGATCGACATCGGTGCCTTTCGCGGTCGCCACGTGATAGGCCAGAAGCTGTATCGCCGCGGAGGCCACGATCGGAGCCGCGATTTCAGGGGTTGTCGGCATCAGGATGGTTTCCGCCGCTATCGACCCCATGCGCGCAATGCCTTCCACATCTGAAATCAGGATGACGGAGGCCCCTCGCGCCACGATTTCTTCCACATTCGAGCGGGTTTTTTCAAACAGAGAGTCTTTTGGTGCGATGACAACGACCGGCAAGCCCTCATCCAGAAGCGCAATGGGTCCGTGTTTCAACTCTCCGGCCGCATAGCCTTCGGCATGGATGTAAGAGATTTCTTTCAGCTTCAGAGCGCCCTCAAGCGCAAGCGGGTAATAGACGCCGCGGCCCAAATACAAGACGGTCTGGGCGTGCATCATCTCATGTGCGATGCGCTGTATGGCGGGCTCTGAGTCCAGCGCGTCGTTAAGATGGCGTGGCGCTTCCATCAGCCCGCGCAATAAGTCAGGGGCGGTTTCTTCGTTCAAAAGCTGGCGCGATACGCCGGCCAGCACCGCCAGGGACGCCAGAGCCGCCAACTGGCAGGTGAACGCCTTGGTCGACGCCACACCGATCTCAGCACCGGCCCGAGTTGGGAGCACGATATCGGCTTCACGCGCCATGGTAGAATGCGGGGTGTTGACCAGAACAGCCGTTTTTATGCCCTGGCTTTTACACCAGCGCAGAGCCGCCAGCGTGTCAGCCGTTTCTCCCGACTGGGATATAAACAGTGCCAATTCCTTGCCGCTTAGAGCTGCGCCGCGATAACGAAACTCTGACGCAATATCGACTTCGGTGGGGATCCCGGCATAGCGCTCAAACCAGTATTCCGCGATGCGTCCGGCATAAGCGGCTGTGCCACAGGCCACGATGATCAAACGATCAAACTGGCTGAATTCAACACCCTTAATCTTATGCGGCATCATGGTCAAAGGGTCGATATAAGTCGATAATGTGCGGCCCACGACCTCAGCCTGTTCATGGATTTCCTTTTCCATAAAGTGGCGATAATGGCCGCGTTCAGCGAGCGCGGTCGAAAGATCAGTTTTATGCAAGGGGCGATCGGCCAGACTGCCGGTTTCGTCAAACACTTGCGCGCCGCTCTTGCTGACGATGCAATAATCGCCTTCCTCCAGATAAATCACATCACGGGTGAAGGGCGCCAGCGCAATCGGGTCGGAGGCAATGTACCCCGCTTGCGGCCCGAGCCCCGCGACAAGGGGTCCGCCCCGGCGCGCACCTAGCAGAAGATCATCCTCACCATGGATCATGATAGCGAGCGCGAACGCCCCTTCAAGCCGCTTTAAAGTCATCTCAAGGGCGATTTTAGGAGCGTGGCCCTCTTGCAAGGCGGCATCAATCAGGTGCGCAATCACCTCGGTATCAGTTTCGCTGTACAGTGCGCGACCGGCCGCTTCGAGTCCAGCGCGCAAATCCATGAAGTTTTCAATAATGCCGTTATGAACCACATGCACGCGTCCAGCCTCGTGCGGGTGGGCGTTATTTTCATTCGGAGCTCCGTGGGTCGCCCAGCGGGTGTGAGCGATCCCGCTGTTGCCCGACAAGGGCTCGATTAAAAGCTTTTTCTCCAAGTTTTTCAGCTTGCCTGCAGCGCGGCTGCGCAGGATGTCGCCGGTCTTGGTCATCACCGCGATGCCGGCACTGTCATAACCGCGATATTCCAAGCGTCTCAGGCCATCAATCAGATTTGCAGCAACGTCTTCCGTTGCCACAATGCCTACAATTCCGCACATAGTTTAGTGATCCTGTCCTGATGAAATCAACTTAGTATTGTCCAATTAAAGTGTGACAGCATGGTTTCAAATCACGTTTGATGACATTCTATGACACAGCCTCGCCAAAGGTCTAGGACAATGAATACCGCGTGCATATGAATACCGGCCCCCAAGCCAGTCATATCCTCCTTGCCTTTAATGCCACGGATGGTAATAGGGACGCGCACCGCACAGGACTGCTCAGAGGCAATGTCGCAGCTCTAGTCTCAGATTTCCGAGTGGAGAGTGAGGGTGTATTCCTACCGGTTAGCTCTGATCAGTGCATTCCAGACTCGCCCTAAACTGCCGAGCGCCTGCCGTCCCCATGAAGCCCATTGATTGCAACTGCTTTGAGGGCTAGAAACGCGCCCATTGCCATGGGGGTCTGCGTGCAGAAGCAAAACTATTTCGCGCACATTGATGGACTGCGTACACTGGCCGTCGGGTTAGTGGTGCTGTTCCACTATGGCCTTTTGAATATGAGCGGAGGCTTCATCGGAGTTGACGTCTTTTTCGTCATCTCCGGCTTCCTGATCATCGGCCACATCAATAGCCAGCTTAATAATGGCAACTTCTCCATGCGCAGCTTCTACATGAAGCGCTATCGCAGGCTGTTTCCTGCCCTGTTGACGGTCGCCAGCCTGGTGCTGATTTTCGGCATTCTTATCTACTCCCCGCAAGACCTGATCCGGTTTGCTGTCAGCGCGGTCTACGGCATTTTATCGATTGCGAACTTTCGCTACATTCAACAGGACTCTGATTATTTCGCCGAAGCCGACACTCTCGATCCCTTCATCCATTACTGGTCGCTGTCTATTGAGGAGCAGTTCTACATCCTCGCGCCTCTGGCTCTGCTGCTGGCTTTCCGGCTTGGCAAGACCCGCGCCATCTTTATCAGCCTTGTGATCATTGTCGTTCTCAGCACGGCTTATGGTGAGTATCTGGCACGCACTGGCGATCGCAATCTGGCCTATTTCCACACCGCGGCCCGAATTGGCGAGATCGCCTTCGGTGGCTTGATAGCCTTACGATGGGAAAGTCTCAGAGCGCTTGTCAGCCGTATTCCGGAATGGGTAAATGCCCTGGCGACTGTCAGCGCGAGCGTGTTGCTGGTTTATCTGGCGTTTGCCTACTCGGACAACTCCCCCTTCCCGGGCCTGTTGACCGTTCCTGTCATGATCGCAACGGGTGTGCTGATCTTGATGACTGACAAGGGTCAGGCACGCAAACTCTACGATAATCCGGTGATGATTTTCATCGGCAAGATTTCCTATTCAATCTATCTGGTCCACTGGCCGCTGTTTGTGATTGTGACCCATCATTTCGCCACTGAGTTCAGTCCCTGGGTTCTGGCAGGACTGGCCACCTTGAACATACCTCTGGCTCTGGCCCTGAACCGGTTGGTGGAAAATCCTTTCCGCTTTGGTTTTAAAGCCAAAGGGCCCCACTATCTGGCCCTGACATCCCCGCTGGCGCTGCTGCCTGTTGCCTGCATTCTGGCGATCACCCTCACACAGGGCCTGCCACAGCGCCTGAATGACGAGCAGCGTGTCTTCCTCGCCGATGCCGGGGATTATCACAGATCCCATTACGGGGGCGTAGGATATCCGGTAGGGGCCGTCGTCCGGTTGGGCAATCCTGACTACGAACCACAATTCATCTTGGTTGGGGATAGTATCGCCCGACATTTTGCCACAGGACTTGATGAAGTTCTGGCAGAAAGGCAGATGTCAGCTTTGGCGATTTTCCGTGACGGCTGTTCTTTCCTCCTTGATTACACACGCATAATTTCCGGCAATCCATTCACCGGCTGTGATCAGGCGCGTGAACTCGCAGCCGAAACTCAGCGAGCCACAGGTCTGCCCTTGGTCATCACACTGAATTGGGATGGCTATCCACGCACGGCTGTTGACCGCAATGGCCGACCTCATGACCTTACCCCTGAAGAATTCGCAGAGTCCTATATCAGCGCCTTGACACAGGAATTTTCTAATGCCGGGCAAGTCTTGGTCATGTCCAGTGAACTGGCCTTCAATGGCAGGTCTCCGATTGCGAATTGTCTGTCTCGTCCCAGCATTTTAGGCACGCCGTGTGAGAGAAACTTCCGACGTGAATTTGATGACATTAACTACACCCCCCTCATCCAGCATTTACGCGCGCGTGTTCAGGACATTCCCGGTTTTGACTATCTCGACATCACCCGTCTATCCTGTTTTGACGATGCCTGCTACCAGTTCAGAAATGGCACAATATACTACTCTGACATGGGTCACCTTTCTCAAGAGGGCTCTCGATTTGTGGCCCCGCGGCTGCTTGGGCAATTGTCCGAGTTCACCCAATTACGGTCTGTCCCTGCCCAAGTATCCCGGATACAGGAGTTTGAGGGCACACATCGTGATCTACTCACAGAATTCGATTCTCAAACAGGCTGGCAGCTGGTTCAGCCGGATCAATTCCTTGCTCCCACATCACAAATGATCGAAACCCCGCAGGGACGCATTGAAGGTTTTGGCACTTATGAGTTCCGGTCAGGAGAATTGTCCAGCGGCTGGTGGCGGATTGAACGGTGTTTCGCGATCACCCCAGGCACGGAGTACGAAATTCTGACCAATGTCTGGCTTGCAACGGCAAGTGTTACTCAGGAAAGCGGTGTGGACGGCCAGACGGTCTATGCTGAAGATGATATCTTCGTCTCTGTGGATGCCTCGGTCGCGCACATGGGAGTGAACAGCATTGTGAGACAAGCCCATTCATCGGCTCAGGTTTTACCACCCGCAAGCACACAGAATGGCGAAGGCTGGAATGAATACCGCATTATCATCAATACCCGTCCAGAGACAGACCATATCCTCCTTGCCTTTAATGCCACGGATGGAAATGGATCGCCTCAGCAAACAGGACGGCTAAGAGGCAATGCCGCAGCTGTCCTGTCTGATATGCGCGTATTTAGTGAGGGACGGTTCGAGCCTGCGCCTTATGAAGCCTGCCAGTCAGGTTGAACCGGACTAAGCATTCTCATCCAGATTTGTTCAACTTGTACCTCTGTGGGATGGTGTGATGCCTCACCAGAACACGAAGGGATTGCAATGCAGTACCTCTATCTTGATCAGGACATGCGCCTGGAAGAGGCCACCGAGCTTCTCGAAGGCGGCATCCGGCTGGGCGAGCAAGCACACTTGCGCGCTGGGAGCGTGCTCTATTGCGGACTGGATCTGGGAGCACATTTCCAGACCGGTCATCATGTAACTTTGCGCGGACCGCTGCAGGCGGGCGCGCACGTCTCCATCGGCACGTCCTGTGTGCTTGAGGGCCATATCGAGATTGGCAACCGGGTCAAGATCGCCTCTCAATGTGTGCTGGGGTCTCATACCCGTATCGGCTCGCGTGTCTTCATCGGCCCCGGCGTTATGATGACCAATGACCGCCTGCCGCTGAAACAGCGCGATCGCTATCGCCCTGAAGGTCCGCACTTGGAAGACGGTGTTACCATAGGTGCAGGCAGCGTACTCCTGCCGGGCATCATGATCGGCAAAGGCAGCTTTGTCGCCGCGGGCAGTGTGGTGGTTAAAGATGTCCCGCCGGACATGCTCGCCAAGGGCAATCCCGCTCGGTTCGAACCACTTCCCGATCACCTGAAGGAAGACAACCAGGCACTGAGCTGGCCAGATCCCGACTCAGCGTAGAGCGCGGCGGGCCCATCGCGGCCCGATCATCCGGTCGATGAAGGATGAAACCAGAAGCGACCAAGTCGGCTTGTCCAGACCCGTTTCCAGCCAGGCCAGTTCCTCTTTCAGCATGGCCCGTCGTCCCGGAGGAAGCAGGGCAATCAGGCTCTCAGGGTCTTCATCGCTGCGATACTGGTCAATAAGCGCGCCCATTTCAGCCCCGGTGACCGGACCTTCCAGTCCAGGCAAACCTCGCAGCCAGGGCTCCACCTGGTAGCGGCGACCTGAGAGAATGAAATCCAGCAGACAATCCCGTCGGGATTCCTCATGCTGATCACGATACACCCGGAAACTAAACAGCGCCGTGCCGAAGAGCTTACGATAGAGCAGAGCTTTGGATGGGCCCATCATCAGAGCCCTGAAGCGATCCCGAATTGAGAAGCTGAGCATCTCACGGGTAATCTGAGTACGTTTCCAATAGGCATACGACAGAGGGAAGCGCCAGCGTGCACCCTTTTCGCGTTTATCAGATGACTGCTTTTCCAACACTTTTTCAATAAGTTCAGACCATTTGCCATGGACAACAGAGATATCGTACTGGTTCTTCGCTGACAGCCCGTTGATCCGCATATAGCGGATCTGTGTGGGGTCTTGGATTATTTCTTGAAGGGTATCGGCAAGAGCGCCCGCACGATCCTCACCCGGCTCCACCAAGCGGCCATTGAACTTGTCGATAATGATTTCATTCGTGCCGCTGCAATCAGAAAAGCCAATAGACGCGCAGCCTGAGCCCAAAGCTTCCCGCAGCGCCAATGGACACCCCTCACTATAGGACGGGAGCACGAAGATGGGCACGAGCCGATAATATTCATTGACCTGCTCAGGCGTTTTGGACCCCATGAAGCGGATCGCCTCAGTTCCGTCCAGGGTCTTTGCCTGTGCTGCCAGCTTGGCCTCGTCCGGGCCATGGCCAACCAGATACAGCTTCCAGCCCTGTTTATGAATTCCGGAGCGGGAAAACCCCTCGATCAGGACATCCACACCCTTCTCCGCAGAAAAACGCCCGACATAAAGCACCACTTTCTGCTTCTTGTTCAACAGTGGCGGTTGCTGATCATACTCAACCGCACTGGGGATCACCGTAATATTCTCGCGATCAGCCTCAGGGAAACTTTTCCGATAGCTCGGCATCAAGACGTGAGAATGGGTTGCGAGACGATGAACAAACTCGCGCTGACGATCCGTTTGCCAGTTCAGACGTTTGATTATTTCCGGACCGCCACGTTCTGAAATAACGGTTGGAATACCCATGGGCTTAAGCGCCGAGACAACCAGTCCTGCGGCCTGCGAGCTATTAATTATGATCGCAATGTTGATGGCGTATTCGTCAGCCAGGTCCTGGATTTTCTGCCGGGCTGGCGGTGTATCTATCAAGCGATAATTGATGACGTCTACATCAATATCGAGTTCCTGGGCGAACTCGTCCTTGGCTATGTTGAAATGCGTCCAGTAGGTAACCCGATGGCCAGTCTCGGCAAGAAAATTTGCCAGCCTGGCCGTCGAGATCTGGACCCCGCCTTCCTTTGTTGGATCGCCGAGCGTGAAGAGGGCAATATTCGCCATCGGCGATTACGTCTCCTGACCCGCAAGGCGGGGCTTATCGGCAATTACATGGACTTGCGGGCAAGTTCCAGGTCCTGGCGCGCTTTCATTTCGGCCAGCTGAGCTTCAGCCAGACGCTGCTTGGCTTCAGCCAGTTCAGCACGAAGGGATGCTTTCTCCAGCTGTTCCTGGATCGCATTTACCTGATCAGAATGCCCTTTGATGCCGCTTGCAGCTTGACGGGTTTTAGGTGTGGTAGCCATTTTTATCTCCATTCATGGGTGGAATTTGGCGTTTTATTGCCTGAGGACGTGCAGAATGCAAGCACGAGTTTGCTGCGAGAGCGAAACTCTTTAAAAGGTCTGTTCGCGCCCGGGCAGAGCCACATTCGGATTGGCCTGATTAAGTCGCGGCGCTGTGGCTTTCAGTGTCTTGTAGACCCGGAAACCTTCCTTGGGTTCACCTTCATAGACGAGACGGCCCTGATTAAGGACAAGGACGCGATTGCACAAATCACAGATCGTGTTTTCATTGTGGGAGACAATAATCGCGGTACGGCCATCTCCGATAAGACGGGCAATAGCATCCGCCGCCTTTTTCCGGAAGCGCATATCACCGGCCGACAGGGATTCATCAATGCAAAGCACCTTGGTCGGTAGATGAATGGCCATGGCAAAGCCCAGTCGGGCTTTCATCCCCGATGAGTACGTCGCAACCGGTTCGTCAATATAATCGCCAATCTCGGAAAAATCGATTATGGAGTCCTGAACCTTGCGCGCCTCAGTGAAAGTTTTTCCCTGAAAAACAGCCGAGCGGAACAAATTCTCACGTCCGGTCGAGCGTGCATCAAAGGCCGCTCCTGGTGCCAGGATCGAAACATCATCACTGGCATCGTTGTCCAGCTTACCGCCATCAGGGCGCAGAATGCCCGCGATGACCCGCAACAGCGTAGATTTACCACTTCCGTTAGGGCCGATAACGCCAACGCATTCCCCATCCGCAATGCGGAAGGAAAGTCGATCGAGAATCGTTCTCGGCGGACCCAGAACCCGGCGCAGCCCCCGACCCGTAGGCATGCAAAGCGTCATTTCCTCTGCATGGATCATACGCTTGTCTCCTACAGATAAAGCTTGAGCAATCGTTGCTGCGAGGCGCGCACAGCTAACATGCCGATAATCATAACCGCTGCAGAGGCCAGGAACAGAACCCAGATGCTGGGACCGATCCCTTCAATAGAGAGGGTCGTTCCCAACAGAGTATGGCGAATATGATCAATGATCGCGGTGGACGGAATCAGCGCAAGAATGCTGCGATAGGCGATTTCGATATTAGCGATGGAATAGAAAATACCTGAGAGCATGAAAATCGCGCGCAGGATATGTGTCATCACCAGACGCACATCGGGAAAAACCGGCGCCAGGAGCATGATGGCTGCCCCTAGGGTCCAGGACATCATCAAGGTCGTGATAAACAGAATGGCCATATGCAGAAGATTAACAATCGGTACTTCATAAAAGTAAATCCAGAGTGGTATTATAATTATCAAAGAGATAGCGAACTTGAGCGAATTGGAAATCAGGGGAGCTATTGACAGGCTCAAGAGGGGAACGTTCAATCTGCGTGCCAGCTGCGCATGCCTGTTTGTCGCTTGAGAAACTTCCATCACAATGGAAGAGAACAAACGCCACCACAAAAGACCCACAAGCAGAAACGGAACCGCATTGGTTTCCAGCCGACTGAGAACAACTGAACGGAGTAACCAAAAAATAACGCAGTACGCGACGGGGTCGATAAACCACCACGCAAACGACAGGCTATACCGGGAAATTTCCTGGCGCAGGTCTTCAATGGAAACTCTCCAAGAAAAAGTGATAGCCTGAGCTAGCATGTCTGATCTTTCGAATTCTGAGAAAACATACGCTTGTCTAATTGCCGTTCACGCGGTGAAAATCTGGGATGTGCTTCTCGATAAAATACTTCAAGACATTCGCGAGCAAGTCCCCGGTAATGTGATCTGGCTGGGGGTAAATGTCCCTGATGACATTCTTCGCCGCGCCGAACAGATGCAGATTAATCTTGTTAGCGTATCTGCCAGCTATGGAAATCTAAGTCAAATACTCAACGCCCTGTCTACTGAGCTGGAAGATCACCCCGTTGATGGGCTGTTCAATGTGATGGGAGGAGAGCGCGCCTGCGGATGGGTTTTGCAAAGGCTGGCCAGAAAACTCAAAGTGCCTTTTGTGCTCCGTGTCTCCGGCAATGATTTTGCGGTTCGCAGGCTGCGACGGGATGCAAACACAGACAACTGGAAGAGCCGGCTTTTCTGGTGGTATAATCGTCAGCGCATGCTCTCCGCAGCAGATGGTATTTGGGTCATGTCGGACGCCGAAGCTGAGCGGATAAAGTTCACCCTGCCCTTCAAGAGCAATATATTTGTCGGCCCGCGCGGCATCCATATCCCGGAACAAAGCTGGGCGCCAACAGGCAATGCCCGGCCCCGGGTAATCACGATCGGACGCATGTCGGCGGAAAAATCACCTGACCTCATCTTTAAGCTGGCGCGCCAGCACCCTGGGTGGGACTTTGTCTGGATCGGGGACCATCAGATTTCCCACCCCCTGCCTGATTATAAAAATTTCCGCTGGACGAAGTATCTCGACGGCGCCGCCATTGAGTCCGAGCTGCGTCAATCAGATGTGTTCTTGCTCCCGTCTAAGTCCGATGCCATGCCTCAAGCCCTTCTGGAGGCTTTGGCGGTGGGCGTGCCCAGCATTGTCTCTCGCCAGATTGAGATGCCAAAAATCGAAAAATATCGACCCTTTATCCAGGTCAGCTATTCTGCTGACCGTTATTCTGAAGTTTTACAAAACTTACTGGGTGACAAGGACAAGCAGCTTGCGTTATCTCACGCGGCGAAACGCTATGTGGATGAAGTCATGAGCCAGGAACGACTTGCGTCATCGGTACGCAAACGCCTGCATGACATCTATCAATACTAAGGGGCAGGATTGGCATGACACAGGCAACACGCGCAGTATGTATCACGGGCGGGCTGGGATATATCGGGATCCAGTTGATCAAGACACTGGATGCAGAAGGCTATGACAGCCGCTTCCTGGTCATTGATAACGAGCTGGTTGGTAGCCTGGAGGATCTTAACAGCGAGGCCGGTGAAGCTCTGGCGGCGCGTGTCGACTGGATCAATCACGATATCGCCAATCCGCTGCCGGATGATTTGCGTCCGGTAACTGAGATTTACCATCTGGCTGGAAATACCGGGGTTGGGCCCTCTCTGGATAATCCGCTTCAGGACCTTCAAGCTAATATTGTCGGTACGTTTAATGCGCTCAATTACGCGGTAAAGCACAAAGCCGGTGTGGTGGTTGCTTCCAGTAACGCCCCCTTGGGCAATGCCGAAGTCCCGGTCACTGAGAAGTCTGTATGTCGCCCGCTTTCCCCTTACGGAGCCAGCAAGCTGGCGATTGAAGGCTATTGCTCGGCCTTTGCCAATTCCTACGGTCTGGGTTCCACCGTCTTCCGTTTCGGCAATGTTTATGGGCCTGGCAGCCACAAGAAATCCTCCGTGGTCGCCGCAATGAGCCGGGCGCTGCTGCAAAATGATGTCGTCTTCGTTGAAGGCACGGGCGAGCAGACACGCGACTTTATCTATGTCGGAGATTTGTGCCGGGCTCTGATCATGGGCATGGCGTCCAATACGCCTGGTCATCGTGAACTTTATCAGCTGGCTCCGGGCCGCGAGACCACCATTCTTCAGCTAGCAGAAACCCTGTGTGAAATTCATCAGGAAGAAAGCGGTCGTCCGGCCCGAATCGAGTTCAAGCCCGGACGCACAGCGGATATCGAGAAGAATTTCGCTGACACAAGCCATGTGCGTAATACTTTGGGCTGGAATGACGCGACCGAGTTCAAGGACGGTCTGCGCACCACCTATACCTGGCTGAAAAGCCATCCGGTGGTTCAGGCATGACTCAGCTCAGCATCATTATTCCGCTCTTCAACAAAGAGCCCCACATCCATGCCTGCCTGGAATCAGCCCTGGAATTTGGTCCTGATTGCGAAGTGATCGTGGTCAATGACGGGTCTACCGACAAATCTGTGGAAGCGATGGGCGAGCTGGTCGATGATCCCCGCGTAAACCTGATCCATCAGGAAAACCGTGGACTGAGCGGCGCGCGCAATACCGGCTTCAGAGCGGCTCAGTCAGAGCATGTCTTCTTCCATGATGCTGATGATCTGGTGAAAGCCGAGGGTCTGCACATGATCCTTGAAGAGGCTCAGCTTGGCGGCAATGAGGTCACGGGAGGGTGTTTTGAACGCTCTGGTCCCAATGGTGTCGCGGTCGATCGGGCCTTCATGCGCGACGAGGCGGAGATCAATTTCCGCAATGAGCAAGATCTCGCTCTGCACTACTGCACGCATTTTTCTTCCTGCAATAAGGTCTATCGCCGTGACTTCTTGCAGGACTGGCCCTTCACCGAAGGGCTCTACATGCAGGATATCGAGCTGTGGCTGCGCATGATGTTCTCCGGTTTCAGCTTTACCCAGCTGGCCGTTCCGGTTGCCACCTATCAGGCCTTTGAAGACAGCTGGTCACGCACGCGTTCCCCCGGACGCTGGAAAGGCCTGTTTGAGCTCTTCAACAATCTGGACAGCCACTATCAGGAACAGGGCTGGCAGGAATTTGCTCCGATCAAGGATTATGCGCTGCTTCAGGGCGCGTTCGGCTTCTTCATGCGTTGGAAGCTGGAAGACAATAATCGGGAAGACCTTGAGAGCCTTGCCGGGCTTCTGGATCGCATGGGTGAGGAGACGATTTTCTCCTTCTATCACCAAAAAAACAAAGGCCAGATTGCGCCTCTCGCACAGGCGATGAAGCAGCGCAATTGGGATCTGGGTCGTAAAATCCTCTCCATCCCCAATCATGAGTTCCGTAAGATGGCCAAGTCCTTCAATGCCCCCTGTGACATGATCCGCTTCTCAGAGAGCTTTTCGGGTTAACTGCCGGAAAGAGCCCTGCGGTCATTTTGGCTTATCGCTCAGCATGACAAGGTGATAAGCTGTGTCCATGGCATCGGCATCTAAGATAAAGGCCACCAAGGCCGAGCTGCTTCAGTCCCTTCAGGAGGCTGAAGAGCAGATCTCATATCTTGAAGCCCGTCTGGCAGTGAGCGAAGACTTGGAAGAGCGACTGTCCAATCTGCGCATACGCTATGACGATCTCGCCTTGCGTTTTGACAAGCAGCGTAAGGCAGGCCAGGAACTCACCCGCGCTCTGAAACAGAGCGAGGCGCGAAACCAGCAGCTGGGACGCCAGCTTGAAACCACACAGGCGGAGCTGAGAGAGCATATCGCCAATCAGCTGAGCGACATGTTCAAAAGCATAGAGACGTGAAGCTGGCGCTTGCCATTCCCGACTTCCTCCATGCGCAGGGGGGAGCAGAAAAAGTCGCGGCCCGGCTGGCCTGCCTGCTTGCCAAGGAGGACCATGAAGTCACCGTGTTCTGCCAACCCGCAGACACTTCGGCTCCTCCCTATATACTGTCTGAGACTGTACACATTCAGCCCGTGGCCTTTGAGGACGCTGAGAACTGGCAGCCATACAAGGGCCAATTTGATGGCCTGATTGCCTTTGTCATGGGTGGATTACATGCCGAGTGCCATCTGATAGCCCGCTGGCTTGGGGCACCCTTGATCATGCAGGAATGCACAAACCCCCTGCGCATGGTCCGCCTCATCTGGGAGCGCCATCACCGGCATTTACAGGGCTTCACCCTAAAGCAGGCCTTTTGGCTGAGGCAAAGCCTGCTGGCTCACTGTCATGGCATCCGACTGACCCAGCCTGACTACCTGAAATCCCTGATCAAACCTTTGAGGCCGTATGCGCACGCCTTCTTTAATGGGCTGGAGCCTGTGCTGCGTAGCACGCCCGACATGCAAAGCCGTCCCAAGCGCATCCTTGCTCTGGGGGCTTTGAAGAACCCAAACAAGAACGGGCTCATGGCAGCTGAAGCTTTCCTGCAATCTGGGCTGTGGAAAAAGGGATGGATGTTGCAATTTCATGGTCACAACGCCCAGCCTGACGCGCTAAACGCGCTACAGGGACAGCCGGGCGGTGAAGCCATCTATATGGAAGCCGAAGTTGAGGATCTGCCCGCCCTGTTTGATCAGGCCCGCTTATTGTGCCTGCCGTCAAAAGAAGAGGGCCTGCCGAATGTCATTGTGGAAGCATTTTCCAATGGCGTACCCGTTATCGGATTTCAGGACTGTGAGGGAACCCGTCAAATCCTTCAACGCTCGAAGGCAGGGCGGCTGGTGCGCACGATGAGCCCCGATGCTCTGGCTACGGACTTAAAGGCTTTGGCAACGGACACAGCTGAGTTGGACTCACTCTCACGTGCGGCGACACGGTTTGCCCGCGCTCACCTCACGCGTCTCCGGTTTGAGAAAAACTGGCTGACTCTGATTGAAACCGCCTTTGCACAAAATTCTGAGTGCTCTTTGAAAGCCCCCCTGATCACGAGCCTGACAGACCTCCTCGCCTCTCACCTTCAAATGCTCAGGGAGCTGAGTTTTCCCGTGGACGCTTACTCTCCGGTAGAGGCCGGCGGCTGACATGTGAAAAGTGCCAACTGGTAACAATTCTCTGACACTCCAAACCAGCACTGGACTGTCATACCGCTTTGCAGTAGCCAAGCACGACTTTTCAGTTTGGGAGTAAGGGGCCGTGACGCACAAAGAATTTTTCAAAGGCCGTACAGTCTGTGTGACTGGAGCCGTTGGCACCGTGGGTCGCGCCCTGGTCGATCAATTGCTGAAATATGACGTCGAGCGCGTCATCGCGATTGATAACAATGAAAGTGAACTTTTCTTCCTAGGCACTGATTATGCCAAGGACAACCGTCTGGTGTCCTTCCTTCTGGATATCAGTGACACCTCTCACCTTTATCGTCGTTTGATCGGTGTCGATTACGTCATCCATGCAGCGGCTTTCAAGCATGTGCCCTTGTGTGAGCAATCTCCCGTCTCTGCTGTTCGCAATAACATCACCGGCACCCAATCAGTGATCGATGCGGCCCGTCGCGCCAATGTGAAAAAAGTTCTGTTCACATCCTCCGACAAGGCGGTGAACCCGACCAATGTCATGGGGACGTCCAAGCTGATGGGTGAGCGCCTGATCACGGCCGCCAATCTCGACAGCTCCAATAACCGCACGAAATTCGCTTCGACACGGTTTGGCAATGTGATCGGTTCACGCGGGTCTGTTTTCCCGATCTTCCGCGACCAGATCAAGAAACGCCAACCCATTACCCTCACTCATCCTGACATGACCCGCTTCATGATGACACTCGATGAGTCCGTGCGTCTGGTGCTGAACTCTTTGGCTCTGATGGTCGGCGGCGAAGTCTTCGTCACCAAGATGCCGGTTGTCTGTATCAAGGACTTTGCCGAAGCTCTGGTGGATTACTACGCCAAGCAAGACGGGTTTGACCGCAAAGAGGTAGACATCCATGTCATTGGCCTGCGTCCGGGTGAAAAACTGTTTGAAGAGCTGACCACGAGTGAAGAGGTCAATCGCTCTTATGAAATCGACGATTTCATCGTTGTGCTGCCGGGCTTCAAAGTCATCTATGAAGACTTTGATTTCACGACTTACAAGGAGCGCGGGGAGCCTTCGACTGAAGTCTATGACAGTTCCAAGCGGGCAAAGCTTGATAACGAGGCCTCCTTAGCCCTCGTGCGTGAAGCGGGCTTGATCACTTAATCACACACCAAATCAAAGCCATATCGGCAAAGCTGAAACGAAATTACGGGGCAAATTCGATGCGTATTCTAATTCTTGGGGCCGATGGCTATCTGGGTTGGCCAACAGCGATGCATTTCGCGGCGCAAGGTCATGAGGTTATCGCTGTTGATAACTATCTGCGGCGCCTGATCGCTCAACAGACTTCATCCGAGCCATTGTTCGAGACACCAAACCTCGATGACCGGGCCAAGCTGTTCAAAGCTGAGCACGGCAAGTCCATCGATGTTGAGATTGGCGATTTGGCCGATCTGCGCTGGTGTGACAATCTGTTTGCCAAGCACAAGCCTGATGTGGTTGTTCACTATGCAGAGCAGCCTTCAGCGCCTTATTCCATGCGCGGCCTTGATGAGGCTGAGATGACGATGAAAAACAATCTGGGCGTCACTTTCAACGTGATCTGGGGCATGCTCAACCACTGCCCCGATGCCCACCTGGTCAAGCTCGGCACCATGGGTGAATACGGAACGCCCAATATCGATATCGAAGAAGGCTGGATTGATGTGGAGCACAAGGGTCGCTCACAGAAATTCCTCTATCCTCGTCAGGCGGGCAGCCTCTATCATACTACTAAAGTGCTCGATACCGACCTGTTATGGTTCTATGTGCGCCTGTATGGCCTGCGCGTGACCGATCTGATGCAGGGTCCGGTTTACGGTCTGGAAACTGCCGAGGCAGAGGCCAATGAGTGCCTGATGCCGAACTTCCACTATGACGATATCTTCGGCACGGTTGTGAACCGCTTCCTGGTACAAGCCATCGCCGGCGTGCCTTTGACGGTTTATGGCAAGGGCGGACAGACCCGCGGCTATCTGAACCTGAAAGACACGCTGAACTGCGTCGACCTGGCCTCCAACAATGCCGCCGACAAAGGTGAGCTTCGCATCTTCAACCAGTTCACCGAGCAATTCTCGGTCAATGAATTGGCCGATCGGGTTCATGCGGCGGGCAAGCGCGTTGGCCTGGACGTGAAGGTCAAGTCCATTCCAAACCCACGCAAGGAATTGGAAGATCACTATTACAACGCTAAAAGCACCGGCCTGCTTGAACTGGGTCTGAAGCCCAACTTCATGACAGAAGATGTTCTGGTGCGCATGCTTGAAACCATTATGTCACACAAAGACCGGATTGATGAGAGCAAAATCTTGCCACGCGTCAAATGGAATGGTTAAGTAAGACCCAGTAGAGGGGGGCTCGCAGGTCCGAGCGGGCAGAGAATGATGATGATCAGCTTCACAGCTCCTGCAGAGGCTGCTGACGCGCTCAGCGCGCTGCAGGCGTCAGATCAGTTCGATGCCCCATCCCTGCTTGCACCCTTGCAAAAGGCCGGTGAGACCATGGACCGGCTAGAATTTCTCAAGCTGGCCCGTTCGCTCAGCCCGGGTCGTGTGACCATATTGTCTTCTTTTGGGGCTCAATCTGCCGTCCTATTGGAGATGTGTTCGCGCGCCATACCTGATGTACCAGTGACGTTTTTGAACACCGATCATCTGTTCGGCGACACCCTGGTCTATAAGCGCAAGCTGCTTGAGCGGCTGCGGATGAGCGACAATCTCAACGAATTGCATCCCGATCCTGCCGTGGAAACTGAAGACCCCGATAAAACTCTGTTTTTCACCAATCCCGATCGGTGCTGTCATCTGCGCAAGGTCTTGCCCTTGCAAGCGGCCCTGAAGAATTTCGATGTGGTGTTGAGCGGATTGCGCAGGGCGCATGGCGGCGTTCGCGCGAACATCCCACTGGTCGACCTTGAAGAGGGGCGTCTGAAAATCAGTCCTCTGTTTGATTGGAGCGATGAGGCGATTGATGAGGCTTTCACCGCCTTGGACCTGCCGCGTCACCCCCTGGTCGAGCAAGGCTTCCTGTCGATTGGTTGCGCGCCGTGCACAGAACGGGTAAGCGACAGTACTAACAGTTCGCGAGCTGGACGCTGGGGCGGAGCCGATAGAACAGAATGCGGCATCCACCCTCGTTTAGCGCGTTTGGATAAATCTGAGCAATCCACCGAGTGACGGCCTATACTTCCGGATATCCCCGTCCACCTTATTCCGCGTTTGCCCTAGATCCAGCGGATCTCACTCTTAGTGACTTTGCAAGCTTTGCACTTACACTTTCAGAAGAAAAACATTCTGAATCGCTGGAAATTTGGACACCGCCGGGTGCAAACATTCAGCCGGTGCGTAGCGCATTCGCCTTTTTTGGATTGTCTGTCTGCCAGAGGATTCTTGTTGTGCCAAAGGGTTTTCACCCAGAAGCTCCGGCGCTCCATCTTGCGGAATTCGCATTGTCTCTTCTTTTAGCGGCTCAGAGCAATCCACCTGACAAGTTTTACGTGGCAGGCCCCGGAGGGGCGGGAGTGTTCGCTGCAGAGGCTTACTCATGCGGTGAGGGCCCTTCGATAGACGTTCTGGCCGGGACTTCGGGATTGTGTGAGCAGCTTGAGGCTCGGCGATTTCCCGAGAGCCCTAAAGATTTACTTAGGTGTGATTTGGAGATGCGGACTATGCGTCTCGCAGCGACCGTGAGAGCGCCTGACCCGCTGCTCGCGGAAACCCTAAAAAAATTGCTAAATCGCTCTGTTGCAGCCGCAGTGCAGATATCATCTGTAGCCCGCGATGCAAACGGGACCATTTTACTAGTGCCGCATCAGGGCCTGCTCGACATCCGTCTCACCTGTGAAATTTTGTCTGAAGCTGCGCCTCGACGCGTAATCATCGCTGAAACGCCATTTACAACCCCATTTGACATGCGCAATCTAAAACGAAATCTGAATTCTATCGGCATCGATCCCGTCTCGGTGCGCTGCGCCGACATTCAATCGCTATCAATGCTTTGCGAGGCTGAGTCCGCACAAATACTTTCTTTGCGCGAGATGCGCGCGCTTGAGCCAATCGCTGCATCACTCGCTTCACGCGGTTTTCCGGTTATTGGCGGCCTTGGCCCTTCGATTATTGATCCTGGTCCAAAGGTCGCAGGAATCAAATTTGCACCTAGTTACGCTTCTAAACTCGCCCCATTGGTTGATGATCCAAGCATTCAAACGACTTGGGCGGGCCCAGCTGCGAAGCCTGCAGGCAAGGCGCGCGCCGTACTCGTCGCGAAAATGAAGCGTATAGCTATCGTGATCGCCACTCATGATCGATCAAAAATGCTTATGGAAGCGCTGGCGTCCGTTGCGGAAAGTGACATGAAGCCGGACGAAGTTATCGTCATTGATGATGGCAGTTCGACGCTCAACGCGAGAGAGAACGCCCAGATTTGCGAGGCCTTCGCAGCTTGTCCACTTCGTTATTTTCGTACCGAGAATTTCTATCCCGGACATGCTCGCAACTACGGCGTCGCTGAGTCGTCCGCAGACTGGATATTTTTCCTAGATGATGATAACCGATTGAAACCAGACGCGATTGCCACAATCCGGAGGACCCAGGCCGAGACTCGGTGCGCAGCTGTATTCTCATTTCTTGATTCATTTGAGGGAACTCAAGCGCATAGAGTTGTTCCGTTTTTCGGCCCCGCTGGATTGTCGAGTCTATTTCAGAACCATGTTGGCGATACAGGATTCGCAATTGAGCGTCGTACGTTCGAAAGGATAAACGGTTTTCCGGAGACTTTTGGAGTGGGTAAAGAGGATTATGCAGTTCTTTCAGCGCTTGCGCGCGCGGAAATCGATTACCGCATGATCACTCGCCCTCTCTACGAATACCGCGTCCATGCCGACAGAATAGAGAAAAATCACCGGCGTAGGAGCATCGGCGCTTTCGCTAATCTTACCAATGTTTACCCGATGACGGATCGTTCAGGCCATTTCCGTCAAGATGGCCTTTTCGAACGCCTTGCCTTCATGCAGGCAGCACAGCTTTCTATGCGCCATGTGCCAGACCGCCCGTCACTGCGCCTATCTCCTTTCCAAGTGTTCCTACATCATGGATTACGGGTGGTTTTGAGACAGAACAAATTCGCACGCCGCATTCTCCGCCGTGGTCTAGTGGGTGAGCTCATTCGTCGGGTATTTTTTAATTCAGCGCGGTGATAGGCACATTGAATGGCCCCTAGTTTTCTAGACGCCCTCGGCAGTTGTTTTCTGCTGCCGTTTGAACTCGACGGGCGACAGCATCCCGTTTCTGGCGTGCTTGCGTTTCGGATGCTCTGCACCCAGGAAACTGGATCGTTTCAGTTTAGAGTTTCCGGTAGTCTGGAACCTGGCTGGGCGGAGACAGAGGGATGCGAGCATCGAAGTTCACGGACGCGCAGAAGGCGTTCATTATCAAGCAGGGTGAGGCTGGGATTCCGGGTGCCGAGATTTGCCGGAAGGCGGGTATCAGTCAGGCGACATTTGTTAACTGGAAAAAACGCTATGGCGGTCTGATGCCGTCCGAGATGCGGCGGCTTAAGGAGCTGGAAGATGAGAATTCCCGGCTGAAACGGATCGGCCCGGATCAGGGGGCTGGGTCAACACTCCTCTCCCAGCCCAGGGAAATCTAGCGGAAAACTCCAACTTCAAACGATCCAATTCTTAGGGGGCAGAGCAGACTAGAAAATGGGGTTTTGCAATTCGCATCAAGCCCGTTTAGTACAAAATTTCTGGACGTCTATTCCGGCAAGGATCACGTTATGAATAACACAACAAGCGACATTGCACGATATGCTGCACGGTTCGACGAGCGACCGAAGCGAATGCGCCCGCTATCGCCTCATCTCAAGATGTTGGAGGCAGATGCCGTTCATATAATGCGGGAAGTGGCTGCCGAGTTTGAAAATCCAGTAATGCTTTATTCGATCGGTAAAGACTCCACCGTGATGCTCCACCTCGCGATGAAAGCGTTCTGGCCATCCCGCCCACCATTTCCTTTCTTGCACATCGACTCCCTGTGGGAATTTAAAGAGATGGGTAGGTTTCGTGACGAGCTGGCTAAAAAGCTCGACTTGAGGATGATTGTTCATGTTAACGAAGAAGGGCGCGGGCTGGAGATCAATCCCTTCATTCACGGATCCGCACTTCACACTCAGGTGATGCGAACCGACGGCCTTTTGCAAGCCCTCAACGGTGGCAAGTATGACGCTGCATTCGGCGGCGGCAGGCGCGATGAAGAGAAGAGTCGTGCGAAGGAGCGAATTTTCTCCTTTCGCGACCAGAATCATGGATGGGATCCGCGCAATCAACGTCCTGAGCTGTGGCGCACCTTCAATACCCGCATTCGTCCCGGAGAGAGCATCCGCGTTTTCCCGTTATCGAACTGGACCGAAGTCGACATTTGGCAATACATCCTAGAAGAGAGCATTCCGATTGTGCCGCTCTATTTTGCCGACTACCGTCCGTGCGTAGAAGTGGATGGCACCATCATCATGGTGGATGATGATCGGATGCCTCTGGCTGACGGTGAAAAGTCGGAAATGCGCAAAGTCCGCTTCCGTACTCTGGGCTGCTACCCGCTGACAGGGGCCGTCGATAGCGACGCAGAGACGCTCGAAGACATTGTCCTAGAAATGCTAGGCGCTCGGTCGTCAGAACGGGCTGGCCGATTGATTGATTTTGATGAGGCCGGATCGATGGAGAAGAAAAAGCGTGAAGGTTACTTCTAATGGCTAAAACGGAAACCCGTGCCGAAATGATCGCCCGGCTCACGCGAGCCGGTGACCGCGGCGTTCTGCGCTTTATCACCTGTGGCTCGGTGGACGACGGCAAATCGACACTAATAGGTCGCCTGCTTTTTGATTCCAAGCTCTTGTTCGAAGACCAGATCCGGATCCTGGAAAACGAGTCGAAGAAGTACGGCACCGCCGGCGAGGGAATAGATTTTGCGTTATTGCTCGATGGCTTGGAAGCCGAACGCGAGCAGGGCATCACAATTGATGTGGCTTATCGCTTCTTCAACACTGAAAAGCGCAAATTCATCGTCGCCGATACGCCGGGCCACGAACAATTCACCCGCAATATGGCGACTGGCGCTTCGACCGCAGACCTGGCCATCATCCTGATTGATGCGCGTAAGGGTATACTTCCACAAACGCGCCGCCACACTTATATCGCCAAAATGATGGGCATACGTCACATCGTATTAGCCATAAACAAAATGGACCTCGCCGAGTATGACGAACGGCGCTTTGCCGAGATTGCGCGCGAATACATGAGCGACACCCGGGGCCTCGAGTTCAACACGCTAACCACCATTCCGATTTCCGCGCGGCATGGCGACAACATTTTCTCGCGCTCTGATAATACTCGTTGGTATTCCGGTCCGACGCTTCTAGAGCATTTGGAAAGCGTAGATGCGGCGACCGAGGGCGAAACCGACTTCCCTTTCCGCATGCCGGTCCAGTGGGTCAACCGCCCCAACCTGGATTTCCGAGGCTTTTCCGGCACGATTGCGGCGGGCGAGGTCTCGGTAGGTGATGAAGTCGTTGTTGCGCACTCTGGCAAGTCCGGCTTGGTTTCCCGTCTGGTCACTGCCGACGAAGATCTGAAAACAGCCGTGGCCGGAGATGCGGTGACCGTGCTCCTTGATCGCGAAATCGACATTGCCCGCGGTGACATGCTGGTAGACGCTAAGGCTAGGCCAGCGTTGGATAATCAGTTTTCCGCCGAAGTTCTGTGGATGTCCGAAGAGCCGTTGCTTCAGGGGCGCTCCTATATCATCAAGGCGGGAGCTCAGATCTCACCGGCGACCGTAACCAAGCTCCAACACAAAGTCGACATCCATACCTATAAAACCGAGTCCGGCTCGTCGCTGGATCTCAATGAAATCGGTGTTTGCCATTTTAACACGGCCCGTCCAATTGCTTTTGATCCCTATGACGCGCTGCGTGAAACTGGTTCCTTCGTGATTATTGACCGCTACACCAACCAGACAGTGGGTGCGGGCATGATCCAGGGATCGCTTCGCGAGTCGTCCGACATTCATCGCCACGTCATGGACGTAACCAAGCAGCACCGCGCAGAGATGAAAGCCCAGAAGCCGGCCATCATCTGGTTTACCGGCTTATCCGGTGCGGGCAAGTCTACAGTGGCCAACTTGGTGGAAGCCAAGCTCGCGGCGTCCGGGGTGCATACCTATTCGCTAGACGGCGACAATATTCGCTTTGGTTTGAACAAGGATCTGGGCTTCAAGGATGCTGATCGGGTGGAAAATATTCGCCGGATTGGTGAGGTGGCGAGTCTGTTTGTGGATGCGGGCATTATCGTTACCTGCAGCTTCATCTCCCCCTTCCGCTCCGAGCGCCGCATGGTTCGTGAGCTGGTGGGCGAGAGCGAATTCATCGAGGTATTTGTGGATGCGCCGCTCGATGTGTGTGCCCAGCGTGACCCGAAAGGGCTTTATGAAAAGGCGCGCAAGGGCGAGCTGAGAAATTTCACGGGCATCGACAGTCCCTACGAGACGCCGCTGCGCGCGGAAATTACGGTTAAGACCGATGAAATCACCCCTGAACAGGCCGCTGATCAAGTGGTTGGCGAACTGGTCAAGCGCGGCCTTCTTGGCTGATGTAAAAACCGCGTACCTTATTAGCCGGGGCGGCGAGCCCAGCCGACGAAGTGGCCGTTGAGATAGCGGGACTCCTCCTTTGCATAGAGAAAGTTTCCGCCCTCCGGTGTCGCCAAACAGCCACCCGCTGCATTTAGTACGGCATGGCCGGCGGCGGTGTCCCATTCCATCGTGGGCGCAAAGCGCGGATATACATCAGCTCGGCCTTCCGCGAGCCAACAGAATTTTAACGATGATCCTACGCTAATTTTTTCAATGATATTATGCGTATCAACAAAATCTTGCGTCTCCGGATCGAAGTGGGACCGACTCATAACCGCTGTCAGACCCATAGTCGGCGGCGCGCGCGTGGCGATAGGTGTAAGTACTGATGGATCAAAAGGCGCTCCCGGTGGCAAGTCCGCAGCAAAGGCGCTTTCTCCGCCCAGATAAATACGGCCTAGCGCCGGCGCATATACACAACCTGCCACCGGTTTTCTTTCATGGATGAGACCTATATTGATAGTGAACTCACCATTTTTTTTTATGAATTCCTTTGTTCCGTCGATTGGATCGACCAGGAAGAAGTCCCCACTGGTGTTACAGCCAATGCCATTAGACATTTGTTCTTCGGCCATCACCGGAACTCCAGGAAACAGCCGATTCAACATCTCAAGGATGACCATCTCGGCGCGTCTGTCGGCTTCGGTAACAGGGGAACGGTCTGCTTTTTGGCCGGGCGTAAAGTCCTCGCCATAAACCTCCATAGCAGGCTTTGCAGCTTTGGTGCATATAAGCGCCAAGGTGCGAGCGATTGAGTTCGAAGGTTGATCCATAAATAAATTTCCCCAGAAATCTCTAAATTCTATTGTAAAAAAAAGCAAGAATTTGAGCTGGAGTGACGTGACCCCCAGCTTTTGACCTAACCCCCAGCTTTCCCCCAGCTGGGGGAAAGCTGGGGGTTACGTCATCGCACATATGCCTACCCCGGTCCCGGTCGGAAATTTGTGCGTCTGCAATAGACGCCGCGCGTCAAGCGATGTAAACGATAGAAATGGAAATGGCTATGGTTTGCATGCCAATTGCATACTGAATTCTTCAGGCTTTTTCTTATGTGTACCGGGGGTGTTATGAAAACGTATTTCGGAACCGACGGCGTACGGGGCCGCGCAAACAGTTTTCCCATGACGCCGGATGTTGCGTTGAAGATGGGTCGCGCTGCCGGACAGTATTTCCGGCGTGGCAGCCACCGCCATACGGTGGTGATCGGCAAAGACACGCGATTGTCCTGTTATATGCTTGAGGCAGCCCTTACCGCCGGTTTCACCTCAGCCGGAATGGACGTGTCCGGAATCGGGCCAGCCCCCACCCCGGCCGTCGGCATCCTGACCCGTTCCATGCGGGCCGATCTGGGTGTCATGATTACCGCGTCCCATAACGGGTTCGAGGATAATGGCATCAAGCTGTTTGGACCGGACGGATTCAAGCTGCCGGACGAAGCAGAGCTCGAAATTGAATCCATCATGGATGCGCTGGACGATACCACGCTCGTGCAACCGGGCGCAATCGGTCAGGTGCGGCATTTTCCGGACGCCAGGGGCCGCTATGCAGAAATCGTCAAAGCGTCTTTCCCGCGCGGATTATGCCTCGATGGCATCAAGATCGTTATCGATTGTGCCAATGGCGCAGCTTATCGGGTTGCACCGCAAACTTTGTGGGAACTTGGCGCGGATATCACCGTGATCGGTGCCAGCCCTAACGGGTTGAACATCAACAGGGATTGCGGCTCAAACATGCCGGAGGCGTTGTCCGCAAAGGTGCTCGAAGCCGGTGCTGATATCGGAATCGCGCTGGATGGCGATGGCGACCGGGTGATCCTCGCTGATGAAAACGGCCAGATTATTGATGGCGACAAGATCATGGCCCGCGTGGTCAAGGACCAGATGGAGCAATCCACCCTCCGCGGTGGTGGGGTGGTCGGTACCGTCATGTCCAACCTCGGCTTTGAGCGCTTCATCAATGATCTGGGATTGACGCTTCACCGTGCGCCCGTTGGTGACCGCTATGTCGTTGAACGCATGCGTTCGAACGGCATCAATATAGGCGGGGAACCTTCCGGCCACATAGTGCTGACGGATCATGCTACAACGGGCGACGGTATGATCGCCGCCTTGCAAGTACTGGCGGCAACCGTTCGGCACGAAAAGCCGATCAGCGAATTGTGTAATCTGTTCGAACGTGCGCCGCAGGTGTTGAAGAATGTCAGCTATTCCAATGCCTCGCCGTTGAACACGCTTCCTGTACAGAAAGCGATTGAAAATGGCATGATGCGGCTGAACGGTCGAGGCCGTTTGCTGGTACGGGCTTCGGGCACAGAGCCGCTTATCCGCGTCATGGCGGAAGGCGATGATATTGGTTTGGTCGAATCGGTCGTTGACTTGATCGCCAACTCGGTCGCCAACACAGTTTAAATTAAGCGGGGTATCTTTTGTCCATTATTCCTTTCCTGTGATGTTCAAGGACATCGAGCACAGAAAGATCTACTAATCATTCCCGATGCCCGATCAAATACAGACCGGCAGATTACAACCCGTATGGTATAGCACTAGAATTCCTAGACGGGCTTTTTTACATCAAACTAAAATTAGAGGAACGACAGTCTGCCGAGTAAATAGGTTTTAATCTGGGCACTCTTGTTGATTCTGCCTGGATCGGGGCCTTATGAAAGCAGTCCTAACCCAGTCGCAAAGCGAGATTTTTATGAATTGTGTTCGTAAAGCTGTATTGCCTGTTGCGGGGCTCGGAACACGCGTCTTGCCTGCCACTAAATCTGTTCCCAAAGAAATGCTTCCGATATTTGACCGTCCTGCGATCCAATATGTCGTTAACGAGGCCTTCGAAGCTGGAATCGAACATATCGTATTCGTAACGGGCCGTAACAAAAGCTCGATTGATGATCATTTTGATCGGGCATACGAGCTTGAGGCCTCTCTGCGGGAGAAAAAAAAATACGATATTCTAGACCAATTGGAGGCCGAAAGGCCTATCGCCGGCTCTATGAGTTTTGTACGACAGCAATCGCCTTTGGGATTGGGCCACGCTGTATGGTGTGCGCGCGATGTGATCGGCGATGAACCGTTTGCGGTGCTACTTCCTGATGTTCTGGTCAAAGCCACACCAAGCTGTCTTACCCAGATGATTGCCGCCTATAATGATCGCGGTGGCAATATCATCGCCGTTGAGCCGGTACCGCACGATCAAGTCAATATGTATGGAATCATTGAGCCCAAATCGCGCGACGGCGCCATTATCGAAATGGCTGGAATGGTCGAAAAACCGAGCATCGATGATGCGCCGTCAAACCTTTCGATCACCGGACGGTATATACTCCAGCCGGAGATATTCAATCTCCTTAGCAACCAGCCCCGCGGGTCAGGTGGAGAAATTCAGCTCACCGATGCGATGGCAACGCTCATGAAAACCCAAGACTTTTTTGCGCTCGAGTATGAGGGCGAGAGTTTTGATTGTGGGAGCAAACAGGGCTATTTGCGAGCTTTCGTGCGATTTGCGCTCGATCATGAACGGGAAGGCGAAGCTTCGCGTGCCACGCTGCGCCGCCTTTTGGATGAAAATGCTGCCTCAAGTGTTTGAGCACGGCGAGCAAAACGCGTTGACAATTATTGCATCCAATTTGAAGGTAGCGATCTTCAGGCCTTTTATTGGAGACTTGAGGGGTGAAAACTAAAGGTCCATTTTCTTAAAGTGACCCCCGCGAGGAATGTCCGCATTCCTCGCGTTTTTCTTTTTGGCGCTGAGAAATCTGCGAGTGTGCCTTGCCCCGATCGCCATAATGAACAAACACACGCTATAGAAACTATAACAGTGCCGGTTAGAATAACCGGCAATCTGGGCCCATATTCGCTCTCGGTGGCATTTTCCGCGCTAGGATCAAGTTTATTGAAATGAACATAACGCTGCCATTCACCCGCTCTTCAAACCGCTCAGGTTTAGTCGAGCTTTTACAAGCGGCTGGCATCGATGTGGTGCGCGGCTTTATGAGATATGAGCTTTGGACGTCACTCGCGCAGGATGATCTTCGTCAGAGATATCGCCGAACCGTTTTCGGCCTTGCCTGGCTGACGCTTTCCTATCTTGTCTTTATTCTGGCTAAAATTTTCATTTTCGGCGCTTTAAACCCTGCCCCCATGGCCTGGTTTGCAGCTTACGTTACGGTGGGGTTTTTAATCTGGCAGATTATCAGCTCATTTGTTGTGGACGGCTCTACCTCCCTGATAAATTCAGAAACTTGGGTGAAAGGCGTACAGCTGCCCTATTCTACCTATTTCTTTGAGAGTATCAGCCGGGATTTAATTATCTTTGCGTATAGCGCTGTTGTCGCGGGCGTTGTGTTGGTGGTGACCGGACATGTTCCGGGATGGGCAGCGCTGTCTGTGGCACCTGCCCTTTTATTGTTGGTTCTAAACGGTCTTTTTTTGCATATGCTGCTCGGCGTGATCTGCCTTCGATACCGCGATGTGGTGCAGGTTGTGCAAACCGCAATGCGCGTTTTGTTCTTTTTAACGCCTTTGGTCTGGACCGTTGATCAGGTGGGGCCAATCGCTGGCTTCCTCGTATGGAACCCTTTTACATATTTGATTGATATTGTTCGCGCTCCGCTTGTCGACAATATCATTCCGTTGACGAGCTGGCTGGTCTCAGCAGGTATAACCGTTGGTTTGGGCATCGTTTCTTTCTTCACTTTTGCGATCTTCCGCAACCGTATGGCGTTCTGGTATTGATGCGATGAGCTCGGTTAGCGTTAAAGATCTTTGTGTGCGTTTTCGCGTTTATGAAAAAACGCCGGGAACAATAAGCCCTGAAGGTGCGGGCATTTTTGCGCAGCGCAACCGGTCGCATCGATGGGTGGAAGCGCTTTCAAACATTAATTTTGATCTGCAAGAAGGCCAGCGCCTGGGCATTATCGGCCGTAATGGGTCTGGAAAATCGACGCTTCTAAAAGTTATTGCCGGGCTTTTGCCGGCAACTAAAGGAACCATAAATATTGAAGGCCAGGTATCTTCGCTCATCGATATCGCCCATGGGATGCGAATTGAGGCAACAGGTGAGCGCAATATATTGCTAAGAGGCATGATCGCAGGTCTGTCCAAGCGGGAGGCGAAAAGGCGCATCAGCGATATTGCGACTTTCGCGGAGTTGGGCGATTTTATAAAAATGCCGGTTCGGACGTATTCTTCTGGCATGGCAATGCGCCTTAATTTTTCTATCGCTACCGCCTTTAATCCCGATATTCTCATCGTCGATGAGTGGATCGGAGCCGGTGACCGCGCCTTTCAAAAAAAAGCGCGCTCTCGCATGCAAGAACTCGTTGATGCTGCGGGTGCTTTGATTCTTGCAAGCCACGATCTTGATCTTGTTGAGCGGATGGCGGACCGTGTTCTCTGGCTTGATGCGGGCCACGTTAAGGCTTTCGGCGGAGCAAAAGATGTTGTGGAACGTTATCGCGAGACGGTTGATGGATAGTGCGTGCCTCCTCCTTGTCCGATTCTCACATGATCTCCGCGCTTATGGAGTTGCGGAAATCGCTTCCCTTTGTCGCCCCTCTCTAGCAGCCCTTCATATTTGATCTCGACCCCGGAACCGGCTCTTTACGATGAACCTCGTCTATATCTTTTCGCCCTTTTTTGATCCCGCCGATACACAATTGTCTCGGATAGAAAAAGCACTGCGGGCTGAAGGGTATATTGCCTCTGTGATCGCCGAAAGGTCGCACTTTAACGATGTTCCCGATAACACCGTTGTTTTACGGAACCGCGCTTTGGCAATCCTGATTTTTGGCAGCCAACTTATCATTGCGGCTATCGTTTTTGGATATTTCACGCGGTTTTTGCCAACGGCCATGACGGTGTTGTTTTGGTCCTTGGTTGCGGCGTCGGTGTTTATCGCAAGCCGCCATGGGAGACATCTACGCGACCGACTTGTTGATATTGTTAGTTTTATTTTGATCAGGGCAATGCTCGCACAAAAAAAGCCGTGTGCGGTTTGGGTTATTTCTCCGTGGCATAATGAGATGGTCGATTATATTATGCAGCGCAAAGACATTGTATTTATTGCCGATTTTCAATCCGCAACAATAAAAGGTCATAAGAAGTCCGAAGCCGGAGAATCGCAAATCGGCGCGAAACACATTCTGAGAGATGCAAACGTCATTCTCGGCGATCCTGAGAGTGACTATGGATTGGATAATCGGAAAGTCGCGATGTCGGCAGAATATGCAGTTGATGTGACATCCGCCGCCGCGATGCTTTCAAAATTGAGTGAGTGACGTGACCCCCATCTTTCATCCAGCCGAAGCAGATGACCTCCGGAGACGTGCTCTGTGCTCTGCCCCCAGGAAACTGGATCATTTCAGTTTAGAGTTTCCGGTAGTCTGGAACCTGGCTGGGTGGAGACAGAAGGATGCGAGCATCGAAGTTCACGGACGCGCAGAAGGCGTTCATTCTCAAGCAGGGTGAGGCTGGGATTCCGGTTGCGGAAATTTGCCGGAAGGCGGGTATCAGTCAGGCGACATTTTTTAATTGGAAGAAACGCTATGGCGGTCTGATGCCGTCCGAGATGCGGCGGCTTAAGAAGCTGGAAGATGAGAATTCCCGGCTGAAACGGATTGTCGCTGATCTATCTCTCGACAAGGAGATGCTGCAGGACGTTCTCAAACGAAAGCTGTAAGGCCTGGTCGCAAGCGGGAGCTTGTCAAAGAGGCGGTTCGCGAATGGGGCGTGTCGATCCGGAGGGCTTGCAGGAACTTGCTGCTCGACACGTCCACCTTCCACTACCGTTCTCGGCGACCCGATCAGGCCGCGTTGAAAGAGCGCATCAAGGACATCTGCGAGACGCGCGTGCAGTATGGATACCGGCGCGTCCACGTCATGTTGAGGCGGGAGGGCTGGTTCGTGAACCAGAAGAAAGTTCGACGTATTTACAACGAGATGGGCCTTCAACTTCGTAACAAGAATCCGAAGCGGAAGGTCAGAGCCAAGCTGATCCGCGACCGCAAGAAGGCGGTGTCGCCTTTGGAAGTCTGGGCGATGGACTTCGTGCATGATCAGCTCGCAACCGGGCGTAAGTTCCGGATCCTGACCGTCGTCGATACGTGGTCGAGATACGTGCCTGCTATCGATGCCCGCTATAGTTATCGCGGTGAGGACGTCGTTCAGACCATGGAGCGGATCTGCGCCCAAACGGGTTATCCGAAGATGATCCGGGTAGATCAGGGATCGGAGTTCATCTCGCGAGACCTCGACCCCTGGGCCTACGCGAATAGCGTCACGCTCGACTTGTCAAGTCCCGGCAAGCCTACGGATAATGCGTTCATCGAAGCGTTCAATAGCCGGCTGCGGGCTGAGTGCCTGTCGGCACACTGGTTCATGAGCCTGTCCGATGCCCGCGAAAAGCTGGAGTGTTGGCCTAGAGACTACAATACGGTAAGACCACACAGTGCCATCGGGAACAAACCCCCGATAGCGCTGATCAATCACGCTGGCGTCTCCAGTCCGCCGTCGTGAAAAGGCCGGAAAACTCTAACCGGGAATGGTCCAGACTTGGGTCTCAGAGCATCGTCTACAAATCTAGGGGCTGTTCAGGACTATACATGATAAAGGAAGATAATTAGCATAGGGAGAACTTATGCCTACACCCCGGTGCCTATAACTACTTCCGAACTCGACGGGCCCACATACCGGCATTGGGTTCAGCCTCCTTGCACTCGCCGACTGATTGTTATTTTTCCTTAGTTTAGGTGGACGTTAATTGGTAGAACTGAAAGGAAAAACGCCGCTCGCCGATATTATCATCGTGAATTACCGCTCCGCGGATTACCTCAAGGCCTGTGTTGTTGGCCTGCAGGCGCAGACGGTGCCAAATTTCCGTGTCTTCCTCGTCGACAACAGCCCGGAGAACGGAGATGTCGACCGGCTCGGCCCGCTCGATGATCGCTTCACGGTGCTGCCGCAGTCGGGCAATACCGGGTTTGCCAGGGGCTCCAATATCGGCGCTGCCCAGGGTTCGGCCCCGTTTGTCGTGATGCTCAATCCGGACGCGGCCCCGGCTACGGACTGGCTGGAAAGCCTCCTAGCCTGCATCGTGGAAACGGGTGCCGGTATGGCCGGGTCGACCCAGCTGATGGCAACGGATCCGTCCCGCCTCGACGGCGCAGGCGATGCCTATTCGCCGATCGGTGTGGCTTGGAGGGGCGGTTTCGAACGACCTGCCAAAAATGTGCCGGAAACTGGTAGCTGTTTCAGCCCGTGTGCGGCTGCTTCGATCTACCGGCGTGAGGTGTTTGATGCCGTCGGCGGATTCGATGAACGCTTTTTCTGTTACATGGAAGATGTCGACATCGGATACCGGATCCGCTTGCGCGGCGGGTTCGGCGTGCAGTGCCGCCGCTCGATCGTTCATCATGTCGGTTCGGCCAGTTCGGCGCCTACCTCGCCTTTCGTGATCTATCACGGCACG
Organism: Hyphobacterium sp. CCMP332; assembly: GCF_014323565.1. Classification (NCBI taxonomy): domain Bacteria; kingdom Pseudomonadati; phylum Pseudomonadota; class Alphaproteobacteria; order Maricaulales; family Maricaulaceae; genus Hyphobacterium; species Hyphobacterium sp. CCMP332. The sequence goes on from NZ_CP058669.1 coordinate 49,790, forward strand.
CGGAACCGGATCTGGACTTTCCTGAAAAACACACCCCCGCTGCTGCTGATCGCCATGTTGCCGGCGCATGTCTTGATCAATCTGGCTTTCTTGGTCCGGAGCTTTGTGCACAGACGGTTTCGCACGACCTGGAAAGCGACTCTCGATGGTGTCGGGGGCTGGGGCTGGATCATGCGCGAACGGCGCGAGCTCGCCCGGACCCGAACCGTCGGGAGCCTGGGAATTGCCCGCTCATTGACCTGGTCGCCGCTGGTTCTTTTGCGCCGGGCGCCGGATATCCGCCCGCTGGAAACCGGTCAGACCGAGTAGAAATCCCGGTACCAGTCGACGAAAATCCTGATGCCGTCCTCGATGGATGTAGTGGCGGCATAACTATAATCGCGCGTGATCGCGGAAACATCCGCGCTGGTCTTGGTCACGTCGCCCTTCTGCATGGGCAGATAGATCTTTTTCGCTTCCATCCCAAGTGCCGCCTCGATGGCCGCAATGAAGTCCTTCAGCGGACGCGGATCGGACCCGCCGATATTGTAGATGCGGTGGCGCGCCGCGTTCGGCGTGTCTTCCGTGATCTTCACGGCGGTGCGCACGACATCATCGATGTACGTGAAATCGCGCTGCATCTCGCCCTTGTTGAAGACCCTGATCGGTTCGCCCTTTAGGATGGCGTCGGTAAACCGCCAGTAGGCCATGTCAGGACGGCCCCAGCTGCCATAGACGGTGAAGAAGCGCAGCCCGGTCTGGGTCAGGCCGTAAAGCCGCGAGTAGGCCACACTCATCAGCTCGTCGGCGCGCTTGGTGGCAGCATAGAGCGAGACCGGGTTTTCGACCGGATCGTTTTCGCTGAACGGCGTATCATTGCGCTCGCCATAGACGGACGAGGACGAGGCATAGACGAGGTGTTTCACGCTCGGCGTGTGCCGGACCGCTTCCAGTACGGCGAGGTGACCAAGCAGGTTGGAGCGCGCATAGGCCATGGGATTCTCGAGCGAATACCGGACCCCGGCCTGTGCAGCCAGGTGAATAATACGATCAGGCTGGTATTTCGCGGTCAGCGCGCCAAGCGCGACGTCTTCGGCAATGTCCAGCTTTTCAAAATCAAACCCGGACAGACACGACAGATTGGCCAGCCGTGCCCGCTTGAGTGCCGGGTCATAATAATCGTTCAGATTATCAATGCCGAGCACCTCATGTCCGCTTGTCAGCAGCGCATGCGATGTGTGAGAGCCGATAAAGCCTGCCGCGCCTGTAACCAGAATTTTCATCGTCTCAACCCGGCAATTCTGTGCAATCGGCGTCCGCCGTCATTTCTATACGGATTTCGTACAGGTCGATACTATTTGCCTCGTTCTCGGCCGACGGCCAGACACCGGCAAACCCGTAGCTCGGATCGCAGTAGGGAATATCAACGTCAATTGTGTAGCTGTTGAGCCCCGGCTCGAGTGTCTGAGCGCGCCAGCTGGACTGCCCCAGTCCTTCTTCAAAAAACCCGAGATCCGTCCGGGCTGCACCGTTCGCTGCCGAGGGCTGCAGGGTATAGGTCACCCGTACATCAGACCCTGAAATCGCGGCAAGCTCGTAGGGGCGCAGGGCATCAAACACACCTGCTGACGGAGTGAGAGTCGGCGACCCGCGCGTGACTTCGCCCGTAACGCGGGCAAAGAATCGGTTATCGGCATCGCGCAGAAATTCGAAACTGACGCCCTGTCCTGCGGCAAGAAACTGCAGGCGTTCGCCGCTGATGGTAATTCCGTTCGCGCGGATATCATCTTCCACGCCGATTATATCGGCGCTCTTGATCGCCAGCGGCACGCCAATCATCAGCGCGGCCGCGATAATCACGACCGGATAGAAGGCAAGATCAGGCGAACGAAGTATCATGGTGGTCGGCTAAGTCCCGATTTTTGGCCAAAAAACCTGAGCAGATCCCTAGCACGATTGCCGCGGCCCCGCCTACCTGTCTGTCAGGCGTGCCGACGGTCTTGGCAATAATGCGTGCCTGCTTACCTTTCACACATCAATTTGCGCTAGAAATTTCCGGAAACGGGAAGTCCGGGATTGAGCATGACAGCGCCAAAAACACTGATTGATACTGCGGCGCGCTTTTGCGACTGGATGCGGGACGCCGCTCTGCCGGTCTGGGCGGACGCCGGCTGGGATGATGAGCGCGGCGGGTTTCACGAACGGCTGAATCTCGACGGCACGCCCGATCTGGACGCGGTGCGCCGGGTCCGGTCTCAGGCCCGGCAGGTTTACGTCTATGCGCATGCCCACGAGCTCGGCTGGTTTGACGGCAAGGCACTGGCGCTCAGGGGCTTTGACTATCTGGTCGACAAGGCGTGGCAGACGGGCGGCGCCGGTGGCTGGGTGATGCGGCTCAATCTGGATGGCAGTGTCGCGGACAGGACCTGTGATCTTTACGAGCAGGCGTTTGCGCTTCTTGCGCTGTCTCACGTCTATCGCCTAACGGGGGATGCACAGGTCAAAACACTGGCCCGCGATACGCTCGGCTATATCGATGAGGCACTGGGCCATACGGCGGGCGGTTGGCGTGAAGCCGAACCGGATCGCCTCCCGCGTCGCCAGAATCCGCACATGCACATGTTCGAGGCCAGCCTGGCTTTGCACGAAGCCTTTGGCGGGCAGGGCCATCTCGCCCGCGCGGGAAACATATTGCGCCTGATGCGCGATCACTGGCTTTTTCCCTCCGGCGGCTTGCGCGAAGTGTTCAACCCCGATTGGTCGCCGCTGACCGGGCCCGAGGGCCGCAAGACCGAGCCGGGCCACCAGTTTGAATGGGTCTGGCTGCTGGATCGCTATGCGGCCCTGTCCGGCGATGAGACCGGCCCGGAAGTCTCCAGCCTCTATGCCTTTGCAAAAGCCTATGGCCGCTCACCGGTCTCGGGGTTGATTGTCTCCGCCGTCCGCGATGATGGTGTGGTGCTGGACGGCTCTGCGCGGACATGGCAGCAGACCGAGCATCTGAAAGCGGCGCTGGTTCAGGGCCAGACCGGACGTTCGGGTGGCTGGGGCAGCGCTCAGGATGCCCTGCATCAGCTCTTCACCAAATTCCTCAAGCCCGCCCCGACCGGGTGCTGGATTGACGCCTATGATGCGGCAGGAAACCCGGCGGTCAAAACCATTACCGCCTCGACGCTCTATCATTTGCTGGTCGCGGCCGTTGAAACCGATCGCGTGCTCGGCCGCCAAGGCGATTCCAGACTCCGGGTCGTGAAATGATCAATATTCGTCCGGCCATTCTCTGCGGCGGGTCCGGCGAGCGCCTCTGGCCGCTCTCCCGCAAGGACAGGCCGAAACCCTTCCACCGGCTCCTGTCGGACCGCACCCTGTTTGAAGATACGCTGCTACGCTGTGCCGGGCAGGGCGAGGGCATCGCCTTCACCGCTCCGCTTGTGATCGCAGGCCAAGCGATTGAGGCTCCCGTCCGCGACGGCCTCGCCAGTGCCGGCATCACACCGGCCGCCCTGGCGTTCGAACCCGTGGGCCGGAATACTGCCCCCGCGGCCGCTATCGCCGCCCTGCTGGCGCAGAAACAGGACGGGCCGGAAGCGCTGGTTCTGCTCGTGCCGTCAGATCATCACATTGCTCCGGTGACCAAATTCCGCGAAACGATTGCCGCCGCCGCGCCGCTTGCGGCGGATGGAAAAATCGTGGTCTTCGGCATCCCGCCCACGCGGCCTGAAACCGGCTATGGCTATATCCGGACGGGCGAGGCGCTGGGTGAGGGCTTCACGGTTGCTGCCTTCGAGGAAAAGCCGGATGAGGCAACGGCGCAATCCTATCTGCAAAGCGGTGACCGTTTGTGGAATGCCGGCCTGTTTCTGTTCCGCGCCGATATCCTGCTCAGCGAGCTCGCGCGCTTCGAACCGGAAATCCTGATTGCGGTGAAAGAATCACTGGGCGTGGACGGGGCGATTGATGCCGAGACGTTTTCGGCCAGCCCGTCCGTGCCGCTGGACATTGCGGTGATGGAACGCACCGCCCATGCCGCTGTCGTCCCGACCCGGTTCGACTGGTCGGATGTCGGCACCTGGCCGTCCCTAGCCGATGCGCTGGAGGGCGATGCCAATGGTAATATTCTGTCCGGAGATATTGTCGCGTTTGATAGCAAAAACAGCTATTTGCGCGGCGATGGCGTGACGCTGACGGCGTTGGGCGTGAACGATCTGGTTGTGGTGGCAACGGGAGATGCGGTCTTCGTGGCGCCAAAATCCCGAGCCCATGACGTCAAGAAAATCATCGCCGAACTGAAGGCCGGGGGACGCGACGACCGCCTCTGACAGCTCCAACTTCGAGTCATACTTGAAGTTTCGGCCATTCCAGTCGATTTTAGCGGCACATGTCTAACTCCACCGATCCCATGGCGCAGGCCATCGCCCGGCTCGATCGTGCCCTGACGCATGTTGAAGCGCGGCTGAATCGCTTGCAGGCCACAGCCCGTGATAGCAGCGATGCCGATGCCGATCGCGCCCGTCTGGCCGAAGAGCTCGACAAGGCCCGCGCCAGCGAAGCGGCTATGGCCGAGGCTGCCGAAGACGCGTCGAAAGCACTTGGTGAAGCCATCGCCGAGCTCCGCGCCGCTGCCGATGCGGCAGAAGCCGCAGTGGAGGCCGGCAATGGGTAAGGTCTCCGTCACCCTGAATGGCCGCGCCTTCACCATTGGCTGCGAGGACGGGCAGGAAAGCTATCTGCGCGAACTGGCGCGGCATCTCGATACCCATGTCACCGATTTGTCCAAACAGGTCGGCCAGATCGGCGATCTGCGACTCCTGCTGATGGCTTCGCTGGTGGTCGTCGACGAGTTGAAAACCGCCCAGAACCGGCTGGAGGCTCTGGAATCGCATCTCAACCGGCTGAAGAGCGAAAGCAGCGCCAAACCGGCGGAGTCGGCGGGCGCGGACGGGCTGGTCGAGGCGCTGAACGGGATTTCCGAGCGGCTTGAACGGCTGGCCACAGAAGATGCCTCTTGAGGATCGGCGCGGCGAGGTCCACATAGGGGATTGGCGGTCTCTGCGACACTCGTCAGGACTTTAATTCCCCGCGGCCTTACATCTCGTCGAGGGAGCTGCCTCTGATGGGGATCGTGGTCCCTGATACGCGGCGCCCACCTACACTCGTGGGTTCGATGGGAATTTATAAAGTCCAACGGTGATTGTGGGGCCGCTGCATGTTTCTGAATTGGCGAAAAAACCGGGCGAGGACAGCTGCATTATTGCGCCGCAAGGCGGCACACGCGGCCCACCCTGATGCCGCCAGAGACCTGGTTTCCAATTTTCCTGATGAAATCTGGCCCGGCGTCGGACACGTCGTGGCCGGATATTGGGCCGCAAATTCCGAAATCGACGCCATCCGCCTGATCGAGACCTTCCACTGTGAGCAGGCCCGAATCGTCTTGCCGCGTGTCGCAGGTCCGGATGTTCCGCTCGACTTTCACGCCTGGCATCCCGAAGACGAGCTGGAAAGAAGTGCCCACGGTATCTCCGCGCCGAAAAAGAGCGCCACACGTCTGACGCCGCAATTGCTGTTGGTGCCCCTTCTGGCCTTTGATGACCGCGGATACCGGCTGGGCTATGGCGGCGGCTATTACGACCGCACTCTGGAGGCCTTGCGGGCCGCCGGACCGGTCACAACGGCCGGTCTCGCCTTCGAGGCGCAGCGGGTGAAGAAACTGCCTGCGCAGCGTCATGATCAGCGTCTTGATTGGATTATCACCGAAAAAAGGGCATATCGCTTCGCGTGAACAGGAAGGCAGTGGTTATGCGGATAGCATTTTTCGGTGATGTGATGGGCAAGTCCGGACGTCAGGCCGTGCAGGAACACCTGCCGGGCCTGATCGCATCGCTTGGCCTCGACTTCGTCGCCATCAATGCGGAAAATGCGGCGGGTGGCTTCGGAATTACCGAGCGGACCGCAAACGAGATGTTCGATGCCGGCGCGGATGCGCTCACGCTTGGCAACCATGCGTGGGACCAGTCCGAAGCCCTGACCTTCATCGAACGCGAACCGCGTCTCCTGCGTCCATCGAATTATCCGCCGGGCACGGCACCCGGGCGGGGCGCAGGCGTCTTTCCGGCGAGGAATGGCGCGATGGTGTTCGTCATGAATGTCATGGGCCGGCTTTTCATGGACCCTCTGGACGATCCCTTTGTGTCGGTAGAAAAGGAAATCTCGGCCGCGCCGCTGGGCGAGGTCTGCGATGCGGCACTGGTGGATTTTCATGGCGAGGCGACGTCTGAAAAGAACGCCATGGGCTATTTCTGTGACGGCCGGGCCAGCCTCGTAGTGGGCACGCACACGCACATCCCGACGGCCGATCACCGCGTTCTGCCGCAGGGCACCGCCTATATCACCGATCTGGGCATGACCGGCGACTATGATTCAATCATCGGCATGGACAGAGAAGAACCCATGCGCCGCTTTACGACGCGCATGCGCTCGGGACGGTTCTCGCCCGCCGAAGGCGAGGGCACTTTGTGCGGTGTGGTGATCGAGACCTATGACCGGACAGGATTGTCAAAATCCATCCACCCGGTCCGCATTGGCGGCATCCTGCATCAGGCCGAGCCAGCGCTCTGATCAGCGTTTAGATTTTTCAGAATACGATTGGTCTGATCAACGATTTCGGAACAAATATAGTCAGTCCCGGCGCGTGCGGCCTGACCCTCCGCGACGAGTTTGTCGGATTCTGCGGCAATTTTTTCGAGGATCGTCGCTGCAATGTACGAAACCCGCCTGACCGTCGAGGCTGGTGCCAGTCCGCAGTCGTCCGCGAAAGCGATCCATGATTGGCGATTGATATAGCGATAATTCCTCTTTTGGCCGATTTTTATCGCCATATTGTGGGTAATATTGCTGTAGGGGGCCGCTGTCTGAAGGTCATAGGCAGGGGCGAGCTTGTAGTCCTGATCAATCAGGAAGCTGAAATTCTTGGCGTGGCCATCTGTGTTGGCAATGCAGGCGTTAAAAATGACCCGGTCACGCAGTTCCAGGCGATCCCGGATACGATTGCTGCTGAAACGGTCGACGACGCGGAAGAGGTCGCTGAGTTTCGGCCCGCCATGCGCCTCATATTTCTGCAACGGCGAATAGCCGAGCGCCTGTGCGGCGTCTTCCTGATGCAGTCGCGTGACAGAATTGGAATCTTGCAGAACGCGATCATAGCGTTTGACCAGCAAATATGGGTGCTGAAGCGCTTTTCCTACCTCCACGTCCGCAACGTCCAGACCAATGGCTTTGGCAAGTCGCATGCAGAGCGCTTCATTTTCGACTGACGCATAGAGGTGGGTCTCTGGCTTCAATATGTGGGTGGAAGCGGCACCGTTCAGAGGCAGGCGAATTTGGCCATCAATTCGCGCGATTACCATTTTCGACTGTGCGCCGGCGAGGGAGAGCCCGACATCTTCATTTCCCGCCAGTAGTGGGCGCGCCGGTAGCTGATCGATATCGGCTGCGAGCTCTTCTTCGCTTCTCGCAAGGTATTTGCCGGCGGCTTCGGGGCCGCCGATCGACAAGGCCCCCGCAGTTTCCCGCCCGGTTTTTTTGAGCAGAGTGTATAGATCCGCCGGATGCGACCGGTTCAACCGCGCAAATGCGCGAAGTTGATCTTCTTCGGGCAGAAGATTGGCAAACCAGTTTGTTGCGATCTCTGAATCCGGTTCCGTGAGCGTAACGGGAAGGCTGGCTGAAACGGGAAACGGGTCTTCCTCGTCCAACCATGACGGATTGTAGCGAAAATTGATATTCGCGCCTTCGCCGGTGATTGTGCCGACCTGGCGGGTTTCATAGTAGACTGGAATCATTCAACGCTGCTCGCTTTGAGGGTAAGGTTCAAGGCGGCCGCGACCTCCAGTATGGCCCCGATTCGGGCATTGGGCTTGCCGGATTCGATTTCGCTAATCCATTGGTGGCTGAACCCCAAAGCATCTGCCACCTGCATTTGGGTTAATCCGGCCTTTCGTCTCGCCTGACGCAAAGCGGCACCCAAGTCTTCTGTAGACCGAATGATCTGTGCCATGGTCTAGCCCCTTTCGCCGATTGACGAAATTTAGCACGATCTATTCGAGTAGGCAAGGGTTTTCGCCGATCAACGAAATTGAACAATAACTTCGGGAATTGAACTGGATTTCTCTGATCGACGAAATCACAGCGCGCCCTTTCCCGCATCCGTCCAATCCTTCAGGAAGGCATCCAGCCCCTTGTCGGTCAGATCGTGCCGGATCATGGCGTCGAAGATGTTCGGCGGCAGGGTGCAGGCATCGGCGCCTGCAAGCGCGGACCCTTCCACATGCGCCATCGTGCGGATGGAGGCGGCGAGGATATAGGTCACATAGCCATGCTCGTCATAGAGCGTGCGGATATCCCTGATCAGCCCCAGCCCGTCCTGTCCGATATCATCCAGACGGCCGATAAAGGGCGACACGAAGGTGGCTCCCGCCTTGGCCGCCAGCAGGGCCTGGGCGACGGAGAAGCACAGCGTCACATTGGTCGGATGGCCTTCATCTGTCAGCGCGCGGCAGGCTTTCAGCCCGTCCACGGTGAGCGGCAATTTGACGACGATATTGTCGTGAAGGGCGCGCAGCTTGCGGCCTTCGGCAATCATGGTTGCGGCATCTGTGGCAACGACTTCGGCGCTGACCGGCCCGTCGACGGCCTCGCAGATGGCCTTCAGTCCGTCGAAGAAATCACCGCCCGCCCTGGCCACCAGTGACGGGTTGGTCGTCACGCCGTCCACCAGCCCGCCTGTGGCGCGTTCGGCAATCAGACCGGCATCGGCACTATCCAGAAACAACATCATCGCGGCATCTCCTCTTGTCTTGTCTCCCGGATATCGCCTGCCGGTGAAGGAAACGTGACGAGACGGCTTGGAGGATGCACCTCACATGCGCTAACTAGCCGCCAGAGCAATTCACGCCGCCCTTCGGGGCGTGCCACAAACGGAGGCGACCGGACATGGCCGGACACTCGAAATGGGCAAATATCCAGCATCGCAAGGGCCGTCAGGACAAGGCGCGGGGCAAGCTGTTTTCCAAATTGTCCAAGGAAATCACTATCGCCGCCAAAATGGGCGGCCCCGACCCGGACATGAATCCGCGTCTGCGTCTGGCGGTGGCCAATGCCAAGGGGCAGTCCATGCCCAAGGACAATATCCAGCGCGCCATAGACAAGGCGTCGGGCAATGATGTCGATGCCTATGAGGAAATCCGCTATGAGGGCTTCGGCCCCGGCGGTATCGGCATCATCGTTGAATGCTCGACCGACAACCGCAATCGTGCCGCGTCCGATGTGCGCACGGCCTTCTCGAAAAATGGCGGTAATCTCGGCGAGACCGGTGCCGTCGCCTTCATGTTCGATCAGGTCGGCGAGATCCGTTATTCCGAAGAAGTCGCCGACGAGGAGGCGATGTTCGAGGCCGCCATCGAAGCCGGGGCCGAGGATGTCATCCATGAGGCCGGCGATGCAGACGAGGGCGAGCCCGGTGAACGCATCGTCTTTTGCGCCCGCGATGATCTCGCAGAAGTCGCCGGCAATCTGCAGACTGCTCTGGGCGAGCCGAAATCGGTGAACATCATCTGGAAGCCGCAGACGATGACGCCGGTCGAAGACGACAAGGTCGATAGCGTCGTCCGACTGCTCGAAGTGCTGGATGATCTCGACGACGTCCAGAATGTCTACGCCAACGCCGACTTCCCGGACGAATAGACGTGCAACCCGGCCTGACCTTTCTTGATGCCGTCAACGTCCCGTCCGGGACAGGCAAGGGCGATGATCGCTACGGATTTGATGAAGGCGCCGGCACGGCCTGGGTCGTTGATGGGGCCACCGATGTCGGCACAGCCCGCCTGTTTCCCGATATCGGGGCCGACGCGGATGCCCCCAATTTCGGCTGGGAGAGTGATGCTGCCTGGTATGCGGATCATCTGTCAGAGCGTTTTATCCAGCCGCCCGATCCGCTTGAGAGCGCGAAAGCCTATCTCGAGCGCGTGATCACAGACGTCACGGCCAGGGCGCATCGCGACGCCGTGGTTCGGATTGAGGAACAGCCCCGCCACAACCTGCCGAGCGCTGGCGGGATATGGATGCGGCGCGTCGATGACACGCTGGAATTTGCCGGGCTCGGCGATTGCGTGGCCATCGTCCGCACCGGCGGCCACACGCAATTCGTCGGCAATCTGGAGATGATCCGGGCCGAGCATGCCTTGAACCGCAAACAGCTTGCCGAGCCCGCGGGCAAGGTCGGCGGCTATGCCAGTGCGCGCGAAACCCGCGGCCGGATGAATACAGACGGCGCTCACTGGGTGTTTTCCCTGCATCCCGAAGCCGCCGCGCGCGCCGAGGTGACGCGGATACAGATGCGCGGCGAGACCCATGTTCTCCTGATGTCAGATGGCTTTTTCCGTCTGGTCGAACCCTACGGGCTTTATGATATCGACCGCCTGATGGCGCGTGCCATTGAGGAGGACAGCCTGCCGGACCTCGCGGCGCAACTCCGCGCTGCCGAGCAGAATCCGGAGGATGATGTCCGCATCGGCCGCCTGAAAACCTCCGACGATGCCTGCGCCGTGCTGGTCGAGATCAGCTAGTTTTCCGGCAGCTCATACCGCCCGATCACGCCCTCGGTCAGCGAGCCGAGCCAGAGATTTCCTTCATCATCCGGCACCACATTCGCCAGCATGCCGAAGCGGCTGTCGGGATCGTGGAAGCTGTCGAGATAATTTCCCTCTTCATCCATGACCAGCACGAAGGCCTTGGTTTCGCCGGGCCGAAGCCAGACCCATTCGGGCAGTTTGGTGATCATCCGCGTCCAGAACGGATTGCGATGGAGGAAGCGCATGATCGGCACGCGCTGTGTGTCCATGGCGATGTAGAGCCGGCCCTGACCATCGCCCATCAGACCATCCGGAATGCCGGGCAAATTCTCGGCCAAGATTTCGAACTCGCCGGCGCGCGGGCCCTCCAGCCAGTAGCGCGACAGGCGATAGCGATAGGTTTCCAGAACGAAGACGGCGCGATTGTCCGCCGACATGGCCACGCCATTGGCGAAATACAGCCCGTCGGCCAGCACCTCCATTTCGCCGGTGGCCGGATTGAGCGAATACAGGAGTCCATAGGGACGGTTCTCTGCCATGTCATAGGCATATTGCGGGGTCCCTTCGCCTGCCCCCCAGCGGTAAGACGCCTCGGAAAAATAGATCGTCCCGTCCGGCCCGATATCCAGATCATCGGCAAAGGCGAGCGGGTGCTCGGTCGCCCCGGTCGAGAGCAGGGTGACTTCACCAGTCGCGACATCGACTGCATAAACTCCGTCGATAGCCGCTGCAATCAGCCGGCCTTGGGCGTCCCATTGCAGACCCAGCACGGCAGCGCCGTCGGTCACCTGCGCCGCGGTCTCGCCTGCCCAGCTCTCTCCGTCCCGCGTCAGCCGGACGATCGATCCGTCATGCTGGCCGGAAAAGATCGCCCCGTCAGAGCCAATGGCCACATCCTCGGACGAGTGTAAAAGCGGGTGGGTGATCAGCTCCGCATCGGCCAGCCGTCCGCGCGGCTCCAGAACGCCGGTGAGGGCCGGCGGTTCCGGCTCGTCCCAATAGGCCGGGTCCACCGTGGCGGGCCAGACAAACCAGACCAGAAACAGACCGCCCAACACGGCCAGAACAATCAGAAATGTGCGCATGACCCCTGCCTCCCATTGATGCGGCAGCTTATCGCCAAAGTCCGGCCTGCGGAAGCACCGCCATTAACTGTGGGAAATCCGGCCGTCGCGCGTTAGGGCAAAAGCCGAATCTCTTTATAGATTTTGCGCATCACAACACACGGGAATGGCCGCCATGACGTCTCTTGATCTCAACACCTTGAAACCCATGGCAAATGCCGTTCGCGCACTGGCGATGGATGCGGTCGAAGCGGCCAAATCCGGTCACCCCGGCATGCCGATGGGCATGGCCGATGCGGCGACCGTCCTCTGGTCGCGGCATCTCAAATTCAATCCGGCCGATCCCGACTGGCAGGACCGCGACCGCTTTGTGCTGTCGGCGGGCCATGGCTCCATGCTGATCTATGCGCTCCTACACCTTACCGGCTATGCCGATGTGACGCTGGACGAGATCCGGAATTTCCGCCAACTCGGCTCGAAAACGCCGGGCCATCCCGAATATGGCCACACCACCGGCATTGAAACGACAACCGGGCCGCTGGGGCAGGGCATTTCCACCGCCGTCGGCATGGCGCTGGCCGAACGGATCCTGAATGCCCGATTCGGCGATGATCTGGTCGATCACCGCACCTGGGTGATCGCGTCGGATGGCGACCTTCAAGAGGGTATCAGCCACGAGGCCATTTCGCTTGCCGGGCATCTCGGGCTCAATCGCCTCACAGTCCTGTGGGATGACAATTCCATCCAGATCGATGGCTCGACCGGGCTGGCCGAGACCTCCGATGTGCTCAAACGCTTTGAAGCGGCGGGCTGGGATAGGGACGCCGTTGATGGTCATGACATGGAAGCGGTCGATGCGGCGCTTGCCCGCGCTAAAACCTCGCGGAAGCCGGTCCTGATTTCCTGCAAGACGATTATCGGGTTTGGCGCACCCAACAAGGCGGGGAAATCGTCCAGCCATGGCTCGCCCCTCGGCGCAGATGAACTGGCCGCGGCGAAGCAGGCGCTGGACTGGCCGCACACCGCCTTTGATATTCCAGAAGATATCCGGACGACCTGGAAAGCGGCCGCTGAAGGCGGGGCCATCGCGCACAAGGCCTGGAAAGACCGCTATGAGAACACCTCACGCCGCGAGGAATTCGATGCCGCTTTCAAGACCGGACTGCCGATCAAGGCCGCCCGCAAACTGGCAGATTGGCGCCGCGAACTGGCCGCAGAGAAACCTGACCTCGCCAGCCGCGCCTCCTCGGGGCGGGTGCTGGAACAGATTGTGCCGGTGATGCCGGAACTGGTCGGCGGATCGGCAGACCTGACCGGGTCCAACCTGACCAAAACGCCCGATCAGCAAGTCATCCAGGCCGGGGCTTATGGCGGTCAGTATATCTATTATGGCGTTCGCGAACACGGAATGGCGGCGTGCGCCAACGGTCTGTCGCTGCATGGCGGCGTGCGGCCCTATATCGGCACCTTCCTGGTCTTCGCCGACTATTGCCGCCCCGCCATTCGTCTCGCCGGTCTGATGAACCAGCCCGTCACCTATGTCTTCACCCATGATTCCATCGGGCTTGGCGAAGACGGCCCGACCCACCAGCCGGTCGAGCATCTGGCCTCCTTGCGGGCCATGCCCAATGTCCGCGTCTTCCGCCCGGCCGACGCAATGGAGACCGCCGAAAGCTGGGAGCTGGCCCTGTCGCACCAGACCGGACCAACACTCTTGGCGCTGTCACGCCAGAAACTGTGCTTCGCACGGCAGGATGACGGGTCGGAAAATCTGTCGGCGCGCGGGGCCTATGTGCTGCGCGATGCGCCGGATGCAAAGGCCGTGATCATCGCCACGGGTTCGGAAATCGGCATTGCTCTGGAAGCCGCTGAAACCCTTGCCAACAAGAGCGTTCCGGTTCGTGTCGTGTCGGCCCCCTGCATCGAGATTTTCCTCGAGCAGGACCACGCCTATCAGGACAGTGTGCTGCCGAAGGGCCTGCCGCGGATCGCGGTCGAGGCCGGGCTCCGCTATGGCTGGGATGCCATCATCGGCCGCGAGGGCGGCTTTGTCGGTATGACCGGCTTTGGCGCATCCGCACCTGCCGAAGCGCTCTACGAGCACTTCGGCATCACTGTGGATCGCATTGTTGAAGAAGTGGAGGCGCGGGTCTAGCCGACGCGTTCCACCACGCCATAGCCGAAAAGCTGGTTCAGTGCTTTTTGCGCTTCTTCCTCACCGGCCGCCTCGAAGGTCGATAGATCAATCTCTTCACCGTCGAGCACCTTGTCGAGCCCGGCTTCAACCGCGCTCGGGAAGATCAGCTCACCGCCGGCCGTGATCAGGACCAGACGATTCTCGTCCTCGGCCAGTCGCCAGGGAATATTCGGCCGCAGGCGGAATTTCGCGCCCGGTATTGTGGATCCCCCGCGTCCGGTGATCGCCCCTTCGGAATAGGGCGGCCGCGAGCGTATGAAGTTGTCGACGAAGAGATCGAACGCGCCTTCCATATCGGCTTCTTCGCCGATTTTCTTGACCAGCGTATCGAAATGCGCCTGTGCAATGGAGCGGTCGAAATCGGCCCGCGCATAACCGGGTGGCAGGGACTGGCGGAATTCCGGATGGCGCAGCGCCACTTCCGAGACCGCTTCCAGCATCAGGTCGGCCCAGGTTTTCACGATCATGCCAACCGTGATGTGCAGGCTGTCCGACGCGCCCTGCGCCTGTGCGTCATGCATCAGGCCGCGAGGGACATAGGCACAATCGCCCGCCTTCAGAACGAATTCCTCGACGAGATCGCCGGGCTGCACGTGATCGGGGTTGAAGCCTTCGCCGCGATAGGGTTTGTCGACGCTCTGGTCATACAGACGCCACAGCTTCTCGCCTTCGACCTGCAGCACGAAGACATCATGATCATCATAATGTGTGCGGAAGCCCTGATTGTTGGGCGGCGTCAGATAGATATTCGTCTGCACATGGCTGGAGAAAATCGCTTCCATCGCGCGGCAGAAACTCTTCAGGCCCAGATCGGCCTGATGCAATTGCGGCAGGATCAGCGTGGCACCTTCCTGATAGAGATTGGCCACTGAACCGCGATCGGCAAACCCGTTGGACAATACGAATTGTTCCCGGGAGATTTGCGGTTCGGCCCGCGCCATATCCAGGTCGTCACCGTGAAAATCGCGGCTGGCGAGCAGGGTGTCGATCTTGGCGACGGACAACAAATCCTTGTACCGGTCCGGTTCATCACGAGAGACGATCAACGCCTTCTTCTCGAAATAGGTTTTGAAGAAGTCGTCAGTCCCGTTCGGACCAATGCAGTAATCCAGAACGTCGCGTCCCCAAGGATGGTCAGCCATATTTTCCCCGCGCAAATTGTCGTGTCGCTGTGCGGATGCGCGGCGACTTTCTTTGAATGAAATCAGGAATTCCGGAACTGTCCAGCACTGTTTGCGGCAATTATCATCGCGGGCCGGGTGAGGCGTCGATTGGCCGCATTCATTCCCGGCTCCGGTTAAAAAAAGACGGCAAACGGATCAGGCCGGGGCCTGGTCACGGGTCGTCCGGCGCGGCGGGTCAATCCGGGGATCAACCAACGCGCCGGCCCATCAGTCAAGCCTGCCAGACCTAGCAGCGGCGCCCGCTTCCAACCGGATCACCATATGTGCCGACATCGCTATCCGAGCAGTTGCGGCGCCGGTTGCCACGACCGTTTCCAGCCGGATCGGCATAAGTACCGGTATCACTATCGGTAATGCCGCTACCACCACGTCTACGCCCGCCCCGGCCATTGCCGACGGGGTCTGCATAAGTGCCGGTGTCGTTGTCGGTGATTCCGGTATTGCGTCCGCCACCGCGGCGTCCGCCCCGGCCATTGCCCACCGGATCCGCATAGGCTCCGGTGTCGCTGTCGGTGATGCCGGTATTGCGCCCGTAGCGCCCGCGGCCGTAACCGGCCGGATCGGCATAGGCGCCGACATCAGCATCGGTAATTCCGGTATAGGACCCGCTTGTTGCGCACCCCGTCACCAGACCTGCGGCACCGGTGGCTACGCCGACCCCGGCAACCCGGGTCAGAAAGGAACGGCGGCTCAGCTTCGTTTTCTTGGCCATTCAGGCCTCCTGTATTGCGTATATGACGGGAGATCGGGCCTAGCAGCGATCCCCGCGGCCAATCGGGTCGCCATAGGTTCCAGTGTCGGAATCGGTGCAGCGGCGGCGTCCACGGCCATTGCCAACCGGATCCGCATACGCGCCGGTATCACTATCGGTCAGCCCGGTGCGGCGGCTACCCCGGCCATTGCCGGCAGGATCGGCATACGTGCCACTATCACTGTCGGTGACGCCCGTGCGGCGGCTGCCGCGGCCATTGCCAGCGGGATCGGCATAGGTGCCGCTGTCACTATCGGTGATGCCGGTGCGGCGGCTGCCGCGGCCATTTCCGGCGGGGTCGGCATAGGTACCGCTATCGCTATCGGTGACGCCGGTGCGGCTGCTGCGGCCATAACCGGCACGGTCGGCATAGCGGCCGCTATCACTGTCTGTGACGCCTGTCCGGCCATAGCCGGCGCGGTCTGCATTCCGGCCCGAATCCGAGTCGGTACGCCCGGTCCGGTTCTGGGCGAGCGCTCCGCCGGTAATTGTGGCCGCTGCGCCGGCAGCCATCGTGGCACCGGCCACTTTTGTCAAAAACGAACGGCGGCTGAGTTTGCCTTTTTGGGCCATGATACGGCCTCCCCTGATGTCTGTTATCCGGCAATAGCCGGGACCCTCGCACTTGAAGCGTAGCCTTGCGTCAGGCCCAGCGTCAAACAGGAACAGGGTGCATTTTCAAATAAATCGACGAAAAAGCAGGATTAGTTGAAAGAATGAGAAGCATTCTCACAAAATTGATGTGAATCAATATCAGTTGCGGCAAGTTCGAATGTGAAAATCCATTTGGACACAAAAAAACCGGCAGCCCGAAAGCCACCGGTTTTCCTGTAAGTCTGGCGAAGAGGGCTAGCCGCCGCGACCACGACCCGCCGGGTCGGAACAACCCGATGTGTCGCTGTCGGTGTAGCCGGAATTGCCGCGGCCATGGCCAGCATTGTCAGCGCAACCGCCGGTATCGCTATCGGTGTAGCCGGTGTAACCGGTACCGCGTCCAGCCTGATCGGCGTAAGCGCCGCCGTCATTGTCGGTGATGCCGGTACGGCCATTGCCGGCCGGGTCGGAATTGCCACCGCTGTCGGCGTCTGTACGGCCGCGGATCATTGATGCGCCTGCAACGGCACCGACGGCACCGGTGATGGCGACACCACCAACGACGCGCGTCATGAAGGAACGACGGCTGAGTTTACCTTTTTTGGCCATGTGAGTGGGCCTCCCTTAGAACTGACTGAATAAGCTGCGCATCCCCCGCGAAGCTGATTTCGGATACAAGGTATGCGGCTAAATGTCCGATAGTCAAACAGAATCTCGCCTATACTTGGTTCATGATAGTCATTCGCAGGTAAAATCCCCTCCAGGTTGAAAAACGCTACCATATTCGTGAATTTGATAATCATTATCAGAATCTGCATTTGCTAAATGAGAGTGATTTGCAAGTAATGCCGGTTTGCAGGCCGGGGACTGTGCGATCCGCGCCGTTCGGGGCTAGTCTGCCGCCCATGAGTTCAGCGATTCGCATCCTCGGCATTGATCCCGGCCTCCGGCATACCGGCTGGGGCATTATCTCCGTTGATGGCTCCCGTTTGAGCCTCGTCGCGGAAGGCCGGATTTCGGCCAGAACCGATTTGCCGCTCTCCGACCGCCTGATGACCATTCACGCCGCGCTCGAAGTGATCATTGCCGAACACAGACCGGATGAGGCCGCTGCCGAGGAAACCTTCATGGCGACCAATGCTGCCAGCGCGCTGAAACTCGGTCATGCCCGGGCGGCTGCCTTGCTCGCCCCGGCGCGCGCCGGTCTTCCGGTGGCGGAATATGCGGCCCGCCTGGTCAAGAAGGCCGTGGTCGGCACGGGCGGCGCCGACAAGGCGCAGGTCGCGGCGATGGTCGGGATATTGCTGCCGGGCTGCAAGGCAAAGGATGATGCCGCGGATGCGCTTGCCGTGGCGATCTGTCATGCTCACCATCGCACGACGCGGAATCTGGGGAGTGCCGCATGATCGGAAAACTGCGCGGTATTGTCGATGCCATTGGCGAGAGTGAGGCCGTAATCGATGTGAACGGCGTCGGCTATCTCGTCGGCATGGGCGGACAGGCGCTCGCACGGCTGACCCAGGGCACAGACGTCGAGGTCCATATCGAGACCTATGTCCGCGAGGATGCCTTCAAGCTGTGGGGCTTTCTGTCGGAACGCGAGCGGGCCTGGTTTGCGCGGCTTCAATTGATTCAAGGCGTGGGCGCGAAAGCGGCTCTGGCCATACTTGATGCGCTCGGCGTGGACGAGCTGGAAAGCGCCGCCGCGCTCGGCGATGCGGCCGCCTTCGGCAAGGCCAAGGGCGTCGGCCCGAAACTCGCCGCCCGGCTGGCGCTGGAAATGAAGGACAAGCCGCCACCCACGGGCCGGGCCTTTGCCTCGGGCTTCAGCGTTGCGGCCCATGCGGGGCTCGCCTCGACCCAGCCCTCGGAAGCGCCCGCCGGCAATAATGCCGCGCGCGAAGAAGCCGTCTCGGCGCTCACCAATCTCGGCTATGCCGAGACCGATGCGCGCCGTGCCGCTGCTGCCGCAAGCCGTGCCAGCCCTGATGCCGATATTGCAACCCTGATCCGGCTGGCGCTGAAGGATTTGTCGAAATGAGACTCCTGTTCAGCGCGGCCCTGCTCGCTGCCACTCCCGCCATCGCCTCGGCCGATGTGACCATCCGCTTCATCGCCAATGAAGGCGTCCACATCACCAATGGTGAATCCGGCGTGCTGATCGACGCTCTCACCTGGAATTCCTACGATGGCACCTATGCCTTGCCATCCAACGAAGCCCGCGCCGCCATGATTGCGGGCGAAGCACCCTATGACGATGTCATGGCGCTGCTGTTTACGCATATTCATGGCGATCACTCAGACGCCGCTGCGGCCGTTGAGTTTCTGAACGCACAGGCCAGTGCGACTATGGCGGCATCTCCCCAGATCACCGATGCGATGCGAAACAATGAAGTCGCGCTGGCTGACGGTGCGGACCAGAGGATTATTCCCGTTCCGCTGTCTGCCTCGGATCCCGGCCCCTGGGCGCATCCCCGGTTTGATTTCATCGAGGGTGCCTGGCTTTTCCACCGCGAGGGCGTCGACAATGTCACCTGGCATGTCGAGCTGGATGGCGTCTCCATCCTGCATCTCGGCGATACCCAGCCGCAAATGGCCGACTTCTCGGTCTGGAACGACACAGAGTTTGACGTCATCCTCTATCCCTACTGGTTTGCGCAGATGGCAGAGGGTATCGCGTTCCTCGACTCGCGCCCCGAGGCGCGCGCCATCGCCTTCCACCTGCCCGCTGCCGCCACACCGCTGACCATCCGTGCCGGGCTGGGCGAACGGGAATATCTGTTCGGCGAGGGCAGCGAAGTGGTGATTGAAACCGAATGACCGACGCGCGCGACATATCCCCTGAAATCCAGCCCGAGGATGGCCGCGACAAGGCGTTGCGGCCGCTATCTTTTGCTGAATTCGTGGGCCAGCCGGCGGCAATTTCCAATCTGAAAGTCTTTGTCGCGGCGGCGCGCCGCCGCGACGAAGCGCTGGACCATGTTCTGCTCTCCGGCCCGCCGGGTCTGGGCAAGACCACTTTGGCGCAGATCGTGGCCAAGGAGCTTGGCGTCAATTTCCGCGCCACATCCGGCCCGGTGATTGCCAAGGCCGGCGATCTCGCCGCCATCCTCACCAATCTGGAACCGCGCGACGTGCTCTTTATTGACGAGATTCACCGGCTGGCCCCGGTGGTCGAGGAAATTCTCTATCCCGCCATGGAGGATTACTGCCTCGACCTCGTGATCGGCGAGGGGCCGTCGGCGCGCACAGTCCGCATTGATTTACCGCCCTTCACACTGGTTGGGGCCACCACCCGCGCGGGCCTTCTGGCCACACCGCTGCGTGATCGTTTCGGCGTGCCGGTGCGTCTGGAATTCTATGACACGGCGGAGCTGGCCGGCATTGTCGGCCGCGCCTCAAGAAAGCTCGGCCTGTCAATGACCGAAGACGGTGCCACCGAGATCGCGCGCCGCGCCCGCGGCACGCCGCGTGTCGCCGGGCGGCTCTTGCGCCGGGTCCGGGATTTTATCGAGGCTGACGGCCTTGCCACAATCGATGCTGCCGCAGCGGACAAGGCGCTGAAACGGCTGGAGGTTGACGAGATCGGCCTCGACAGTCTCGACCGCCGCTATCTCAATGCGCTGACCGGGCATTTCGGCGGCGGGCCGGTGGGGCTGGATACGCTGGCGGCAGCCTTGGCCGAAGCCAAGGACGCGCTGGAAGACGTGGTCGAACCCTTCCTTATCCAGCAGGGCTTTATCCAGCGCACACCGCGCGGACGCGTGGCGGCCGCCCGCGCCTGGTCGCATCTCGGGCTGAATATGCCGCAATCCTTGCAGAATACGCTGTTCGACGAGGGCAAATAGCCTCAGGCCGCTTTGGAAGCCGGCCTTGCATCCGCTTTTTTCACGGGCAGACGCGCGACAAAGCGTGATCCCACACCCGGCACGCTGCTGGCGTTCAGCTCGCCGCCCATCAGATCGCACAATTGCCGCGATATGGAGAGACCGAGCCCGGTGCCGCCATGAATTCGCGTGGTCGAGGCATCGGCCTGGGTGAAAGGCTCAAACAGGCGCGCCAGTTTTTCCGGCGGGATTCCGATCCCCGTATCCTGAACGATGAATTCAACCGAATCCGTGGCCACTAGCACGGACAGGCGCACCTGACCCCTCGAGGTAAATTTCACGGCATTCGAGATCAGATTGTTCATCACCTGGCTGGTCCGCAGGGGGTCGCCGATAAACTGGCCATAGACCTGCTCGGGCAGATCGGTGGTGAATTTCACGCCCTTGGCTTCCGCCGACAGGCTGTGCAGTGACACAACGGTATCGATGATCTCGGCAAGATCGAAGGAGATATCCTCGACCTGCAATTCGCCGGCCTCGATTTTCGACATGTCCAGAATGTCGTTGAGCAGGGTGAGCAGCATCTCTCCGGACTTCTCGATGATCTCGACCTGGCCGCGTTGCGCGTCCGACAGGTCCGAGCTCTTCATCAGTGCGGCCATGCCCAGAATGCCATTCATCGGCGTGCGGATTTCATGGCTCATATTGGCCAGAAACTGGGACTTGGCGATATTTCCGGCATTGGCCGCCCGCCGCGCCGAATCCAGTTGCTGGTTGGCTTTTTCCATCTCGCGATGAAACACGGCCATGACAAGCGACACTGTGATGACCAGCAAACTCAGCGTGATCATATTCCACCGCGCCGCGACCGCCTCGTCAAAACCGGCGGGCAAACCGGGCAGGTAAGGCCGGAGATAATAAAGCGCGGCGATGGTTCCGATCGTCAGGACAGCCGCAATCGCGCCGGTGCGATAGCCGATCAGGAAGGTCGCCAGGATGGGAAAGGCGGCATAATATAGAATGACCGGATTGGCCGATCCGCCCATGGTCGCAGCCGGTATCAGGATCAGCAAATAGCCGAGCGACAGCACAAATGCCGAGACCAGCTTCAACCGGCCTGTCCAGAACAGCGCGAAGGGCGCGGCCAGACAGAGCATGGGCCCGAACAGGCCGACATAGGTCTGCAGCGGATAGTCCGCGACAGTCGAACTGAAAGCCGCCAGCGCCGGCAAAGCGCCCAGTATGCCCATGGCCGTCGACAGGACGGCCAGCAATCGCCGCCGTGCCGTTCCCAGCACGTCTTGCGGGTCCGACGAGGGCCAGAAAATCTGCCTCAGCTGAGAAAGCCCCATGGATCGCTCTTTGCCTATCTGCCAGTCTGGAAACACTATGACCGGCGGACTACGAGGGAGTTAATCCATATGCCGAAGCTCAGCCCGCATTGCGGAGAATGGGGGGATGACAACATCCACCGCTTGCCCGTGCGCGTCTATTTCGAAGACACGGATTTCTCGCAGATCGTCTATCATGCCCGCTATCTGCATTTCTTCGAGCGCGGCCGCACCGAAAGCCTCCGCGCGCTGGGCGTTCATCATTCCGAGCTGGTCAATGGCGCCGATCCGGTCGCCTTTGCCGTCCGCTCCATGGATATCCAGTGGCTGCGCCCGGCCAGAATCGATGAAGCCCTGATCGTGGAAACGGTCTACCGCCCGAACAAGGGCCCGCGCCTGCGCATGGATCAGACGATCCGCCGCGGTGACGAAGTCTTGTGCACGGCCAGCGTGGAGGCGGTCATCATCGACCCGTCCGGCCGTCCGCGCCGCCCGCCGAAATGGATGATCGACGTCTGGACGCCGGTGCTGACTCCCGAGGCGGAGTAACGCCGGCCTCACAAATCTGCCGCATTCTGACGCAAATTTAAGACGCGTTACACGTGCATCTGCTTGACGCGCCGGGTCGAGTCCGCTTGGAAGCGTCAGATTAACGCTTATCGGCGACACCTCTACGGGATTGGCCGGGATTGAAAGGACGATTGATGGAAAACGGGATTATCGAAATCGCGCCTGCGGCGCAGGAGTTTGGCTTTCTCGAGCTTTTCCTGATGGCCGACTGGGTGGTGAAGGCGGTGATGGGCATTCTGGTCATCATGTCGGTCTGGTCCTGGGCGATTGCGGTCGACAAATGGCTGTCCCTGCGCAGTGCCCGATCCAAGGGCCGCACCTTCGAGGAGGCCTTCTGGTCAGGACGTGATCTCGATTCCCTGGCCAATGAATATGGCAAGAAGCCGCGCGATCCCTTCTCCCGGGTCTTCGCTGCCGGGCTTCGCGAATGGAAAGGCCGCAATGCCGGTGACCGGGTCGCGAAGGCGGCGAATGCTGAATCCGGCCGCGAGCTGTCAAAACTTGAAGGCGGCCTGGGCATGCTCGCCACCATAGCATCGTCTGCGCCCTTTATCGGCCTGTTCGGGACCGTCTGGGGCATCATGAACTCCTTCCGCGCCATTGCCGCTTCGCAGGACACCAATCTGGCCGTCGTGGCACCGGGTATTGCCGAAGCCCTGTTCGCCACCGCACTGGGCCTTCTGGCGGCGGTTCCGGCTGTCATCTTCTTCAACGCCCTGTCGTCCAACCTGTCGGGCTATGCCACCAAGCTGGAAGCCTTCGTCGATGAATTGTCGGCTCTGGCCGACCGGGGCGAGGACTGATCCATGGCGGGATCTGTCTCTTCCGGAGGACGCCGCGGGCGCTGGCAGCCCAAGGCGGAAATCAATGTGACACCCTTTGTGGATGTCATGCTGGTGCTCCTGATCGTCTTCATGATCACCGCGCCGCTGCTCACTGTGGGCGTGCCCGTTGAATTGCCGGAAACCGAAGCGCGCAACATGCCCGCAGATGAAGAGCCGCTGACCGTCACCATTGGCGCGAATGGCGAAATCTTTCTTCAGGAAACCGCAGTCGAACTGGATCAGCTTGTACCGCGCCTGCGCGCCATTGGCGGTGCCGGCTATGAAGGGCGGATCTTTATCCGGGCTGACGAGGCCGCCGACTATGGCTCCGTTGTGCGCGTCATGGCGCGCATTTCCGCCTCCGGTTATACCAATCTGGGCCTGGTGACCGATCCGATCAGCACAGGATTGCGTGCTGAAAACCCAGACGATAACTGACGGTCGCCGGTATGCGCACAGCTCTCGTTGTCTTTGCTTCGCTGCTCGTGCATGCCGGTTTCATCGTGGCCGGACTGTTCTACTTTCCGCAGACCGTTCGCCAGTTCACGACCAGCCAGATTGTGCCGCTGGAGCTGATCACCGAAATCGCGGACGTGACCAACCTGCCTGAAGAAGAGGTGGAGGAAGAACCGGTCGAGGAAGAAGCGCCGCCTCCGGTCGCTGAACCCGAACCGGAGCCCGAGCCGGAAATCGACATGAATGCGGCGCCCGAAACGGAAGCCGCACCGGAACCCGAGCCCGAGCCGGAGCCGGAATTCGTGCCCGATCCGGAACCGGAAGCGCCCGCCCAGCCACCGGCGCAGACGGCACCGCAGCCGGCCCAGCCCGCCCGCGAACAATCTTTCGATGACATGCTGCGCGACCTCGCCAGTTCGGTGGACCGGGATCGCAGCTCCTCATCCTCTGGCCAGACGCAGGATTCCGCCGCTTCCTATGAGGCGATCGGCGTCACACTCGCGGACAGCATTCGCAGTCAGGCCCAACGCTGTTACCGCGGATCGGCGGATGCGCCGGATCCCGAACGCCTCATCGTCATGGTCCGCGTTCGCCTGAATCGGGACGGCAGTCTCGACGGCCCGCCCGAAGCGTTGAACCGGCAGGCGATTGATGTGTCCGGTGACCGATACTGGCGTGTCGCCCGGGAGCGGGCCCTTGCGGCGGTCATTGATTGCGCCCCTTATCGGCTGCCGGCCGAATATTTTTCCATCTGGCGCCGCATAGATGTCACTTTTCGCAACGAGACTTGATGCTACCCTGCTGCTGAGTTTCTGGAGATCCGAAATCATATGACCCGGTTTATTCGCCTTTTGAGCCTTCTTTTCATGGTTGCCCTTCCCGCTGCGGCGCTGGCCCAGCAACCCCTGCAGGTGGATATTTCGCGGGGCAATCTCGAGCCTGTTCCGATCGCCATTCCCGACTTCATCGACGTTGGCGGCACAGATGGTCGCGGCGGCGATATTGCCGGCGTCATTGCGGCAGACCTCGTCAGCTCCGGCCTGTTCTCGACCATCGATGAGCGCGCCTTCATCGAGGATATTCAGGATTTCAATCTGCGTCCGCGCTTTCAGGACTGGCGTGTCATCAACGCCGATGCCCTTCTGATCGGGCAGGTCACGCGGCAATCGGATGGCCGTCTTCTGGTGGGCTTTCGTTTGTGGGATACGCGCCTGCAGGAGCAGATGGTCGGTCTGCAATTTGTCACCGCGCCGGAAAACTGGCGCCGGGTGGCGCACCGCGTCGCCGATGCCGTCTATGAGCGCCTGACCGGTGAAGGCGGCTATTTCGATACAAGGGTGATTTACGTTTCCGAAGGCATCGGGCCGCGCGGCGAGCCGGTTCGCCGTCTGGCCGTGATGGATCAGGACGGGGCCAACCCCTCCTTCCTGACCGACCGGTCCTACTGGTCGCTCCTGCCGAACTATTCGCCAAGCGCCCAGCAGATTACCTATGTCTCCTTCCTCGACGGGCAGGCGACCACCTATGTCTACGATCTCGAAAGTGGCCGCCAGGAAGCGCTGTTCGCCTCCGGCGGAGCAGGCCTTGCCCGGATTGATCCGGACGGGCAATCGCTGTCGGCGCGTTTCTCGCCCGATGGCGAGCGTCTGGCCGTCTCGATCGAGCTTCAGGCCGGCCACGACATCCATCTCTTCGATCTGCGCTTGCGCAGCCTGCGTCGCCTGACCGAACACCCGGCCGATGATGTCGAGCCCAGCTTCTCGCCCGACGGCGAACGGATCGTCTTCTCCTCCAGCCGCAGCGGCGGCTCACAGCTCTACGTCATGAATGCCAATGGCGGCGATGTGCAGCGCATGTCCTTCGGTGAAGGCCGCTATACCGCGCCGGTCTGGTCGCCGCGCGGCGATCTGATCGCCTTTGTCAAACAGCATAACGGCCAGTTTTCTCTGGGCGTCGTCGCGGCCGATGGCTCCGGCGAAGAGCGCATTCTCTATCAGGGCTATTATGTCGACACGCCGGCCTGGTCGCCGAATGGACGGGTCATTCTCTTCACCCGGGGGGACCGCGGGCGTGAAGGTACGGAGTATGAAATCTGGAGTGTTGACCTCGCCGGTTTCAATTTGCGGCGCATGCCGATCAATGGACAATCGTCTGATCCGGCATGGTCGCCCTTGATCGAATAGGGCTTTTGGCAGTAGCGTGAAAACAGGGCGTGCGGAATAAGCCGTCTTTGTGTGGAAAACCTGCCCGAACAGGCAGTTTTGTCGCGAAAATGGCGTAATCGTGCGTAGTGGTGGAAGTTCCGGGGGCTGGCTCAGACCCGGCGAATAAGGGATAGGACAGATATGAAGTTCAAGCTTTTACTGATTGCGGGCATGACAGCCGTTCTGGCGGCATGCGCGTCAACACCGCCGCAGACCACAACCGAAGCCCCGACATCGGAGCCGCCGCGCACGACGCGTACGGATACGACGGGGACTGTGGATCCGGGGCCGGTTCCGGGGACGGAAGCCCACTTTGTGGCGACCGCCGGCGACCGTGTTTTCTATGACCTTGACCGGTCGACATTGACGGCTGCAGGCCGTGAGACCCTGCGCCGTCAGGCCGACTGGCTGAACGCCTATTCGGGCACGAACATCCTGATCGCCGGCAATTGCGATGAGCGCGGCACGCGCGAATACAATCTGGCACTGGGTGCACGCCGGGCCAATGCGGCCCGCGATTATCTGGTCAGCCTTGGCGTATCGCCATCGCGTATCCAGACCGTGTCATACGGCAAGGAACGGCCAACCTGCCGCGAATCCGGCGAACGTTGCTGGTCGCTCAACCGGAACGCCACCACCATGATAACCGGTGGCGTCACGGGCTAGAACCGGACAATTGTCCAGAGGAACGCCCGCAGTGTATCGCTGCGGGCGTTTTTCTTTGTTAATCCGGCCGCCGTATTTTCGCCGCCTCGATCGCCTATCCCGTGCCTCTATTGGCCAAAGACAGGGATGACCTGACCCATGATCCGTTATCTGATTCTCCCCCTCGCTATCCTGTTGTTCAGCGCACCCGTTGACGCGCAATCGCGACGCGAGCTCGCGTCGCGTCTGGATGCTGTCGAAGCGCGCCTCGCCGAGATGGACTCCCTGCGCATTGCCCAGAATGATCAGATGCTGACCCGGATTGCTGAACTTGAATTCCAGGTCCGGGACGCCACCGGACAGGCCGAACGTCTCGAATTTGAAAACCGCCAGCTGGGCCAGCGGATCGCTGCGCAAGACCGGGAAATCCAGAGCCTCCGCAATCAGCTCGCGGCCCTCCGGTCGCGGCCGGCGCAACAATATGATGACGAGGGCAACCCGGTCGATCCGGTGCCGGATGCAGGTGCCATGACCGATAGTGGCGAGCGCGCCAACACCGGTTCCGGTCCACGTGACCTCACCGGCGGCGGCCTTGCCGTGACCGATGCCGGCGATCCTTATGCCGCCGACCGCGCCGCTGCCACCCGGCCTCTGGGCGGAACCATCGCCGGAGCAGCTGACCGGGCCCCGGCCATGAGCGCCAATCAGGCTTATGGTCAGGCCCGCGCCAAACTGCTTGATGGTGATTTTGACGGGGCGCAGGAGGATTTCTCCAGCTTCATCGGCAATTTCCCCGACGACGAATTGATCGACGAAGCCTGGTTCTGGCTGGGCGAAACCTATTATGTGCGCGGCGATTATGCCTCGGCGGCAGATGCCTACATCACCTCCTTGCGCGAAGAACGGAACGGATCGGTAGCGCCCGATGCGCTGGTGCGTCTGGCCTCCTCTCTGGGCGCGCTCGGACGCAATGACGAAGCCTGTCAGACCCTTGCCCGCTTCTCCCGCGAATTTCCGTCCGCCGGCCCCAACGCCACGGCCCGCGCCGAACGCGAGGCCTTGCGCGCCGGGTGCCGCTAGAACCGCTGGATTTTAATCCGGATATCGTCTGCGGGCGGCTGGCGGCGCTGGGGACAGCGCCCTGTCTCATCGGATTCTCCGGTGGAGGTGATTCAACCGCCCTGCTGCTGATTGCGGCCCGCTGGGCCCGGCAATGCGATGTGCCATTGATCCCGGTGATTATCGATCACGCCCTGCGTCCGGAAAGCGCGCGCGAGGCCGAAGCGGCCGCGTCAAGGGCCCGGCAATTGGGGCTCAACCCGGAAATTGTCCGCTGGGAAGGCGATAAACCGGCATCCGGCATTCAGGCAGCCGCGCGCACCTTCCGTCTTCAGACCTTCGCCCGCATGGCCCGGGACGTAAATGCACAGACAATTCTCCTCGGTCACACGCTCGATGATCAGGCCGAAACCGTCTGGATGCGGCTTCAGGCCGGCGGTGGCCCCGATGCGCTGGCCGGCATGTCGGCGCGCAGCCCCTTGCCGCTCTGGCCGGAGGGGATGGCGCTTTCAATCGTCCGCCCGCTGCTCGATGTCTCCCGCGCCGCATTGCGCAACTGGCTGAGCCGCGAAGGTCAGTCCTGGATTGATGATCCTTCCAATGAGAGCCGCAACTTCACGCGCATTCGCAATCGCCAGACGCTGGCGCAGCTCTCCGATGGCGGGTTTGACGTCGCAGAACTTTGCGCCATGGCCGGGCGATTCCAGGCGTCCAGACGGTCCGGGGCATGCGAGGCGGCCGCCGTGTTGCTCAAATCCGCCACGCTGCTGCCCTGGGGCGGCATCAGGCTGGATCGAGGCGCATTGGGCGATGCCGCCGACCGTCCGGCGCAAAAAGCGATGGAGGCCGCGCGCGCTGCGGTCAGCGGCGACCCTTCACCCCGGATGGATGCCGCGAAGCGCCTGCTGGAGGCGTTGAAAGCCTCTGCATCGGCAACCGCAGGCGGAGCTGCGCTGACACTCTTCAGAGGCGAATGGTGGCTGGTGCGGGATCCGGGTGCCGTCGCGGGCCGCGCCGATCAGGCGGCTGCGCCGGTCAGCACCCTCCCGCTCGGAACGGCAACAATCTGGGACGGGCGTTTTGCTTTCACCCGGCCAGACCTCGAAATCTCTCTGCTGGGCAAGACCTATCCAACCGGAATAACGGCGGAAACGCTCAAAGCGGTCCCGGCTCTGGCGCGCCCGGGATTACCGTTGATCAGGCAAGGCGGACAGCTTTGTGGTATGCCGGGCCTGTCAGGGTCTGCGGACAAAGTGACACGGAGCCTTGCCAAAGCGCTGATCCGGCGGAATCTGTTTGAGGACAGACCGCCTGCATGGTTTGATGAACAACTGCACGCGCAAACGGCGCAAGGCTCGCATTAGCCGCACTTATACCCCATATCGGGACACAGACAGAGAACTAGCGACGGAAAACGAGATGAATATTCGCAATCTGATGATCTGGGCCATCATGATCCTCCTTCTGGTGGCGCTCTTTAATCTGCTGCAGCCGGGCGAAACCGCTCCGGGCGCACAGCAGATCGAATATTCGCGGTTTATAGAGCGCGTCGAGAATGATCAGATCAATCGCGTCACCATTGACGGCGACCGGATCATCTCTGGCGGCGCCGAACCGGTCTCGACCGTTTTTCCTGTTGCCGACGAACAGCTCTACGCCATCCTCCGGGCCAATGATGTCGAGTTTGAAGTCACACCCGCGGCCAGCGGCTTCAATATCTTCAGCTGGCTTCTCAGCATTTTCCCCTTCCTGCTGCTCATCGGTGTCTGGATCTATTTCATGCGCCAGATGCAGGGCGGTGGCCGGGGCGGCGCGATGGGTTTTGGCAAGTCCAAGGCGCGCCTTCTGACGGAGAAGTCCGGCCGCGTGACCTTTGACGATGTCGCCGGCATTGACGAGGCCAAGGAAGAGCTCGAGGAAATCGTCGAATTCCTGAAAGACCCGTCCAAATTCCAGCGTCTTGGCGGCAAGATTCCGAAAGGCGCTCTGCTGATCGGCCCGCCCGGAACCGGTAAGACGCTCACCGCGCGCGCTGTCGCCGGGGAAGCCAATGTGCCCTTCTTCACGATTTCCGGCTCGGACTTCGTTGAAATGTTCGTGGGTGTTGGCGCCTCTCGTGTCCGCGACATGTTCGAACAGGCCAAGAAAAACGCGCCCTGCATCATCTTCATTGACGAGATCGACGCCGTTGGCCGCTCACGCGGTGCCGGCCTGGGTGGCGGCAATGATGAGCGCGAGCAGACGCTCAACCAGCTGCTCGTCGAGATGGACGGCTTTGAAGCCAATGAAGGTATCATCCTGATCGCAGCGACCAACCGTCCGGACGTGCTGGACCCGGCGCTTCTGCGCCCCGGCCGTTTTGACCGTCAGGTCGTCGTGCCCAATCCCGACATCATCGGCCGCGAGAAAATCCTCAAGGTGCATATGCGCAATGTGCCGATTTCCGATGATGTGGAACCGAAAGTCATTGCCCGTGGCACGCCCGGTTTTTCCGGCGCCGACCTGGCCAATCTGGTGAATGAAGCCGCATTGCTGGCCGCGCGCCGCAACAAACGCATCGTCTCCATGGCGGAGTTTGAAGACGCCAAGGACAAGGTCATGATGGGGCCGGAACGCCGCTCCATGGTCATGTCCGACAAGGAAAAGGAACTGACCGCCTGGCACGAGGCCGGTCACGCCATTGTCTCCCTGAATGTTCCCGATGCCGACCCGGTCCACAAGGCGACCATCATTCCGCGCGGCCGCGCGCTGGGCATGGTCATGCGTCTGCCGGAAGCCGACAAGCTGTCGGAAAACTTCACCCAGATGACGTCTTTCCTCGCCATCGCCATGGGCGGCCGCATTGCCGAAGAACTGAAATTCGGCAAGGAAAAGATCACGTCCGGAGCGTCTTCCGATATCCAGCAGGCGACCCGCGTGGCCCGAGCGATGATCACCCAGTGGGGTTTCTCGGACAAGCTGGGCACCATCGATTATTCCGACGGCGGGGGTCAGAATGTTTTCCTCGGCCAGGAACTCACCCGGTCGAAGTCCATCTCCGGTGAAACCGCCCGCATCATCGAGGAAGAAGTGCGCCGCCTGATCGACGAGGCCAATGAAACCGCCCGCAAGATTCTGACCGAGAAGCGCAAGGACTGGGAAGCCCTGGCCGAAGGTCTGCTGGAATACGAAACCCTTTCGGGTGCCGAGATCACCGAATTGCTGAAAGGCAATCCGCCGACCCGCAATGCGGATATACCGCCATCGAAAGATGACACGCCATCGGGGGCCGTGCCGGCAACGGACGATGATGAGGAAACCTCGACGGGCACTGAACCCTCGGGTGGTCCCGCGCCGCAAGGGGCCTGATGTCCACCACATTTGAAGACCTGCAAGAGGCCATTCGCGAACGCGGGTGGCCTCTTGTCATGGGGATCGTCAATGTCACCCCGGACAGCTTTTCCGATGGCGGGCGATACGACGAGGCCAATGCCGCGATTGATCATGCGCTGCAGCTGGCGCGCGATGGCGCAGACATACTCGACATTGGCGGTGAATCCACACGGCCGGGGGCAAACCCGGTCGATGAAGCCGAGGAGCTGCGCCGCATCCTGCCGGTCATCCGGGGCATCAGACGTCATACCGATGCCGCCATATCTATCGACACGATGAAACCGGATGTCGCCCGTGCGGCCATGGAAGCGGGCGCAACGATCTGGAATGACGTGAATGCCTTGCGGGCCCCCGGGGCGCTGAGGACGGCGGCTGAACTGGGCTGCGGTGTGGTCCTGATGCACATGCAGGGCGAACCACAAACCATGCAGCAGAACCCGCACTATGACGATGTGGTCCGTGAGGTGTCCGCCTGTCTGTCAGAGCGCGCTGATGCCGCCATCGCCGCAGATGTCCGGCGCGAAAATATCTGGCTGGACCCGGGCATCGGCTTTGGAAAAGCGCTGCCGCATAATCTGGAATTGCTGCGCAGCATTTCTGACGTGTCGAATGACTTTCCGCTGCTGATCGGCGCGTCTCGCAAGCGTCTGATTGCCGAGCTGGACGAGGGCACGGAGGCCGAAAACCGTCTGGGTGGATCACTGGCGATTGCGCTTTATGCTGCGCAGCAAAAGGCGGCCTGTATTCGCGTTCACGATGTGCGGGAAACGGTGCAGGCGTTCAAAGTGCAGGCGGCCATCAATCAGCCGTTCTGACCTGCGATCCGTCCAGCGTCAGAATGTCGAGCTCGAGCTCATCGCCCTTGACCATATTGACGCCGGACACCTGCCCCAGCAGGCGTACACCCTGTTCTGCCAGAGCCGCATCAAAACCGGTGCGCTCTGTGGCGTCGACAACAGCAATGCCGCACTCGGGATGGAGCAGGAGGCTGGCCGCTGCGCCCGCGCCATCGGTCAGGGCCACATCCGTACCAAGGTAGAAGACATTGGAGGGCTCGCGGTAACCGGCTGTGGCGGCGGGATAGGCGTCGCACCCCTCCAGCGTCTCGACGATACGCGCCACCCGGTTGGACGGCCACGCCGCGTCGACGGACGGAATGGCGAACCCGAAGGCGACGAGGTATTGCACGGCAACAATAACGCTGAGTGGAATGAGGCGCGCAAGACCCGGCTTTACGGCAAACCAGATCAGAACCATTGCGCAAAGCGCGCCCAGAACCGTCGCTGCATAGGCGATTTCCGGATGCGTCTCGTTCAGCTCCAGCGCGCCATAGGTCGGAATGGCCGCTATGGCGAGGCCCGCCACAACCGCCAGCCCGATCCAGACGAAATGGAGCGTCTTGGTCTTCCACCCGGCCAGCAGGGCCGGAACCTGCATCAAGCCTGCCGCCGCCAGTATCGCCAATGCCGGAAAGGCCGGCAGCACATAATGCGGCAGCTTGGTCTGCACAAATTCGAACACGATCCAGGTCGGCAGGGCCCACATGATCAGAAAGCGGATTTCCGGTTTGTTGCGTCCCGCCCAGGCGGCCAAGAGTGCCAGGCCCAGCAAGGCAGAGCCCGGCCAGAACATGGCGGGCGATAACAGCGAGTGATAGAGGAAGGGCCCGCCATGACTGTCATCGGCCTCGCCGACCTTGCCGAACAGGGCATGACCGACCGATTCCTGCAGGAAGCCCCAATCGGTAGCGATATTGATGGCAATCAGCCAGGGCAGGGCGATGGCGGACAAAACCAGCAATCCCTTGATCCAGTGAAAGTTCGCCAGCGCTGAACGCGCGTCCTTGTAGAGAACCAGCACGAAGACAAAAAGCCCCGCCATGCCGCCCATCAGCACGGCAATGCCGCCGGGCAGAAAACCGAGCCCCACAAGCTTCAGAATTTCGATGAGAAACGCGGCGCCAAAAAGAATGAAAAGCCATTTCGCGTGATGTTTGAAAATGAAATAGCCGATCAGTGCCAGCGCGCTGACCATCGCTATGATCGGTCCTTTGATCATGATGGCGGCACCGCTCGCGGCCCAGAAGAGCAGCGGCCAGCCAATGAATTTCAGCCGCTCTCCGGCTTCGGCCTTCAGGAGCATCATCATCAGACCAGTCTGCGCCAGCACACCGGCGGCTAGCAACATGGCGTCGGTCTTGGCCGTGCGGGCTTCGACCTGCATCATCAGCGCGGTGGCCATCAGCAAACCGGCGGCCAGACCTGCCTGGGGGCCGAACAGGCGCGCCGCCAGCCAGGCCGTGCCGAAGACGGCGATCAGACTGCCTATCAGCGAGGGCAGGCGGAAGGCCCAGATATCGGCATCTGCGCCGCCAAAGGGCAGGGAGGTGATCACCTGCATCCAGTAGATGCCCGCCGGCTTCACATGCCGGGGATTTTCCTGGAAACGGATATCGACATAATCGCCGGTCTCGATCATCTGCGTCGACGCTTGCGAATAGCGCGCCTCGTCGCGGTCCATGACCGGCATGGAGGTCAGGCCCGGTGACATCGCCAGAAGCGCAATAAACGCCAGCACCAGCCAGGCGCGGATCGACAGGCCCCATTTCTCAGGCCCGGCCATCAGCCAGTCAGACAGAGCTTGCATCAGGCATCATCCTTCGGGGCAAACAGCAAGGCTTTCGACGGAATATGCGTACGCCGCATCAGCCAGTTCACACCCATCAGATCAAAGAAACCCGCAAAGGCGCGGCCGACATTCGTGTATTTTGTTTCGCCGGAAATCCGCGCCCGGTTCACGACGTCGACATAGATCTGGTCAAAGCCCAGATAGCGCGTCAGCGGCGGCAGATAACGGTGCAGGGAGTCAAAGAATGGCAAGGCGAGGAACAGGTCTCGCGGGATCACCTTCAGCCCGCAGGCCGTGTCCGGACAGTCATCGCGCAACATGAAGCGGCGGATGGCATTGCCGATCTTCGACGCCCATTTGCGGTTGGCCCCGTCGGTGCGGTTGGTCCGGCAACCGCAAACCAGTGCCGGTGCGTCCAGCGAGGCAAGGTCGATCTTCGATGCCATATCGACGACCGATTGCGGATCGTCCTGACCATCGCCGTCCATCGTTGCCACCCACAGCGTCTTCGCGGCCAGAAAGCCGGTGCGCAGCGCGGCGCTTTTGCCCGCGCGGTTCGGATGTTGAATGGCTGTGACGTGTGGATAGCGAGCACCCAGCGCGGTGAGCTTTTCCCACGTCGCGTCCGTCGAGCCATCTTCGACGGCAATGATGTGAAACGCCTCGAAGGCTGCGGAGAACACGTCTACGGCCTCGGCCATAACCGAGTCGATGTTTCCGGCTTCGTTGTGCACCGGAATGACGATGGAAAGTGTGCCTGCCTGCATGTCCGCCCGCTCTGTGCTATTGCGTCGTGAATAGCGCGTTTCGGCGTAAGGGGATACAGGCAGAGTTCAGCAATCCGGACACTTTATCCGGCTTCACGGGGCGGCAATATGCGCTCGAACATCAGCTGCCAATAGATTTGCGAATTGCTTTCGATGGATGTTTCAACGGCGCGCTGGCGCAGCAGCGGCAACAAGTCATCGTCCGCCCGCAGGCGCTCCGCCATGGCCGCAATCGCAGCATCATGGCCGACAATATCACAAGGAAAGTCGAGAATGCCGGACAGGGCATGATAATCCCCGATTTCCAGCGTCCTCGGTTCAGCACAAGTGTCCGCGAGCGCGTCATAGAGCGCGCGTTCGGACAGGCGGAAAAAGGCATGACGGTAGGTTCGGTCCCGGTCCTGAAAACTCAGATCATCCTGTCCGCTTTCATAATATTCAACGGCAGCGGTCATCAGCGCCTCGTCCGAGATCAGATCAATCGTCCCGGTGGAGACCAGCTCCTCATAGGTGGTCCGGATCACAGGAAACGAGAAAATCTGGGTCGCCCGGAAGGCTTCGATGACCAGCGTTTCGTCCTCTACCTCGCGCCGCCCCTCCAGCGCATCGATGGTGCGCTGGGCATTATCGGAGACCTGGGCATAGTAAATCGTATTGCCCTCCACCCGCCATTGCTCGGCGCGCAAATCCGCGATCAGCCGGGCCGTCAGGATGTCTGCACGCTCGGCGGCGGCCCGGTCCGCATTCCACGCCGTGATCTGGAAACCAATCACCACACCGGCGATGACGATGACGAATTCGAGCGCCACGGCGAACCAGTTCTGTTCGCGCACGGCGCGGGAGAGGCGGGCAAGGATCATGGCGTCGAACCTCCTGCGCAATGCGCGCCGTGAACCGCCAGCAACTGTTCGAGGCGTTCCAGTTTCTCGGCAGTCGTGGTTTTCCAGCTCAAGCTCGCGGACACCAGGGCTTCGATCAATCTTGTGGCGAGCTGGAAGTCGACACTGCCGATCACGGCCTGCAGCGCTTCGCGTTGGGACGGGGACAGCGCCTCGATCTCGGCCGGACTCAGCGAAACCGCTCCGAAAACCGGCGCGCCGGGATCGAAGACACCGTTGGCCAGATCGGACCCGGCGCGCTGGTGCCGGTCGACATGCTCGCCGAAATCGGTGAGCGCCAAGCGCAGCTCCGACGACCGGATCAGGCCGATATCGCCGTTCGAGATCAGTTGCGCATAAGTGGCCGAGCCCGCAGGCGGTACCCGCAACATGAAAATCTCAGTTGAAAACTGGCCAAGCGTGTCGAGATCAAGCCCTTCCTGTGCGGCCCGGACCAGGGCGCTCGCCTGCTCGGCCGTGCGATGCGCATCGCTCAAATGCTCGCGGACATCCGGTCCGATGAGCGAGAAATCGTCCACGAGACGGCAGATGATGACGGCTTCAAGGGCCTGCTCCTGCCGGGCCTCATTCCACGCTGTGATCTGGAAGGCCAGCAGGACACCCGCCACGACGATGACGAATTCCAGCACAACCGCGAACCAGTTCTGCGTCCGGATGGCTTGGGAAAGGCGGGAAAGGATCATGTCTCGCTCTCACCGTCCTCAGGGCGTTCCCAAGGGGCGACGCCGAGCGTTGCGGCCAGATAGGATTCCAGCTCGTCAATGCGCTCCAGATGGCCGCGCGTGAACGTGATAATCAGCCTGGATCGGATGTTGATGGCCGACATCGTGCCGATAAAGGCCCGATCGTTGCACAGGGCGTCAAAATCGAAGCGGGCATCAAAGGCCGCGTCGGTTGAAAATGAATACTGGGTGGCATCGACTTGCCCGGCGATTTCGGGGCGCAGCGTTGTCATGTCCTGGCGCGCGCCTTCGATAATCATGCGGCTTCTCTGGTAGAGGCCGTTGACCCGTGCCAGCCGTTCGCGCAATTCGAGGTCTCGGATAAGGCCGATATTCCCGGTCGCGATGAGCTCATCAGCTGTTTCCCAGCGCAATGGCACCGGGTTGATATTGCCCAAAAAGATGATCCCGCGAACGAAGGCTTCACGCTCTGACTCGTCCAGCGTACAGGACCTCAGGGCGTTCAGCGCGACCGCTTCTGCCTCCAGCTGCGTGTCGTCCCACACGGCGTTGGAATAGTAATCCTCCAATGTTCCGACCAGATCCGCGTGGAGGCGTTCCAGATAATAGGCTTCCAGGTGTCGGTCAGCCTGTTCGCCGCGCCATTCGGTGATCTGAAAGCCGATCACCACACCGGCGATGACGATGACGAATTCGAGCGCCACAGCGAACCAGTTCTGCTCGCGGATGGCACGGGAGAGGCGGGTGAGGATCATGGGGCGCATCCGGTTATGGCAGGGTCCGGCCTCATTCCGGCGGTGGCCCGATCATCAGGAGAATACCGATATAGACCAGCGTCAGGCCCAGGCCGGCAAGGGTGGCAGTCTTGATCTTCCGTTCACGGATCAGGTCGTAGGCGGGTAGCGCAAACAGCAGGACCAGCCACATTGGCAGGACGGCGAACGGGTTGAGGTCGAACACATATCCCACGCGCGCCAGCGCCGGGAACATGATCGACAGGCTCGCCAGCATCATGAAGCGCTTGTGCAGGGCCGCCGTTTGCCGCCAGTTCAGGGCCATCAGATAATAGGCCATGAAGAAGGCCGCATTGACGCAGTTTCCGTAGAAGATTTGCGCCGCGCCGGTCCGCAGCATGTTTTCGTAACTCACCCAGATCCCGGCTGGCAGCATGACGGCAACGAGCACAAGGCTCGCAGCGCCGAGTGTCTTGTGAAGCGCAACCCGTCCCTGTCCGATCAGCCCGGTCTGGACCACGATCAGGGCAAACCAGCTTCCCGTCAGAACCGCATGCACGTGCAGGAGGGGCCGGATCGGTGGCAGATACTCGGCATTCACCAGCGCGTGCATCGGAAAAAACACTGCAACAATCCCGAACAGAACAAGGCTGTAAAAGAAAAAGAAGCGCTCACCGCGTTGTGGCTGGCTCAATATCCGTCTCCCCATTTCCCCAAGCAGAAGTGAAAACGGTCCGGAGGGCCTGTCAATCCGGAAATCGAGGCGGGCCCGGCCGGGCGAGGATCATCAAAACGACGCCTCCGGCGGTTCGCAGGCCCGGCCGGTGAGGCGCGCGGTCTCCGCGCACAGGGTTTGCGCACTTTCCAGCGTGTTCTGCCACCAGCCGGTCATGGCGCGCATGGAGTTATTGCCGGTCAAAAGATATTGCAGGAAATCCGGATCGGTCGCTGCGGCGTCCCAGTCGATAACATGAGACCGTTCGCGGGAAGTGCCGGGTGCGTATTCCAGCCAGACATAATCGAAGTTATCAATGTCAGGGCGCGCATTCACTCTTTCTCTGAAATAGTCGATCTGGCCCTGCAGGAAAACGACGCTCGACTGGTAGTCGCCCAAAGCTTCCCGGAACGCTGCGTCACCCAGGCTGGAAAGCATGCCGGAACTGACGATTTCGGTATAGACGCCTTGTCGCGGTGAAAAGGCCGGATAAAGGGTCGTGGCCACCGCCGCGGCGTTGTTGGTTTCGGTGTCGATACCGTCCCGATCGCCGGCAATCATGCGCTCGATCACCCCGGTCCGGGCGGTGTTCAATTCCTCATAGGTGTCCGTCATCCGGACAAGGATGCTGACCGCGCCCTCGACCTCGTCATGCAGCCGGTCGAGCACCACGGCCCGCCGCTCGGCCTCCGCCCGCGCCGACGCCCATTCCGTAACCTGGAAACCGATCACCACACCGGCGATGACGATGACGAATTCCAGCGCAACAGCGAACCAGTTCTGTTCGCGGATGGCCTTGGTGATGCGGGCGAGGATCATTCGGAGGCCTCCTCTGCATCGGTCAGCCCGAGTTCGGCATCGAGCGCAAGGTGAAGGGCTGCAAGGTCGGAATCGAAGCTGTAAATGGCGCCGTAAACATAGGCCTGCGCCCGCCCCGCATTACTCGCGAGCTCGTTGAGGAAGCCCGCCGATGCGCGCATGCTGGCGCTATCGCAGGTGTTCACCGAGCGGGTTCCGTCCGGAGCGTCGGGATCGGCAACCAGGCTTCGTTGCAAGAGTTCCGGGAACCGGACCGGCAACAACAGCGAATTGCGGACTATCGCCTCGACCGCGTTACGCGCGGTGATCCGGCGCTGGACAAAACGGTTGAGCGACGCCCGCAGGTCCGGCGACCGGATCGCACTCAACCGGCCGGTCGCAATGATTTCCTCGATCGTAGGCATCTGATCGGGTGGTTGGGGCAAGATGTGGGAAAAGATGATCGCGTTGCACATCGCTTCGGGCATCCGTTCGTTTGACGTCCCCACGTGCAGGAAGTGCCGCGCTGCATCGAGCTGGGCGGACACCGTCTCGGCGGCCTCGCGAAACTGTTCCCGGGTCTCGGTAAGCTGGACCAGCTCGTCATGCAATTGAGACAGCGCCTGGCGTTCGACGTCCCGCGCCCGGCGCTCCTCGTTCCAGAGTGTGGCCTGGAAGGCGAGCATGACGCCCGCGACAACAATCACGAATTCGAGCGCAACAGCGAACCAGTTCTGTTCGCGGATGGCGCGGGTGAGGCGTGAGAGGATCATTCCGGATGCCTTTCATCAATCGCCGCAAGCAGGTCCTGCGTGGCGGTGTCGAAGCTCTGGTTCACCGCCCAGAGGTATTCCAGATTAAGCGCGAATATGGCCAGGTGATCGGCAAAGGCCGAATCTTGCGACAAGGCCAGCCAGTCGGTATCGAAGCTGACAGGAACAGGCTCGACCAGTCCGATACGCGGAAAGGAGTCGACCATCGCGGCAATGGATAGAGCCTCGAACGTGGATCCGGCATTGGTGACCTCGATCAGGCTGTCGATATTCTCCTCGGTGCTGCGTACCACTTCAAAAGTCTGCCGCCAGTCGCGCATCCTGGCTTCCAGCCGGCTGCCGCTCAGCGATGCGCGGCCTTCCATGATTTCCAGTTGGTCAAGCGCGAAGTGTTCGGCGTCGAGGCTCGGATTCATGAAGGCATAAAGGGTAAGTTCATTCAGACGTGTTGCATCGGCCCCTGCCGTGTAGGCCGAAAGCTGAACCCGCAATTCGCGCACATTCGCATTGTTCGTTTCCAGAATGCCGATGTTTTCCTGAATTTCCGCGAGGTTCGCACGCATCTCCGTTCGCAGGAGTTCAATCTGGACGTCGATCCGTTCTTGCACGGCCTGCCGTTCGCTCAGCAGCGAGATCTGGAAGGCCAGCAGCACACCGGCCACGACAATGACGAATTCCAGAACGACCGCGAACCAGTTCTGCTCGCGGAGGGCGCGGGTGAGGCGGGCGAGGATCATGGGGCGTTATCCCGAGCCGTATCCAGAGCTGCCAGCAGGCTGTTTGTCCGGGCTAGCTGATCGCTGAAGATACCAAGTGCCGCGCGTTGGGTCGAAACCCAGAACCGCAGCTCGCCATTGAGCCTTTCATCATTCAATAGCCGGGCGGCGAGCGCGTCGATGTCATGCCGGGTCTGTTCCGGCGGCGGGCAGTCGCGTAATTGCTGACTGCCGGTCCCGCCTCCGGAGGTGTAACAATTGTCCCAGATATGGTCTTGCAGCTCGATCGGGATCAGTGTCCGGACATAGGCCCGGTAGGGTGGCCGCTCGTCGGTAATTTCGGACAATGCGCCCTCTGTATAGTAGACGCTGAGCGCATTGCGCAGGTCGAGATCGGCGATCAGGCGCAGATCGCCGGTGGAGAGCATTTCTTCATAGGTTGCGCGCACCGGATAGGCGCTGCCCGACTGGCTGGCATTGAAATAGGTGGCCACGGCGTGCCAGCTGCTGGCGGGCTGACGTTCGCCCGACGAAAAGGCGAGCGCGTCCAGCCCGAGCGCCCGCACGTCTGTCCGGAAGGCGATATTGCTTTCGGTGCGGGTGCGGTTTTCCGCAAGGTCCGCGCTCAACCGCTCGACATAGAGCTGACCGCGTTGAAGATCGGCCTGGCGGGCATTCCACGCCGTGATCTGAAAACCGATCACCACGCCGAGGATCACGATCACGAATTCCAGCACCACGGCGAACCAGTTCTGCTGCCGGATGGCGCGGGAGAGGCGGGCGAGGATCATTCGGCAATCCGTTCATCGAGTTCGGCGCGCAGATTCGACACCTGGGTCTGGACCGAGTGCAGCCAGAACACGTTAAATCCGTGGCCCCGGCGCAGTGACGACATGGCAGGCAGGAAGTGCGGGTCGGCCCGCATCGCGGCAAGATCATAGCGCGACACGCCGGGGACGTCGGGCACGCCGGACTCGCCGAGCGTGTCCTGGTAAACCAGATACCGGGTGAGATATTCGCCGTAGCGGTCCTGCTGGGTAAAAACGAATGCGAAGACCCTGTCATATCGCGCCAGAAGGGCGTCGATCTCGATCAGCATTTCACGCAATTCGGGATCTGAAATCAACGACAGCTGACCGGCCGATTCCATCTCCCGGAAGGTGGTCGATCGCGGTGGCGGTATCGTGCCCAGCAGGATCGCCGACAGATCACTGCGGAACGCCGCGTCATCGGCCGGTTCGGCCTCCCCGCTTTCGATGAAGGCCATGATCCGATCCGCGGCCTCGAACATCTCGGTGTATGAGTTAATGCCGCCCCGCGTCGTGGTCTCGATGTCCACAAAGTCGTCACGCAGCCGTTCGATATAGGCCGCTTCTCGCTCCTGATTGACGCGCGCCGCATTCCACGCCGTCACCTGAAAACCGATCACGACACCGGCAATCACGATGACGAATTCCAGCGTCACCGCGAACCAGTTCTGGGTCCGGATGGCATGGGAGAGGCGGGCGAGGATCATGGTGTTTCCGACGTTGGATCAAGCTGTTCAAGGGTCGCGAGTGCACTGACGCGCAGGGCGACCAACCAGCTGAGATAGGTATTGTTGAGGTCGCGGCTGGCCACGAACATATCGCGCAGGGCAGGATCAGCCTGCAGGGCCTCCAGGTCATAGTGTTCCAGAGTGCTGCGCACACCCTGGGCCGCGCGATAATTGTCCGAGCTCAGAAAGGCGCCGGATTCACGCGCGCGTTCCAGATCAGCGACACTGCCAGGCTCCAGAGACACAGGAAGCGGGGCGCGCTGCGCATTGTTGAAGCGGGCTTCAACAAGCCGGTTCGCCATGCCGTCAACGGCCTCATACCGTTCCATGAATCGCGCCAGCGCCGCCCGCAAATCGGCGTCCGACAAGCGTGACAGGCCGCCCGAACTGACCAATTCCTGCAAGGTGCTCGGTGATTGCGGTGGCTGCACGGCCCAGACCAGTGAGATCAGTCCTTCTTCAAACTGGTCGATGCGCTCCTCTGGAACCACACCGCTATCGATCGCTTCCACGACCACTGTGGCATTACGTGCGATCTCGAAGGTCCGCTCGATGACGTCGTCGATATCACTGACCAGGGTCTGAAAGTCCTCTTCCAGATTGGCCAGAATAACGGCTTCCTGGATACGGGCCGTCCGCGCCTCGTTCCATGCGTTGACCTGAAAACCGATCACCACACCGGCGATGACGATGACGAATTCCAGCACAACGGCGAACCAGTTCTGCGTCCGGATGGCTTGGGAGAGGCGGGCGAGGATCATTCCTCGGCATGCGCCTCTTCATAATGGGCTTGCAGCCAGTTCTCGCCGTAATCATTCGACGGGTCGCGGATCACAATGTGGAAATGGTTCGCATCGCCGCTTTGGCCCTCCCGGGCGAAATCGATGTGCAGAGACGGACCGCTGATACGCAGCATGAAGGGTTCGGACAGGTCGTCATGATCGCCCCACCAGGCGAGATGGAGCGACTCCAGCCCGTCGGTCTCGATCTGCGCCAGCCGGGCATCGGCCGCCGACATCGTGGCAACACCGATGAATTCCCGGATCGCGGCATGCAGCATCAGCATCTGATCGTCAGACAGATCGGCAGCCGACAGGCCGACGGCGTCAGCCTCCATGTCAGGCACCCAGCCGGGGCCGGCGAAATCCGCGGCCTCACGGCGATCCTGCGACTGGACCAGTTCGGCAAGCTGGCTCTCGTCCAGGGAGGCCATCAGGTCGGCTACCCTGTCCAGTTCGTGCTGCAGGGAGCGCCGCCCGGCAAACGCCCCTGACGGAATGGTCTGCGGATTGTTGCCAAGGAAGACCGGGGCGAACGTGATGCGGCCATCGACCACGGTTGAAGTGACCGCCAGGTGATGGCCATCCAGCACCAGCGACCAGGTGCCGGAAGCCGGATCGCCGAAAATGCGGATCCAGTAATTCTCAGGATTGGCTGCGGCCAGCGCGGCTTGCGCCCGCGCTCGCATTTCGTCCGGCATGTCCTCGCCCCGTTCGGCTATGGCGGTTTCGATCCTGGCGCGACCAAGGCTTTCCAGCGACATGATGTGCATCGCGTCGCCATACCCTTCGCTGGACAGCGAACGGGCGAGCAAACCGTGCAGCGCGACGCGCTGCTCCGCGTTCAGCGTCGCGATCTGCAGACCCACTCGCGGTGCCCTCAAGGTCGGCAGGTTGCTCCAGCCCTCGCGCGCCTCGGTGTCGCCCAGGTCAAACAGCACGCGGGCGCGCTGATCCTCGTCCAGTGTCGCGAGAAACTCGCCCGCGGCCTGTGCCATGGCGGCGGCTTCCTGCCGCATGCCGGCGTCTGCATGATCCGGATGCGCATGGGCAGCGCCGGCCAGAATCGTGCCCAGCACGATCAAGATAATATGCTTCATGATGTTCCCCCCGAGATTTATTATGCCAACTTGGCCTGTGAAGTCATCCGCCGCGTGAATCGGCGTCTTCGCGTGCTGTTTCCAAGTCTGAGATGCGGGCGCTCTTCCGGCGGGCAGATCGCGGCGGAGCGCAGGTGGGCGAGGATCATTCCAGGCGCTCCCGTTCGGCCTGCAATATCGCTTGCAAGGCATGGGCCTGCGCGGTCGCGGCGGTATAGGTGTCCTCATTGTATTGTTGCCAGAACTCGACGGTCGGCAGCCAGGCGATCATCTCCGGCCGGTCCGCAATCCTTGCCATGGCAATCTCGACATCCTCCGCTGAATACCGCCCGGCCGTGGCCGGTTCCGATTGCAGGCGTTCCTGCGCAGGCGTCAGCACCCCGGCGCGCAGCGTCATGTAGCGCGTCTGTACATGCGCGCGCATGTAATCCCATTGGGATCGCACTTCGAGGCGTCGATAATAGGCGGCGATCTGTGACCGGACGTCCTCGTTGCGGATAAGGCCGATATGCCCGCGATTGATCATCTCGTCATAGGCAATGCGATCGACATTTGGCGTATAGGTATAGGCGGCGGTGACGATGCCGAGCAGGAAGGCGTCCGGATGGGTGCTCGCCTGTGACGGGTCGTCCAGCGCCGCCAGAATCTGGCGGGCCTGTCCGCCACGTTGTGCGGCCAGATTTGCGGCGTCTGCGAATTCATCCGCATCGGCGGCAACGGACTCCGTCAAGCGTTCCAGATAGCGCAGCTCCAGTTCGCGTTCACCGCGCTCCGCATTCCACGCTGTCACCTGAAAGCCGATGACCACACCGGCGATGACGATGACGAATTCGAGCGCCACGGCGAACCAGTTCTGCGTCCGGATGGCTTGGGTGAGGCGGGCGAGGATCATGGGGCGGTCTCGTTGGCATGATCAATGTCCAGAATCAGATCGATTTGGCGATGAAGCTGGGTGAGCTGGTCACTCCAGGGCCGTAACCCGTCCCGCACATAGGCATCATAGGCATCCGCATTGGCCGACACGGCGTTGAGAAAATGCCGGTTGGCGCGCATGCCGCCAAGATCGCAGGAAGTTTGGTTACGGACTTCATCGCTTGACGCGTCATGCTGGGCAGAGACCGAGATCAGGTCCGGGAAGATTTGCGGTAAGGCAATGCCTTCTGCGGTAAGGAGCGTTATCAATTGGTGCTATCTCGTGCGGACCTGCTCGTATTGAACCAGAGCCCGGCGCAGTTCGGCATCGCGCAGAATTCCGACCCGGCCGATGCTCGTCAGCTCGGTAAAGGCGGCAAGGTCGGCCGTATAGATGTCGTAATAGTGTGACGCGCCCAGTGCTGCACACTGCGTGTCCGTCAGTGCGTCGGCGTCGGATCGCCCGAACAGGATGTCGATGGCCTCGACAATCTCGCCGATACGCTGGAGGCGGCGCTCGCGGACACGTTGGCTCAGGCTTTCCGCCAGTTCGATATCGGCGTGCAAGCGCGCGAGAAAGGCGGCTTCATCCACGCGCTCCTGACGCGCGCTATTCCACGCCGTCACCTGAAAGCCGATCACGACGCCCGCGATGACGATGACGAATTCCAGCGCCACGGCGTAGTAGTTCTGCTCGCGGATCGCGCGTGAGATGT
This sequence comes from Hyphobacterium sp. CCMP332, assembly GCF_014323565.1. NCBI lineage: Bacteria > Pseudomonadati > Pseudomonadota > Alphaproteobacteria > Maricaulales > Maricaulaceae > Hyphobacterium > Hyphobacterium sp. CCMP332. The sequence continues at coordinate 94,229 of NZ_CP058669.1, forward strand.
TCTGAAGGATCATCCGAAGCCCCGCATTTCGATTTCGCTGCGCACCCGCTCCCGGATCGCTTCGATTTCGCTTCGGTACCGCACGAAATGGGCCGCCTGGAACCGGTTCTGCAGGGCGGCGTAATTCACCCTGTTCAGGAAGACTTCGTTCTGCGAAACCGCGTCGAAATCGAACTGGATGGTGTGCTGGTCGTACCCGCCCGCCGAGAAGTCCGCCACGTCCTCGAGCCGGGCTTCGAACTGACGTGAAATCTCGAAGGCAACCGGCGTCAGGTCAGCGGCCATCTGCTGCAGCGAGGCCTGCGACCGGCTCTGCAATTGGGGGATTGAAGCCAGGTCCGAGCGCAACGCCCTGTTTTGTATGATCGTCAAATCACCCGCGCTGATCATTTCGCGCAAGCTGGCGGGCTCCAGATTGATCATTTCAACATCGGTGATCGCATTCAGGCCCCAGGACCCCGCCTGCGCCTGGTCCCGATCCCCTTCCTCGACGCCCTCGAGGAAAAGCCCGATCCAGTTGAAATAGGCATCGATTGCGCGCTGCGCGTCGTTCAGGTCTTCGATCACCGCCGTCAGCTCGACTTCCAGCCGGTAGAGATATTCGGCCTCAAGATGGCGCGCCTGGCGGCCCTCATTCAACGCATTGATCTGAAAGCCGATCACCACGCCCGCGATGACGATGACGAACTCCACCCCGGCGGCGAGCCAGTTCTGGGTCTTCAGCGCGCGGGAGAGGTTGTCGAGGATCATGGTGTGGTCTCCACGCGGGCGGCGAGCATCCCTTCGGTCTCCCGCATCACCTCCAGGACACCGGCGTGTATGCGCTCTCGGCTCCGGGTGGCGTGCCAAAGGTCGAGCACGGCGTTATTCAGCTCCAGGTGATCGCACAAGGACTGGAACTCGAATCCAGGCTCCACGGAGACCTGGAACAGGCTGTTCGGATCAGGTGCGAACGGGACGACGCCGATGATAACGGCGCTTGCACGCTCCGCCAGCGCCGCATTTGCCGCGCTCGATACGCGCACATTATTGTTCAGAAGCGAGTAGGTGTATTTGATCTGCGCCTTCAACGCGGTGTCTTCAAGCCGGGCGAGTGCGCCGCTTGCGACCATTTCCTCATAAGTCCCGTCGACCACAAAAATCTGGGTGCGCATGCGATGACGGGCGAGTGCCTGCCTCACGGGGGCCCACGCCGCCTCGTCCGGCGGGCAGGACCGCAGCACGTCGATCGCCTCGGCAAGATCGGCCTCGTACCTTGTGTTGGCTTCCATACGCTCCAACGCGTCCGTCATCGCGCGAAAGTCGGAGAGCAGCTCGACGAGGTACTGTTCCTCGCGCCCTCGCAGCTCACGCGCTTGCGCCCACGCATTGACTTGAAAGCCGATCACGACCCCGGCAATGACGATGACGAACTCCACCCCGGCGGCGAGCCAGTTCTGGGTCTTTAAGGCGCGGGAGAGGTTGTCGAGGATCATGGGGCGTATCCGAGTTCATCGAGACGCTCATGAACGCGCCGGTCTATCACCTGCAGGTCAGCAATCAGCCCTTCTACATGGTCTTTGACCTGGCTGCTGAAATAGGCGCGGTAAAGCACGGCGTTTCCAAACCGGCGATCGGTCAGAAGGGACGCATCCATCGTCAGCGGCTCGCCCGGCTGCAGCCAGGGTATCGAGCCCCGGTTTTGTTGCGGCAGGAAAATCGGCCCCATATCCACGAACTCGATCAGTAACGGATCGGAAAACCGGTAGGTGACCTGATACTCGTTATCGATGGTGATCCGCGTGACTTCATAGGCGCTGTCGAGCGCCTGGAGCGCCGCCATAAGCTCAGGGTCGCCAATCAGATTGAGCCGGCCCGATCCGACGAGCGTGTCGAATGTGGTCTCGTTGACACGCAATGCGGACAGAAAGAACAGACCGCGCTGCATCAAGCCTGCCATCTCTTCGGGATCCGGGTCGGATTGACCAAGATGAACGTCATACAGCGTTTCAAGCGCCGATTGCTGACTGGCCAATAGCCCGTTCAGCCTTTCGAGACTGGCCCGCGAGAGCCTCACATCGTCCGTGAGCGCCAGCAAATAGCCGACCTCCTCAGAGCGCTCCGACCGCGCCTCGTTCCACGCACTGATCTGAAAGCCGATCACCACGCCCGCGATAACGATGACGAATTCGAGCGCCACGGCAAACCAGTTCTGGGTCCGGATGGCGGAGGAAAGGCGGGCGAGGATCATGGCGCTTCTTCCTCGTGCACTATGCCCAGCTCGACATCGACGGCTTCATGGAGGGCAAGGAAACTGTCATTTGGTCCACTGAGAACCGCAAACTCAAAGAAGCCCGATTTGGAAATATTATCCGCGAGTTCGTTGAGGAATCGACGATCATTTCGCATGCCATCCGTATCGCAGCGCGCCGACCCGTCGAAGATCGGATTCCAGTTGTCAGCGTCATCCGGGACCACGAAATAAAAATAATCGGGATGTCTCGCCGATAGATTGAAAACCTCGTGATTGAGAGCGGTATCCATCTCCGACGACCATGCGGTCGCCAGAAAATTCGCGGTGACGGCAGTTCGAATTCTTTCGCTTCTGATCAGATCCAGGTCGCCGGTCGATTCCAGCTCCGCCAGAATCGGCAAGGCCAGCGATGGCGAATTGAAAACATGTGACTGAGCCAGCGCATTACATTCTGATGGAGACAGGTCAGACAGATCATCGCCGAACAATTTGTGGCTGGCCGAGAGTAACAGTTCGCGAGTGGCGGTGCGGTCGGCCGCCCAGTCCCAGCGCGCATTGCCGACGCTAGCAATGTCGTCATGAAGGCGTGCCATGATTTCGGCCTCGGTCGACCGTTCTGCCCGCGCCGCATTCCACGCAGTGATCTGAAAACCGATCACAACACCGGCAATCACGATGACGAATTCAAGTGAAACCGCGAACCAGTTCTGTTCGCGGATGGCTCTGCTTATCCTTTGAAGGATCATCCCCTTAATCTCCCCGCGGGAAAGCTAGCAGCGCGCGCGTGAAAAGGGAAAGGGGAATAGAGCCCGGCCTTTACCCGGAACCGGCGCCGGTCCGATCCCCTGTGAACTATTCACATTCGAAATCATCTTCGCCAACGGGACGGCATTGCAGCGGGAAGCCGTGTTCGCGCCAATAGTCGAGAATGCCCCTCTCGCGCATGCCGTTTTTGAAACTCCCGGATTGGCGCCACGCGCGCAATTCCGGCTGCCATTGGGTGAAAGGATATGCGTTGGTGGCGGCCGGATCGATCGCCAGCAATAAAACCGGGACCAGAGGGTTCGTGTCATTACCAATGCTGGCCGCATATCTCCAGGCATCTTCGCCCAGATCGGAATGGTCTTCGTCCAGATTCAGATACGCGTCGTAGATCTCGCCAATGCGGGGATAGCGCTGCAGGACAGACGACTGGTTCAGGGCATGGGCAAAGGCGATGTCCTTGCGGAAATGGGCCAGCATCCCGAAATTGGACCATTCGCCCGTAACGAGGCCGGCGAACAGCGACTCCTGGTAGGCTGCCAATGCCTCCCCGGTTCGGCCAAGGGCATAAAGCGTATCGTAATGATTCTCGGCGCACGGCGCATAACGGGGTTCCTGTTCCAGGCAGGCCTGAAAATCGGCGAGCGCCAACTCCAGATAGCCCATGTTGAAATAGGTGAGCCCGCGCCAGTTGCGCGCCGATCCGTCATGCGGGTCAATGTCCAGTGCACGGGTATACTGGGCAATGATGTCCGAATAATCCGCCCATGTCCCCAGAAGACGGGATTCCTGCGCCCGTGTATTGGCGAGCACGGCGATGGCGGTGGCATTCTCCGGATCAATATCCAGGGCGTCGCCTGCAAACCGCCTCGCCTCGGCGTTCAGATCCTCCCTGGAGCGGGCGGTCTCACTGTAATCCGGCAGCAAATGCGTGGCACCGGCGCGGATGGCATAGGCCTGCGCAAAACCGGGGTCGCGGGCAATGGCCTGGTCGAGCAAGTCCATGACCCGGTCAAGATCGCGGCGGCCGAGATAAAGGGCCCGCGCCTCCAGATAGAGCGTATAGGCGTCGACATCATCGGTCACGGCCTCGACGGCGATCACCGGCGCGGGGGCCGTCTCGTCGAGAAAGGCCCGTAGCGCTTCGACGATGGCGGTCGCGATTTCATCCTGAACCGCAAAGATCGCCCCGGCGGTCAGCGGGCGGTCATAGGTCTCCGACCAGAGATGCCGGTCGTCGCGCGCATCAATCAGCTGGGCGGTAATCCGCACCGTTTCGCCATCGCGGCGGACCGATCCTTCAAGGATATGTCGTACGCTCAGCCCGTCCGCGATCTCGGGAATGGAATAATCCTCGCCGCGATACTGGAAGGCGGAGGTGCGCGAGGCGACGTCCAGCCCGTCAATGCGCACGAGCACATTCAGGATTTCTTCGGCAATGCCGTCAGAGAAATATTGCTGATCGCCCGCAGGTGACAGGTCCGCAAAGGGCAGCACCGCAATGGAGGAATCGGAGACGTCCGGACTGTCCGGCACAGGCACAGCGTCTGCCATATCCGGAGTGCCATCGCCTGCGTCTCCGCCCGGACCTCGGACCAGCTGCGCCCCGCCAATGCCGAGGACCACCAGAACAGCGGCGATCAGCACATAATCACTCGGACCCAGCGGCTTGAACCCTGACGGTGCCTCGACGTCCTCGGTCTTCTTCAGGCCTTCGGGTGTCAGCTCGAACGCCCAGGCAATGAATATTACGACCGGAAATCCCGCGACCAGTATGATGAGCGCCAGGCTGTCGGTCCAATCCGGCAATCCCGCCGCTGTGCCAATCGTCGCCACCACCTGCATGACGATCCAGCCAGCCACGAGATAGCCTGCCGCAACGCGGAACACATTCCGCCGCCGGAGTTCTGTGAGAAAGCGTGTCATTCGTCCGGCCAATCGCACGCAAAATCATCCTCGCCAACGGGCCGGCATTGCGGCGGGAAGCCGCGCGCCCTCCAGAGATCATCCAGGTCCCCACGGCGGACCCAGGCTTTCCATCGTGCATTGGCGTACATTTCGCCGCGGAAAGTTTGCCAGAACGGGTTGAAGGTCGCCCAATTGCTGGGCCGGTCGTCGGCGGCCTCGACCGGGGTCTGCGAGAAATAATACTCCATGTCGGACGCCAGCAAGGCATACAGGGTGCGGATAAAACCCCGGCTTTCCGCGGCAAGCGGTTGCATCTCTGCCAGGTTTTGCGCAGCGATGAAGCGCTCGATCAAATCCTCATCTGCCGGAGCCGGGTGGCCGCGGTTGAGCATGGCGGTGAGCGCGGACTGGGTTCCGGCCATGTCCCCGGCTCTGGCACGGCTCCACATCAGGTTGGCATAGGGGAAGCGCAAACCCGGGTCGATGTCCTTTGCGGCACGGAATTGCGCGTCAGCTTCCTCGAACCGGCCCTGTAAGGCGAGCAGGTTTCCCAACGTGTTGCGGTAAATTGCCGCCTGCGGGTCCAGCGCGACCGCATGCTCGGAGAGCTCCAACGCCTCCGCTGCATACCCCACCTTTCCGAGTATCTGTGCGGCCGTGTCGAGGACGTCGGGATCATTGGGAGCCAGGGCCACGGCCCGGTCCAGCATGTCCAGCCCCTCGATCCAGTTCCAGTTCTCGGCCAGCGCCGATCCAAGAAAGGCATGGGCCTGGGCGTCGGCCGGATTGATTGCAATCGCCCGGCGCGCCGTCTCTATGGCCAGGGAATTCCATCTCACCCGAAGCTCGGGCGCAGCTTCGTTGTTGCCCTGACGGTAATAGGGCATCACCCCATAAACACCAGCCAACAGAGTCCAGCCGGGCCCGTATTCCGGGTCGCGCGCCAGCGTTTCGGTCAGCATGGCAGCGGCGAGTTCAAGATTGGCCTGACCGCGCTCTCGAAAGAGCTGCCGGGCATGAAGGAAGGATTCATAGGCGGCCAGATCAGAGGTTCGGGCAACACTGACCGCACCCGTGTCGAGCCCCAGCGAAGTGGCGAGCTCATCGGCAACCGCTCCGGCAATGTCGTCCTGTATGTCAAAAATATCGGCGATTTCCCGGTCATAGGTTTCTGACCAGATATGGAAACCGTCGGCGGAGCGGATCAGTTGGGCTGTGATGCGCAGCCGGGTGCCCGACCGCCGGACACTGCCTTCCAGGACATGAGACACGTCAAGCGCGTTGCCGATTTCGCGCAAATCCTGATCCTGACCCCGATAGGCAAAACTGGAGGTTCGCCCCGCGACCTGCAGGCCGGGAATACGAACGAGCACATTCAGGATTTCTTCGGAAATGCCGTCGGCGAAATAGGCCTGATCGCTATCGGGGCTCATGTCGGCAAAGGGCAGGACGGCGACGGATGCGCCTTCACCTGCCTCCGCCCGCGCCGCGAGTTCAGGAGCGGTGGCCGCTTGCGGACGGGCTACTTGCTGCCAGATGATGGCCCCGATCAGCACCACGATGCCGCCCGCGATGACATAGTCCAGCCGCCGGGCGGTCTTGCCGGCGATGCTCTGATCTTCCGGAACAGCCGCCGTCAGTTTGACGCCGTCGGGCGTGACCTCGAAGGCCCAGGCGAGGATTAGCGCAATGGGGAAGGCGATGCCGATCAGAACGATGACCAACGTATCGGTCCAGTCCGGCAGACCCAGCGGTTCTGCAATGAGAGCGATGACCTGCAGGATCAGCCATCCTGCGACGAGGTAGGCGACCGCGACGCGGAAGACATTACGGCGACGAAGTTCGGCGAGCAGGTGGTTCATCGCACAATCTCGGGATCATCAATCCAGCCGCACTCGAAATCATCACGTCCAACGGCATGGCATTGCGCGGGATAGCCGTGCTCGCGCCAGAATGCCGGCAATCGCATTTCGATTATGACAGCCCGCCGTGCCGCCAGAAAGGCGTCGCGGCTGGCCGGCCGGAATCGATCCGGCTCGAATGGGCTCCAGACAGCGCCATGGCTGTTAAGGGTCGGAATAGGCCGTTCATAGCCGCCGAACAGGTTCGTGAAGCCGTCAAGAGATCCATTCTCACGCAGATAGGCGGTGCGGAGCATCTGGTTGACCGCTTCATTCGACAGGCTGAAATCGGTTTGAAAGCGATACCTCGCCTCGAGATAGAAACCTGCCCCGTTTCTCTCCAGTGCATAAGCCAGATTGAGGATTGCAGCAGACTGGTCGCCAATTGCGAAATAGACCGGAACCATGGTTGAGTTAATGGCGTTTTGCCGTACCAGAATTCCCTGCTCGTAAAGCTCCAGTGCCCGGTCGGTATGGCCTCGATAGAGTTCGGCGAAGGCCAGGTGCCGACGGCAAATAGCATAAGCCGGATCACGCTCCAGACAGGTTTCAAAATCGGCAGCGGCGGCATCGAAAAACCCGGAGATCAACCAGACGTAACCCCTGAAATACCACGAATCGGCACTGGTCGGATCGCGGCTGATCCCGTCATTCAGCTGAACGATTGCGTCGGTCCAGCGTCCTTCTGTGGTGTGAAACCGGCCGCGCACCGAATACGGCAGCGCCAGATCCGGATCGAGAGCTGTGGCCCGATTTGCTGCGGCAAGGGCGAGCGCATCGAAGTCGCGTTCGTCTGATGGCCCCAGCCATGCTTCACTGACGCTATACATCGCGGCGAGCCCCGCCCAACCGCGTGCAAAGTCCGGATCCGCGGCCACAGCGCGTTCAAACAGATCAATCCCTTCTGGAACATTGTCCGCGGATCGACTGTGAAAAATCGCCTGGCCCCGCAGGAAGAGTTCATAGGCACCGAGATTTTCCGTTCCGGCCGCGACCTGGATCTCTGGTGCCGGAATCCCCAGCGCTTCGCTCAGCGCGGAAACGATTTCAGTCGCAATCTCGTCCTGAATGGCAAAGATGTTTTCCGCTGTCAGCGGACGGTCGAATGTGTGCGACCACAAATGCCGATCGTCTTCGGAGTCGATCAGCTGGGCGGTGATCCGCAGCGTATTGCCGGCTTTTCGGACCGAGCCTTCCAGTATGTGCCGGACATTCAACTCCTGTGCGATGGCGGGAATACCCAGCTCGTCACCGCGGAACTGGAAGGCCGACGTACGCGAGGCGACGTGCAGGCCATCGACCCGGGTCAGCACATTGAGTATTTCTTCCGCGATGCCATCGCCGAAATAGGCTTGGTCGCCCTCCGGGGACAGATCGGCAAAGGGCAGGACCGCGATTGAATTTGCCGATGCCAGAACGGTTGTGGGCGTCTGCGTCGACGATTCCGCTTCCGTGTTCGCGGCGACCGGAAGGTTGACACTTTCCGCGGGCCTCAGCATTTGCAGCCCGGCCACGCCGGCCACCACGATGACACTGGCGATCAGCACATAATCACTGGGGCCCAGGGGCCGGAAGCCTTCATCCGGCTCGGCGGCACCGGTCGTCTTCAGGCCCTCGGGCGTCAGTTCAAATGCCCAGGCGATAAACAGGATCACCGGAAAACCGGAGACCAGAATGATGAGGGCCAGGCTGTCAGCCCAGTCCGGCAAACCGGCGGCGCTGCCAATAGTGGCAACGACCTGCATGACGATCCAGCCCACCACCAGATAGGCGGCGGCAACGCGGAAAACGTTCCGGCGGCGCAGCTCAGATAAGAATGAAGTCATACCCGGTCGTCTCCCCTGCACCGGATCTAGCACACGCCGCAGGGGAAAACGACCCTTTAGTTAGAGGGGTTTAGGCTCGCGCAGAACTGGCAGGAAGACTGCAATGGCCGGGGTGGACGGCATCAGTGCCCGGTCTGTGCCAGACGGTCTTCGAACCAGTCGCGCGCCTCGCGGCCGGAAATCTCCTCCAGCATCGCCAACAGATCCGGTGTCGTATCGATGCCATCGACCATGTAGCGAGTGATGAAGTGGTTGAAGGCCGGACGGCCCAGATAGGTTTCCAGTTCCCACAAGGCGACCGGCCCGGCCCGGTAATTGACCAGATAAGGACCGCGGTCCGTCGCGCCCGGCACCCAGATAGCCGGCAGGGCCTGTCCCTCTATCTGCGAGGCAAAGAGATTCATGCGATCAAGAAACACCGCTTCGCCGAAGTGTTCCCGCACCGCCATATTGCCGATATATTCGGCGAAGGATTCATTCAGCCAGTTCTCGACGGTGTTGAAATTCGCGCCGAAGCTCCAGTGATGGGACAATTCGTGACACAGGAATTGCGTCATGGTTTCCGCTTCGGTGTCAGAAATATCGGTCAGCGAAATATAGCTGCGCCGATTATAGGCGCTGCCGGACCGTCGATTGATCGTGAAATTGATATGCGGCAGGCGATCCATGCCGCCATAGAGCCCGTTCAGATAATCCACACAATAGGCGGCGGCGGAGATCAGCACGTCAGAGCCGTCATTGTTATCTCGCAGATCATGCAGGGAAAAACCGTCATGATGCGTGGTGCGGAATGACGGTGCCAGTGTGAAGGCAATATCGAGCGACGGCTCGGTATTGATGACGCGGACACCGGTAGGCCTTTCCACCACATCGCCATTGGCGATGCCGGACCAGGCCGCGCCGACATCAATCGTGAGGTCCGCCGTAAAGAAGCCCTGGAAGCTGGCATCAATCGGCAGCCAGAATCCGTCGACCGACAATTCCACCCGGTCGGGTGAAATATCATTGATGTCCGTGTCCATGGGCTCGGGGAAAAGGACACCATCATAGGTCAGTTCGATATGCCGGGGGGCGTCGCCGCGAGCCTCGTCCAGCTGGATGACGATAGCGTTGAACGGGCCTTGCGGAGCAATCTGGAAATTGGCGACATCGCCGCTCACCTCGACATTTCCGAGAGCGGAGCTCAGCAGGAAGGTCACCATTTGCTGGTCGGGATCCAGAATCCGGATATCCCAGTCGAGATCGATAAAGCCGGTTTCGGTCTGCGCCTCCATCTCGCCCTGATAATGATAGATTGGCTCGCCATACTGGGCATTCGCGGCCGACGTGATCAAAAATGCGGCACCTGCTGCCATGGAAAGAATGTTCATCAATCGACTACCTTGTCTGTTCTTTTGGACAAGGATGCGGCCATTCGGCGGATTGGATGCAAGAAACATCCAATCCGCCGGTGCCGCGCACCTCTAGGCGGCGGCCAGGGCCGCCAGCCGGGCATAGAGGCCATCGCCCTGAGCCGCGAGCTCGTCATGCGTGCCCTGTTCGACGATCCGGCCCCGGTCAAAGACCAGTATCCGGTCGGCATCGCGAATGGTCGACAGGCGGTGCGCAATGACAATCGTCGTCTTGTCCTGCGTCGCGCTTTCCAGCGCCGCCTGAACGTCCCGCTCCGTCTCGTTGTCGAGGCTGGAGGTTGCCTCGTCAAAGATCAGGATCGGCGCATCTGACAGGATCGCCCGGGCAATTGCCACGCGCTGGCGTTCCCCGCCCGACAGCTTCACCCCGCGCTCGCCAACCAGCGTGTCATAGCCGTCCGGCAGACGCTCGACGAAGTCATGGGCATTGGCGCGCCGGGCGGCCGCCTCGACCTCCTCCCGCGAGGCATCGGGCCGGGCATAGGCGATATTCTCGGCAATCGTCCGGTGGAAGAGGGCCGGATCCTGGGGCACCAGCGCCACCGCCTGCCGCAGGCTCGCCTGTGTCACCGAACGGACATCCTGACCGTCAATCACCACGCCGCCCGCCTGCACATCATAAAGGCGCTGCAGCAGTTTGACGAAGGTCGACTTGCCCGACCCGGTCGGCCCGACCAGCGCCACACGCTCACCCGGCGCGATGCGCAGGGAGAAACCGTCATAGAGGCGGCGCTTCTGGTTCTCATAGGCAAAGCCGACCTGATCAAAGACGATCTCGCCCCGGCCCGGCGCAAAGTCCGGCGCATCCGGCGCATCGGCGATCTGGACCGGCAATTGATCAAACCCGGCAATATCCTGAATCTCGTCCAGGCCCCGTTGCACGTTCTGAACTTCCTCGCCAAAGCGGCGCATATAACCGGCCATCATCATGAAGGCGGTGATCGCAAAGACGACATCGCCGGGGCTGGCCCGGTCCGCCATCCACATATTGATCAGAAGCCCCGTCAATCCGGCCTGCAGGCCGAGAATGGCGACAATCTGGATCAGCCAGGTATTTACAAAGCGCAGCCAGGTCTTCTTGACCTCCGCCCGCCAGCGCCAGGCGAGGGCGGAAAAACGGTCATCCTCGCGCGCTTCCGCGCCAAAGCTTTTCACCGTCGCAATACCGCCAATCGCATCGGCGACCGCGCCACCCAGCTCGGAATCAATGGCATTGGACTTGATGTTTTGCGGCCGGATATAGCTGTTGGCCGCCCACACGGTCGCGGCGACAAACAGCGTCGTCACGCCGAGCGAGAACGCGCCCACCATCCACCACTGGGTCAGCATGTACACGCCCAGCCCGTACATCACGAAGATCGACGGAAACAGACCGAACCACATGGTCGCGGTGATCGTGTCATAGGCCCACATGCCGCGCGTCACCTTGCGGACCACCGAGCCGGCAAAGGTATTGGCGTGCCAGTCCAGCGAGAAGCGCTGCACCTTGGCAAAGGCCTCCGAGACCATGTCGGCCATGTTGGCCGAGGAGAAACGCACTTCGAAGCGCACGGCGATCTGGCGGAACAGATTCACCATCGCCGCTAGCCCGATAAAGGCCGCATAGGCGGGCCAGTGCTCGCCTGAACCGCTGTTGAGCGCATCGATCAGGGCGCCGGCCGCGATCGGGATGAAGACGTCGGCGCAGGTCGCAATAATGGTGAACGCGACCAGCGCCGCGAAGAACCACGGACGGCGCGACCACTGCTTGAACAGAAAGCCGATGACGGCAAGGCTGGAGAGAATGCGCGGGGCGCGGGAAGTAGGCTGGGTCATTTCAGAATCGGACAAAATCTGTCCGCCTCATGCTGTTTCGGTCTTTAAAGGTGGAGGGGATCGCGGGAAAACCGGTCTGGCGTGATGCGAGGCATCGACGCGGGATCGTCCGGCAAGAGGCGATCGATCAGCCGCCTTCTAAAGTCGAATCTTGTGCATGGGTCTGAAACGCGCTCCAATGACTGTCTGGGGAAGCGGCTCTTACACGCGCATAACGGCGAGGGCCAGAAAAAGGTGCGCCGCAAATCGCCTTTGGCGCGAAAGCGCGGCATTGAGGTCACACTGGGTGTGGCCGGAGGGCAATATGAGTCAATTCAAAGGGCGTGTCCTGATCATCGCGGGATCGGATTCTGGCGGCGGTGCGGGCATCCAGGCCGACATCAAGACGGTGACCGCGCTGGGCGGCTATGCGGCAACCGCCATTACCGCCATCACGGTCCAGAACACGCTCGGCGTCACCGGCGTCCACCCTGTGCCGGTGGATATGGTCATCGCGCAGGCCCGCGCCGTGCTCGATGATATCGGCGCGGATGTTATCAAGACCGGCATGCTCGGCACGCCCGGACTCGTCGAAGCCGTGGCAGATCTTCTCGCCGATTATCCCGATATCCCGCTCGTGCTGGATCCCGTCATGGTGGCCACCTCCGGCGATCAGCTGGTCAGCGATGCGGCCGTGTCTGCAATCCGCGACCGTCTTCTGCCGCGCGCCGCCCTGATCACACCCAACGCACCTGAAGCGGAAAGGCTCACCGGACTGACGGTTTCCACCACGCAGGACCAGGCCGACGCCGGCAAGGCGCTGGTCGCCGCCGGTGCAGCCGCCGCGCTGGTCAAGGGCGGACATCTGTCCGGTCCCGTCATCAACGACGTTCTCGTCACCGCGGACATGACACGTGTGTTCGAGACCGAACGGCAGGACACAAGAAACACTCACGGCACGGGCTGCACGCTGGCCTCGGCGATTGCCGCCGGACTGGCGAAAGGCGCATCCTTGCCGGGTGCGATTGACGCGGCCGGCAGCTATCTTTCAGAGGCGATCCGCCGTGCGCCCGGTTTTGGCACCGGTCATGGTCCGGTCCATCATGCCTGGGTCGTGGATCGCTGAGTCCGCCGCGCCAGCGCGATGCCGGCCAATATGATCACAAGGCCGAGATAGGCATTCCAGCCGATGGCTTCCCCGAAAGCGAGGCCGGTGAAGAGCGCGACAATCGGCACCAGATAATTGACCAGTGACATGAAGCCGGCCCCGGCGCGCGCGATCAGGCCGACATAGAGCACGGTCGCCAGCGCTGTCGGCCCCACGGCCAGCCAGACGAGAGATCCCCATCCGGTGACCGTGGCCGGAAGATCGTTCACCGCCAGTTGCCAGATGCCGAACGGCGCCCCCCAGATCGAGGAACAGATCAGCGCGCCGGACGCCAGAATGGCGGGATGCGTCGGCGGTGCGCGCCGCGTCATGGTGGCGTTGAGGGCATAGGAGAGGGCCGCGCCGACTATGGCCAGCTGGGCCAGAAAGGTCGGACCACCCAGACCTGCCAGAGCCGCCGGACCGATCAGGATGACCGCCCCGGTGAAGCCGACGGCGAAACCGGCCAGCTTCCATCCGGTAATCTTCTCATTGGCGAAGAAATGCGCCAGCGCGACCGTGGACAAGGGCATGATCGCCAGCAGGATACCGGCCAGCGCGGACGGCAATTGCGTCTGTCCCAGCGGGATCAGGAAGAAGGGCAGGGCGTTTCCGAAAAATCCGAGGAAAATAAAGAATTTCCAGCGCGGATCGGAGAGCGGTGGCAGGCGATGTCCGCGCGCATAGGCAAAGACCGTCACCAGGATAGCGGCAATCGTCAGCCGGGAAAACGACAGGGCCGCCGGCGGCAGACTGTCCAGCGAAAAGCGGATGAAGATGAATGCGGTGCCCCACAATGCCGCCAGAAAAAGCAATAGCGTCCAGTCCTGCCAGCGCGGGTGCTGGGGATCACTCACGCCAGTTCGGCCTTTATGGCCGACGCAAAGCGATCAATGTCGGCGCCATCGGTATAGAGGTGCGGCGTCACCCGCAGGCGATCACCGCGCTGCGAAACGGACACGCCTCGCGCCATCAGGCGTCTGGCGAGGTCTTTCGGCGCGTGATCCGGCAAGGCCAGACACAGATAATGGCCGCCGCGATCCGGTGTATCGCAATGCGCGCCATAAGGCCGGACCGCATCCTCAATGTCTGTCGTGCGCGCCAGCAGGCCATCACGAAGCGTGTCCAGTCCGAGCCCGTTCAGCCATTTAAGGGATTCCAGCGCGGCCGGCACCAGCTGAAAGCCCGACCGTTCGCCCATATCGAATCGTCGCGCGCCCGGCGCATGGCGGTCGGCATAGTCGACCAGTCGCGCGAAATCCTCGGCGCCTTCGCGGACAATCCAGCCCTCTTCCAGCGGGATGCCGGACTGGTGTTCCGGCGCGATATAGCCATAGCCCATCGTATAGGGCCCCAGCAGCCATTTATAACCTGCGGCAATCGCAAAATCGGGCCGGATGGCCGCGAGATCAAACGGCGCGGTTCCCAGTGACTGGGTCAGATCAAGGACCAGTTTTGCGCCGTGCGCGCGCAGCTTGTCCGAGACCGCCTTCAGATCGACACGGCCGCCATCGGCCCAGTGGACTTCCGGCAGGGCGGCGATGGCGGTTTGCGGCCCGATCGCCGCCAGCACGGCCTCGGTCCAGCTCTCATTGGCCGAGCGCGTCACGGTCTTCATTGTAGCGCCGCTCTGCGCCGCTTTCTCGCGCCAGATATAGACATTGGAGGGAAACTGCCCGTCCAGCGCCAGAATCTCCTGACCGGTGCTCAGCGGCAGGTTTCGCGCGGCAATGGCGAGGCCATAGCTCGCCGCCGGAATCAGCGCGATATCATCTGCGGCTGCGCCGAACAGTTTTGCCGCCTCGGCCCGCAGCGCTTCTGGCTGGTCAAAAAACCGGTCCTGAATGTCCAGCTCCCACGGGCGTTGGCGCTGGTCATAGGCGGTCTGTCCCGCATTCGCCGCGAAGCGGGGCATCGGACCCATATAGGCGCAATTGAGATAAGCCAGATCACGCGGCAGGTCGAAGAGCGGGCGAAGCGTTTCAGAATTCATGCTCGCGATGTGGACTGGCCAATCCGTCAGGTCAAATCACCAAAACCCCCGGTCTGAAACAGTTTGCGAATTGACCGTCCGTATGTGGCGGGGCTAGGCCGGAAAAAACGCCGGGACTCGCCATGACCGAATATTCGAAACCGCATTTGCGCCCTTTTGATCCGCGCTTTTCCTGCGGCCCGACCAAAAAGCATCCGGGCTGGTCCGCAGATCAGCTGGCCAATGGCATGCTGGGACGCAGCCACCGCGCCAACGGCCCGCGCCAGCGCATCGTCGAAGCCTATGAGCGCACGGCCGCTCTGCTGGAATGCCCGGCGGATTACAGGGTCTCGATGGTGGCCGGGTCCGATACCGGTGCCATGGAAGCCGCCATGTGGTCGCTCCTGGGCCCGCGCGGCGTGGATGTCTTTGCCTGGGATATCTTCGGCGGGCGCTGGACCAAGGATGCGCGCGACGAGCTGAAACTGGAAGATTTGCGGATTTTCGAAGCCGATAGCGGCAACACGCCCGATTTCAGCCAGGCTGATCCATCGCGCGACATCATCTTCACCTGGAATGCCACAGCATCGGGCGCGCGGATCCCGAATACGGACTGGATTTCCGAGACCCGTGAGGGCCTCACCATTGTCGACGCCACATCGGCAGCCTTTGCCATGGAGCTCGACTGGTCGAAGATCGATGTCCTGACCTATTCCTGGCAGAAATCCCTTGGCGGCGAGGCCCAGCACGGCATGATCATTCTCGGGCCGCGCGCTATCGAGCGGCTGGCGCAGCATCGTCCGGCCTGGCCCGTGCCGCGCATTCTCCAGCTGCACAATGCGGAACGCACCGGCGTTCTGGAAGAAATCTTTGACGGCAAGACGGTGAACACGCCGTCATTGCTCTGTTTCGAGGACTATCTCATGTCGCTCAGATGGGCGGCGCGCGAAGGCGGACTCCCGGCGCTCATTGGCCGGGTAGACAGGAATTTCGCCGCGCTGACCGCATGGGTGGAACGTACCGGCTGGATTGACTGGCTCTGCACAGACGCGGCCACGCGCTCACCGGTCTCGGTCACGCTGAAGTTCGCCGAACCCGATATCGCAGCCCTGGATCAGGAAACGCAATGGCAACTGACCCGCAAGATGGTCGCGCTTCTGGAACGCGAGAATGCGGCGCTGGATGTCAATCCGCACCCGTCGGCACCGGCCGGCTTGCGCATCTGGTGTGGACCCACGGTCGAGGCCGATGATGTCGCCGCGCTCGGCCCGTGGCTGGACTGGGCCTATGCCGAGGCGCGCGCCGAAATGTAGCTTTGCGTGAGGCGCAACGCGTTCTAGACTGAAGGCCAACGCCGGACTGGCGTGATCAGGTAGGGGATAGGTTCATGAAAACATGTGTTCTCGCTGCAATGGGCGCAGCGCTATTGTCTGCGCCGGTATTGGCGGCAGATCATGAATGGGAATTTCGTCTGGGCGTGACCGCCCATGACCTCTCCGATCATGTCGAGGATGGCCCCAATATCACCGTCGGTCTTGTCGGCCCGCAGATCGAGGCCTTGAGCCTGATCTGGACGCCGCGCCCCTATGTCTACGGGTCGTTCAATACCAATGAATTGACCAATTTCGGCGGCGCCGGTCTCGAATGGGATTTCAATATTACCGAGAACCTGTCTTTCCAGCCCGCTTTCGGCCTGTCCTATAATGACGGCGTGCGCGATATCGACCGCACCGCCCCGCCGAGCGATCCGAACCGCATCCGTCTGGCCACCACGCGGTCATTGATGGGCGAGCACATTCTCTTTCACACGACATTCGCGCTGAATTACGAATTTTCCGACCAGATCACGGTCGCGGCCTATTACGAGCACATCTCGCATGGCCAGATTCTCGGCAGCGGGCGCAATCAGGCGCTCGACAATGCCGGTATCCGCTTCGGATATCGCTGGGGCCAGCGCTAGTCCGGCAACGTTGCTTTGCCCGATCCGGATGCAGGAGCGCCGCTGATCCGGGGGTGGATCAGCGGCGCAACGCATTCCGGGAGGACAGACAAAGGGACCGGGAGTCCTACTCGCCGGAATGCGTGTTCGGATCATCTTCCTGCCGGACATAACGGCCCGTAAACCAGACATCCCAACTTTCGGTTTCAGCATTATACTGTGTGAAATGCTGTGTCACGCTTCCATCGTCATTTGGCGTCCAGAGGCCACGAAATGGCGCGCGGTTGCCGTTCTGATGATAGAATATTCCACCTTCGAGGAACATGGCGCCATCCCCGTTCAGCTCGCCCGTATAATCGATATAGGCCCCGGCGCTCATCCACACCTGACGCCAGGCATCCTGAAGCGGATCATAATAATTCATCGAAAAACCCGAAGATCCGCTGGCACCCGACCAGTGTTCCTCGATCAGACATCCGCCTTGAGTCTTCCGGATGGAATTGGTGCCGGCAAATTCTCCAGCCGGGCCATAGACATTCCACTCGCCCACCCAGAAGTCGAAATCAGTGCGGCTTTCCATGGAATCACATCCAGGTGGCGGGTTCTGGGCTGCGGCGGTGGCAGGATACAGGGCCAGAAGGCTGGCCAGGATTATCAGCTTGCGTAACATCATCTCCCCTTCCGTAAAGCAGGCTTCCAGAACGGAGACTAGGCTGATAGACCGCGCTTGGCGTCTCACATTACCGTGAGACAATTCGACCTGTGTGGAGAGATGTGAATGGCCAATGTGACCGTCGTCGGCGCGCAATGGGGAGATGAGGGCAAGGGCAAGATTGTCGACTGGCTCTCGCATCGCGCGGATGTCGTGGCGCGTTTCCAGGGCGGACATAATGCCGGCCATACGCTGGTCGTCGGCGAGGCCGTCTACAAGCTGTCGCTTTTCCCGTCCGGCGTGGTGCGCGGAAAGCTCTCCGTCATCGGCAATGGCGTGGTCGTCGACCCCTGGGCCTTCCGGGACGAGAAGCAGCGGCTGGAAGACCAGGGCGTGCACATCACCCCGGACCTCGTCAGGATTTCCGAAACGGCCAGCCTCATTCTCCCGGTGCATCGCGAGCTCGATGCGCTACGCGAGAACCGCGATGACGGCATGGCCATCGGCACCACACGCCGCGGCATCGGCCCCGCGTATGAGGACAAGGTCGGCCGCCGCTCCATCCGGGTCTGTGATCTCGCCGATCCGGCTTCCTTGCCAGCCAAGGTCAAAGACCTGCTGCACCACCACAATGCCATCCGCAAAGGCCTCGGCCAGCCGGAATATGAAACCGGAGAGCTGGTGGCCGCTCTGGAAGAGATCGCCCCCGTCATCCTGCCCTATATGTCCCCGGTGTGGCGTGATCTGGATCAGGCGATCCGCGAGGACAGGAAAATCCTGTTCGAAGGCGCGCAAGGCGCCATGCTGGATGTCGACCACGGCACCTATCCCTATGTGACCTCGTCCAACACAGTGGCCGGCCAGGCATCCGCCGGAACCGGCGTCGGACCGAAATCAGCCGGCTATGGCCTCGGCATTGTGAAGGCCTACACGACCCGCGTGGGCGAGGGGCCTTTCCCGACCGAACTGAAAGACGAAATCGGCCAGAAGCTGGGTGAAAAGGGCCGTGAATTCGGCGTCGTGACCGGACGCCAGCGCCGCTGCGGCTGGTTTGATGCCGTGCTGGTCCGTCAGGCCGTTACCGTGGGCGGGCTGGATGGCGTCGTGCTCACCAAGCTGGATGTGCTAGATGGCTTTGATGAATTGAAAATCTGCATCGCCTACGAGATTGATGGCGAGCGCTATGATCGCCTGCCGCCGGAACGAGGCCTGCAGGCGCGCGCCAGGCCGGTGTACGAGACCATTGAAGGCTGGTCGGACTCCACATTCGGCGCCCGCGAATGGGGCCAGCTTCCGGCCGCTGCGGTCAAGTATGTGCGCCGGGTGGAGGAGCTGATCGGCGTGCCGGTGGCCATGCTGTCCACCAGCCCCGAGCGCGAGGATGTCATCCTCGTCACCGACCCCTTCCGGGGTTAGGTCAGCCTGTCGCGGCGGACGTCAGCAGCGTCCGCCGGGCCTGGGCCTTGCGCTGCATCCGCGACTTCCACGCCAGCGCCGGTTTTTCGACCGCCACCCGCATCAGCCAGCCACTGATCGTTGCACCGGGCACCATGACGGCAAACAGGAAAGCGGCACCCGCGCCCGGAAACAGCGCCAGCGTCATCTGGCCGATGGGCCAGTGCAGGATATAGACGCCGTAGGAAATGTCCTCGACGTCGCGGATGGCTTTGCCGGTCTTGCCTGGGATCATCAGATAGCCGGCCCAGAGCGTGACATAGGCCATGGCGATCTGGCCGGAGATCATCGCGGCCGGTGTGTCGCGCAGAATGAAGGCGAAACCGATCAGCATCACCGCCCAGCCCGGTGCCAGCGGAATGCGGTCGCGCCAGGCATACATCACCGCCCCGGTCATGAAGGCCCCGCCAAAGCGCGCCGCGGCAAACAGCGTGCCTTCGCCCATGCCTTCATAGGGCATCAGCAATTCAAAATCCGACAGCATCGCCGCTGCGGCGAAGATCGCCAGAATGCCCCACTTGTTCCGGAACAGGCCGATGGCAGCCAGTATTCCGGCGGCCAGATAGGCCAGCAATTCATAGCGGATCGTCCACAGCGGGCCATTCATGTCGGTCAGCGGATGGGTGGCAAACACACCCGGCAGGCTGGCTTGCGGATCGGCCTGGCCGACGATCAGGAAGGGAAAGAGCAGGGTGTCCGGCCGGCTCCAGTATTCGGCCAGCGGCAGGGTGGAAAAGAGCGGCCCGACGGCCAGCCAGAGGATCAGCATCGCCGCGATTAGGCCCGGGAAAATCCGGAATATCCGCGCCAGCGCAAATCGGGTCATATCGCGCGAACGCATCAGGCTGGCGGCGATCATGTAGCCGGAGAGGATGAAGAAGCCGTCGAGCGCAAACTGCACCGCGCCGTCGACGAATTCCGGGAAGGCGCCTGTGATCGGCAGGCCGATGGGCAACATGATGGCATGGCCCGCCAGCACCAGAAAGGCAAAGGCAGTGCGAAGGGCGGTGAAGTTATTGGCACGGTCTTCCAGCCGCCCGTGCGTGCCGGCAAACAACATTCCGGTCCAGTTTGATACGCGCATCTCGCGCCTCCGATCCAACCGGATTTCCACCGCAAGAAACGGACCGCGCCCTTGCTCCCGTCGAACGTCTCTGCGAGGGTGACGGCGTCCAGGGGGTGCCCCATGCGATTCTGCGCGGGCTGAGACTTTACCCTTAACAACCGGATCCGGGTCATGCCGGCGGCGGGATGGAGTAGAGACGCGATGACGCGCGAGGAATTCGATGAGTATTGCCGCGGCCTGCCGCACACCACCCATGTGGTGCAATGGGGCAATGCCTCGGTCTGGAAGATCGGCGGCAAGGTCTTCACCGTCGGCGGCTGGAATGAGGATGAGGCCGCGTTCTGCGTCTCCTTCAAGACCTCTGACACCTCCTTTGAAATCCTCAGCGAACAGCCCGGCTGCCGCCCCGCGCCCTATCTCGCCTCGCGCGGCATGAAATGGATCCAGCGCACCGGCAAGAAGACCCTCTCGGATGCGGATCTGAAAGATTATCTCGCCGAGAGCTATCGCATCGTTGGCACGGGGCTGACGAAGAAGCTGCAAGGCGAACTGGGATTCCTCGATCAGGAGATGAAGGCATGAAACACGTTCCCACAATAATGCTGACCGCACTGCTCCTCGCCGCGTGCAGCCCCAGTGAAGTGGATGCACCGGACGGCGCGTCCGTCCCCGGCGTTACGGCGGAACAGATGGCGCTTGATCCCGAATCGCTCAACGCCCTGCTGCTGGCGGAAGCCGACAACCTCGTCCCGTCCGACTGGTCGACGGGAGAGCCGGCGCCGGACACCGCGCTGGTCTACTGGTATGTGCCCGAATTGCGCGAGGGCATCACCGCCGATTCCGACTGCACGCCGCAGGACGAGCCCGCCAGCTATGACTGCACGCTCACCCTGACCGCGCCGAATCCCGAAGCCGACGAGGAAGAGCGCCGCGATGTCACAGCCATGTACCGGCTCCAGGTGCGCGTGAATGACGATAACAGCCTCACCCTGCTCAGCCCCAATGTTCGCTGGGCCGTGCAGGGCTGACGCTAATCCCGAAAAGAAAGACACCCATGAACAAGCCCACAAACCAGAACGCCTTCGAGACGCCGAAAGTCACCACCGGGCCGCTGCCGGGTTCATCGCGGGTCTATTCACACCCGAAAGCCGCGCCGCACCTGTCCGTGCCGCACCGCGAGATCGAGCTGCACCCGACGGCAATGGAGCCACCGGTCCGCGTCTATGACACGTCCGGCCCCTATGCCGATCCGGATGCGGCCATCGACGTCGAGGCGGGCCTGCCGCGCTGGCGCACCGAGCGCATCTTGGCGCGCGGCGGGGTTGAGGCGCATGAGGGCCGCGAGCCCACCCCGCTGGATAATGGCGGGGCCACCGGCAAATATCTCGCCCGGGCGTTTCCGGTTCGGCACAAGCCGCTCAAGGCCACGGGCTCGGCCCCCGTCACTCAGTTCGAATTCGCCCGCGCCGGCATCATCACCGACGAAATGATCTACGCCGCCGAGCGCGAAAATCTCGGCCGCACACACGCTCTGCCCGATGCCGCGAAAAACCTCGCCGATGGTGAAAGCTTCGGCGCGTCCGTGCCGGAATTCGTCACCCCGGAATTTGTCCGCGACGAGATCGCCCGCGGCCGCGCCATCATCCCGGCCAATATCAACCACCCGAGGTCGAGCCGATGATCATCGGCCGCAACTTCCTGGTGAAGATCAACGCCAACATCGGCAACTCGGCCGTTCTCAGCTCGGTCGATGACGAGGTCGACAAGCTGGTCTGGGCCACCCGCTGGGGCGCCGACAACGTCATGGACCTGTCGACCGGCCGGAACATCCACAACATCCGCGACTGGATCATCCGCAACTCATCCGTGCCCATCGGCACCGTGCCCATCTATCAGGCGCTGGAAAGGTCGAATGGCATGGCCGAGGACCTGACGTGGGAGGTGTTCCGCGACACGCTGATCGAACAGGCCGAACAGGGCGTGGACTATTTCACCATCCACGCCGGCGTGCGCCTGCCCTTCGTGCCGATGACGGCCAAACGCGTGACCGGCATCGTCTCCCGGGCGGCTCGATCATGGCCAAGTGGTGCCTGGCTCACCACAAGGAAAGCTTCCTGTACGAGCACTTCGCCGAGATCTGCGAAATTATGAAGGCCTATGATGTCAGCTTCAGCCTTGGCGACGGCCTGCGGCCCGGCTCGATTGCCGACGCTAACGACGCGGCTCAGTTCGGCGAGCTGCGAAACCCTGGGTGAACTGACCAAAATCGCCTGGAAACACGACGGCTGTCGGGTGCATGATTGAGGGCCCGGCCATGTGCCCGATGCATCAAGGTCAAGGCCAATATGGACAAGCAGCTCGAATGCTGCCACGAAGCGCCTTTCTACACCCTGGGGCCTCTGATCACCTGACATCGCCCCGGCTATGACCACATCACCTCCGGCCATCGGGGCCGCCATGATCGGTTGGTACGGCTGTGCCATGCTCTGCTACGTCACGCCCAAGGAGCACCTGGGCCTGCCCGAACCGTCAGGACGTGAAGGACGGCATCATTACCTACAAGATCGCCGCCCACGCAGCCGACCTGGCCAAAGGGCATCCGCCGGCGCCCAGATTCGCGACAACGCCCTGTCACAAGGCCCGGTTCGAGTTCCGCTGGGAAGACCAGTTCAACCTCGGGCTGGACCCCGACACCGCCCGCAAATACCACGACGAGACCTTGCCGAAAGGAATCCGCCAAGACCGCCCACTTTTGCTCCATGTGCGGACCCAAATTCTGCTCTATGAAGATCACGCAGGAAATCAGGGATGAGTTCGGGAGTGCGCGGGCGCCGAACTCGGTCGATGAAGCCGAGACCCACCCACCTCATCCTGAGGTGCGAGCGAATGCGAGCCTCGAAGGATCGGACATCACGCCAACCGACATCGAACAGCGCATGGCGGAAAAGGCCCGCGAATTCAACGAAAAGGGCGGCGAGATTTATCTGGCTGAGGAGCGGCCGGCGAAGTCGGCGGATTGATCCGGGGGATCAATCCGAGATTCGAAGGCCCCGGCAGGGGCGGGCAACGAACCCAAACACGTCATCCCTGCGAAAGCAGGGACCCAGTTGCGCCTTCTCAACTGGCACGCCCTGCGCCAACCAGCCGTCAGCTTCGCCGCCGTGCAGAACACCCCCTCACCCTCGGACACTCATCGCTGCACGATTTCGCATCCTTTCCCTCTCCCTTGAGGGAGAGGGAAGAGCGTCCGGCTTCCGCGAGGAAGGCGGATGTGAAGGGTGAGGGGACACCGTAAGACTGCTTGCCCCACCCTCGCGCACCCGTCAGTCTGGGCCTCCAACCCGGAGGCCAACACCATGACCCATAAAGGTGCCTGCCATTGCGGCAGTATCAAATACGAACTCACCAGTGATCCGCTCTTCGTGCATGGCTGTCATTGCCGGGATTGCCAGAAGCAGACCGGCGGGCCGTTTGCCGTCAATGCCCTGATCGAGCGGGACCGGATCAGGCTGGTCTCCGGCGAGCCGGTGCGCACGCAGCAGAAAACCGATAGCGGCCGCCCGCATGATGTCTGGCGGTGTTCAGACTGCCTGACCGCGCTGTGGAGCGATTATGGCCGCCGCGAGGTGTTGGTCTTTGTCCGCGCCATGACACTGGACGATCCGGCGGCCTGTCCGCCCGACGTGCACATTTTCACACGCTCGAAAGCGCCCTTCATCGACCTGCCGGAAGATGTTCGCGCATTTGACGTATTCTACAGCATGAAGGCGGAATGGCCGGCGGACTCTCTTGGCCGGTTTGACGCGCTGGACACGCGCCGCCTCGGCAAGGGCTGAGAGGCATGATCCGGCGGATCGCCAGCTGGATCTGTTTTGCCACTGGCCGGGGCCTCGCCGCGCTCGGGCGATGACTCGGCCGCAAAATTCAGACATCGGGAGCGTAGGCGCGGCCGCTATGCAGCGACCGTCTCCCGCACCTTCTCCCCCATCACGCCATTCGCCCGGATCGCGCGCTGGCATTCGAAACTGCCGGCGCGGAAGGCGCGGCAGGCTTCGGGGCGGTGCTCATAGACGCCGCACAGTGCCTGTCCGGCCGCCAGCTTCAGATGCGCGCAATGCCCGCAGGAAAAATCCATGAAGGTGCGTCCGCCCTCTTCAAACAGCTGGTCCGGCGGCAGGGGCCGGCTGGCATCTTCCGGCAATAGAACGAGATAGCGCGGATTGCGGCTGAAACAGCACGCCCCGCAAGTGACGCAATCATACGCCGCACTGGACATGGGAATAGACATCCACCGCGCGGATGCGGCCGCCCGCATCGGCCCGCGGCAACGGGCAGATAGGGCGTCTTCAGGTGTCCGGCAAGAGGGATTTCCGGGCCGATGAACAGCCCGGAAGGGCGCACGTCTATTTGCGGTTCTTCATATGCTCCAGCCCGCCGACCTGACCCGTCTTCTGGGAGGGTTCGGAGGCATTGTGCTTCTTCTTGATATTCTTTTCCGCTTTTGGCTTTTTCGCCTCGCGGCCCTGTTTCTGCTGGCCCTTGGCCATGGGAATAACCCTTCAGGAAGGCCGAGCGCCTTCCGCTTTGCGCCGGCCCGATGCCGGCACGAGGATCAGTCTATCACGTGTCGATTGCGCCGTATCCGGAATTTATCCGCAAGGCGGGGCCGGGCGTTAGACTGCGCGCCCGGCGCGGTGTCGTGCTGCCGCCGGAATCGGCGTCGCCGTCATTTTAGTAGTCGTCGTAGTAGGAGACGGAATTGCAAAAACTGGAGTCCGGAAAATTTTCCGCCGCTCGATTTTTTCTCCCGCCCCTCTAGTTTCCACATCCCAACCCGCACCCGGAGCCAGCGCCATGATCATCGTCCACCATCTTGAAAATTCGCGTTCCCAGCGTGTCCTCTGGCTGCTCGAGGAGTTGGGCCTGCCCTATGAGGTCAAACGCTATGAGCGCGATCCGAAGACCATGGCCGGATCGCCGGACCTCTACAAAATCCATCCTCTGGGAAAATCCCCGGTCATCGAGGAGGACGGCATTATCGTCGCCGAAACCGGCGCTATCCTGGAATATATCCGCGAGGCCCACGGGCTCGGCGACATGGCGGTCGAGCCCGGCAGTGCGCAGGCGCGGGCGGTAACCTACTGGCTGCATTATGCCGAAGGCTCGGCGATGAATCCGCTGCTCCTGAAACTGATCTTCACCCGGCTGCCGCTCGGCGCGAGCGCGCTCCTCCGGCCTCTGGTCAAGGGCGTCGCCGACAAGGCGCTGAAAACCTTCGTCGATCCGCGCGTTGCCCAGCACGTCGCCTATTGGGAGGGTGAATTGTCAAGGACCGGCTGGTTTGCCGGAGATAAAATGACGCTCGCCGACATCATGATGAGCTTTCCGCTGGAAGGCGTGGCCGCACGCGCCGGCGTCGAAAACACACCGGCCATCGGCGATTTCCTGAAACGTATTCACGCCCGCCCGGCCTATCAGGCGGCCCTGGAAAAAGGCGGGCCCTATGATTACGCCTGAGCCGGTGCCGGACGCAGGAAGGCCCAGAAATTGTCATTGGTCGGCAGATTGGTCAGCTTCGGAAACGCGACCGTAAAACCCGCCGCTTCCGCCATCTCCTGCAGCGAATCCGGGGTGAAGTAATTGACGTGATCCGGCAGGCGGATACCGCACCAGTTCTGCTTCATCACCGCCGCATTCCAGGAGGCGAAATTCGGCACTTTCACCACCGCCACACCGGTCGGATTCAACACGCGGTGCAGGGCTTTCAGCACGGGCAGGGGCTCGGCCTCATGCTCCAGGTAGGAATTCAGCATCGCCCCGTCGAACATGTCGGCGTCAAACCTGCCGAGCCCTTCTGAAGACGGTGCATGCTGGCAGGCTCCGCCGCGCGCTGCGAAAGCGGCATCTGCCTCCTCCGCCAGTGTGCGGGAAATTTCTACGCCAAACGGCGTGTATTGGTCCGGCAGAGCCAGCCCCTGCTTGCCACTGCCACAGCCAATGTCGACGACATGGCCGCCCGGCACGAGATCCTGAAGGAAGGTGCGGGTCTCCGGCCGGGGAAAAAGATGCAGCCGCCAGCGCGTTTTCTGGTCCAGCCATTGCACCACGGGCTGCGCCTTCTTGCGCCGCCCGGCCTCGATGATGATGGCCTTGTCCCAGGAATAATAATCCGACAAATCGGCATACGACGCCGCCGCGGTCAGATAGGCAAACCCGCAAGCGCCACATTCGCCAATGGTCCACGGGCTTCGGCCCAGTCCCAGATCACGTGGCTCATCGGTGCCGCAACTCGGACAAGCGCGCAGGATTGGCCTCAACTCGACTGTCATGAAATCCCGCTTCCCATTGCCAAAATATCCATTTTTCCCAAGCCGGAACCTAGCGCGGGCGCAGGCTTGTGACCAGCGTGCAGACCCACGCTCGACATCGCGGTCCGCAAATCGTTCTATGCGGTCAGATACCAGATCATCAGGAGTCACCATGTTACGTTTTTGGGTTGCTGCGCTTTGCCTGTTCGTTTTGACGGCCCCCGTTCGCGCTATTGACGGCGATGCAAATCCCTTTATCGAAACGGCCGATGCTCGGGCGAATGTCGATGCCGCCATGGCGCAGGCCGTTGCCAATTCGACCCGCGTGATTCTGGTGTTCGGCGCAGACTGGTGTCATGACAGCCATGGCCTGGTCGATCATTTTTCCCAAGCGGACATGCAGCAGATCCTCTCCGAGAATTACGAGGTCGTTCACATCGACGTCGGTTGGCGCCATCGCAATCTCGATATTGCGCGGGAATACGGTGTGCCAACGATTTACGGCACCCCGACCGTTCTGATCATTGATCCCGATCTTGGGCTCGTGAACCGGGGCACAATGCATAGCTGGCATACTGCATTTTCGCGCGATCATCAGGACGTCGTGAATTATTTCCGCCGCTTTGCCTTCTCGGTTCCGGGCGGCGGCGTTGTTGAGAATTCGCAAACCTATGCCGCACTGATCGCGCAAATCGAGGAATGGGAAAACCGAGAGGGCGCCCGCCTGTCGAATGCCTACGTCATGCTTCAGGAGTGGCGCGCGACGCTTGATGAGGAGTTCGCAGCCGCTGGAAATGACGAGGACGCCACCCGCATAGTCGAGCTCTTTCATTCGGTAGAATACGATATTGACCGCCATCGCGGCCGCATGCGCGAAGATCTCAACGCTCTCTATTCCGAAGCCCGCGAGGCCGTACGGGATGCGCTTTTCGAGTTGGGCTCCATTCTGACGCCGGAGCTCGCTGAAGTACTGGACGCAAACCGGCCCCAAATCCGGCTCGCATTCCCCGACTACGGCGAGGTCCTTTTTCCATGGGAGGAAGACGGATGGGAATTGTGATCCGCTGGCTGCTCACCGTGAGTCTTGCAATAGCAACAGGCGTGGGCTCGGCGCTCTATTTGGCGGGCTGGCTGCCGTTGAACCCGCCCGGCCTGTTTCGCGCCATCGAGCTGAACCACTGGACCAGCGACCCGGCTATCGGCTCAACAACCGCAGACCCCTACACGCGGGCCTTCGTGGCCCGCCGTGGTCTGTTGGGCCTGCGCCGCGAGGAAGCGACCTATTATCTGCGCGCCGTTGACGATGAGGGGCAAACGCTACGGGATCACTGTGCCTATGTCATCGAGGGCGAGGTTCCGGATGCGCGCTGGTGGTCGGTCACCTTGTATGCCGACGACTACTATCTTGCCCGGAACGAAGACGGGGCTCATTCGATCGATATGACACGAGCTGTGATCGACGCGGATGGCATCTGGCGCGCCACAATCCAGGCCACCGATCCGGACGACGGCTCTTTCTGGATTTCCAGCCGGAATGCCGGCCGCTTTGACCTGATTTATCGCCTTTATAATGCCAGCGAGGCCATACTCGATTCGCCCGAAAGTGCGCTCGTCACGCCCCGCATCGTCCGGCTGGGTTGCGAGGGGGAAAGGGCATCGTGATCCGTTACCTTATTGTCTTTATCGCGCTGGTCGCCGGTGCGCATGCCGCAACGCTCTGGTATTTGCCCCGCCTCGCCATGAACACCGCCATGTCGCGGCTGGCGTCCGTCGGAGCAACGCCAAACACGATAGCGCATGTACCGCCAACTGATGAAACAAGCCGCCGCGTCGTCCGGCCGTCGCCGGATTTGCTCTATTCGGTCTGCCTGTTGAATCTGGCCGATGGGCCCGTGCAGATCCGGGCGGCGGATTGGGGCGGTTACATGTCGCTCTCGGTTTTCGCGGGCAATACCGACAATGTGGCAGCCGTCAACGAGATGCAGGCGTCCGGTGATATCATCCTTTCCGTTGCTGATGGCGGCGGTGCTGATGTTGACCTTGGAGGCCCGCGCGGTATCGCCATTATTCGCCGCTTGGTCACAAATACCGACGCCCTGACGCACGCCGATGCCGTCCGGCGTCAGGATGATAGCTGCGAAGCTTTGGAGCCCTCATGACACAAATTCCCTACGCAGAAATTCACGCATTTCCCGACGGCACCGCGCCGTTCACCGGCAATCCGGCGGGCGTCTGCTTGCTCGATGAATTCCCGGGAGATGATGTGCTGCTTGGCATCGCCGCGTCCAATAATCTGTCCGAAACCGCTTTTCTGGTCGATCAGGGCGGCGATAACTGGCAACTGCGCTGGTTCACGCCAACGGTTGAGGTGGCGCTATGTGGCCATGCGACTTTTGCATCGGGCGCGTATCTTTTTGAAAAATCCATGGTGCTTGGAGATACGGCAGTTTTCGCAACCCGGTCGGGCGATCTGACGGTTTCGAGAACATCGGCAGACCGCTTTGCGATGGATCTGCCGATCGTTCCGTATTCGCCGGCTATACCGGACGCGGTTGTCATCGAGGCATTGGGAGCCGGTGAGCCGGTCGAGACGGTCAACGTCAATCGGGTACATGGCGCAAACTATCAGATGATGATGTTCGCCGACGAATCGACCATCGCCAATATGAGACCGGATCAGGGCCTTCTCAAAAGCGCCTTCACCAACGTCATTGTGACGGCACCCGGGCAGAATGTGGATTTTGTGTCCCGCTTTTTTGCACCCGCATCGGGTGTCGATGAAGACCCGGTCACAGGATCCGCGCATTGTACATTGGCACCCTACTGGAGCGAAAAACTGGGCCGCCCCCGGCTGTCAGCCCGTCAAATCGGGCCGCGGCCAGGGGCGTTGGAAGTGGAACCGGTGGGCGGCCGGGTGATTCTGACGGGGCGGGCCACCTGTTATCTCGAGGGTGAGATACGGCTCTAGTAATTGTAACGGCGCGGACGCGGGCCATGGCCATGACCCCGGCCCGGATGCGGCCGGCTATAGCGACCACGGCGCCGATCGTTCACCACGACCTGGATTGGAACATATTGGCCATTGCGGGCAATCCGGTAAAACTGGTTATTCCCGTTGATGTAGACAATACCTGGCGTGCCGCGGCGCCCGCCCGATCCGCGCTGGATACCATAGCGGCGTTCATACCGGTCAGCGACATAGGTCCAGGACCGTGGGGGACATTCGATCACACGCATGTCGCGTCGATCTTCGCGTCGATCAAACCGGCCTTCATTGTAGCGGGCATCACGCCGGTCTTCGCGCAGATCCGGGCACGAAGCCGCATCGAGATGCCAGACGCCGGCATTGGCGACCGGCGCAGCGAGCGCTGCCAATGAGAGAAATCCCGCAGCGGATAGAATTTTTGCCAAGCCTTTCATCATCAAGCCTCCGATTGCGACGTCCCTGATGCCGGAAAAGGGCTAGCAAAACGAATCTGTATGGAATTTGAACGACAGGTTCAGGAAAGATACGGGACGAAGCGCTCCATCGTTTTGGCGGCACGTCGTCATGGACCGGTCCTCATTCTGCAGCTAGTTTGTCGGCCACAGGGGCTGGGTTTTTCGGGGCAAAAGATGCGGGTTCTTTCTATTGCAATTCTGGCATTATCGATTCTGACGTCGGGCGCGCTGGCCGCCGACGAGGCCGGTCAGATGTCTGCCAGCGATATTGGTCAGTGGTTGCGCATCGTGCAGGACAAGCCGGGCATGACACCGGCGACCGATATTCCCGCCGATTTCCAGGGCGATGATAGTTGCCGTTGGGCCAACGACAATGAATGCGATGACCCGCGGTATGGCACCGGAGCCTGTGAAATAAACACTGACCATTCTGATTGTTGGCGCATTCTCACCGATGCCGAAGACGATAGCTGCCAGTGGGCCAATGACGGCGAGTGTGATGAGCCAAGCCTCGGAACCGGCGCATGCGTCCAGGGAACCGACCGGACCGACTGCGCCGACGTGGCCTTCCTTCGGTTCCAGACAGACAGTTGTGCAACGGCTTTTGACGATATTTGCCAGGAGGAAGCGCTAGGCGGCGATGGCAGCTGTGCGCCGCGAACCGACCGCGCGGACTGCCTCGGACGCGAACGCCCGATGACCCTGCAAGGCCATCATTTCGGCAATGACGACCGGGTCTCCCTGAATACCTCGATTTTCCCTTGGGCCGTTGTCGGCCAGATCACAATGGATCAGGGTGGTGCCTGTACGGCGACGCTCATCGGCCCTGATATTCTGGTCACCGCCGCACATTGCATTCTCCATGAGGGCCGTATTGATGCCCGCGGCGAGTTCGAAACGGGGACCATGCTCGACGGTGATACGCCCACAAGCCAGATCATCGATTATTACTTGCCGCCCGAGCAAACGCGGAGTGGAACGTCGACCGCGGGCGATAGCGGCCCGCATGACTGGGCGCTCTTGCGGATCAATGATCGCCTCGGCGATCAGCTCGGCTGGGTGGGGATTGCCTCCTATGAGGCTGATATCTGGCGCGACGGGCAAGCCCCGTCGCTGGAGACTGTCGGCCTGTTCCAGCTGGCCGCACAGGCCGTCGCCATAGATGACGCCGCGCCGGAACAGGATGCTGATGAAGCCCCGGCATTTGCGGCAACGGGATGGGTGCAGGCGAATTTGCCGCTCGTCCTGATGGGGGCGGGCCTTTTGATTTTTGTGATTGGCATTGCCGTCGGCAACAAGGCGGTGCGGATCATCCTCGGCCTGTCGGGATTGGCCATGCTGATCAGCGGCGGATATCTTTTCCTGATGCGGCCGGCTGCAGCCAGTTCAACCGATATCGGCACCTTGCACGAGGCGACCGGCAATGGCGGCAAAACGCCGCCCGCCGCAGCAATACCGGCGGTATTACCTGCCCCATTGCAGGCCTATGGCGAGGCCATCCTCTACCAGGCCGGTTATAGCTATGACACGGGCGACAATCTGTCCGGCAATATCGGCTGCGTGGTGGAGACGGTTTATGAAAACAACACGATGGCCCACCAGTGTGACACCGTTCAGGGAGATTCCGGCTCCCCCCTGTTTGTGGAACGGGACAGGCAATTCTATGTCATTGCCACGGACTCGCGTTATGGAGAAAGCGAAGCAGGGCCGACCCGAAACATCGCGACCCGCTCGGACGCCTGGGTTCCGTTCTATGAGGCTTTCGCCGCGGGCGAGATCGGTGAAGGCAGCCCCCGTCCACGTGGCCCCGGAAAGCCGGGCGAAGGGCAAGACCCGGATGCGCCGGTGATAGGCAAGGCAGAGGACCAGTAATCATGTCAGAGAACCGCTCCGGATTTATTCTGCTCGGGTTGTCGGCCCTTCTGGCCTTCTTCTATCTGATGACCGGCTATGGCCTGCCGGTCGAGTATCCGGGCACGGTGGCGCTGAAAGCCTCCGGCATTCTCCTGCTCTCAGTCTATGCGGCGCGCAGGAGTGCCTATCTGCTCGCCATGGCGTTGGCGCTGTCCGCAATCGGCGATGCCATGCTGGCACTGGAACCGGAGAGAATGACGCTCGGGATCGCGGCCTTCGGCCTGGCACATCTCCTCTATGGCTGGATTTTCCTGCGCATATTGCGGAGCACCGGCGTGCGGTCGCCCTGGGGAGTACCACTCGCCTTAGTCATTCTTGTTTATGGAGTCTTGGTTCTTTACTGGTTCCAGCCCGGCATGGGCGATTTGCGGGTACCCGCAACCATTTACAACGGCATCATTCTGGTCATGGCGGCGCTGGCCGTACTGTCACGGGCCCGCTGGCTGGCCGTGATCGGGGCCGTGCTGTTTGTCGCATCCGACAGCCTGATCGCGCTGGACCTGTTCAAGGACTACGACCCGGCCTGGCGCGGACCCGCAGTCTGGATCAGCTATGTCGCGGCGCAATTCTGCCTGACGCTGGGGCTTGTTAGGGCGCGGCCCTAAAACTCTCGCACGACCGAAATATCGAAGCGGGAATCGCCCTCCTCGAATCCGGGCAGCGGCTCGAATTCGTGCCGGTACCGCCACGACGCTTCGATGGCCCAAGCCTCGCTGAGCGCTGTGATGAAGGCAAATGTCTGTTCGGCGCGGGAGGATTCCGCAACCAACACGGTGGTTTCGGAGGTGAAGCGGCTCGTTTCGGTGATCTGCCATTCATAGTCCGAGCCCAGATCCAGCGCGAACTGGCTTTCTTCGGGACCGGCAATTGGTGAGACATAGCGGATACCGGGACCGGCGCGCAGCACCCAGTTCATAGTCTCCGGCATGGCCGGGCGATAGGCGATACCGGCGCTGATAAAGGCCGTATAATCGAAGCTGGACAGCTGATCCTGATCATATTCGCCACCGAGAAAAACCGAGAACCGGTTGCCGATATCGCGTTCGCCACGAGCGTCGACAGAAAGCTGATCGCGCGAGGCGGTACCGCCGGATTCCGAATAGGCATAATCGATACCGGCCTCGAAGCCCCATTCAGCGAGATCGCGCGCAATGCCAAGGCCGAGTGAATAATCCTGCTGATCGGAATTTCCGCTATCCACACGCAAGCCTGCGGACAGGCGTCCGGACCAACCCGATATCGGCTGGAGAAAAAGGAACCCGTCAGCCGCTGGCTCGGCGACATCGAGCGGTTCGGTTGCCGGCGGTTCTGCGGTTTCCGGCAGATCAACGAGCTGATTTGTGACGCCGACATCTGCCGCGAGGAAGCGATTCTCGGCGAGGCTCAGCCGGTTCGGTGCAATCCCGGCGAGCGCATTCAGCACCGCCGGTGCCCCGCCCGGCGTGACGCGCGCGATCAGGTCGACCGTTTCCGCAAATCCTGCGTCATCCTGAGTCCGGGCCGCTTCGGCGAGCAGCCGCCGGTAATCCTCTGACAGCGCCTGACCAAAGGCCGGTGCCGTCACAGCAAGAGACAGAATGACGAGAAAGATACGCAAATACATAGGTCCTGCTCCATGAATTATGGAACAGGACCTAGTCCGCCCGGGGGGAGATGTCGAGCGAAGGCTCAGGCGTCTTCAGACACCAGACCTTTTTCGGCCGCGGCGCGTTTCATCGCCTGCTGGAGCTTTTCAAAGGCGCGGACCTCGATCTGCCGGATGCGCTCGCGCGAGACCTTGTAGACCTCGGCGAGCTCTTCCAGCGTTTTGGGCTCATCGGTCAGCTTGCGTTGCTGGATGATGTCGCGTTCGCGCTCATTCAGGTCTGCCATCGCGTCCTGCAAAAGCAGCATGCGTTGATCAAACTCGTCATGTTCGACCAGTTCGGCTTCCTGATTGACGCCCTTGTCGTCTTCCAGCCAGTCTTGCCATTCGCTATCGCCCTCAGAGCCCTTGAGGGGGGCATTCAGGGACGCGTCCGGTCCGGACAGGCGGCGATTCATGCTGATGACGTCGTCATCGGTTACGCCCAGCTTGGTGGCGATGGCCTCGACTTGTTCAGGCTTCAGATCACCATCCTCCAGGGCCGCCATTTTCGACTTCATGCGGCGAAGATTGAAGAACAGTTTTTTCTGGGCGGCCGTGGTGCCCATTTTCACCAGTGACCAGGAGCGCAGGACATATTCTTGGATCGAGGCGCGGATCCACCACATGGCATAGGTCGCCAGACGGAAGCCCTTGTCCGGGTCGAATTTCTTGACCGCTTGCATCAGGCCGACATTGCCTTCGGAAATCACTTCGGCAATCGGCAGGCCATAGCCGCGATAGCCCATGGCAATCTTGGCCACGAGGCGCAGGTGCGAGGTGACCAGCTTCTCGGCTGCGCCCGTGTCTTCGTGTTCCCGCCAGCGCTTGGCCAGCATGAATTCCTCGTCTTTTTCCAGCATCGGAAATTTCCGGATATTGGAAAGATAGCGGTTGAGGCCTTCTTCGGGAGAAAGCGACAGGGAGATTGTATTAGCCATTCTATTGTCCCCTTACACTCCGTGTTCCAGACCTAGTTAGGAAGCATCCCTGAGCATTGCTAGGGTATCACGGCGAAGTTATGACATGTGAGCGAAACGCATCGCCCGCAGCTTTGTTTCAACGTAATTGGCGCTTCCGGCAAGACCGGTTCTCCGGCAGATTGGTCCCATGGCACGTACAAACAGGAAATCGAGGGATGCGGCAGCGTCGAGGGCCGCGCTTGTGGACGCCGCCGGCCGGCTCTTTGCCAGATGCGGGTTTTCGGCCACATCTCTGGATATGATCGCCTCCGAGACCGGGCTCAACAAGGCCATGGTCGCCTATTATTTCGGTTCGAAGACCGGTCTGTACCAGTCTGTTCTTGACGCCGGTGTGTCAAAGGTGTTGGCCCGCGTCGACCTTGATGCGCTTGAGGCCAGCCCGCCGGCCCGCCGGCTCCCGGCCTTCGCCAGAGCCCTGGCGCGGAGCTTTGAAGCTGCGCCTTATTTGCCGGGCATGCTGGTGCAGGATTATCTGTCCGGCACTCAGCAGATGCGCCCGGAAGCCGCTGCCAGCCTTGCCCGCAATTTCGAGGTCACGCGGGCGATTGTCGAGCGCGGGCAATTGGCGGGTGTATTTCGCGAGGCCGATCCGCATCAGGTTCACCTGACACTTGTGGGGGCATTGGTATTTTTCAGCATCACCCGGCCTTTCCGCAATAAAATGCAGTCGGAAGGGCGGCTGCCATTCACCAATCCGGATCCGGAGGAATTCGCTGAATTCGTTGGTGAAATGCTCGCCCGCGGGCTTGTGGCGGAAAACCCGTCCGAACCCGGTTAGATGCATCATAGCCCGCCTTTGGATGCAGACTGAAAATTTATTTTTCTTTTTAAATATAAGCACTTGCCAACGACCTGAGAGTTTAACTAAACAATTGGTGAGTTAGCGCTTGGGGGCGCGATAAACCTAGAGGTCAATATGTCTGTCTTCAAAACTCTGATCCCGGCAACTGCCGCGATTCTACTTTCCGCCGGATGGGCGAATGCACAATCCACCGGCACCGCATCCATTCTCGAGCGCTATGCCGCTGACTATGTCGCGAACGACGTCACGTTTGATGCCGATGAGGAATTCGGTGTCGAGGTCAATGGCGAAATGTGGACGGTTTCGCTGAACCACGAAGCCCGCAGCTATGAGGTCCGCCCGGGCGATCCGTCGGCACCGACATTCTATTATACGGCGACCGGCGACATTCTCGAACGCATCGACCGCGGCGAGATCAGTGCCTATACGGCCATGGCGAAGGCTTTCTCAACGGACGTCACGCCAATGGATATCGGCCTCATGGACGGGGCGGAATTCAATCCGGCCATCCTCACCCATGTATTCCATTTCTGGACACGGGGCTTCCCGGAAGTCGTCAATTACGCCGAACAGGAAACGCGCGAAGTCCATGGCGGTAATGCGGGCATTATCTATTATCAACCCGGTTTCCGCTCGGGCTTTGGCTCGGTTTCACCGGGACAGCATGTCAATGAAGATCCGCTCAGCCGCACCAATCCCTTTCCCACGCTTCTGATCGTCACGGAAGGCCGGATGACGGCGCGGATCAATGGCGTGGATTCCGAGTTCTCAGAAGGCCATTTCATGATCATCCCGGCCGAAGTCAGTCATGAATTCCTGAACCCGTATGACGAGGACGCGCACTTCTTCCTCTTCATGTTCGGCGAAGGCGCCTAGAACGACTCGAGAAAGTATTCGAGCCGTAACATGTCTTTCGGGGGAGGCGCTTCAAATTCAAGCGCCTCTTTCGTGATCGGGTGGATGAAGCCGAGCAGGCGGGCATGCAGGGCCTGACGGCGGAAATCCTTGAAGGCACGGCCGTCATCCAGCTCTTTCAGCTTGTGTGAGCGCCCGCGTCCATAGACGGGATCGCCCAGCAGCGGACAGCCGATATGCGCCATGTGCACGCGGATCTGGTGCGTGCGCCCGGTTTCGAGGCGGCATTCCACCTTGGCGGCCAGTCCGCGGCCCAGCATGGCGCCGCCTTCACGGCCATAGGATTTCAGCGTTTCGTAATTGGTAATCGCCTGCTTGCCGGCAATGCTGTTGCTCTTGTTCACCACCGCCATCTTCTTGCGGTCCGTGTCCGAGCGCGCAATCCGGGTTACAATGCGTCCGGCTCGCGGCTCCGGCGAGGAGCGCGTAAAGGCTACATAGGCGCGCGTGACGGTGTGTTCGGCGAACTGATCCGCGAGACCGTGGTGGGCAGCATCGGATTTCGCCGCCACCAGAAGGCCCGATGTATCCTTGTCCAGACGGTGCACAATGCCCGGACGTTCCACCCCGCCAATGCCGGACAGACTGCCCGCGCAATGGTGCAGCAGGGCATGGACCAGCGTACCGGTCGAATGGCCGGCCGCCGGATGCACGGCCATGCCCGCCGGCTTGTTGACGACGATCAGATGATCGTCCTCATAGGCGACATCCAGCGGAATGGCCTCGGGCCTGGGTTCAGCCGCAATCAGCGCCGGTATGGTCACGACATAGACGGCCCGCGCGATCGTCTTGGTGGCCGGGTTCAGGACCGGCTCGCCGTTACAGGTGACACGCCCGTCCTCGATCAGGCTTTTCAGCCGCGAGCGGGAATAGTCTTCGATCTCGTCCGCCAGCCAGCGGTCGAGCCGCAGGCCTTTGGTGGTCGCTGTGAGGGTGATGGGGGCGGTCATGTGCGCGCATTAGCGCAACTTTCCCGCCCCGTCACGTTTGATTGACTTTCCCGGGTCCCGCCGGGTGCCCGGGCGCGGCCGGCCAATCTGTGAAACGGCCGGAGAAAGGCTGGTCTTCGGGACTGTTCCTGGCTGGCGGAGCGTTCTAGGGTGGACACCATGATGCCTGATCTCCGTCCCGCCCATGAGCGAGCCGCACCGCTGCTGAAAGCCTATGTTCAGGCCATCACACCGGGCGATACGGCAGCCGATGCCAGTCTGATGGATCAGGACGGGCGGGCCTTGCGCCTGTTCGAGGACGCCTTTGCCGGCCGGCCGCTCGTGCTCGTCTTCTGTGGTTCACTCGCAGACCCCGCGGTTCAGACGCTTCTGGGCCGTTTCGCCGCACAGCAGGCCGACCTTGCCAGGGCGAATGCCAGCCTGATCGTCATTACCGCGGATACCGATGCCGGCCGGGCACACCGGCTGCGCGCTGAAACCGGCCTCACCGCCCCGGTCTGCGGCGATGCCAACGGGGCCGCTTTCGCGCAATACGGCCTGGCCAAAGGCACCGATATTCCCGGACGGCTGGTGGCGCGCACCGTCCTTGTAACGCCCAACCGTCAAGTGAGGTCTATCATGGATGATACCGGATCGGCCGAGGCCGCCGCAGCGCAGGTCAAGGCGCTCGCGGAAGAGGCCGCCACGGCGCGCCACTGGATACCGGGCCATGCGCCGGTATTGATCATACCCAACGCGCTTGATCTGGACGATTGCCGTGTGCTGATAGAGCATTGCGATACGGGCGGCGATTTCGCGATTGCAAAGACCGCCGCGCCTGGCCCTCAGGGCCTGAAACTGCCGGTCAGCGACTACAATCGGCAAGACCGCATCGACCATGTCATCCACAATCAGGCGATTTTGCAGCGCATCGACCAGCGCCTGCATCAGCGTGTTGTTCCGATGATCCGCAAGGCCTTCGCTTTCGAGGTGACCCAGCGCGAATCCCTTCACATTGCCCGCTATGCCGGCCCGCGCGATGGAATTGAAATCGGCCACCGCGACAATATCGCCGCCTCCAGCGCCTACCGGCGCTTTGCCCTCTCGATCAGCCTGAACGATGATTATGATGGCGGCGCGCTGGTCTTCCGCGAATATGCCGAGCAGGGCTATCGCGGCGCGCCCGGCACGGCCCTGGTCTTTTCGTCCTCGCTTTTGCACGAGATCGAGGAGACGACGCGTGGCGTGCGCTACAATCTCATCAGCCACTTCTACAATGAGCAATCCGTGCAGGAGGCCCGCGGCGGATAGACGGCCGCCGCGTCACATTCACCTGCAAGCGACAGGCCCTAGGCCCGCTCCACCAGACGCATGAAACGTCCGCGCAGCTCGTCATCGGACTTGAACTCACCGGCGAAAGTCGTGGTGATGGTCGAGACATTGGGGTGATGCACACCGCGCGTCGTCATGCACTGATGCTTGGCGTCGATCAGAACCGCCACGCCGCGCGCATCCATCGCTTCCATGATGGAATCCGCGATCTGCGCGGTCATGGTTTCCTGCGTTTGCAGGCGCTTGGAGAAAATCTCCACAACGCGGGCAATCTTGGAAATGCCGACCACATTCTTGCGTGGCAGATAGGCGACATGCGCCACGCCGAGGATGGGGGCGAGGTGGTGTTCGCAATGGCTCTCGACGTCGATATTGGTGAGCATCACCATATCGTCATAGCCCTGCACGTCTTCAAACACACGCGAGAGCTCTTTCGCCGGATCGGCATCATAGCCGGAGAACCATTCTTCAAACGCCTTGGTCACGCGCTTGGGCGTATCCAGCAGGCCTTCACGATTGGGATTGTCGCCGGTCCAGGCGATCAGCGTGCGCACAGCGGCCTCGGCTTCTTCGCGGCTCGGGCGAGCCGGGGTTGCCGCTTCGGGGCGCAGGCTTTCGGGTATTTTGGCGTCCATGGAGTCCATGATCCTTCCGTTTTCGGGTTGGGAATACATACGTATTCCGTGTAGTTCCGGTTTCCGGACCGAAGTACAGGACGTCAAAACTCAGCCGTCCGAAGTTCTTCCGGTTTCGCTTACCGTGCGAGACCGCTATGTAGGGCGTGAATTCGCGCCGTCCATAGGGGAAGGCTGGAGTTTATACGTTTAATCCGGAAAACGATAGGACTGGCTCACATGCCGACGCTTCAACTGCACGACACGCTGACGGGAAACAAGCGGGCCTTTGTGCCCGGCGATCCGAAACGGGTGACGATGTATGTCTGTGGCCCGACCGTCTGGTCCTATGCGCATATCGGCAATGCCCGTCCGCCGGTGGTGTTCGACGTGTTGTTCCGTCTCTTGCGCCGCACCTATGGCGAAGAGCAGGTCATCTATGCGCGCAACATCACCGATGTGGACGACAAGATCATCGAGGCCGCGCGCGAGCTGGGTGAACCGATTGACGTCATCACCGACAAGTTTGCTGCAATCTACCGGCAGGATACCGGCGCGCTGGGCGTCCTGCCGCCGACGCTGGAGCCGCATGCGACGCAGCATATCGGCGAGATGATCGACATGATCGCCCGTCTGATCGGGAGCGGCCACGCCTATGAAGCCGAAGGCCATGTGCTGTTTTCCGTGCAGAGTTATGACCGCTATGGCGCGCTGTCGCGCCGCGACCGCGACGACATGATTGCTGGTGCACGCGTGGAAGTCGCGCCCTACAAGAAGGATCCCGCCGATTTCGTCATGTGGAAGCCGGCGAAAAAGGGCGAGCCGGGCTGGGACAGCCCGTGGGGCCGCGGCCGTCCAGGCTGGCATATCGAGTGCTCGGCCATGGCGGAAACGCATCTCGGCGAGATTTTCGACATTCATGGCGGCGGCACGGATCTGAAATTCCCGCACCATGAAAACGAGATTGCGCAATCTGTTTGCGCCCATGGCGGCAAGGCGATGGCGCGCTTCTGGCTCCATAATGGCTTTCTGTCGATGGAATCGACAAAGATGTCCAAATCACTCGGCAATGTGAAACTGGTCCATGACCTGATCAAGGACTGGCCCGGAGAGGTGCTGCGCTATGCCTTGCTGACGGCGCACTATCGCGCCCCGCTCGACTGGACGCAGAAGCTCCTGCACACCTCGCAGAAATCTCTGGACCGTCTCTATGGTGTCTTGCGCCGGATCGAGGCGGAGCCGGCTTCAGACGTGCCGGAAACGGTGGAAGCGGCTCTGGCCGACGATCTCAACACGCCCAAGGCGCTGGCGGCGCTGTTTGCGCTGGCGGGCGCGGCCAACCGGGCGGAAACCGACGCGGACCGTCAGGCGGCCGCCGCTGACCTGCTGGCGGGCGGTCATGCGCTCGGCCTGCTGGAAGGTTCGCCCGATGCATGGTTCGGCATTGATGCCCTGTCTGAGGCCGAACGCGCGGAGATCGATCAGCTCATTCTCGATCGCACGGCGGCACGTCAGGCCAAGGACTTTGCCCGTGCCGATGCCCTTCGCAACGAACTCGACAAACGCAAGGTCCTCGTCGATGACGGCCCGGAAGGTTCGACCTGGCGGATGGGGTGATTGCGTGCTTCAAGGCTTTTCTAGCGAAAAGCACCTCAGCATGAGGTGGGTGGGCGCGCACGATTACTCTACCTCATCCTGAGGTGCGAGCGACAGCGAGCCTCGAAGGAGGCCTCAAAAACACGCCGGCTGGCGTTTCGCGGAGAAACACCATATATCCCCGACGCAATGAATGACGCACTCTATTCCAGCGGGATTTTACGTCTCGCCGCGGAGATTCCGCACATCGGACGGCTGGCCCGCGCCGATGGCTCGGCGCGCCGTGTCTCGCGCCTGTGCGGATCATCCATCGAGGTCGATGTGTGTCTGGATCGCGGCCTCATTTCCGATATCGGTCTGGAAGTGCAGGCTTGCGCGCTCGGCCAGGCCTCGGCGTCGGTGCTGGGTGCCAATGCCATCGGCGCCTCGATCGGGGAAATCCGCGAGGCCCGCGATGCGCTTTCCTCTATGCTGAAGGGCGCACCTGCGCCCCAAGGCCGCTTTGCCGCGCTCGCCGAGCTGGAAAATGCCCGCGATTATCCTCAGCGCCATGCCTCCATCCGGCTGGCCTTCGAGGCCGCAGCCGAAGCCTGTGATGCGGCGCTGACAGCCACCACCACCGCAACCGCAACCGGCTAGGGCCGGTGGTGTCTGCCCTGCCAGCAGACATTCCCCGCCGGTCCGGAATTCCCAAAGCAAGCCAATTCAAATACATAACTGGCTAACGGGTGTGTCCCGTTGGTGTTCAGGATCAACAAGCCTATGAGCGAAACCTCGTTCAAACCCTTCAGCGCGATACTGATCGCGGCCGTGCGCGTCTATCAATGGACGCTCTCGCCCGTTTTCTATGCGCTGGGCGTGCGCTGCCGTCATGAGCCGACCTGCTCGGCCTATGGCGTCGATTGCGTGCGCCATCAGGGGGCGTGGCGGGCCATCTGGCTGACGCTGGGGCGCATCGCCAGATGCCGCCCCGGAGGCAGTCACGGCTATGATCCGGCACCGGAAAAGCAGACGAATGTGCCCTGGTGGGCGCTTCACCGCTTTCGCCTGCCGCGCGAAGCGGCTAGGAACACGCCAAACGGCCAGTCCGGACAACAGGACAAAGAGACATGATAAACGTAACACTGCCTGATGGGGCTGTACGGGAGCTTCCCGACGGCGCCAGCCCGATGGACCTCGCGGAGGGCATATCGAAGTCACTGGCCAAGAAGGCCATCATCGCCAAAGTCGACGGTGAGGAGTGGGATCTGACACGCCCGCTCGACGGGGATTCCCGTGTCGAACTGATCACGCGCGACATGCCCGAGGCGCTGGAAGTGATCCGTCACGATTCCGCGCATATTCTGGCACAGGCCGTTCAGGAGCTGTTCCCGGGCACGCAGGTCACGATCGGACCGTCCATCGAGGACGGTTTCTATTACGATTTTGCCCGCGACGAGCCCTTCTCGACGGAGGATTTCGAGGCGATCGAAAAGCGCATGGCCGAGATCGTCGATCGCGACTTGCCTTTCGTGCGCGAAGTCTGGGATCGCAATGAGGCCATCGCGCATTTCCAGAATATGGGCGAAAAATACAAGGCCGAGCTGATCAGCGATCTGCCCGAGGATGAGGTCATCACGATCTATCGTCAGGGCGACTGGATTGATCTTTGCCGCGGGCCGCACCTGCCATCGACGGGCAAGATCGGCAAGGCCTTCAAGCTGATGAAGGTCGCCGGTGCCTATTGGCGCGGCGATCACCGCAACGCCATGCTGCAACGGATCTATGGCACGGCATGGGCGGATGACAAGCAACTCAACGCCCATCTGATGCGTCTGGAGGAAGCGGAAAAACGCGACCACCGCCGCGTCGGCAAGGCGATGGACCTCTTCCACATGCAGGAAGAAGCGCGCGGTCAGGTCTTCTGGCATGACAAGGGCTGGACGCTCTATCGCACGCTGGAAAACTATATGCGCCGCCGGCTGGAAGATGCGAATTACGAGGAGGTCAAGACGCCCTCTCTCATTGATCGCTCGCTCTGGGAGAAATCCGGTCACTGGGAAAAATTCCGGGAAAACATGTTCACAGCCCAGACCGAAGACGGCGAAGTCCTCGCGCTGAAGCCGATGAACTGCCCGGCCCACGTCCAGATATTCCGCTCGGGTCAGAAATCCTATCGC
Organism: Hyphobacterium sp. CCMP332; assembly: GCF_014323565.1. Taxonomy (NCBI): domain Bacteria; kingdom Pseudomonadati; phylum Pseudomonadota; class Alphaproteobacteria; order Maricaulales; family Maricaulaceae; genus Hyphobacterium; species Hyphobacterium sp. CCMP332. The sequence goes on from NZ_CP058669.1 coordinate 136,913, forward strand.
GATCTGCCGCTGCGCATGGCCGAATTCGGCTCTTGCTCGCGTTATGAGCCATCCGGTGCTTTGCATGGCCTCATGCGGGTGCGCGGCTTTGTGCAGGATGATGCGCATATCTTCTGTCTGGAAAACCAGATCGAGAGCGAAACGGCGGAATTCATCGCGCTTCTGAATTCTGTCTACAAGGATCTCGGCTTCGAAGATTTTGTCGTGAAGTTTTCCGACCGTCCGGAAACGCGCGCCGGATCGGACGAGACGTGGGACAAGGCGGAAAAAGCGTTGAAAGACGCCACGGAAGCGGCCGGTGTCGAGATGATCCTCAATCCGGGTGAGGGGGCTTTCTATGGTCCCAAGCTGGAATTCGTGTTGCGCGATGCTATTGGACGTGACTGGCAGTGCGGCACGCTGCAGGTCGATTTCGTCCTGCCGGAACGCCTTGATGCTGAATTTGTCGGCGAGGACAATGACAAGCATCGCCCGGTCATGTTGCACCGCGCCATCCTGGGGTCATTCGAACGCTTTATCGGCATCCTGATCGAGAACTATTCGGGCAAATTCCCGCTCTGGCTGGCCCCGCTCCAAGTCGTGGTCGCGACGATCACGTCGGAAGCGGACAGCTATGGCGAGGAGGTCGCAGCCACGCTTCGCAAGGCCGGGCTGCGGGTTAAAACCGACTTCCGTAACGAGAAGATCAATTACAAGGTCCGCGAACATTCTGTCGGCAAGGTGCCGGTGATTGCCGTCGTCGGCATGAAAGAAGCCGAAAACCGTCAGGTGGCGCTCCGCTTCCTCGGTGAAGGCAACAAGCAGCAGGAAATCCTGGGGCTTGATGAGGCCACGCAGCGGCTGGCCGAAAGCGCGACGCCCCCGGACCTGAAGCGGGTCTAGGATATCATCACGATGACCGCCCTTCCGGATAAAGGCCATACAAGGCCCGGAATAACGGCGGTCGTCGTGATGTTTTTCGCCGGGGTGGCGGCCATTGCCGGCGGCCTTCCCCTTCCGCCCTTCATCGCGCTGGGCGGTCTCATTGCTTTGCCGTGGAAGCAGATTCTGCGCCTCAGAAAGGACCCGCCCTGGGAGGCCCTGCTCGCCGCGCTTTTCGTGGGCTGGGCAGCGCTCAGCTGGACATGGTCGCCCTATGACCGGCCGGATCAGGCCCTCAAGCTGATCGCCGGTATCCCGCTTTATGCGGCGCTGGCCTTCGCCATCGCCCATCTGGAAGGCAGGTGGCGGGCACGCGCCGAAGCCATGTTCCTCTTCATGGCCTTCATGGCATCCATCTATCTCTTTGCCGAATTCGTGAATGAGGGTGAAGCGACGCTCGCCTACAAAATCCTGATCGAAGGCGCTCCGGCGGGTGACTTGCACACCACCAATGAAGTCAACCGCAGCCTCGGTCACGGCGCTTTGCTGGCGATCCTGTTTGCCGGGCCGGCTGCGGCTCTGGCCTGGCGGGAAGGCGGGCCGCTGATTGGCCTGCTTCTGCTCGCCATTACCGGGATGATGTCGCTGGGCTTCGGGCTGGAGGTCAATACCGTCGCCTTCATCGCGGCGGTGGCCGCAGCGGCATTGGCCTATGCCTGGCCACGCGGTGCCTTGTCCGCGATTTTCGGGGGAATGGCGGGTGCGTTCATCGTTGTGCCCCTGACCCTCCCGTCAGTTGCCGGGGCCTTGCCGGAAAGCATCCGGTCGCGATTGCCGGAATCCTGGGAAATCCGGCTGGAAATCTGGCGGTTTACCGGCACCCTCCTGTCCGAAAGGCCATGGACAGGATGGGGGCTGGATGCCGGCCGCGTCATCGAAGGCGAGGCGGAAATCCGCGGGACTGTGCAGCAGCTTCTCCCGCTTCATCCTCACAATGCGCCGCTACAGGTCTGGATGGAGACCGGGGCGTTCGGGGCCATTCTGATCGCTTTTGCCCTGGTCATGATGGGCGGGCGCATCGCTGGCGCGCCCCTGCTGTCGCGACTACAAGCTGCCTCGATTGCCTGGGTGGCCGTGGCCTATTTTTGCTTCATCTTCTTCAGCTATGGCATCTGGCAGGAATGGCATGCTGCGGCGCTCGCTCTGGCCATTGCCGGAACGACGTTTCTGTCGGCGCGCCCCAAAGCGGCATGACGGCCCCGGTGATCAGCGCCGTCATGGTCAGCTGGCAAACAGGCCCCGCTCTGTTTGATTCCATTCATGCCGTGCGGGCAGATCCGGATATCTCCGAACTGATCCTCGTGGACCACCAAAACCCGGACGATGTGCGCCAGAGGCTGGACGCCCTGACGGCAGACCATGCTCGCCTGCGTGTGATCCGGACCGACCAAAATCTCGGCTTCGGCAAGGGCTGCAATATCGGCGCGAAGGAAGCGTCCGGCGATTATCTCTTTTTCATCAATCCGGATGCCAGGCCCGAGGCCGGCGCGGCGCGGCAATTGATTGAGGCCCTGCCGGAGGGCGAAACGACGGCCCTGGCCGGTGCCCGCATTCTTGGCCTCGATGGCAAGGAGCAAAGCGGTTCACGCCGACGCGGGCTCACGCTCGGGCGGGCACTGGCGACGTTCAGCGGAATCTCGAAAACGGGATGGGTCAGGCCTTTCGGCATGGAAGGCGAGCCTCTGCCAGAGGCTCCGGTCAATGTCGGAGCCATTTCGGGCGCGGCCTTCCTGATGTCAAAATCCGGATTTGACGCACTCGGCGGTTTCGATGAAGGCTATTTCCTCCACGTGGAAGACGTCGATTTGTGCCGGCGCGCTTCCAGCGTCTGGTTCGTCCCGGATGCCATAGTCCATCATGTTGGCGGCTCCAGCCGCACCAGCCGGTTTGCCGTTGAACTCGAGAAGGCCAAAAGCTTCCTGCGCTATTTCTGGAAGTTCAATACCGGCACGGCAGGGCGTCTGGCGACGCTGATCGCCGCCCCGTTTATCTTCACTGCGATCATGTTGCGGGCGCTGATAATGGAAGTGATCGGGCTTATCCGGCGCTAGGCGGGAACCCGCCCGCCTTTGCCAGAGCAGAATCGACCGGGTGTTTCAGACCTTCGGCCTCCAGCCATTTGGCGGTTTCGATCAGTCTGGAGAGATCGAGACCGGTGTCATATCCGCCCCGCTCCAGCATGTAGACGACATCTTCTGTCGCCACATTGCCCGTTGCTTTCGGCGCAAAGGGACAACCGCCAATGCCGCCGACGGAGGCGTCGATCACATCCACTCCGGCTTCGACAGCGGCATAGATATTGGCCATCGCAGTGTTGCGCGTATTGTGAAAGTGCAATCGCAGCCGGGCATCGGGCGCCGCGTTCCGGACGGCATCAATCCGTTCCCGGACATCCCACGGATTGGCCACGCCGATCGTGTCTCCCAGGGCAATCTCGATGGCACCTGCGGCGGCTGCTCGCCCCGCTAGCATGGCTACACGATCAACGGGCACCTCGCCGTCAAAGGGATCGCCAAAAGCCACCGAGATTGTGACCGAGACAGGCACGTCATCGTCATGGGCAAGGACCGCGATCTTGTCGAACAGGTCGGCGGTCTCTTCCGGAGTAGCATTCTGATTGCGCTTTCCAAAGCCCTCGGACGCCACCATCACGAAATTCACCTCGTCGCATTTCGCATCCAGTGCCCGGCGCATACCGCGTTCATTCAATGCCAAGCCGATATATCTGACGCCTTTATCGCGCGGGACTTTCGTCATGATGGTGTCGGAATCCGCCATCGCCGGGACCAGTTTCGGGTGCACAAAGCTGGCAGCTTCCATGCGTTTCACGCCCGCCGCAATCAGGCGATCAATAAACTCCAGTTTGACCTCCGTCGGCATGAGGACGGGGTCATTCTGCAGCCCGTCGCGCGGACCGACTTCGACGATTTCAATGGGACGGGGCATGTTTCAGCCTCCCTCTTCACAATTGTGCAGCCGGACGATCAGAACCGTCTCGCGGCCGCGTGAATAATTATAGCCCGCCACTTCCTGAACTGCGCAGACATTGGTCTCCAGCTGGCTCAGCGCGGCGATGTCGGCGTCGGACCGTGACGAGTCCTCTATCGATATCACGGGACCCTCGGACGCCGAAACCGCATCGGCCAGCTCGGAAAACTCCAGCAGGCGCGTCTCGGTTCCCAGCGCAAAGACCAGGCTGGGCTCGGTATAGCTCGACAGATACGCCACCGGCGTTTCTCCCGCTGCCGAGACCATCTGGCGTGTGGCGGCCGCCGCCCGTTCGGACAGGTTGAGATCGGTTGCGCCGGGAATGACAACACCCCTTAAAAGAAAGTGTCCGCCAAGGTTGGCGCAGATCGCCAGGGCAAGGGCGGTCATGGCCCGTTTCCGGTAGACCTCGATGGTCTGCCCCAGCACCAGCAGGCCAAATATGGCCGCCGCGACATAGCCGGTCATGGCAGAACCACCATAATTGAGGCTGCCGACGATCATCAGCGCGGCAAACAGAAGGCCACCGGTCAGTCCGACAGCGATCGAGCCATAACGGCTCCAGACCGGGGCTTCACGCAGCGCTTGCCAGCCGAGCCCCGCGATCAGCGCGAGGGCCGGATAGAGCGGGAGTACATAATGCGGCAGCTTGGTCGGCATCAGCTCGAACACGATCCATGACGGAATGACCCAGGCCAGAAGGAATCGTGCCGCAGAAGCTGTTTCGGGTGTCTTGAGATTGGTCCAGACGCGGTGAAGGCCCGGCAAAAGATAGAACCCGAACGGGATGGTCAGCAGCGGTACAAGCAGCAGGTGATAGCCCGGCCAGGCGCCGTGGCTTTCATCACCGGAAGTGAGCTTGGGGGCCAGATCGTCCAGAAAGGCAGTCTGGATAAAGCCGGCCTCACTGCTGAGCTCGATGGCAATGAACCAGGGCAGGACGATGGCCGCAGCCAGAAGCGGGCCGGGCCAGAAAAGCAGCGGCTTGAGCCAGTCGACACGTCGTTCCCACAAGACCAGAGCGCCGACCGTCAATCCTGCCACCATTGGCGTTATGGGCCCCTTGACCAGCACGCCGAGCCCGAGCATCGCCCAGAAGATCAGCGCCGCCGATCTGCCGCCGCCATATCGCAGCTGCACCAGTGCGGCCATGGCCATCGTGGTGAGACCGGCGAGTATGGCATCGGTTTTCGCAATGCCGCCTTCGGCGGCCAGCAGCGCTGAAACGGCCAGCAAGGCGGCCGCCACAAACGCCGCTTCGCGGCTCATCAGGCGGGTGCCCACCCAGAAGCACCCGAGAGCGGCCAGCATGGCCCCGAATACCGAGGGCAGGCGATAGGCCCAGATCTGTCGCGCATCTGCATCAGACAGCAGGCCCACCGTAAGGGCCTGCATCCAGTATATACCGACCGGTTTTTTATGCCGCGGCGCGTCCTGAAAATTGATTTCGACGAAATCGCCGGTTTCCAGCATCTGCACTGTGGCTTGCGCATAACGTGATTCATCGCGGTCTAGGGGCTGGACCGTGAACACACCGGCAAGGGCCGCAATCGCAGCCAGCGCTGCGATAATCCACCACGCCCTTTGTCCGGCAATCAGCTGATCCATCATTGTCTTCCGGCTATCGGGTGGAGAAACGCCTCGCACCGTCGATGTTTTCAGGTATGTAACGGGTCAGGGCTTTACCGCAAGGCACTCATCGGCAAGCAGGACCGGAAATGAACGCTACACCTGACATCTCCGTCGTCATTCCCGCGCACAACGAGGCGGGCAATGTGACGACGTTGGCAAGGGAAATTGCTGAGGCGCTGGATGGCCGCAGCTATGAAATGATTTTTGTGGATGACAAATCCACGGACGGAACGCTTGCGGAGTTGGTGGCGGCGAAGGCAGAATTCCCAGCCTTGCGCGTGCTCTCGCACCGGATCAATGCCGGTCAATCACGGTCCTTGCGCACCGGAATTCAGGCTGCAAGAGGCAAGATAATCGGCATTATGGACGGTGATGGCCAGAATCCGCCGGCCGATCTGCCGGCCTTGATAGATGCATTGATCCGCCCGGATGCACCGGAAAGCCTGAAAGTGGTCGGCGGCCGCAGGGCGAAGCGGCAGGATTCGGCCTGGAAAAAACTGGCGTCAAGGCTTGGAAACGGCGTCCGCAAGGCGCTTCTGAAGGATGATGCCGACGATACCGGATGTGGCCTCAAGGCCTTGTATCGCGACGCTTATTTGCAGCTTCCCTATTTCGATCACCAGCACCGCTTCATGTATGCCCTGATGAAGCGGGAAGGCTATACCGCCGAGTTCCGGGATGTGGGACATCGGCCACGGGGCGCAGGAAAATCGAAATATACGAACTTCGGTCGGCTTTTCGCCTCATTGTCTGACATGCTAGGGATAATGTGGCTGAATTCGCGGGCACGAAATTCCGGCGGTTCGGACGAACATTAAAGGAGTGTCTTATGGCCAATGGTGGCGATCAGGGGTTTTTCCTCGGCATGATGGCCAGCCGTCGGGCGCAGGAGCGCCGGGCGGCCGGTGGCAACGGACAACAAAAAGGGGGTGGAGCCTTGTTTAATATTTTCCCGAAAATGATCATTCCGGTGATCATCTACAGCATCGTCGCCTTCATCTGGGGCGGCGAAGTCATGAATTCAGTGGTCTTCAGCCCGACCATGGTATCCGGCGCTGTCTGGACACTGACCGTCGGTGACCTTCTGATCATTCTGGGCCTGATTTTCCTGTTTATCGAAACCGTGAAGGCAGCGGGATCCGGTACGGCAACCATCATGAATCATGGCCTGTCCATGATCGTCTTCGTGATTTCGATGGCGCTATTCCTACTGGTTGGCAAATTCGCAACATCGACCTTCTTCATCCTGATGACGATGACGTTGATCGATACCTTGGCAGGATTTGTCGTCACCATCGTCGCGGCACGCCGCGACCTTGCCGTGGCCGACTAGGCCAGCAGCAACAGCAGACCGCCGGCAATGATCGCATCCAGCGTGAAGGCCAGGCGGCGTTGAAGGATTTCGATCCGGATCATGCGCGCCGCTCCCAGACCGGGGGCGGCGTTTGCATGTGCGCCGGGCGCGCATAGGCCTGATTGAAGCGCGCCCGCTCATTCATATCGGCCCGCAGTCCGCGCCGGCGGGGCTGGCAGGCCAGTTCGACAACGACCGCCGCGGAAACCAGCGTCTCATCTGTGTGGCTGTTCTCCGTCGGGACGACAGAGAGAGACGGGAGGTCGCGCCGCGGCGGCCGGTCGTTGGAATCCGTCGCCTGACTGACAGGCGCAACGCGGTTGGCGTTGCGGGTCGGGACATAAGTCAGAAGGCCACGGATCGTTGTCATGACCAGAGCATCGCAAGCGCGATGCCAGAGATTAAGACGGAATTAACCCTGATTCAGGCGCAAAACAGGCCATTCCGGGCCGCATCGGGCCGCGGCGTTAAGATTTGCGTAACGGTTTGGGACAGCCAGGCCCTTTATGAGTACAGGCCCTAGTTGCCGGACAATTTGTCGATCTTGGCCCGCATGGCATCCAGCTCAGCGCGCATGGCTTCAAGGTCTTTGCTTTCGTCCGCTTTGGTTTCCGGTGCAGCCGGTCTTTCCGCTGCGCCGGTGCCGGGCACGAAAGGCGCAAACATCTGCATGGCCTGGCCGAACATCTCCATATTGCGGCGGCTCTGGGCCTGGAAGGCCTCCATGATCGCCTGCGGCGATTGCAGTGTGCCGGTGAAGCGCTCCCGCATCTCTTCCTGCTGACTGGAGAAGGCGTCCATCGTCGCTTCCAGATAGCTCGGCACGACGGACTGCAGGCTGTCGCCGTAATACTGGATCAACTGGCGCAGGAAGGGCAGGGGCAGAAGGTTCTCGCCGCGCGCCTCTTCCTCGAAGATGATCTGGCTCAGCACACCATGCGTCAGGTCCTCGCCCGACTTGGCATCAACCACCGTGAAGTCGCGTCCGCTTTTCACCAGTTCGCGGACATAATCCAGCGTCACATACTGGCTGGAGGAGGTGTCATAGAGACGCCGGTTCGCATATTTCTTGATGACGACGGGGTCCGCAGCATTTTTATTCGCGCTCATTTCTGGCGAACTCCTTTTCGACGGGCTGCCACGCTGCTATACGCCAGAGAGGCGAATGGAGCGCGGGGCTGGTTCGCGGCGATAATTACTTTCCTTGACGATTGCTGCAAGTGCGAAACGCAAGTGCAGGAAATACAAGGCTAAAGGCGAAGAAAAGGTGGAATATGGGACGCAGGGCATTGGTGACAGGCGGTACACGGGGCATTGGCGCAGCAATCGCGATCAAGCTCAGGGATGCGGGCTACAACGTTGCAGCAAATTATGCCGGCAATGACGATGCCGCGAAGGCGTTCTCCAATGAAACCGGCATACCTGCCTACAAGTGGGATGTCGGCGATTTTGATGCCTGTGCTGCGGGTCTTGCTGCAGTGGCTGATGCGCAAGGCGGGGCGCTGGAAGTCCTCGTCAACAATGCCGGCATCACGCGCGACGGCATGTTCCACAAGATGACGCCGGAACAGTGGAATGACGTCATCCGGGTTGATCTCACTTCATTGTTCAACATGACGCGTCCGGTGATCGATGGCATGCGCGAGAATGGCTGGGGCCGGATCGTCAATATCTCCTCGATAAATGGCCAGAAAGGCCAGATGGGACAGGTCAATTATTCCGCCGCAAAGGCTGGCGTGATCGGTTTCACCAAGGCTCTGGCACAGGAAAACGCGCGCAAGGGAATCACCGTCAATTGTGTGGCACCTGGCTATATCGACACCGATATGGTCGCGGCGGTTCCGGAAAACGTCCTGCAGGGCATTATTGCCGGTATTCCCGTAAACCGTCTGGGCAAGGCCGGAGAGATTGGCGCGGCGGTCACCTATCTTTGCAGCGATGATGCAGGATTTGTAACGGGGGCCACCCTTTCTGCAAATGGCGGTCAATACGTCTGCGGTTAACATTCGCGCCCTATTTTCGCCCATCTGACGAGGCAGAAACAGGCTGATGATATCGCGTAGACTTATCCTGCTGGGCATGCTTTCGGGTTTGGCCATACGACCTTCTGCCGCCTTGGCAGGGGCGGACAATCCGTTGCGGAATCGCCGCGAACGGCGTGTGGAAGTTCCGGATGTCGCCGAGTTTCATCGTCAGGACGGCCAGCGCGGCTTCATTCTGGATCGCACCGGCGAGGTCTGGCTGCTGAAACCTCTCGATGACAGTGAAGTGCTGGCGCTGGCCTCGCAGCGTGCGCCCGGTGGCGGCACAAGCTTTGTTTCCGATTGGGGCGATGAGGTAATTCGCGTCTCGTCGATCGGAGCGGTCACCTACTATCCCGAAGATCAACCCAATGGCGTCATCGCCGAAGCCTGGGAACCGGCCCGCGAGCTGAGCGTTGCCAATGCTAGCGTGGATGAACTGCGTGAGCGTTCGAGGCGAGCCGCAATCGAGCTGGCCGAGGCTTTCGGACGTCCGGTTCAGGTCGAATATGGTGCGGCCCCGCGCGAAGGTCTGGGCGTGATGGTCGAAGCGATGGATCTGACGGTCTCCGGCATGCGCCGGGCGTTGGCCGAAGGTGCCGTGTTGAACGGGCTGCAACGGACGAAAATCCTGCCGTCCGACGGGCCGGATATCGAGATCGAGGGGGATCTTTTCATGGTCAAGGTCGATCCGCTGGCCGGTCATGCGGGGCGACCCTCGTCAACGCGGATTGCCCGCGCCCTGATGGCGGCATCATTCCCCGCCTGACGGTGTCCAGCCTTCGGGTGCCAGTTCAAATCCTGAAAATTCAAAGCCAGGGGCGACCGTGCATCCGGCCAGCGTCCAGTCGCCAAGGCTCTGCGCACTCTGCCAGGCGTGCCGGGGCACCACAACCACCGGCCGATCGCCCGCGGCCAGCCTTTCCGAGAGCGTGTGAGAGCGGACCGATTGCCCGTCTTCGGAAATATCGAGGCGCAGCGGCGCGCCCGCATACCAGTGCCAGACTTCCACCGCATCAACACGATGCCAGTGTGACACCTGGCCGGCCTCCAGCAGATAATAGATGGCGGTCGAGTGAGCGCGTCCACCCTTGCCCGCGTCATCCCGGAAGATTTCCCGGAACCAGCCTCCTTCGGGGTGAGGGGACAGCTTCAATTCGCGGATGATGTCGGCGGCTGTCAAAAGGCATCCTTTCGCGCCCGCACTTCGGCAAACACGGCAACCGCATCCTGACCGGCCATACCGATCGCGGCGGCCAGCGCCGGATCATCGGCACGCAGGAACGGATTGGCGGCCTTTTCCCTTGAAAGACGGGTCGGCACGGTCGGCAGCCCCCTGGCGCGGAGCGCCGCAACTTCGTCGGCATAGGCTTTCAGCGCACCATTGGCCGGGTCGACGCTCAGCGCAAAGGCCGCATTGGACTGGGTGTATTCATGGGCACAATAGATGACCGTGTCGTCCGGCCACTGCCGCAGGCGGGAGAGGCTCGCCCACATGTCTGAAGGACTGCCTTCAAACAGACGCCCGCAGCCCAGCGCAAACAGCGTATCGCCGACAAACGCCACGTGCCCGGAGGCAAAATGGTAGACAATATGGCCAGTCGTATGGCCGGGCGTGAACACGACATCCGCTGACATATCGCCGAGTTGCACAGTGTCGCCATCTTCAACAAAGACATCCGCCGGGCTGATCCGGTGCTTGTCATAGGCGGGCGCGGTGATCCGGGCACCTGTCGCCGCTTTCAGCGCAGCATTGCCGCCGGCATGATCGAAATGGTGATGCGTGTTCCAGATCTGCGTGATCGTCCAGCCCGCCTCGGCCGCCGCGGCGAGATAGGCGTCCGCATCGGGCGTATCGATGGCCACAGTCTCCCCACTTGCGGGATCATGAACCAGATACCCATAATTATCCGAGAGGCAGGGAAACTGGCGGATTTCAAGTTTCGACATCGAATGCGTCCTTTTATCCCAAAGACCTGTTAGCGTATGACCACCAGACTGGCATGCCCGACCCGTGAATGGAAACCGCTCAATGCGAACAGATGCTTTGCAAATCGACCGATTTTACCAGACCGATCAGGGCATGGCCGCCCGTGCCATGATTGTCCGGCGGCTGGTGGCGCTCTGGCCGGGTCTGAAAACGCTGGATGTGCTCGCCATGGGCTATGGCCCGCCCTTGCTGGAATCACTGGAGCCGGAAACCCGCCGCGCACTCGCTTTCATGCCGGCAGAGCAGGGCGCAATTCGCTGGCCCGGCGCAGTCGCCTCGCGGACCGTGCTCGGAGAGGAAGCGCATTTGCCGTTCCCGGATGCGATGTTCGACCGGATTGTTCTCATCCATGCGCTGGAAGAATCGCAGTCCCCGCCGCACATGTTGCGGGAAATCTGGCGCATCCTGGCACCACAAGGCCGCCTGGCGCTGATCGTTCCGAACCGGGCGGGATTGTGGGCCCGAATGGAATCAACGCCCTTTGGTCATGGTCGGCCGTTTTCAAAAGGTCAGCTCTCGCGCCTCCTGACCGATGCAGCCCTCACGCCAACCGCGTGGGCACGCGCGCTCTATGCCCCGCCATGGAGATGGTCCTGCAAGGATGGCCGGGCACTCGGCTGGGAACAGGCAGGTGAAAAAATAGCGCCGCATCTTGGCGGTCTGATATTGGCCGAAGCGGTTAAAAACACGGGCGCATTGACGCCGCGTCCGGCCCGGCCTGTACGCGTGCGGCTACCCGGCCTTGAAGGCAGGCCCGCCACCGCGCTATCTCCCCGCAGACATCACGCCAAGGAAAACTGATATGAGCCTGGAACCGCGCCCCGGAATTCTCGACATCAAACCCTACAAGCCCGGCGCCGCCGATGCGCCCGGCATTTCGAATCCGGTGAAATTGTCGTCGAACGAGAATCCGATGGGATGTTCGCCGCTGGCCCGGTCCGCCTTTGAATCATCATCCAGAAACCTGAACCTTTATCCGGATGGCGGCGCTGTGCGTTTGCGCGCCGCGATTGGCGAGGCCAATGGTCTCGACCCGGATCGCATTGTTTGTGGCACCGGCTCTGACGAGCTGCTCCAATTACTGGGCCGCGCCTATCTGGAGCCCGGCGACAAGGTCGTTCAATCTCAATACGGCTTTCTGGTTTACCGGCTGGTGGCGATGCAGTCCGGGGCCGAATTCGTCAGCGCGGACGAAACCGATTATACCGCCAATGTCGATGCCATCCTGAAAGCGGCCGGCGAGAATGCCCGTATCGTTTTTCTGGCCAATCCGAACAATCCGACCGGCACCTATATTTCCCATTCTGAAGTCCGCCGCCTGCGTGAGGGCTTGCCAGCCAGCACCATGCTGGTCGTCGACGAGGCTTATGCGGAATATGTAGATGAGCCGGATTACGAGACAGCATTTGATCTCGCCAATGAATACGACAATGTGGTCGTGACCCGGACGTTTTCGAAAATCCACGGGCTGGCCGCCTTGCGCCTGGGCTGGGCCTATGCCGACAAATCCATCATCGACGTTCTGAACCGCGTGCGCGGACCGTTCAATGTCAATCTTCCGGCGATTGAGGCCGGCATTGCGGCGATCAGGGATACGGATTTCCAGAAGCGCTCAGCCGAACACAACCGGCAGGGTCTGGCCTTCATGCGCCAACAACTCGGCGGAATGGGACTCGATGTCACGCCAGGTGTCGGCAATTTCGTTCTGGTGCATTTCCCTGAAACGAAAGGCAAGACGGCGATGGATGCCGATGCCTTCCTGACCGCGCGGGGTCTCATCGTCCGTCCGGTCGCCGCCTATGGCATGCCGAATGCCTTGCGGATTACGATCGGTCTGGACAGGGACAATCGCAAAGTCGTGGATGCGCTGTCCGAATTTGTCGCCGCCTAATCGGCGATCGAGCCGACCTGGCCGAGCCGGACCGGACCGAAATAAACACCGCCATTCCGGAACGATAGCGGAATGGCGGTGCCATTATCTCCGCGCGGCGCGGTCTGCGCGACAAGGCGCAATGCCCCCGAATTCTCTTCCGAAATGGCGCCGGATTCGATCATGGCGTCGACGACAGCCTCGGGGTCCACGAGATTGAGGCTGATCCGCCCGGTCGGGCGCAGGGCCTCGTCCAGCCCCATATCGCCTTCCGCAGCCATGTTCAGGCGGCCCCATGCAATATGGAATTCACGTAGCGAGTAGACGCCTTCGGCACGCGACCATGCGGCCAGATCCGCGCTGCTGGCGAGGGCCGCCCATTGTGAAATCACGAAATGGGCCCGCAGGAGAGAAATCTGCTCGCCAAAACTGTCGATCAGGACCGGGTCAATCTCCTCGCCGACCAGCGCGACCTCGTCCAGCTGCACACGGATGGCCATATTGCCGTCCTCACCGGTCGCCGCGCCCAGACGCACGGTGCCGATCGACGATATGACGGCTTGCGAATGGCCCAGACCTTCAATTGTCAGATTGGAGATGTTCGCGACGATACGCTGGGTGACACCATCCGTTCCCGAGACGCTGAAGCGGGCCCCCTCACTCATCAGAGCGAGGCCCTGACCGTCTTGCTGGAAGCGCAAGGTGTCGCCCATAGTGATAATCCAGTGCGAGAAGTCATACGGCATGGCGTCGGCTTCAAACGAGTTCAGCTCCAGCACCCATCCGCCATCTATATCGGGCGCGCGCATGACGACATCTTCAGCCGAGACGGCAAAGCGGTAAGGGAAGCCACCGACCCGGACGGCGCTATGCTCGATCGTGAAACCGGCCTCGATCTGGGCGGCTCTCCAGTCCTCGACATATTGAACGATCTGTCCACGAGCATAGACCCAATAGGCGGAATACAGGCCCAACACGGTCAGGATGGCGAGAATCGGTATCGCAAAACGCTTGGGCATGACACATCCGTTGCAGGGAGCTGAAGATCAGGTCCGGTTGGCGCGCAGGGCGCGCGTTCCTGTTTCAATACGCGATTGAAGCAGCTTCATGAAGTCATCTCGTGACAAGCCCGGTGCAATGGGTTCGAGAAACTGGATAACGGCCTTTCCCGGCCGGCGAATGATACCCTTGCCCGCCCAGTAATCCCCGCTGTCCAGCGCCACCGGAACGCACGGCACATTCATCGCCCCATAAAGCCCGGCGACTCCCGGTTTCATGGGCTCGAACTGCCCCGGCTTCATTCGGGTGCCTTCCGGAAAGATCAGGATCTGGCGGCCTGCCTCGGCGCGTTGGCGGGCATCGCGCAACATTTTCCGCAGCGCCTTGGCCGCTGCGCCGCGATCCACGACGATATTTTCCAGCTTCACGGCGAACCAGCCAAAAACCGGCAGCCAGGCCAGTTCCTTTTTCAGGATGATGGCCGGATCATCGAGGATCTGCCAGAAGGCCTGAGTCTCCATCATGCTTTCGTGGCGCGAAGCGATCAGGGCACCGCCATCAGGCAGGTGTTCACGGCCCCGCACTTCATAGCTCTGGCCGCAAATGATCTTCAGCCCGCCGAAAATCAGCCACAGCCAGAAACGATAGACCGCGCGGGTCCAGCTGCGCGGCATCAGAAGCAGCCAGATCACGGCAAAGCCGACAATCATCATCGAGCCATACATCCAGAGCACAAACAGCAGGGAACGCAGTATTGTCAGAGGGCCGGCCGGCTTCATGTATCGTCTCCGCTGAAGGCACCGCGTGCCATTTCGCGGAAGAATACCGCGCTGAACTTCAGATATTCCAGTGCCCAGCGCCGCGCGGCCGTGCCGTCTTCCCAGGGCCGGGCAGAATGAACCGGCCACGCGATCAGATCATGATCGGGCATCAACGCTCTCAGCTCGAGTATGGCGCGCGGCATGTGGTAATCAGAGGTGACCACGATAATGCGCCGGAATCCGTTGGCCTCAGCCCAGCTGGCCGCTTCGCGGGCATTGCCAACCGTATCGGCGGCTTCACGCCCGAGATCAATGCAACAGGCAAACAGATCCGGATCGATATTGGCTGTCGCGCGAACCGCTTCTTCGCTGACGATGGGATTGACGCCGGAAACCAGCATGCGGTGACCGGCCTCCGCTTCGAGCAATTCGACAGCTGTTTGCAAACGGCCTTCGCCGCCGGTCAGAACAATGATGGCATCGGCCTCGATCTCTTCCGGCGGGCTCAACGCCGAGACATGCCCTGCATATCCAGCGAACCCGGCCAGAAGCACGAAGACAATCAGGAAGGCCAATGCGCGAAGGAACTGGCCATTTCCCGGGTAGGTTTGCCGCGACCGGCTCATATCAGACTGTTCCTGTTCATGCCTACCAACGCTTCCGCAATTCTTCTGACACCGCAAGGCGCGCCGACAAAGCCGAAATCGCTCCGGCAAGAAGTGGCGCGGCCAGCAGGGACGCAATCTCGACCGGCGCGAAGATCATTTCAGGCAGAAAATACAACGCATCGGCGTTACTGCCACCCACAGCGACCAGAATCGCGATTAGCGCGGCAAATCCCGCGCCCGCAGCGCCGGCTTTCAGGCCCAGGCTGAAGAAGCGCCGCTCGAACAGCCCGGCGATATAGGCATCGGTCGCACCGACAATATGCAAGGCATCTGCCACATCGCGCCGCGCCGCCAGAGAGGCGCGGGCGGCAAAGGCGATCACGGCAGCGGCTGCGCCCAATATCAGCGTCAGCAATCCCAGAGCCAGAAGGCGGGCAAGCTGCCCGGCGCGCGCCACCGCGTCGCTCCAGCGGCCATGATCATCAATATCAGCGGCAATACCCGCGTCAGACAGGGTCGCGGCAATGTCCTCGACGGGCAATATGTCGGGGTCGGACAACTGGACATCGATCAACAGGGGCACCGGCAAATCGGCCGGCAGTCCGGCTGAACCGAACCAGGGTTCCAGCAAGGCCTCGGAATCACCCCGGGTCCGCGCCGTAGCGCTGGAAATACCGGGCAGGTCCGTGATCAGTCTGGCCGCCTCTTGCGCATCGGCATTGGTGTCGCGCCCGTCTTCGGGACGGATCTGCACCGTCAGACTGCCAGAGAGGTCCTCCATCCAGCGTTCGCTGGATGTCCACGCACCGCGGGCGCCGAGTGCAGCCAGACAGGCCAGAAAGACAAGGATCGCCGCAACGGCAAACAACGGGCGGTCCCGTCCCCCATCCGGTGGCAATAATCGCGCATTTCCGCCCGGCGGCGGTGCGGGTGGTTTCCGCGTCGCCTCGCTCACCCGTTGACCTCGCGATAGGTCAGGCGGCCATCTGCCAGAGACATGACCGGCGCATCGAGCGCGCGGACCAGGGTGAGATCGTGCGTGGCAATCAATATGGTCGTGCCCAGCCGGTTCAGCTCGACAAACAATCGCAGAAGCCGCCGCGCCATATCGGGATCCACATTCCCGGTCGGTTCGTCGGCAATCAGCAATTCGGGTTGATTGACCACCGCACGGGCGATGGCCACGCGCTGCTGCTCTCCGCCCGACAGCGTGGCGGGCCGCGATTCCATATGGTGTTCCAGCCCGACCCAGCTGACCAGTTCGGCGACATCTTCGGCGTAGTCCGAGCGTTTCAGCCCCGCCACGCGCAGTGGCAGAGCGACATTCTCGAAAACGCTGAGATGATCCAGCATGCGGAATTCCTGAAACACCACGCCGATCCGGCGGCGCAAATCAGGCAAATCCTTTCGCTGCAATGCGGCGGTGTCATGGCCAAAATGCTGAACCACGCCGCGCGAGGCTTTGTGCGCCATGTAAATCAGCCGCAAAAGCGAGGTTTTACCGGCACCGGACGGCCCGGTCAGGAAGGTGAAACTGCCGCGGGGAAGTTCGAAAGACACATCTTTCAGGATTTCCGGGCCGCGCCCATAGCGCATACCGACGGCATCGAAGCGAACAATCACTTCGGATTCACTTTGTAGAAAGGGGTTCGCGCCAGTTTCAGTCACCAGAAATCCTGTAGCCTATGCTGCCAATAAGCCGAATCGGGTCTCGATGATACTGAGCTGCCCCAGTTGTGACACGCGTTATCGCGCAAATCCCGGTGCCATCGGCGTAAACGGGCGACGGGTGAAGTGCGCCGCCTGCGGCCATATCTGGACTGCGCGCAACGAGGAAGAACCGGTTCTCGAGCCGATCGATCCGATCCCGCCAAAGCCCGCGGAAAATGCCGAGCCTGAAGCTCCCAAAGCGCCCCACAGAGCCTTTCGTGAACGGGCCGAGCAGAAGCGTCAGGACCAGTTGAAGACAGCTGCGGCGAGCGCCTGGGGCGGTCTTGCCGTCGCGATTGCCGGTGTCTTCGCCGTGTCTTTCCTGTTCCGTGCAGATATCGTCAGTGTCTGGCCGCAGAGCTCCAGCGCTTATGCGGCCATCGGCATTGATGCCAACGCCTATGGCGTGACGATTGATTCGCTGGATGTTTCGCGCGGTGAAGAGCATGGCATTCCTACCGTGGTGGTGTCGGGCGAGGTGCGCAACATTGATCGTCAGGCCCGCGCGCTGCCGCAATTGCAGGCTCGGCTGCTGGGCGAAGACGGAGCGCCGGTTCTGGAGTGGACGGTCATTCTCGATGGCGAGGCGATTGCCCCCGGGCAGAGTTATGCTTTTTCGTCTGTTGTGACCGATCCGCCGGCCGGCGCGGTCGAGGCTGAAATCACGCTCGCCGGGTTGATGGAGTCCCCGCCCGAAGCGCCAGCGGAGACGCCGCCCGCGCCTGCAGAAGAGCATCATGCCGCAGCGGATACCTCTCACGGAAGCGGCAACTGAGATCAGGAGCCGAAGCGGTCCAGCAAGCGCTCGATATAGTCCAGCTCGTCCTGATCAAGGCCCTGTTCAGCTGCACGTTCCCGCAATTCATCCAGAATTTCCCGCGCCCTGAGGCGTTCTGCCTCGTCGGGGATATCCACACCTGACCCGTTGGAGAATCCACCGGAATCCTGCGGACGTCCGAGCGGATCGGTATCTTCACCTTCCGCCCCGGCTTGCGTGGCATCCTGAGCTCGCTCCAGAAGGCCCTGTGCCAGACGTTCCGCGCCATCACGCAGTGCTTGCAGGGCTTGCGCCTGCTCGCCAACAGCGCCCTGAGCATCACCATCGGCCAGCGCTTCCTCGGCCCGGCGCATGGCTTCGGCCGCTTCGCCAAACGTCTCGCCACTTTCACCCGGCAGGGCCTGAGCGAGCGATTCCAGACGATCCGCCAGCGATCCTTGCGATTCAGCCAGCGCTTGCGCGCCTTCCGAACCGGCACCCGTCTGTCCGTTCTGGCTGCCACTTTGACCCGATTGCTGGCCCTGACTCTCGCTGCCCTGCTGACCCTGACTTTGACCCTGGCTCTGGCCTTGCGGACCGCCTTCGGCCTGCTCGAAGGTCTCGTCCTGCAATTGGCGCTGCTCGCCGATCACATCGCCCAGCTCCTCCAGCGCATCGCGCATGGCCTGGCTGATCTCGTCGGTTGGCTCGCCATCGCCTTCACCCTGTTGCAGCGTCAACTCCATATTGCGCAGCATTTCGCCGAGCGCGGCCAGAGCTTCGCGGGCGCTGGCTGTATCGCCAAGTTCTGCAGCATCGCGCAAGGCATCCAGCAAGCCCTGAAGATCGTCCGTATTGATTTGCGGTCCGCCACCCTCGGCGACCCGCCCGTCTTCGGCCGCTTCGCGGGCCAGCGCAGCCATGTAATTATCCATGGCCTGCTGATAGGCCTCGAACAAAGGTGCCAGTTCGGTTTCGTCGGCACCTCGCGCCAGTGCTTCCATCAGCGCGCGTTCAGCCGCGCGCAGCGCCCGCTCGGCATCTGCCAGAGAGCCCAGCTCGGCCCGCAAGGCGATCTGCCAGAGATTGGCTTCAATGGGGCCGATTTCATTGTATTCTCGGGCGCGGCGCAGGCTGTGCAATTCACGGCGCAGGCCGAGATAGACAATCGGGTCTTCAAAGAAAAATTCCGGCGCATCGGTAATGGCGTCCAGCGCCAGTGCCACGTCTTGCAGGCTTTCCGGTGCGCGTTCGATGCGGCGCTCCGGCTCATCCCCCTGGAAAGGCGGCAAAGCCTGAAGGTCGTCCAGATACATCGGGTCGCGTTCGGGGAGCGGCGCATAGTCTTGCGAGGAACCAATGACGATCCGGCGTTGTTCTGAGACGGCCCGCGCGAGCGGGTCGAGGAAAACGCGCGCGGGCAGCGTCAGGGCGATTTCCGGCGACAGGCCGGTATTACCGCCGCCATCCAGCGCGGCGATCCGCAGATCAACGCGCGATCCGGCCAGCACATGCTGGGCCGTCGATACGGTGGCACGATAGCCATCTTCGCCGCGGGTCAGATCGGCAGGATCGACGTCAATCACCGACCATTCGGCGCTGCTATCGTCTTCCGGCCGGAATTCGATGCGGAAGTCCGTTGCGCCATAATCATCTTCCACCGTGAATTCGAGACTGAGCTCGCCTTCAACATTGGCTTCCGGCGCGGTGACGATCTCGACATCCGGTGCAGTATCGGCGAGGGCATTGATGCGATAGGCCGCTCGCTCCCGGCCGGCCCGCAGGGTCACAACCGCATCTGATTCAATGACCAGATGGCTTTGCCAGACGCCGTCACCAATGGACCGGTTTTCGGCGCGATCATTGCCATTGCGGACATTCGGGGCGCGTCGCACACCGGCGGTCCGGATAACAAGCTCGGATCCCTCCGGTGCCTCCGCCTCGGTCTGTTCATCCTGAAAGAAGATCGGTGCAAGGCCGGTATAGGCGGGCGGATTAAGCCAGGCATCGACCTGCGCCGTTTCCACGCCGCGATAGACGGGCGCAAATCCGAAGCTTTCAAAGAGGCGGCCCCTGGCCAGATCTCCGGAGACCATCCAGGCCGCCGCGATCAGAACAATGACGCCGCCCCGCAGGCCCCAGCTGTCCACGCGCGCCCATGCGGCTTGCGGACGCCGTGCTTTCGCGCCCTTGAGGCGTTCGGCCATGCGGCGCTGGTGCGCCTGCCAGACGGATTGTGCTTCCGGGGAAGTGCCTGCAGGACGATCCGATAACGCTTCATGTGGACGGGCGGAAATACCGGAATCGGTTTCAACCCGACGCGCGGCGTCTTCGCTATCCGGCCAGTCGATTTCGCGCCAGCGACGCCAGCCCAGCCACAGCGAGACGCCGACGACCGCCGCATAGGTCAGGGCCCGCCAGGGATCACCGAGACGGTCCCAGATACCGAAAATGGAAATGCCTGCATAGAGCCCGATCAGCAGCGCCGCCGGCCAGAGGGCCGGGGCCAGTCGTTCCCAAAGCAGCGCAAGACGTGCCTGTATCAAGGGCCAGAGTTTCATGACGGCGAAACTATCACGTCAGACAGGCGCGCCTAGCGGCACCTGCATTACTTATTTGTGAGCTACCCGGCGGGTTCGGATTGTTGCGGATTGCCCCAAGCCGGCGGCGGGCGTTCCAGATCGCCCCGCAGGCCACAACCGGACACAACCAGCCCGCCGATGATCACGATGAGCGTTACCAGTTTTTTCATGATGCCTGCCTTTCGCGGAGACGGTTCTGCCAGAGTGTCACCTGCTCTTTTACGCGTACGGGCGCCGTTCCGCCATAGCTGGTCCGGCTTTCCATGGAGGCACGGGCCGACAGAACCGAAAATACGGCATCAGTCAGACCGGGCTCGACGGTTTGCATGTCGTCCAGCGACAGACCCGCGAGTGGCACATTCCGGCTTTCCGCCAGCTTGACCATCGACCCGGCGATATGATGTGCCTCACGGAAGGGCTTGCCCAGTTCGCGCACAACATAGTCCGCGAGATCAGTAGCGTCCGAATAGGCTTCGCCAGCGGCCTCGGCCATGTTGGTGGTGTTGAAGGTCAGGTCAGACGCCATACCGGCCATGGCACCGAGCGCGAGCTCCAGATCGTCCATCGCCTGAAACACCGGCGCCTTGTCCTCCTGCAAGTCCTTGGAATAGGCGAGGGGCAGCCCCTTCACCACGATGATCAGTGTCTGCAACGCCCCGGCAATCCGGCCCGGCTTGGCCCGCACCAGCTCGGCGGCGTCGGGGTTACGCTTTTGCGGCATGATCGACGATCCGGTCGACCAGGCGTCGGACAATTGCGCAAATCCGAACCGGCGTGAGGTCCATAGGACAATCTCTTCGGCAAACCGGGAGAGATTCACAGCGCAGATCGTCGACGCCGACAGGAATTCCATCGCGAAGTCGCGGGTTGCAACGCCATCCAGCGAGTTGGCCATCGGACGGTCAAATCCGAGCGCCTCGGCGGTCTGATGACGATCGATGGGAAACGCCGTGCCGGCCAGCGCCGCGCATCCCAGCGGGCTTTCATTGAGGCGTTTACGAGCGTCCTGGAAGCGTGCGCGGTCGCGTTCGGCCGCTTCAACCCAGCACAGAAGATGATGTCCAAGGCTGACCGGTTGCGCCGTCTGCAAATGCGTAAAGCCCGGCATGACCGTATCGGTGTGCGCTGCGGCCTGCGCCACGAGGGCGGTCTGATAGGCCGTGATGAGAGCATCAGCCCGGTCACAGGCCGCTCGCAGCCAGAGCCGGAAATCGGTGGCGACCTGGTCATTCCGCGAGCGTGCCGTATGCAAACGGCCCGCCGGTTCGCCGATGATATCCTTCAGCCGCGCCTCGATATTCATGTGAACATCCTCAAGTGCTGCCGACCATTTCATCTCGCCGCGCTCGATCTCGCCACGGATCTGATTCAGCCCATTCTCGATTTTCGTCGCATCATCGCTTGAAATGATGCCCGTTGCGGCCAACATTCGAGCGTGAGCAATGGAACCGGCAATGTCCTCGAACGCCATGCGCTGATCGATATCGATCGAGGCATTGATGGCTTCCATGATCTCCGACGGGGAACCGGAAAACCGGCCGCCCCAGAGCGCGTTTGATTTATTCGTCTTTCCGTCCGTCATGGCCGGTCCCAGTCAAAAGGTTTCTGCGATGAATGTCTCGCCTGTCAAAATCGGGATTATCACATGCACGGTCATATTGCTGGCGGCAATTGCCTATGTGCTGTTTTCCGGAATGCAGGGCCCGGCGCCAACCGGCTTGGCGAGCCATGCCGAAGGCGAGATGTCGGCATTCGTCTCGCTGGATGATGCGCCACCGCGGCCCAGCCATACCTTCATTGATCCGGACGGCGTTGAACGGACTTTGGCCGATTTTGAAGGTCAGGTGATTCTGGTCAATTACTGGGCGACCTGGTGCGCCCCCTGCGTGGTGGAAATGCCGGCACTCGACGCATTGCAGGCCCGCTATGGCGGCGAGGACTTCCAGGTGGTGACGATCAGCGCCGACCGGCGGATCGAGGAGGCCGAAGTCTTCTTCGAGGAGACCGGCCTCGAACACCTGCCAATCTATCATGACAATTCCTTCGCCGGTCCGACCGCCGTCGGTGCTCGTGGCTTGCCGATGTCGATTATCTACAATCGCAATGGCGTCGAGATGGGCCGCATGCCCCGTGATGCCGAATGGAATAGCGAAGACGCACATGCCCTGATCGAGGCGGCGATAAGACTGGGATAATAAAAAGCCCCGGAGCGTCGCTCCGGGGCTCTTCATTTTCACAGACGCTGGAGCGGCTAGAGGCCAGCTTTCGTCAGCTCGGCTTCCAGTTCCGGCAAGGCATTGAAGAGGTCTGCGACCAGACCGTAATCCGCTACCGAAAAAATCGGCGCTTCTTCGTCCTTGTTGATAGCCACGATGATCTTGGAATCCTTCATGCCGGCGAGGTGCTGAATGGCACCGGATATACCGACGGCGATGTAGAGCTCCGGGGCAACGACCTTGCCGGTTTGTCCCACCTGGTAATCATTCGGCACATAGCCCGCATCGACGGCCGCGCGTGAGGCTCCGACAGCGGCATTCAGCTGGTCGGCGATCTTGTCCAGAAGCACGAAATTATCGCCGGACTGCATGCCGCGTCCGCCCGAAATGACGATCTTCGCTGCAGTCAGTTCCGGACGATCCGACTTGGACAATTCCTCGGACACGAATTCCGACTTGAACGGGCCGGATGGCGCACCAATGGTCTCGACGCTGGCCGAGCCGCCATCGCCTGCCTTCTCGAACGTGGTCGGACGAACGGTGATGACTTTTTTCGCATCGGTCGATTGGACTGTCATCATCGCATTACCCGCATAGATCGGGCGCACGAATGTGTCTGCGCTTTCAACCGCCGAAATTTCGGAAATCTGCATCACGTCCAGCTTGGCCGCGATCCGGGGCGAAAAGTTTTTGCCCATGGTCGAGGCCACCGCCATCATCACATCATATTTGTCCATCAGCGGCAGGACGAGGGCTTCCATCGCTTCTGCAGTCGGCTTGGCAAAGACCTCGCCATCGGCATGGAGCACTTTGGAGACGCCCTCGATACCGGCAACAATCTTGGCGATGTCGCCCGCACCGGAACCGGCCACAAGAACGTCGATATCGCCGCCAATTGCCTTGGCCGCGGTGACGGCGGCGCGCGTGGCGTCGTTCAGGGAGGTGTTGTCGTGTTCGGCAATAAGAAGAATAGCCATCTAGATCACCCCTTCCTTGTTTTTCAGCTTGTCGACCAGTTCGGCCACGCTCTCGACCTTGATGCCCGCTTCGCGTTTCGGCGGTTCGGACACTTTCAGGACTTTCAGTCGTGGTGCGATATCAACGCCGAAATCGCCCGGCGTCTTCGCATCGATCGGCTTGCGTTTGGCCTTCATGATATTCGGCAGGGACGCATAGCGCGGCTCGTTCAGGCGCAGATCGGTGGTGATGATGGCCGGCATTTCAACCGAGATGGTCTGCAGTCCGCCATCAATCTCGCGGGTCACATTGGCCTTGCCATTGGCGATAGCCACTTCCGAAGCGAAGGTCGCCTGCGGCCAGTCGAGAAGCGCGCCCAGCATCTGTCCGGTCTGGTTCGAATCGTCATCAATGGCCTGCTTGCCGAGGATCACCAGTTCCGGGCCTTCTTCCTCGACCACCTTGGCGAGAAGCTTGGCTACGGCCAGCGGTTCGACGGCGTCATCGGTCTGGATCAGGATGCCGCGGTCGGCACCCATGGCCAGCGCGGTGCGGATGGTTTCCTGCGCCTGTTGAGGCCCGATCGAGACAACGATGATTTCGTCAATGCCGCCTTTTTCCTTCATGCGAACGGCTTCTTCCACCGCGATCTCGCAGAAAGGGTTCATCGACATTTTGACATTGGCGAGGTCGACGCCGCTCTGGTCCGGCTTGACGCGGACTTTCACATTGTAATCGACCACCCGTTTGACGGGCACGAGTATTTTCATGGAGCTTCCCCGGTCTGCGCGGAACAAGCCGTCCCGCATCAATCCACTGGTTATCGAAATAGGGCGCGAAACTGCATTTGCCTACCGCGGAAGTCAACGGCTGTGCGGCACCGCACAATGCCGCATGTAAAAAGGCCGGACGCGAGGTCCGGCCTTTCATTCAGAGTGACGTCAACGTCACTTATTCGGCGTCAGGGTTCGGTGCGCGCAATTCGGTCGAAATCGAGATGGTGACCTCTTCCGACACATTCGGCGAGGCATAGCCCAGGCCCCATTGCGAGCGCTCGATCACGCCCGTGGCATCAAAACCGGCAACCATGACCGTCGCATCGAACGGGTGCGGGGCCCGTTGATTGAGTGTCACGTCCAGCACGACCTCATGGGTCTGACCCAGAAGGGTGAGTTCGCCCGTCATCGTTCCGGTCACGCCGTCTTCGGTTTCAAAACCGGTGGCAACAAATTGCGCGGTCGGAAACTCGACCGTGTTGAACAGGTCTGCCGAGTTCAGGTGTCCGACAAAGCGCTCATGATTGCCACCGACCCAGAAGCCGTCAATCAGGTTGAAGGTCACATCGACCGTTGAATTTTCCGGATTGTCGAAATCCAGCAACAGCGTGCCTTCATAATCGGTGAACTGGATGGATTGCGTGGAATAGCCGAGGTGGTTCCAGCTGGCGGAAATCTCGGTATGGCCGCGGTCAAACTCATAGGCGACCGGGTCGGCGAAGGCTGTCGCGGCGGCAAGGGCGGCGACGGCGGTGGCGGTCAGGAATTTCATGGGGAGGCTCCCTGTCTGGTGAATCAAGCTGCGGCATCACGCCGCAATGGAGAGGGATATAGACCGGGCAGAGATTGCGACAAACCGGCCTGTATACATATGACTGTTTCCGCTGCGGAATTAATCGCGGGAGGCACCCGGCACCCACTTTACATCGGCGCGGCCCTCATCATTGGCAATGCGGGCGAGCACGAACAGCAGATCCGACAGCCGGTTGAGATAACGCACGGTCTCCGGATTCAGACGGGCATCCACCTGTTGCAGGGCGACCGTCCGTCGTTCAGCCCTGCGGCAGACAGTCCGGGCGAGATGCAGACGCGCTGAGGCTTCGCTACCGGCTGGCAGGATGAAGCTGTCGAGGGGGTCAAGCTTCCCGTTCCACGCATCGATCGCGGCTTCCAGCGCCTCGACCTGCTTGGCCGTCATGCGAAGCGGTTCGAAACCGGGATCTTCGCCCGTATCGGGCACGCACAGATCCGCCCCGAGATCGAACATCTCGTTCTGGATCCGCGCCAGCAGGGCATCGATGGCTTCATCCTCGACGGCCCGGCGGGCCACGCCAATGACGGCATTGGCTTCGTCGACGCTGCCATAGGCCTCGACCCGGATGTCGGTCTTGTCGACTTCGGACATATCGCCCAGACGCGTCCGGCCCTGATCGCCGGTCTTCGTGTAGATCTTGGTCAGCCGCACCATGGGATTCGCGTCCTTGTTGTTCCGCTTGCCCCTCAAACTGGAGCAGGCAGACTGGGCTTTCAAGACAGGATAGACGCCGGGGAAGATTTCATGGTTCGCGCAGCACTCGCTCTCCTATTCGCATTTTCATCTGCCGCACTGGCGCGTCAGGACGTTCAGGCGCTGGCCGATGGTCTGGTGGACGCCGGATCTCCAGGGGCCGTGGTGATGATGATTGATGGCGATATACAGCTGACATCGGTGGCCGGTCTGCGCCAGTCGACGGACGAGGCGCGTATCGACCTTTCGGATGCCTGGCATCTGGGCTCCAACACCAAGGCAATGACAGCCGTTCTGGCCGCCCGGCTGGTCGAGCGCGGGCTGATCGGCTGGGACACGACGCTGGGCGAGACGCTGGGGGACAGATTTGACCGGATTGATCCTGTCCTGGCCAACGCCACACTCGCGGACCTTCTGCATCACCGCTCAGGCATGCAGGCCAATGCGGGCCGGCTGACGTCTCTGGCACTGGCCGGTATTCTGGGGGATCGCGACCCGCAGGCCGACCGCCATCCCTATCTGCGGGAATTGCTCCGCAACCCGGCAAATGAAGGCGGTGAATTTCTCTATTCAAATGCCGGTTATGTCGCCGCCGCGATGATGCTGGAAGACGTCACCGGCGAAAGCTGGGAAAGCCTCATCCAGACCGAATTGTTTGATGAGCTGGACCTCGACAGTGCGGGTTTCGGTCCGCCGCAAGGCGATCAGCCTCAGGGCCACCGGACCGGTTGGGGCCGTCTGACGCCGGTCGGCACGGATGCCGGCGCGGATAATCCGCCGGCGATGAACCCGGCGGGGCGCGTCCACATGTCGATGCCTGACTATGCCGTTTTCCTGCGTCTGGTCATGGCTGGCGCGCGCGGCGAAGAAAGTGATTATCTGTCCCCGGAAAGCTGGCAGACCCTGCTCACGCCGCCGGACGGTGCCGACTATGCGATGGGGTGGGGCATGGGTGCAGATGGATCGCTGCGCCATGCCGGTTCGAATACGATGTGGTTCGTACAAGCGGTGATCTGGCCGGATGAAGGCCGTATCGCGGTTGCAGGCGTCAATGAAGGACGCATTGACGAGGTCGCGCCGCGCATCCGCAGTGTGCTGACCGGGCTCGCGCCGGACTAAGGGTTAGCCGGCCATCGACTGTTTGATCATGAAGCCGACAACCATCAGCATAATGGCGACAAACTGGATGCCGACCCGGTAGCGCATCAATATGTTCGACCGTGCCGAGGCACCTTCGCCGCCGCGGGCCATGTTGAAGAAGCCCAGAAACAGCGTCACCAGCACGGCCAGCATCGCCACGACAATCAGGATGTTGAGAAATATAATCATGACGCCTCACATAGGCCCGGCGGGGCCGATGGTCCAATCACGGATTGTCGCACCTTTGGTGCCTAGCTCCGCCACCGCAATGTGGTCGGTTTTTTCACCGGATTGACGAAGTCCGTGCCCTCTTTCCGGTGTTTCTCCCAGTTCCGCCGTAGCGCCAGATACCATTTCGCCGGTATGTCGCTGTCATGGATGAACATTTGTGGCGGATCATAGGACATGCCGATGGCTTGCGAATCCACGGCCGCTGAATCCTGTTCCATGAAGATATGCATGCCCCGGCGGATCAGCCATTTCGGGACGAAGCTGACCGCAGGATGATTCCAGTAGAGAATGACCGAGATGATGGTCTTGGCCGCATTCACCGGCGTCACAATCGTCACCGTGGTGACATGCTTGTCGCCGGCCTTCATGTATTCCGGCCGCAGGCCCGGTAATTCCAGCGTGATCTCGGTCGTGATGTCGGTGCCGAAGAGCTTGTAGATGAAGGAGTTGGAGGACGGCTTGTGCGGCAGCATGGAAAAGCCGCGCTCGATCGGGCCGAACGTCTTGGCCTTTTCATGCATGGTTTTCGGCGTGCGCCACCAGGACTGGTTATGGATATAGGGGATATGGGCCGGGTCCATCAGGCTTATGACGGCCGCATCCATATCGCAGTTGAAATCGCACTCATCATGCATGCGGATTTTTGAATCGCCGGGAATATCGAGCGTCGGCGGATCGAGGCAGGGCGCGGCCTCCGCATCATAGCCGAACCAGATCCAGATCACGCCATAGCTTTCGTGCACGGGATAGGTGCGCGCCTTTATCTTCGAAATATCCATGCCCTCGGTCTGATCCGCCGTCAGCGAGGGAATGTTGGCGCACTGGCCATCCGGGCGGAAGCGCCAGCCATGATAGGGGCATTGCACCTGCGTGCCGGTCTCGGTTTTGACCATTTCGCCGCCGGACAAAAGGATCGCCCGGTGCGGACAGATATCCGTCATCGCGAAGGCCTGTCCGTCATGGGTGCGGCCAAACAGGACCAGCTCACCCAGGCGTTCCTTCTGGATCATCTGTCCGGGTTTAATCTCGCTGCCGACGATTCCAAAATACCAGAGGTCGCGCAGGAAGACGTCGTCTTTGGCGGTTGCGTTTGTCATGGTTCTGTCTCTAGCCGCCCGGAGGCGGTTTCGCCAAGCCGCGAGATGCCGCAGTCCGCGATTTGCGCTGCACCCACCAGACGCCGGCCATCACCAGCGCCGCTCCGGCATACTGGATCGGGGCGAAGGCTTCGCCGAACATCAGCCAGCCGGCAATCGACGCGACAACCGGCTGGATCAGGATGATGATGGAGGCCACAGGTGCCGGAACCCGGCCCAGCCCGAAGGCCACGCCGCCCTGACCAATGATCTGCACGCCGACCGCCAGCCCGATCAGCACAAGCCAGTCGGTGAGCGATCCCGGAAGGATGGTCTCGCCAAACCCCAGAGCCGTCAGCCCGAGGATCGGTGCAGAAACGGCGACGGTGAAAAAGATCACCGTCCCGGTCGAGGCAAAGCGCCGGGCCTGCCGCACGGCGAGGATATAGGCGGCATACCAGACGGCGGTGGCCATGGAGAGCACATCGCCCGGCCAGCGCTCCGGCGCGACCGTGATGTTGCCCGCTGACAAAAGCGCAGCACCCGCGACCGCGAGACCGGCGGCAAACATGAATTGTTTTGTGATCTTTTCCTTGAAAATCAGCCAGGCCGCCAGCACCACAAAGACCGGTTGCAGATTGGCAAGGAAGGTCGCATTGGCCACACTCGTGATCTTGATCCCGGCGTGCCAGAAGGCGAGATCGCCAGAAAACAGGAGACCGGGCAGCGCCAGATAAAGCCAGCGCTTCCAGCCCGCGGGCGTCTCCGGCTTGCGCGGCGGATCGCGGTCAAACTGCATCCACAAAAAGGCGAAGGGGATGGCCAGCGCCATGCGCCAGAAGCCGACCGTCTGCGGGCCCAGCTCGGACAGCTTCACCAGAGGCGCAGCCATACCGATGGCGACAGCCCCCATGATTAACACCAGAAGGCCGATCAGCGCGGATTTGTCGTTTGGTTCGCTCATGCCCCCTCCATGGAAATTCCGCATATACCCCTTGCGGGCAAAGGGAAATCACCAATCGAAGCCAAGCTGCCGTCGAATGTCAGCGGCGTTTGCGCCCGCCGCGCGCATCGCGGCCAGCGTTTCCGACCTGTCGCGCTTGGTGAAGCGTTCGCCTTCGTCCCCCGTCAGCAGCCGGTGATGCTGATAGACCGGCACGGGCAGGTCCAGCAAAGCCTGTAATATCCGGTGCATGGTCGTGGCAAAGAACAGATCCTGCCCGCGAATGACATGACTGATGTCCTGTTTCGCATCATCGAGCGTGACGGCGAGATGATAGCTGGTGCCGATATCCTTGCGCGCCAGAATGGCATCGCCGATCAGCTCCGGCTGGATACGACAAACACCCGTTTCGCCATTTGGTCCCTCGCCAATCTCCTGAAAGGTCAGGCGAGACAGATCTCCCAGCCGCGCCTGCGCGGCCGTCATGGACAACCGCCACGCATAAGGCTCACCGGTGGCAATCTTCTCTGCTTCCTCGTCCGCGCTCAGCGGCTCGGCAGGTCCGGGATAGATGATGCCTTCGGGGCCCTCGCCGGGATGATGCGGTGCGCGGCCGATATCCTCGAGGATTTCCTTGCGCGTCTTGAAACAGCGATAGACGACGCCCATCGCCATCAGCCGCTCCAGTCCGGCGCGGTATTCATCGAAATGCTCCGACTGCCGCCGGACGGGTGTTTCCCACGCCAGCCCCAGCCATTCCAGATCGTCGTAGATGCCCTGTTCGAATTCCGGTTGGCAGCGGATCGTGTCGATATCCTCGATTCGCAGAAGAAAGCGCCCGTCGGCTTTTTGCGCGGTCTCGAACGCGGTCAGCGTCGAGAAGGCATGGCCCAGATGCAGTTGCCCGGTGGGCGAGGGCGCAAAGCGGGTGATGAAATCCGTCATGGCACCTGTTTCGCGCCTGCGCTTGCCCGCTTCAAGTCCTCAATTCGCGCCCTATAGTCCGCGCCATGATGATTGATGGACCACGACAACCGCCCGCCAACGGGCAGCGCCCGCGCAAGCTCGCCATTCTGGTGCATGGCTATGGGGCCAATGGTGAGGACCTGATCGGTCTTGCCGGACAATGGGCGCGCGACTTGCCGGATGTGCAGTTTGTGGCGCCCAACGCGCCCCAGCCTGTGCCGGGCGCGCCCAATGGTTATCAGTGGTTTCCGATCACGCGGCTCGATCCGCAAGAGACCAACCGCGGGGTGGAATCCGCTGCGCCGGTTCTCGATGCCTTCATTGACCAGGAAATCGCCCGCTATGGCCTGACCCCGGGGGATGTGGCGCTGATCGGCTTTTCTCAAGGCACGATGATGTCCCTGCACTGCGGCCTGCGGCGCGCGCCGTCGCTGGCCGGAATTCTGGGTTATTCCGGGGCCATGCCCAGCCGCATGACACTTAACGAACAGATCCGGTCGCGCCCGCCGATTCAACTCATTCACGGCGACCGGGACGACGTTCTGCCGCTGGGCATGATGTTCGATGCCGCGCAGGGCCTGTGCGAGGCCGGTGCGTCCTGTCAGTGGCATATATCGCCGGGCATTCCGCATGGCATCGGACCGGACGGGCTGGAAATCGGCGGCCGCTTTCTCGGCAAGGTCTTTTCCGGTGCCTATGCCTGAATCCGGCGAAAGGGTTAACGCCTGTGTCATAGGCGTGTTACGCTAATCGCGGTATAAATGACCAGAGACGGACATCGGCGTGATTCGCTGGGAATCCCGCCGGTTGACCGGACCGGGAGGTGTGTGTTCAGGACTTTTGATCGGCATATGCATGGCCATGGCCCCACTCTGGATTCGGGAGGGCGTCATGCAAGTGCTTGATAAAGCCCCGTCGGGCTGGCCCTGTCTCGTTCTGAACGCCGATTATCAGCCTTTATCCTATTGGCCGCTCTCCATCTGGAGCTGGCAGGAGGCCGTGAAAAATGTCTTCCTCGAACGCGTCACCGTCGTTTCCAATTATGACGATCTGATCCATTCACCGTCCATGGAAATGCACGCCCCATCCGTGGTGGCGCTGCATGAATACGTCACCCACAACCGCGCCCCGGCCTTTACCCGCTATAATGTCTGGCTGCGCGACGGTTTCAGCTGCGTCTATTGCGGCCGCGACAAGGTTGATGACCTGACCTTCGATCACGTCGTGCCGCGTTCGCAGGGCGGCGATACCTCATGGGAGAATATCGTCGCGGCCTGTTCGCCCTGCAATCTCAAAAAGGGTGGACGCACACCCCGGCAGGCCGGCATGAACCAGCCAAAGCCGATCCGCCCGAATATGCATCAATTGCAGGCGCAGGGCCGCCGCTTCCCGCCGAAATACCTCCACGCCAGCTGGCTGGATTATCTCTACTGGGACAGCGAGCTGGAACGGTAGCGTTTTCAGCAAAAGTGAATGCCGGTTTTGCGGTTCGAAAACGCGGCAAAAAAATCAGATCTTGGTCGTGAGGCCAATCGCCGTGCGGCAGCCGGCCTCGATCAGGCGTGACAGCAGCGGATAGCCGAACGCCTCTTTCGCGCCCTCATCAACGGCGAGGTTTTTGTGCGCAACTTCCTCGTCGCGGAAGGTTGTGAAGGTCTTGGCCAGATCGGTTTCGCCGGAGACTTCCAGCTCGGCAATCTGGTCGGTGTAATGGCCTTCAATCACGGTCTCGACCGCCTCGGTGCAGGCGTGGGCGGCTTTCTCGCCCATCAGCGCCGTGGCGACGCCCAGCGTGCGTCCGGCAATCTTCCAGACCGGCATCAGTGCCGTCGGGCGGACACCGCGCGTGCGGATAAAGCCGTCAAACGCGTCAAGATGCGCCTGCTCGTCTTCCGCCATATGGCGCAGCTGGTTGGCAATGCGCACCTTGGACGGAATTTTGCCGAACACCGCCAGCTGGCCTTCATAGATTGCGACTGCGCCGTACTCCCCGGCATGATCGACGCGGATCATCTCGGCGATTCGGGTTTCATCGGCCTTGCGGCCGGGCAGGGGCGGGCGAGGGGCGCGGCTCATCGGCGCTTGATCCCGATAAAGACAGAGGCAATCGCCAGCCCGGCGGACATCAGCGCATTATACCCGGCCATGGAGATGCCCAGCAGCGTCCAGGCCGCCTCATCGCAGAGTACCACTGGTCCGCCACCATCGAGCACGGAAAGGAGGTCGGCCGTCGACAGATTGACATTCGCCCCGGCGGTGCAGGTCGACGGACCCTCCCACCAGTCATATTCGATCCCGGCATGCCAGAAGGCAAAGCCGGCCGAATAGACAAAGATCGCGCCGATAATCAGGCAGATCCACATGGCATAGGGTTGAACCGGCTTTTGCGTCAGCGCCAGACCGCCAATCAGACCGACGCCGATCACGGCCTGATGGATGTGGCGCTGATCATAGCAGAGTGCGCACGGGTCATAGCCCAGCACATACTGGAAGAAATACGCGCCGCCGAGGATGAGTGCGGAGGCAATCGCGGCAAGAAACGGCCAACGCTGGGCGGTCAGGCAGGTCATAAGCGTTTTCATGAGATGAAGTTTAGTCTCACGCCGCGCCTTGGCAAAGCGCGCATTCAGCCGCAGGGTGCAATCCCAGATCACAATACCGAGATCGCCCCACATGGGTTATTTGAGCCAGAAAGACCGAGTCTATACTTTACGGTCGGACGATTACGATATCGGCGGAACGTATACCGCCCGTATATTGTCGGAAGCAAACGCCAGAAATGGCGCGGAAGCATACTTTATCGAAATCGAGCCAAACGGCGATTTCTCACGATACGGGATGAGTGACAGCGTTTCCGAGCTTATCGTTTCCAGTCGCCATAAAGGTGTTGGTTTTAACGACATCCAAAAGGACGGCAGGATCTTCGTGAACGTATTTTCGATCAGAACCGGGCTATTTGGGCGCAGGCTTTCGACTGCGGGTCGGGCCAATCACATTGCCATCGCTATTTGTCCACAGTGGACTAATTGCTGACTGCGCTGCGACCCCACTCGATCAGCGCATAGATCAGGGCCGGACCGCCGACGACCAGTATCGTGATCCAGACCAGGCCGAGTACCAGACCGGCAAGGATCAGGAGCCCGTCCCGCGTGATCAGGCCCAGCGAGGCGATGGCCACCGCAATGCCCGGCGTTGAATTGGTCAGGGGCAGGGGCACGAGGATCGACGCGCAGAACAGGCAGAATATGCTGCCGACAATCCGCTCGCCGATGGGGCCGGAAAGAAAGAGCAGGCGCGGGCGCGCAATCGCCTCGATCCAGCCGAACCAGCGTTTCGCCTGGCGGCCCATTTTCTCAAGGCCGCGCTTCTCCATCCGCCGTGCGCGGAATTTCACCGGCACCCAGGGTTCCCCGCGTCCCGCTGCCATCTGGAAGGCCAGCGCCATCATCGGCAGGGAGAGCACTTGCGGAATGCCGTAGAGAAAGGGAATGCAGACCGGAATGGCAAAGGCAAACAGCAAGATGCCGAAGGCGCGCTCGCCCAGAGCTTCCATGAAATCGCCAAGCGACAGCCCCTCATCCGGCGCGGCCTCGCCAATATGGACGAGACGGGCCACAAGACCTTCGGGAACGTCAGAATTCGGAATGTGCGCGTCGCTCATGCGCTTCCTCATAAGTCGATCTGCATTCCAATGCGAGCCCTCAGCGCGCCGCTATTGAATTTCGCCGCAAGTGAAGGCAGTTTCCGCCACCTGCTCGGGATTGCCCCTGTGGCGGAACTGGTAGACGCGCCGGATTCAAAATCCGGTTTCTTCGGAAGTGCCCGTTCGATTCGGGCCAGGGGCACCAGCCTTCGCTCGCTGCGCGAGCTTCGGCTGGGCAAGCCATTCATGTTGATCCTCCCTCGCCTCCGCTCGGTCGATCCTCGCTAAAGCTGCGGGCGCGCGGTCGCGCTTGCGAACCCTACGGGTTCGTATGGGTTGGGGCTCAGCACCTCCAAAAATACACCATCCGTCTTCCTCCGACTTGATCGGAGGATCTCGATAATCGTCGCCTTTCGTTCGAGATGCTCCGGTTAAACCGGAGCAAGACGGGGACAGGGTTTGACGACGACGGTGCTTGGCCTCGTCCTTCGTAGCTTTTTATTGTTTCCGCTGCGCGCGGCCCGGGCGCTTGTCTGCTCCGCTTACGCTGCGGGCCGTGCTCACATGAAACGGGCTCAAGGCTGGGGCGTTGGCGCTTGTAAATCAGTGTGCTTGGACGCGAGCTTCGGCATTTCGCGCTATTGCCTCGTCCGCAGGGCACCTTAGACTTCATTCCATGACGCAACCCGCCGACATTCTCCGCTTCTGGTTCGAGGACACAGATCCGAAGCTCCACTTCGTCTCCACACCGGAATTCGACGCGAAGATCCGCCGTCAGTTCGCCAGCGCCATCGAGTCCGAGGCCAGGCGGGTAAAGGACGGCGATCATCCCTGGATGGAGACCGCCGAGGGTGGGCTGGCGCTTATCCTCCTTTTCGATCAGTTCACCCGTAATGTCTGGCGCGGCTCGGGCAAGGCGTTCGCCTTCGACGCCAAGGCCCGCGAGATCGCACAGGCGATGATTGATAAGGGCTTTGACATGGAATTGCCGGAAGCGCGGCGGTCCTTCGTCTACGTGCCTTTCATGCATTCCGAGGACCTGGCCGATCAGGAAAAAACCATCGAGCTTTTTGCCACCCGCATGCCGGAGGGTAATACCAACCTCCACCATGCCCGGATGCACCGCGATGTGATCGCCAAGTTCGGTCGCTTCCCCTATCGCAATGAAGCGCTGGGCCGCACGTCCACGCCCGACGAACGCGCCTATCTGGATGGCGGTGGCTATGCACCCGGCACGAAACGTCCGGCAGAAAAGACCTGACGGCAAAGCTGGCCCGTTTCCGGTCATCCGCCATTCAGCCAAGTTATTGAAAATACGTCTCTGAAATCGATTCAGGATTGGCGCACGCCTTGCGTGGTGAAAAGCCAATTCCAATTCCGGAGCCGGATAAAACCATGAATATCGCTAGCCGCATCACCCCCGCCGACATGCTCTCCCTCGCCTTCCTGCTGGTTGACCGCCACGGCGCCAAGGCGCTGGGCTATGCCGACCTCGCCGTCGGCGAGATGGAAGAGGCCGGGGATGATCAGCGCGCCGAGGCCTGGCGGGCGTTGAAATCGGTCGTGGAGGATGCGCTGGCAGGCCGGATCGAACGCGATAGCGAAGTCACCCTGCATTAAGCCGGATTTTCCCTCCTCCTGATGGGAAGGAAAGAATCGGCGGTGCCGCATTGCACATCCGGCCCGCCGCGCTTAATTCCTGCGCATGGCAAAGTCATTCAACTGGTCTGATCTGATCTCCCGCGCCGGGCTGAGCGATCCCTTCGCCCCCGGAACCAGCGCCCGTAATGGACGGGCGGCCTTGCGCAAACTTGTTCCGGTCATGGAGACATCACCGCCGGACGTCGCCGAAGTCCGCGACCTCAGAATATCCGGGCCGGCCGGAGACATTGCGGCCCGCCTCTATGTGCCGGAAACCTCCAAAGCCCCGGCCCCGCTGACCGTCTTTTTCCATGGCGGAGGCTATGTCTTCGGCGATCTGGAGAGCCATCACCGCATGGCCCAGAGGCTTGCCGCGCAATCGGAGTGCCGTCTGCTGGCCATTGATTACCGTCTGGCACCTGAATGCCCTTTCCCGGCTGCCTATGAGGATTGTCTGGCGGCTTTTGACTGGGCCGCCGGAGACGGCGCGGATGAGCTGGGAGCCGATCCCGAACGCCTCGCCGTCGCCGGAGATTCTGCCGGCGGAGGCCTCGCCGCCGCCATTGCGCAGGCCCGCCGCGGCCGCATCCGCTTCCAGCTCCTGATCTATCCGCTGCTGCAACTGGCCGAGACCCGCAAGATCAAGCCGAAAATGCTGGAAGGCCATATGCTGTCGGCCAATGCGCTGGACTGGATCCGCGACACTTATTGCGGCGAAACCGATCCTATGGATCCGCGCACGTCACCACTGTTCGAAGCTGATCTGACCGGCTTGCCACCGGCCCATATTGCTGCCGCCGAGCTCGACCCGCTATTTGATGAGGGGCAAGCCTATCGCGACCGGATGCAGGCCGCCGGTGTGAAGGTCAGCTATCATCTTTCAAAAGGCCTCCCGCACGGCTTTTTCAACATGACGCGTGTGGCCATTGGCGCGGACAAGCAGGTGCGGCTGGCGGCCGAGGCGCTGAAAGCCGGGCTCTCGACATGAGTTTTACGCCGCAATCGGCCTTTGCCCTGCTGGGGCCGGATTTCGCCGACGCGGTCGAGCCGGCAGATTTCTCCGACCTCCGGCTGCGCTGGTGGAACAAGCGCTGGGCAGAAGAGATCGGTCTGGGCGAACTGAGCCCGGAGCAGATCGCGGATCATTTCGGCCGCTTTGACCGGCCGGACGGCTATCCTCATGCACCGCTCGCCATGCGCTATCACGGCCATCAATTCCGGCACTATAATCCGCAGATCGGCGATGGGCGCGGCTTTCTCTATGCCCAGATGCGCGATCCGGCGGGGCGCTTGCTGGACTTCGGCACCAAGGGATCCGGCCAGACGCCGTGGTCGCGCACCGGCGATGGCCGCCTGACGCTGAAAGGCGCGGTGCGGGAAATTCTCGCCGCGGAAATGCTTGAAGCACTGGGCGTCTATTCCTCGAAAGCGTTTTGTGTGTTTGAAACCGGCGACCAGCTGGCTCGGCATGACGAGCCGTCACCGGCGCGTGGCGCGGTTCTGACGCGGCTTCAACATTCCCATGTCCGGTTCGGCACCTTCCAGCGCCATGCCCATGAAGGCGCGCCCGACCGGATCGAGGCCCTGATCGATCATGCCATTGCCAGCTATTATCCTGACCTGTCCGGCCTTGAAGGTCCGGAAAAGACCACGCAATTCCTCGCAGCGGTGTGCGCGGCGTCGGCCCGTCTGGCCGCCCAATGGATGGCGGCGGGATTTGTCCATGGCGTCCTCAATACCGATAATCTCAATGTCACCGGCGAGAGTTTCGACTACGGGCCATGGCGGTTTTTGCCGACCTACAAGCCCGGCTTTACCGCGGCCTATTTCGACGAGAACGGGCTCTACGCCTATGCGCGCCAGCCCGAAGCCGTCTTCTGGGCGCTGCAACAGCTCGCCGTCGCGGTGCTGTCGGTCGGCGACAAGGACCAGATTATAGATGTGCTCAACACCTTCCCGGACACCTATACCCGCGAAATGACGGCCGCCTTTTGCGCGCGGCTGGGCGTGGCGGCGCAGGAGAATTCCGAGGAAATGGTCAAGGCATTTCTCGCCTTCCTGTTGGCCAGCCAGTTACCGTTCGAGGTGGTCTTCTTTGATCATTTCACCAATGATCCCGGGCGCATCAAGGCGGCTGCCCGCGACTATTCCGGGCCGGAATATGAGGCCTTTGGCGATCTGTTCGCGGATCACACGCCCGTCCGCCCGGAGCGTCTGGGGCATGTCTATTTCACGCGCGAAAACCCGGTCCACATGACGATCGAGACCATGGAGTCCGCCTTTGCGCCCATCCATGAGCGCGATGACTGGTCAACGCTGCACGGCCTGCTGGACGAAATTGCACAGGCACGGGCCGGCTATGATCTGGGCCGCGGCCGGATCGGTTTTCTGCCGGAGGAGGGCGGTCAATGGTAGGTCTCATCACCGCACCGAATCTGAAACAGGACGGTCTGGTCCACGCCTTCACCACGCGGCTGGGCGGCGTCTCCACCGGCGCATTTGAAAGCCTCAACCTGTCCCGACGAGACGGTGAAGCCGATGGCGCGGTGGAAGAAAACCGCGCCCGCGTCAAAGCCGCTCTGGGGCTCAAATCCCTGGTCTTCGCCCGGCAGGTCCATGGCAATGCGGTTATGCGTATCGATTCGCCGCCCGCCGATGGCGCCGCCGGGGAAGGCGACGCCATGATGACGAATGTGCCGGGCATCGGCCTCGCCGTTCAGACGGCGGATTGCGTGCCGTTGCTCCTGTTTGACTCGGACAATCGCGCCATCGCCGCGGTTCATTCCGGCTGGCGCGGTACGGTGCAGGATATTGCAAAGGCAACGCTGATGGCCATGCACGATGCCTATGGCACCCACACCAACAGAGTGAAGGCCGCCATCGGCCCGTCCATCAGCCCGGCGCATTACCGCGTTGGACCGGAAGTGATTGAACAATTCGGCTCCCTGTTGGGCGATACCGAAGGCCTCATCGGCCCACGCGATGCCGAAGGCGGCGGCAGACTGGACAATGCAGGCGCGGTCCGGCGGCAACTGATCGAGGCGGGTGTGTTACGGGACGCGATCTGGATGTCCGACGCCTGCACCTTTGCTGATGACAGCCTCTTCTCCTGCCGCCGCGCAAAAGGCGGCCCCTTCGGCGGTCAGGCGGGTGTGATCGGGTTGGCCTAAACCACCCGCCCGCCATTCATCTCCATCAGCATACGGCGCAGCTTGCGCATGCCACCGAGCCAGCGATTGCGGTCACCCGCCTTCTTGGCGAAGTGATCGGCGACCACCGGATGGGTAAGGATGAGGAAGTCATTCTTCTCGACACCATCGGCAATCGTCCGCGCGGCGTCTTCTGCGGTGATCATGCCATCCACCGATGTCATCACTTCGGGCAGATCCTTGGTCATGTTGGTTTTCACATATTGCGGACAGACAGCATGGGCCTGAATGCCGTCATCACCGTGACTGATGGCGATGCTTTCCGCGACCGAGATGGCTGCGGCCTTGGTGGCGGAATAGGCGGCATCGCCGATCTGCGCGAGCAGGCCGGCGGCCGACGCGGTAATCAGGAAGGCCCCGGAGCCGCTCTTCGTCATACCAGGCAGAACATGGCGCGCCGCATAGACGCCGTGCATGACATTGATCTGCCAGGCTTTCTCCCAATTTGAATTGGGCGCACCGGCGGCGCCGCCGACCGGGCCGTCCGTATAGCCGACCCCCGCATTGGCGTAGAAAATATCGACCGGGCCCAAATCGCGCTCGACCTCGGCGATAAAGACCGCCATTTCGCCCTCATCGGCGACATTCACGCGCTTTCCAAACCCGCCGCACTCCCTGGCGACCGCATCCGCTGCCACGCCGTCCAGATCGCAGCAGGCCACCCGCGCACCGCGCTTATGAAACTCGCGCGCGGCGGCGGGCACCATGCCGCCGGCTCCGCCCGTGACGATGGCGACCTTGTTTGCAAAATCCATGTGTCTCTCCCCGGATATGTCGGTCCCAGCATGGCCGCGAATGCGCGCGCCTGTCGAGCCTTGATCGCGGTG
Organism: Hyphobacterium sp. CCMP332; assembly: GCF_014323565.1. Lineage (NCBI taxonomy): Bacteria > Pseudomonadati > Pseudomonadota > Alphaproteobacteria > Maricaulales > Maricaulaceae > Hyphobacterium > Hyphobacterium sp. CCMP332. Next base: position 176,238 of record NZ_CP058669.1, read on the forward strand.
GGGCGCGGCGAATTTCGAGGGAATGTGAATCCGGCGTCGCTGGTGGCCGTGCTGGCCTTTCTTCGCCCGCCGGGCGGTCAGTCCGTTGGCGCGACCAGCGTTGCCGTGCGAGGCCGGTAGGGACTATTCCTCGAACAATTCGTTGAGATAGGCTGCGAGCCGGATCCCGCCCTGTGACAGGCGGGTACGCATCGTGCCGCGATGCTCATAGACATACTCCCAGCGCAAATCGGCGTCGTCGGGATAGAGGCTCGGCCGGATTTCCGCGCTTTCGGAAATCCAGACGCGCGGATCGGTCACGGACCATTCTTCCTTCAGCTCGGGCGTGATGCGTCGATCCAGCCACTCGGTCATTTCCGTATAGGAGAGCTGTTCGTAATCGACCATATCCTCGTCCCAGACGAGGTGCAGCGTGGTGACATGATCAAAGAAGATGGCGGTGACATCATTGCCGCCGCGATCCGTCCCGTCGCCGACATGCATGGGTTGGTGCAGGTCGCCGACGAGGTGAACGACAAAGCGCAGGGCACGCTGACGGTCTTCCAGCGGTGCCGCTTCGTCCGTCAGGATATCGGAAAAAATCTGTAGTGCGGTGAAGGCATCGCCAGCCTCCGGCGCCATCGATAGGTCGTATTCCGTGCCTTCCGGGATGGTCACATAATGATAGGGGCCGGCTTCGCGCCAGAATTCCTCGGAGCTTGACCGCATGAAGTCCGGCCAGTTTGACGCTTCCGCCAGATCTTCCACGCCCAGAATGTCGCGAATGGCGGTGCGCGCCTCTTCGGAAAGATGGCGCTCGGCGATCGCGCCGGTGACGCGGTGGCCGGTCTTGCCCCAGGCAAGAACAGGCGCAGCTGAGAGAAGGAGGGCGGCGGTGGTGGCAGTGAGAATCTTTTTCATGGCGTCCGTTTAGCTGGCATTTGTGACAAAATATATGCGATCAATCGTCCGCCCACATGCGCATCAGATTGGCACGGTTTTTGGCAAGCGTATCGTAAAGTGGTGACTTGCCCTGGGCTTCAAAAACACTGCGCGAGGCAATGTCCATTTCAAACAGGATTTCGCGCTGTTGCGGCGAGCGGATGAAGCTCCGTACCCAGCCCACCACAGCCAGTCTCTCCCCGGATGTGACGGGTTTGACCTCGTGCAGTGCATGGGTCGAATAGAGCACGGCATGGCCGGCGGGCAGTTTGATCTCGACCGCCCCGCCCGGCTCGATGAGCGTCAACTCGCCGCCTTCATAGCCGTCCGGTGGGCTCAGAAACAGGGTAAAGGACAAATCTACCCGCTTTCCGCTCATCACCGGCTCGTCGACATGGGCACCATAGGCCCCACCCGCTTCATAACGCGAGACCAGCATCCGGATGGTGGATTTGGGCTGGGCCCAGGCTTTGTAGAGCGGGTGACGATCCAGCGCGCGCTGAACGGTCTGGCGAACGGTGTCGAGCACGCCGCCGGTCTTCAATTGCTCATTCAGCTTGACCTGACGCGCCGCCCGCCCGGCCGTCTTTCCGCCATCTGCATAATCACCACGGGAAATGAGCTGGGCCAGCGCGGCGACTTCGTCAGGGCTGCAGAGGTTTTCCAGCTCGATCATGGACTCATCAGTTGCGAATGAATTTCAACGGCAATAAACAGTGATCTTGACCGCCTGCGGATAGGAGCAAAAACGTCATGGCCATTGAACGCAAGAAGAATTTGCTGGGACAGGCAGGCGTAACCGCCCTGCTGATCGGACTGGCCGCCTGTTCCCCGATGAATGAGGGGGAAGGCGAAGGCGAGCGTGCCACTCCGGCCGGTGGCGAGGGCGGCGGCTATTCGGCATCAGCCGGTGAAGGCGAGGGCGAAGGCGAAAGCGGAGAGGGTTCAGCCGGCGGAGAGTTCGGCATCAAGGCGGATCAGGCCGCACAAAATCCGGTCACCTACCTCACTGCGCTGGAAGTCATGCGCGCACACTATCTGGCAGGTCTCGCGGCTTATGATGCGGATCGCCGCGCGGTTGCGGCTGAAATGTTCACGCATCCGATTTCGGAGATCTATGTCGATCTCGAAGCCGCACTGATCGAACTTGAAGCGCCACTTTTCGGGGATGAACTCGAACGCGCTGCTGCTGCGCCATTTGATGGCAGCACAGACGCGGAAATTCGCGCTGCCGCGGCAGCGGTTATCGCGGCGATTGATGCGGCCGAAATCCATGCCCCGCAGACAGAATATGCCGAAGCGGCCGTCGAGGCGCAGGTCTTGACCAACATGATTGTCCGCGCCGCGCTGCAGTATGAATTCGCCATGCGGTCGGATGCTCCGAATGGCCCCTATCTGGATGGATACGGGTTTTTCAAATCCGCCGAAGTCATCGCCACCCGGCATATGGATGAAATCCGTGAGCTGGACAGCGTCGTGGCCGATGCACTGTCCGAAGCCATGACCTCCCTGGCGGCAGCCTATCCAACGGTTCTCGCGCCCGAACAGGCGAGTGTGGACGCCGATGAATTGGTGGGTCTGGCGGATGCCGCATCTGCGGCCGCTGAACGTCTGGAATAGGCGTCGCTAACATTCGGTTTTGCGGTTGCGGGCCGGGTCTTCTAGGATTCCCAATCGGTTTGTTCTGGAGCCTGCCGCATGCCGCGTCCCGTCATCATCGATTGCGATCCCGGCATCGACGACTGCGTCGCATTGATGGTGGCGCTGGCGTCACGCGACGAGCTGGACGTTGAGGCCATTTGTACGGTGGCGGGCAATGTAAATGTCGCAACCTGCACCCGCAATGTGCTCGGCTTGCTGGCCTTGCTGGGCCGAAACGAAGTGTCCGTCTATTCCGGATGCGACCGGCCTTTGCAGGTGCAGCCCGTATTCGCAGATCACATCCACGGCGAAAGCGGTCTGGGTTCCGTCACCTTTCCGGACAACCGCCCGCCAGCCCGTGACGAGCCTGCCGTGGATTATCTCATCCGGCGGCTGACAGATCGAAGCCAGCCGCCTGCAACACTTGTGATTGTCGGGCCGTCCACCAATCTCGCGACGGCCTTGCAGAGGGCGCCGGAGATCACCGCCGGAATTGAGCAGATTGTGCTGATGGGCGGGGCCCGCCGCGAGGGCGGCAACATCACACCATCCGCCGAGTTCAACATCTACGCCGACCCTCACGCCGCGCAGATCGTCTTCCACTGCGGCCGCCCGCTGACCGTGATCGGTCTGGATACAACACTGCAGCTGCGGTGTTCACCGGCCCGGATGGCGGCGCTGCGCGCGATCGGAACTGCAGCGTCAAAAGCCGCCGCTGACATGATCGACCATGTGAACGCCATCTATGGCGAGATTTACAGAACCGCCGGTGCCGCGATGCATGATCCGTGTACCATTGCCTGGCTTCTGGCTCCGGACCTGTTTCATTCGCGGCCGGTGCAGATCGAGGTTGAAACCACATCAGCACTCACGCGCGGGCATACAGCGGTCGATTATCATGTCACCGCTGATCGGCCTGCCAATGCCAACTGGGTCGAGCGGCTGGAACCGGATCCGGTCTTTGATCTCCTGCTCGAAAGGATCGCAAGATTATGAGCGCCCCCCGCATCAGTGTGATCGGATCGGTCAATCTGGATCTGGTGGCCCATTGCCCGGCACTGCCCGCGCCCGGAGAGACCATACTGGGCAGCAATTTTGCGACCTCCCCGGGCGGAAAAGGCGGTAATCAGGCACTGGCGGCCCGGCTTTTGGGCGCAGAGGTTGACTTCATTGGCTGTATCGGCGCGGATGATCATGGGGCAGCGGCCACGGCGTTATTGCGCCAGGCAGGCGTGAATATGGATCACTGCCGCGTCACCCCAAGCCACCCTACCGGCGTGGCGCTGATTGCCGTCAGCGCGGACGGTGAAAACCAGATTGTCGTGGCCCCCGGTGCGAATTTTGCGCTGACAGAAGACGACGTGCCGCCGCAAATCGCTACGGCCCTGATCGGCCAGCTTGAAATTCCGGTGCCAGCCCTGTCCGCAGCAGTTGATCGCTGCCGGGGATTCAAAGTGCTCAACCTCGCGCCTGCGCGAGGCTTACCGGATGCCCTGCTCTCACAGGCCGACCTCCTCATCGTGAATGAGACCGAGGCGGCCTTCTACGGTCAGGAAAAGCTTTTGAGCTTCAACAAGCGCGTCGCCCTGACGCTGGGCGGTGAAGGTGCCGTCATGTTTCATGAAGGCCGAGAAGTCGCACGCGCCCGTCCGCCGAAAGTTGATGTTCTTGATACGGTCGGTGCGGGGGATGCGTTTGTGGCGGCGATCACACTGGCGCTGCTGGAGGGCAGGGACGATCAGGCAGCTCTGGAATTTGCCTGTGCAGCCGGGGCATTGGCGACGACGAAAGAAGGTGCCCAGACCCGCCTGCCGGACCGGGCATCGGTAGACCGGCTGATCCATGAAGGAGCCCGCGGATGAGCGATACCGTCAAGACCATCGATTACGGCCAATATTGTCATGGCGATCAGCTGGATCATCAGTCCTTCAGATTGCAGCTCGTCTCCGGTTTACGCGAACAGGGCTTCGTCCGGCTGGTAAATCACGGTCTCGATCCGACATTCCTGCGGCGCTGCTATCACCTCTCCGAGGCCTTCTTCGCACAGCCTGAATCCGCAAAGCGGACATATGCCGGCGCATTGCGCGGCTACACGCCCTTTGGCACCGAACACGCGAAAGACCATGCTGCGCCGGACCTCAAGGAGTTCTGGCAGATCGGCCATGAGGCGGAAGCGGGCCGGCCGGTCGCGCAGCCCAATGTCTGGCCGGAATTTCCGGCCGGTTTCCGGGACGCATTCCAGACGCTGTTCCGGGAATTGTTCGCCATGGGCCAGGGCCTGCTTCGCGTGATCGCCAGCGACCTGAAACTGGACCCCGGCTATTTCGATCAGCGCATAGCCGGCGGAACGTCACTCCTGAGGCTGTTGCATTACCCGCCCATCCCCGATGGCGTGGATCCCGATTGCATCCGCGCAGCGGCGCATGAGGACATCAATCTGATCACGCTTCTGGTCGCGGCCGAAGGCGCGGGGCTGGAAATTCTTGACATGGATGGAAACTGGCTGCCGGTCGAGAACGGGCCGGATGAAATCATCATCGACACCGGCGACATGATGAAGCGGCTGACGAATGGTTATTTTCCGGCCACGACGCACCGGGTCGTGAACCCGTCAGGCCCGAATGTCAGCCGCTATTCCATGCCGTTCTTCGTACAGCCACGGCCGGATGTGTCACTGGCTTGCCTGCCGGATTGCCGCCATCTGAAAACGCCGGAGCCGGACATTGCGGTCGGCGAATTCCTCAATCAGCGCCTGAAGGATATCGGCCTGCCGGGCGGTTGACGGCTTGCCGAGCCGAAGCTCGCGCAGCAAGCGAAGGCCCCTGCCGGGGCATTCTCCGCCTAAAATCGATCCACCGGATCAATTTTTCTGCCTTCGGCAGACCGACTACGAATGGTGACCCCGGCGCGATTCGAACGCGCGACCTCCAGATTAGGAATTATGCGTTCTTAATGCAAATTCAAAGGGTTATTTGTAAACCGCGCCGCTTATGGCGCTAATCTTTTCAATGGGTTGCTTATGACGTGTAAACCGGAATACACGTTTTTCTCCTTTCCATCGCGGTTTGAGTCAGTACTTTTATGAAGATTGAATCTTCATAAATCGGGCTGTCGCTTTCGCGACCGGTTTCGACTGGGTGGATCAGACTCTCGCACTCAAATACGGAGTAAAATGTGCAAATTCCCGCAGTTTGCAATGGATGCAATGGGGTTTAGTTTATTGCCAAACATACCAATAAGAATCGACGAAACTCAAATCCTCCTTAAATCACAAACCCAATTCCGTGCCATTGGTGCTGACCGGGAACATCATTTCCATTGAGGCTAGACGCACCACTTTCTGATCTCGGCCGCGAACATCGGACCGAACCGGTTCCACCAAAACCGCACGCTCTCATGGCTCAGATCAATCCCCCCTTCGTGGAGCAAATCCTCCACATTCCGAAGCGCCAGCGGAAACCGAACATACATCATCACGGCCAAGCGGATCACTTCGGGCGATGTCTTGAAATAGCGAATTGGGTTCGTGCTCATCCGCTCAGGATGGCGGCGAACCCGCTAATGGCAGGTTTCCTCTGACAGTGCCTTACTGCGTTGTTTCGAGTTCACGCATGAGTTCGGGCACCTTGGGCGAACGTCCAAGGAAAAAGAAGCGAACGAAGAGGACAAGACTCACGAGTGCCAGAATGCCGCCAAGAATGGCCCAGGGAAGCTGGTTGCTCTCACGTTCGGAATAGAAGGATACGCGCCCCGCTTCATATTGATCAGCGGCCCAGCCGAGAGCGACAATCGCGAGAACGAATAATACGCAGTTAATCAAAAAGCGTCGAAGAGTGCGCATATTATACTTATTTGCGAGGGCAGCTAACTCGGCGAACGCATAAGGATACGGCGATCCATGCTGCCGCTCCCATCTTGCCGCTTCAATATCGAATGCGGATCTGAGCCTTTGATTGCCGCCTGATGCGACGCCGGAAAAGAACACGGCCGCAACAATCAGGATGAGACCAATTGGACCAATTACGAGCATCAATGCCTCCCCCCATTCAACACACCGATATGATATCATTGGCCCTTCGACCGGTCAACGAAACTGGACCCACGCCCGAATGCGACACAAGCTGCTCTGCCTTGCTCTGCCCCCTAAAAACTGGATCGTTTGAAGTTGGAGTTTTCCGCTAGGTTTCCCTGGGCTGGGAGAGGAGCGGGAGCTCATGAAGGCATCGAAGTTCACTGAGGCGCAGGAGGGTGCTGTCATGTGTGGACGGCCCCCGGTTAGCAAGGGTTGATTTGAGCGATTTTTGATCATTGCGGGTTGCGGTCATGTGTACGGCCTGTTGAAGCGAGTAAATTCATAAATTTTTTAAGATTGCTGCGCTCTTAGGGGAGGTGGTGAATTTGGTGGGACTCCCGCTGGCGGGAAGAGGCTGCCGCCCCCCTCCATCGCATGTGAGTCCGCGCTAGCCGGTCGATGCGCGGCCAAAGAGCTGCACATGAGAATCGTAACTAACTGATGATCCAGCGAAATAATACACACACCCAATGCGATAAGCGGGGCATTCGGGCTTAAGAAATCACAATGTGGGTGAATTTGCGGGTAGGAACAGAGTGGTTCCGCAGAGCATATTATATAAATCCGATAGTTATGGCAGTATAATGGAGCGGGTGAAGGGAATCGAACCCTCGTCGTAAGCTTGGGAAGCTTCTGCTCTACCATTGAGCTACACCCTGAATATAGGCCGTATTGCATGCTATTACAGGCAATTCGACCAGTTCGTGAACCGGAATGAACCGGAATAATTCGACCTGAATCGGATGAAATGTGATCAAGAGTCCCGGAATAGTCCCGGAGCCCTGTGGTCACTTTTCATCCCCAGCTTCACCAGCACACCATCATGATCGCTTCTGGCCCGACCATCGTCATCGGCCGCCGGTAGAAGTCGGACTGACACAGGCTTGAACCTAGATGCTACTGCTACGTGATCCACCGTTCTCGCATCTGCTGGCGGCAGGTTTTCGCGGGTCACGATGTTGCAGTCTGCAAACGCTTCTTCCAATCCGAGGATCAAACTCTTTGGGGCCCATGTTGATGGAAGCTTCCGATTGAAATTACCGACGATGGATATCCGGTTTTTCAGACACACCGCTTGTAAGGAAGCTATTCAGGCCATCATTGACAACCGGGGGGTAAACAACGAGGGTGAAGCCAATAACAACCAATAATAGAATATCTGCTTATTTACTCGCGGTAGGACATGTCGTGTCGCGAGAAGATTTCAATATCAGTTTCAATATCAATCGTGAGGTTTACGACCATGTTTTCCAATATTCATAGTTCTCCGAAGACCAAAAAACACGCGCCAAAAGCTGGGCTTCCCGCGTTTATGGGCGCGGTCATCATCGCCGTGGTCGCGGGTTCTGCGCCAGCTTTTGCCCATTGCGAACGGCATGTTTATAATTATTCTAATTCTACGTGGCATTTCGAGATACCGGGCCAACCGAGCAATAACATTGTCGATTATTATATTCAGCCGGGAGAGAGTCGATCGTTTTGGATTGTGACTGATGGCACAAGTAGAGAGATTAGGCTTAGCCTTGGGGGATTTGTTCATAGCGCACGGTTGAATGGGTCAAGCTGTCACATCGACCACAGCGGCGACACCGAAGACCCAGACTTTTACAATTGTTTCACTTGGAACGACCCAGCGGATGGAGATGTGTCGATTGGCAGAGCCAGAAATCCTGAGAGATGTACAAATAACGACGATCTGTTCTAATTGGCATTAGGGCGATCATGGGGGCCCGAGGCCTTGGCGTGTTTGACCCGCGCCCCTTGGTTCCCCCGCTTATTTTGAAAATCTGGCGCCTTCGACGGGTCGTCACCGCAATCCGACGTTATTCACGCAAAACATCCACCGCGATTGGACAATGGTCTGACGGTTGGCGCTCCGGTTCTTCAACGAATGTGGTCTCGTTGAAGCTCCCCATAACATAGGCATCGTATGCCGCATCGTTGAACACGATGAAGTCGATGAACTCGCGATATCGTGGATTACAGCGTGGGCCAGTTCCTGCACCTGCAATGTGAAGCGATGATGGATTGCCATCATTCAGATCATTCCAAAATTCATCTCCGGGCGTTTCCATGCGGCGGTTGAAATCACCCGCCATGATCACTGGGACACCATTCGCGGATTGTTCATCGATCCACGCTTCCAATACGCCCAGCTGTTCAAATAGAATGGGGCACGCATCACGATCTTGCCCGGTGAAACAACCTGATTTCAGGTGGAGGCTGATCAGTTCAAGCGGATGTTCACCTTCAAGGGCAACACGAACCCCCGGACGAAGCCCTCCATACCCTTCAACATCCAAGGTGTTCAGATCAGGCAGCCGCCGATGCTCGATGCCGTCGCGAACAACAATGGCGGTCCTTTGCATTCCCAGACGTTGATCAGGATTGTCATAGCAAGCGGGCCAGTTTGTATTGGGAATGGCACGGTCATCCACATGAATTGCCCATCCATCGTCAAATACACGTGCAATTGCCGCCTCGCTCTCGACTTCCTGTAGGAACCAGATATCGGCATCCACTTGGTCGATGTAGGCCTGCATTAGCGCATAGTCGTCGTCAGTCCGTGCGCGGCACCCCTCGCCATTGTCATCCGCCAAGTGTTCCACATTCCATGCCGCCAGACGGATTGTGTCGTCGAAAGATGATTGGGCTTGGATTGGTTGATCAGTTGATGGAGCGATGCAGCCTGATACCAGAACACACAACAGGGCGACAAAGGCTGGCGTTATTTTATGGGGCATCATCAATTGTTCTCAATTCAAATGCAGGACCAAATGGGGCTCAGGTCAATGACCGCAACCCGCAATGATCAAATATCACCCAAATCAACCCTTGCTAAACGGGGGCCGTCCACACATGACAGTGCCGCGGCATGGGTTCTTCATCCGCCGAAAATATCGCCTAACCCGCTAACGCCGAGTTTCTTCTGACAAAGCCATATTATGGATAGCAGCCTACATAATCGTCTGCCGCATTTCGGAGGGTATTTGCAATTGAGTGAAAGGCTAGAAATTCCGAAAACTCTTCACTTTCATAACGTGCATCTAGAAACCCTCGCGGTTCCGACAAATTTTTTAAGCAACTAAGCGTCTGATCGTCGAAATTCATCATAATATGGTAATCTGCATTCTCATCTCTTGATTCAATGGTTTCAAAGTACAATATCCCATTAACTTCAATTATGAATCCATCTACAGTAATAAACTCCCCGTCATAAAACCCTGCCTCTATTCCAGTTTGGTTTCCTATTTGCAGCCTATCTTCTTCTGCGCCATAACAAGATGTGATCAATGCTGAAATAATCGCAACGAGTAGGTATTTAGCAAGTCCCATTTGTATATACTCTTTCTGCTTCTGCATCATCAGACCCTGAAAGGGGAGTGAGCGGGATTCGATGCCACAAGACGGATCGCCGTCAATGGCACCAAACAAACGTTTTTGTAAGCTGGCGTTATTGGTGTTCAAAGTCGAGGCGCCTTTAAACCAAGCCCTTATGACGCTTCACCGGCACACCATATGCGGGCTTCACTGAAATTGGATCACTACATTTCAAGCCCTTGAAGCACAGGATCAAAAGTTCGGTGATCGCAAACGTTCTTTGTGGACGGCATGAACCTGCGTCAACACTGGCGTCTCTATGGTGAGGGTCGTCATGAGGCGCTCATAGGCGCGCTCGGCACGTCGCTCATATGCAATGACATCGCCGGATCAAAACACTCGCCAGCGAGCGCCTGAGGCGACGGCAGATGTTGAGCCTTTTGTAACTCCGTAGGCTCCAGCAGCCATATGGGGAGGAAAATAAAAATATTCCGGAATGAACACAAACGAGTGGGCGCTTTATGCAAGGCTCATTCTAAGACTTCGATCCTTATATGAGATTCAAGAGCGACTAGTTCTCAACGGTAGCACTCGCAAAGTCGCGGTCTAATTCCAGCTTTTGTATGGCCTCCTTGAGTGTGCGGATTCCGAGCACTACGCGGATCAGCAACCATCCTATTCCGACTGCAACAAGACCGCATAGGAAGCGGAAGGAAAAAACCAAACCGGAGAAGATGAGGTTGTCGGGGTTATTTGAAACGCGAGAAACTGCGAGTCCGAAAACTTCGAACTGTCCGTCGTCAGGACATTTGGCACAGATTGCGGCGTGATCGTTTGGAGCATCGGCCTCGTCTGGTGGGTTGATATTAGGCGGCGAGTTTGCGGTGTTGCAAGCGCCGATGTTCGAGCGTCTGTCGCTTGATCCTTTCACGTTGTTTGATGATGGTTTGTGCTCTGCCGAAGTAGGCGTCTGCAGGCGTCACATTGTTCAGGCTCTCGTGGTAACGTTGATGATTGTAGTGTTCGACGAACGCTTCGATCTGCGTTTCGAGGTCGCCGGGCAGGAAGTAGTTTTCCAACAGAATGCGGTTCTTGAGGGTCTGGTGCCAGCGCTCGATCTTGCCTTGCGTCTGCGGATGGAAGGGTGCGCCGCGAACATGGCTCATGCGCCGGGCCTCGATGTAGTCTGCTAGCTCGCCCGCGATGTAGCTCGGCCCATTGTCGCTAAGCAGTCTGGGTTTGTGCATCACGGTAGCCTGGTCGCAGCCTGAAGCGGCGAGCGCCATGTCCAGCGTGTCGGTGACGTCCTCGGCGCGCATGGTCGAACACAGCTTCCAGGCGATGATGTAGCGCGAGTAATCGTCGAGCACGGTCGACAGATACATCCTGCCCCAACCAATGATCTTGAAGTAGGTAAAATCGGTCTGCCACATCTCGTTCACCCGGGTCGTCTGGGTATGGAAGCGATCAGCAGCCTTGATCACCACATAGGCTGGGCTGGTAATCAGATCATGGGCCTTCAACAGCCGGTAAACCGTAGCCTCAGACACGAAGTAGCGCGTCTCGTCAGTGAACCGCACAGCCAGTTCCCGTGGGCTGAGCTCGGACTGCTCCAGCGCCAGTTCGATAATCTGACCGTGGATGTCGGGCGGGATGCGGTTCCAGACCCGGCTCGGCGTCGATGGCAGGTCCGCCAACGCTTCGGGCCCTCCTTCCAGATACCGGTCATACCAGCGATAGAAGGTTCGCCGCGCTATACCCAGCCTCTCAAGCGTGACCTTGGCAGGCAAGGGGGACTGCTCGACGAGCCTGATGATCTCGAGCTTCTCAGCTGCAGGATATCTCATGCGCCGTCTCCCCCATCCGCGAGAATGCTTTTTTTGAGCAGACGGTTCTCCAGCGTCAGATCAGCCACGCATTCTTTGAGATCACGCGCCTGATGGCGCAGATCCTTGACCTCATCGCTGGTGGCTGCACGCGCAGTGTCACCGGCAAGCCGGCGTTTGCCAGCCTCCATGAACTCCTTCGACCATGTGTAATACAGGCTCTGCGCAATGCCTTCCTTGCGGCATAGCTCGGCGATGCTGTCGTCACCGCGCAGGCCTTCCAGCACGATCCTGATCTTGTCTTCAGCCGAGAAGTGTCGCCGCGTTGCCCGGCGGATGTCCTTTACCTCACGATCTGCAGGCTTTTTGGACTTTGTAGATTTGGCTCTCATCTTCATTCCTTCGTCATTACGACGAGAACCAAATCCTCCTTAAATCACAACCCCAATTCTGTGCCATAGGTGCTGACGGGGAGCAGCGCGCACTGGAAGGGCGGATGATTCGCGTGCGCGGCTGGATACAGGCCATCAACGGCCCATCCATGTCCGTTGACCACCCGGAGCGGATCGAGGTGCTGACGCCCTAGATCAGACCGGCTGCTTCAGGATCACCAAACCGGTTGGTGAGGGACTTCTTCAGCTTGGTCAGCGCCTGATGCTCGATCTGGCGAACCCGCTCCTTCGAAATGCCCAGCTGATCACCCAGAGCTTCCAGCGTCACCACATCTTCACCCAGCTTGCGCTCACGAATAATCAGTTGTTCGCGTTCGGTCAGGCTGGCCATTGCGTCGTGCAACCATTGACCCCGCTTCTCGGCATCATGGGACTGCATGACGGCTTCTTCGGGGGCCGGGCGATCATCTTCCAGCAAGTCCTGCCATTCGCCGTCACCATCTTCGGTGAAAGGCGCATTAAGCGAACGATCCGAGGCCGCCAGACGGGACGCCATCGCATCCACATCCTTTTCCGGAACGCGCAGCGCCTTGGCGGTTTTCTTCCGATTCTCCGGAGACATGTCGCCGCCATTGATGTCATTGATCATGGCCCGCACGCGGCGAAGATTGAAGAACAGCGTCTTCTGGGCCGACGTTGTGCCGGTGCGCACGATGGACCAGTTGCGCAAGACATAGTCCTGGATGGACGACCGGATCCACCATGCGGCATAGGTGGAAAAACGGACTTCCCGTTCGGGCTCGAAGCGCGCCGCCGCCTGCATCAGGCCGACATTGCCTTCCTGGACAAGGTCGGCAAAGGGCAGGCCGTATTTGCGGAATTTGGATGCTATCGCGATGACAAGGCGCATATAGGCCTGAGTCAGGGCGTGAAGCGCCTTCTCATCCCCGTCATCACGCCATCGGATGGCGAGAATCTGTTCCTCCTCACGTTCGAGCAGGGGCTCGGCCATGGCATTGCGGAGAAAGGCACGGTCCGGGTCAGCGGAGCGAGGACGGGCGGGGGTTTGTGGGTTCTGAGCCATGCAACAAGTTACGAATGCGGCCAGAATGTGGATCACCCGGTGGATGAAAATAAAACACCCGGCCCAAGGGCCGGGTGTTTTGAAATACAAACGCCTTCCGGAAACGCGCGGATCAGGCCGCTTTTTTCAGAAGTGTTTTCGACAGCATGTCGCGGGCCGCATCATGCTCGATGCTCTCGACAGCTGCCACTTCGCGAACCATGCGATCAATGGCTGATTCATAAAGCTGGCGCTCGGAATAGGATTGTTCCGGCTGGTCTTCAGCACGGTGAAGGTCACGAACAACCTCGGCGATGGAAATCAGATCGCCAGAATTGATCTTCGCTTCGTATTCCTGGGCGCGGCGGCTCCACATCGTCCGCTTCACCTTGGCTTTGCCCTTGAGGGTTTTCATGGCGTCCTTGACGATTTTGTCAGAGGACAACTGGCGCATGCCGGAGGTGTCGGCTTTCGCTGTTGGAACCCTCAGGACCATTTTGTCCTGTTCGAAAGACACGACATAGACTTCAATCTCGAAGCCTGCGACCGCATCTTTTTCCACGCCTACGACGCGGCCGACGCCATGCGCCGGATACACAATAAAGTCGCCCTTTTTAAAGGACCGGTTGTCATTAGCCGTCTTTTTGCTCATGGATGCTCTCATCTGGACAAGGGAAAAGGCGCACAAATTTACCGCTTCTGAAGACCGCTTTTGAAAAATAAAGTGGACCTCAAAAGGGTGTGAAGCCGTCTCCCCCGGAAAAAAGGCGTACGTGACACGCCGCCCAACGCCCGCAGAGTATATCATAATTTTTGGTTAAAAACAATTCGTTGCCGGACAATGAGTGTGCGGAAGCTCAAGGGTCCAGTCCGGGTTTGAGAAAACCGGCCTATCAGTTCGGCACCACAAGGGAAATTCGTTGGTGGAATTCCCCTTTCGGCATAGCTATTGGGGGTGAAAAGATACATACAGGAAAAAAGGACGACCGGAGAGAGCATGACTTCGCAAAGAGGCGACCAGCTGAGGTCGCTGAGTATTGACCGTTCCGAAGAGACCGCGACGTCGGGTGCATCCATCCTGCAGGTCGCCGGCATAGCCGTTCTCGCATTGATCATTGGTGCCGGTGGAAGCTGGTGGTTCACCGGCAGGTCGGGCCCTGCCATCGAGTCGACCCCGGCCACCCCCGCACAAACCGCCACCACCACATCATCGCCCGCCACCACACCTCCCGCAATGCCGCGAGCCTCCGGCCTCGTTGCGTCCGGCTATGTCGTGGCGCGTCGTCAGGCGACCGTTTCGGCGGAAATTACCGGCCGCATTCGTGACGTCTTTGTCGAAGAAGGGACGCGGGTCGAGGCAGGTGATATTCTCGCCCAGCTCGATGATGAGCGCGCGCGTCTCGATCTGGAGCTTCTGGAGGCCCGACTCAGCGCGTCCCGCTCCCGCATTGGTGCGCTGACTGCCCAGCTCGAAGAAGCCCGGATCGTGCTTGAGCGCGCACAAAACCTCGCGACGAGGAGTATCGGATCGGAAGCCGCTGTGACCGCGGCCCAGGCTCAGCAGGCCAGCCTCATAGCGCAGATTGCAGCCGCTCGATCCGACACAGTGGCGGCCCAGGTTCAGGTCGCCAGTCAGGAAGATCTGATCGAGCGCCACATCGTGCGTGCGCCGTTTGCCGGCGTTGTGATCGCCAAAAACGCCCAGGTTGGTGAAATTCTTTCACCCGCCTCTGCAGGCGGCGGGTTCACACGGACAGGGGTTGCGACGCTGGTGGATATGGATTCGCTGGAAATTGAGGTCGATGTGAACGAAGGCCAGATTGGCCGCGTTGTGCCGGGGCAAACTGTTGAGGCCATTCTGGATGCCTATCCCGACTGGCGCATTCCGGCCCGCGTCGAGGCCATCATCCCGACAGCCGACCGGGCGCGCGCAACCATTCAGGTCCGCGTTGCGCTCGATGAACGCGACAGCCGTATCCTTCCGGACATGGCGGCTCGGGTGACATTTCTGGATTAAGCGCGATGTTTGAATCGCCGGAATATAGAAGGCAGGGACAGACAGATGACTGAAACAGGTCCACTCTACACGCTGACGGATTTGTCGAAGACCTATACCCGCGGCAAGGAATCCATCACGATTTTCGAAGCGCTGGACATGACTATCTCCCATGGAGAGTTCATTGCGATCATGGGGCCATCCGGCTCGGGGAAAACCACCCTGCTGAACCTTCTCGGCGGTATTGATTCGCCAACTTCGGGCGAGGTCGAGTTCGAGGGGGGGCGCATTGACAATCTCAGCCAGGGCAAGCTTGCCGCCTGGCGCGCCCGCCATGTCGGGTTCATTTTCCAGTTCTACAATCTGATGCCAACACTGACTGCGGCGCAGAATGTGGAGCTTCCGCTGATGCTCACCAATATCAGCGGAAAAGAGCGAAAGCGCCGGGTCATGACGGCTCTGGATATTGTGGGGATAGCAGATCGGTCAGGACATCGGCCTCGCCAGCTGTCAGGGGGTCAACAACAGCGCGTCGCCATTGCGCGCGCCATCGTTGCCGATCCGGAGGTTCTGCTGTGCGACGAGCCGACAGGCGATCTCGACCGCACGTCTGCCGATGAGATTCTCTCCACCTTGCAGCTTCTGAACAAGGAGCTGAACAAAACCGTCATCATGGTCACCCACGACCCGGCTGCGGCAAAATATGCGCGGCGCGAGCTCTTCCTCGACAAGGGCCGCTTTGTGGAAAGAGCATCCGGCCATGAATGAGGCAACGCTGATCCGCAAAGGCCTGTTTCGCAAGAAAATGCGGGCAGCTCTTCTTCTGATTTCCATTCTGATCGCTTTTCTTATTTTTGGCGCGCTCGGGGCATTTTACAGCGTGTTCACAGCGGGCGTAGATGTGGCGGCGGCAAATCGCCTGATCACCGTGAACCGCATCAACTTCACGGTCTCGATGCCCTATGCCTATTGGGGACGGATTCAGCAGGTTGAAGGGGTCGTCAATGTCAGCCAGGCGAACTGGTTTGGCGGATATTATCAGGAACCGAGAAATTTCATCCAGACCTTTGCGGTTGACCCGGAAACCTATCTTGCGGCGTATCCGGAGCTGGTTCTGCCTGATGACCAACGGGCCGCTTTCATATCGGACCGGACCTGTCTGCTGGTTGGGGCCGACATTGCGACCCAGTACGGATGGTCGGTCGGCGAGCGCATACCATTGCTTTCGAATATCTGGCAGAAATCCGACGGATCGAGTTCCTGGGACTTCAATATCTGCGGGATATTCGACGGCGACGAAGCTGCGGTTCCGGCAAATTATGCGATATTCCACTACGATTATTACAATGAAGAACTGGCGTTCAATCGTGACCAGATCGGATGGTTCATCATCAATACGACGGGCTCGGAGGTGAATGACCGCGTCAGTCGCGACATTGATGCCCTGTTCGCGAATTCCGCTGCGGAAACCGAGACCTCGACAGAGGCCGCTTTCAATCGCGCTTTCCTCGAGCAGCTTGGCAATATCGCTCTGGTTCTGGTGTTGGTGATCGGTGCGGCTTTCGCGACGATTCTGATGATTGTCGGAACCACGATGGTCATGGCCATCAATGAGCGCACCAGAGAAATCGCCGTGATGAAGACGCTCGGATTCAGCGAAGCCCGGATTTTCCGCATGATCCTCAGCGAGTCTATTTTGTTGAGCTTGATCGGGGGGCTGCTCGGTCTTGGCCTGGCGACCCTGCTGATATCCGGCGCGGCGGACGCGCTGTCGGGCTTTTTGCCGGGACTGGCCATGCCGATGAATATCGTCTGGATCGCGATTGGCCTGATGATTGCCTTGGGGGTTATCACAGGAATCATACCGGCATTGAACGCCACCCGGATTCGCATCGTCGATGCCCTTGGAAAAATTTAGGCTGAAAGACAGGCACAATGTTCAGGCAAACAATTTCTGTCACCAAATTGAACCTTCAATCCATCCCCCAACGGCTGGGGTTGTCTTTGGCGACCGTCTTTTCCATTGCTCTGGTCGTGGCGGTCCTTATGGGCTTTCTGGCGATGGCAAATGGCTTCCGGGCCACTGTCTCAGGGTCAGGGTCGGACGAAATTGCCGTCATTCTCCGAGCCGGTTCGCAGGCGGAGCTCAATAGCGGGTTGAGCCGGGACGATGTGCGCCTGATCGAAGTCGCCCCGGGTGTGGCTGCCGATGCTGATGGCAATGCGCTCGTTTCCGGCGAGCTCTATGTGATCGTTGACGGCATGAAGCGGTCTTCGCAGACAGAGGCCAACCTGCCATTGCGGGGGGTAGGGCAACAGGCACCCGCATTGCGGGAAGGCTTTACGATAACCGAAGGGCGGATGTTTGAGCCCGGCGCCGCTGAATTGATTGTCGGTGCAAGCGTTCAGCGTGAATTTTCCGGCTTTGATATGGGCGATACGATCCGCCTCGGGACAAATACGTGGACGGTCGTCGGGGTTTTCTCAACCGGGGGGTCACTGTTTGATTCAGAGATCTGGACGGATATCGGTGTTTTGCAAAACCTCTATCAGCGCGGCAACAGTGTTCAGTCTGTGAGGGCCCGGCTCACCTCGGTCGACGCCATCTCCGATTTCAGAACCTATGCGGAAAATGAGCCTCGCCTGAATGTTGATATAACGTCGGAGCGGGAGTATTTCGCCAGCTCATCGGGAGGCACCTCCAACTTGATCATGTTCCTGGGGTGGCCACTGGCCATTGCGATGGCAATTGGTGCGTTGGCGGGGGCCTGGAATACAATGTATTCGTCCGTTGATACTCGGACTCGAGAAATCGCCACATTGCGCGCGATAGGGTTCAGTGGCGGTGCGGCCTTTGTTGGCACGATGGTGGAGTCGATGGCGCTGGCGGCGATTGGTGGCGTCATTGGCGCCGTAACCAGCTACTTCCTATTCAACGGGGTCAGTGCCTCAACGCTCGGCGGCGGCTTCACCCAGATCGTCTTTTCGTTCTCGGTGACCCCTGCCGCCATGTTAAACGGCATCATTCTGGCACTGATTGTGGGCTTTATCGGCGGGTTTATTCCGGCGTTGCGCGCGGCTCGCGTTCCGCTACTGGCGGTTCACGCCGAATAATTGGCCGTCAGGTGCCCTTGCCGGGCTTCTCCGAAAAGTATTTTTCAAACTTGCCGGTTTCGGTCTCGAACTTTTCAGCATCCGCCGGTGGATCTATCTTGAGCGAGATGACAGGCCAGATCTCGGCATATTTCGAATTGATCGCCAGCCACTTGCCATCGGGATCATCTTCGGTGTCCGGTTTGATGGCTTCGACAGGGCATTCAGGCTCGCAGACGCCGCAATCAATGCACTCGTCTGGATGAATGACGAGGAAATTCTCGCCCTCATAGAAGCAATCGACGGGACACACCTCGACACAGTCTGTAAATTTACAGCGCACGCAGGCGTCGGTGACAATGTAAGTCATCGAATTGGGGTCCCGATCTCTTCGTAACTGGCCAGACGCGACTTGTGCCGAAGCGGCGAAAAAGTCAACTTTTCCGGGCTGCGGCTTCTGCGCGCGACCGGGCGAGCACCCGCTCACGATCGCTCACGGCCAGCAGGGGCGCAACCCGTCGGATAAAGGAATCCTCGAACGGGGATTTTTCGCCATCTGCCAAAGCCACGCACCACAAGTGTTCGACTATCGCAATGCGTTCGGGCGTGGGCAGGCACGCCTTCACCACTTTGGTAAATTGATGGTGGTCAGTGGCATTCTCGGCCAATTCCTCGGCTTTTGTCTGCATGGCCGTTGCGGCATCGCCATCCAGATTGAAAGCCGCCATCAGAATGTGCCGGATCTGTTGGGCTTCCACATCGGCGTAAATCCCGTCGGCAAGTGCGGCTTCGACCAGCAGCGCCGCCGCCGCGACATGCGGATCCAGCTCCAGGCGCGCCTCGGCTTTTTCACCGCCGCTCATCATCTTCTTGATGGCGTCAAACATCTGGCGCGTCCTCCTGCTCGTCGACGAGTTGATATAAAGCGCGGGCTTCGTCTGCCGGCCCGCGCCGCTCTCCCAAGGCGATTACCTTCAGACTTACAATCCGGTTTCGCAAGGGGAAGGTCAATGTTTCACCGGGCCGGACGGCTGCAGAAGGCTTTTCGATCCGCCTTGTGTGAGGACCATCACCCAACCGGATGCGGCCTTTGCCGACATAGGCCGCCGCGAGGGCGCGTGTTTTCATGAAGCGGGCGCGCCAGAGCCAGATATCGATGCGAACCGACGCCTCGCTCATTTGCGGACCCGTCGTCTGGGCCGCTTTTTCGGCCGTTGCGAGACAAGATCGGCTTTCAGCGTCGCCAGCGCCGCAAAAGGCGTATCGGCGACAGGCGGTGCCACCACCTTGACGGGCGCGCTGCGCACGTGGCGCCGGGACCAGCGCTCGCCTTCCGCCTTTTCGGGGTCAGGGCCTTTCTTCACACGCCGGAAGCCAAGGCTGGCCAGCACACCGCGCAAATCCTGCACCGAACATCCCAGAATGGACGTCATGGAGGGTGTCAGCTCGAAGTCCCGCTTTCTGGCGGTTTCGCGCGCGTCCCGAACCACATCCGCGAGGCGTTCCAGCATGTCGATCCGGACGACGCGCGGGCCGCAGCGCTGAAATCCGGCTGCAGCATAGTCCGCTGCGGGGCGGGAGTCATCGGCGGCGATGCTCATCAGCCCGGGGGCGGGCAGGAAAATACGCTGCACATTTCCCGCCTGCACGGCCCGTAAAAGCGCCGACAGCGCGGCTGTCTTCGGTTTGATCAGGGCTGGAATGAAAACCGAAAACTCGCCAATGCGGATTCCGAGCTTTCGAATTGCACGGCGCTCAACCGGGGACAGCAGGCGGACTTCTTCTTCCACGTCGCGCCGGGCAATGGCGCCTCCGTTTTCGGCCAGCCGGAAAGCCAGACCCCGCGCCAGACCACTCAGGGCGTCGCTGGTCGTATCCGATGTCACACTCAGAAGCGGTGCCATCCGGGTGGCGATGTGTTGCCGGATCCGGCGTTCGACATTTTCCTGAGCGCGAAGCCGCGCCTCTGATGCGCCCAGCTCTCCGCCAATCAGGGCGATGCCGGGGCGGACTGTGGCTGAACCGGCGACCAGTTGCGCGACAGTTCGGTCCTGCCAGATGACGCGGCCCTGATTATCCAGCACCAGATCGTTTTGTGCGGCCCGGGCAAGCGCGCCCAACCGGCGATTGACCTCAGGCCGCAAGGCCTTTTCAGCCGCCTGACGCAAGGCCCGCGCTTCCAGTGCTGCGCCCTCGACATCAGCCTTGAAGACCAGACCTTCCAGATGGCCGACAGCGTGACCTTCCACCCTCACCGCGCCATCCGGCGCAAGGTCGGTTTCCAGCGCCTTGTCGGTGCGCAAGCCCTTGACCAGTGCCGCCGTACGCCGGTCCACAAACCGATGGGTCAGATTGTCATGAAGTGCATCGGAGAGCCGGTCCTCGACCTCCCGCGCCCGCTCGCGCCAGAAATCGGCATCCTGTGCCCAATCGCCGCGATGGGCGACATAGGCCCAGGTCCGGACCTGCGCGAGGCGTTGCGATAGCACATGAACATCGCCGCCAATCTTGTCGAGCCGGTCAAACTGGGCCGCCATGAAATCAGTTGGCAGCCGGCCATGCGGGCCGCGCAAATGCGTTAGAATCTGACGGATCAGCCGCACATGGGCATCCAGCGAAACTTTGCGGAAATCGGGAACCCGGCAGATATCCCAGATCAGCTCCGTGCCTTGCGGCGTACGTCCGAGATCGCGCACCGCTTCATCTTTCGCCAGCAGGTCGAGCGACAATTCATCTATCGTTTCGCGCGTGCGCCGCAGAAGCGGATTGCCGGATGGACGTGACAGGCTGCGCTGAAGCTGGCCAATGGACCGCAAATCCAGATCGCTATTGCGCCACTGGATCTGATCGAGATGCGGAAAGGTGTGATTTTCAATCGCCCCGATGAGCTCATGTTCAAACGGTTTGGCCTGGCCGGTCTCGCCGAAGGTGCCGTCCTGCCGGAAGCGACCGGCCCGGCCCGCAATCTGTCCCATTTCATTGGCAAACAGGCGGCGCCGGCGGCGGCCATCAAATTTTTCGCGTTCGGCAAAGGCGACGTGATCGACATTCATATTGAGGCCCATGCCGACCGCATCCGTCGCAATCAGATAGTCGACCTCGCCGGACTGATAGAGCTCGACCTGGGAATTGCGGGTGCGCGGGCTGAGCGCGCCCATGACGACAGCCGCCCCGCCGCGCTGGCGGCGGATCAGCTCGGCGATCGCATAAACACTGTCGGAGGAAAAAGCGACGATGGCCGAGCGCCGGGGCAGACGGGCCAGCTTGGTCGGCCCGGCATAGCTCAGTGTCGAGAACCGTTCCCGGGTGATGATATCGGCGTCGGGCACCAGATGCTGGATGATGGGGCGCATGGATTCCGCGCCGAGCAGCATCGTCTCCTCCGTGCCGCGGGAATGCAGAATGCGGTCCGTAAAGACATGCCCGCGCTCCGGATCGGCCGCCAGCTGGATTTCGTCAATCGCCACAAAGGCGGCCTTGAAACTCAGCGGCATCGCCTCGACGGTGCAGATGAAATAACGCGCCGTAGGCGGCACGATCTTTTCTTCGCCCGTGACCAGTGCCGTGGCGCGATAGCCTTTTTCCTTCACCACCCGGTCGTAGATTTCCCGGGCCAGAAGGCGTAGCGGCAAGCCGATCATCCCGGACCGGCGCGCCAGCATGCGTTCTACGGCAAGGTGGGTCTTGCCGGTATTGGTCGGGCCGAGAATGGCGGTGAGGGGCGCATAGGCAGTCATGCCCGCCATATAGCGGCGTTTGGCCTATTCGGCGACCGGCTCTACGGAAATTGACCGTGCTTCTATCGTGATCGCGCCGAAACCGGAATTGGTGCGGATCCGCACAGGCAGGTAAATCTGATCGTCGTTGAAGGGGGCGAGCCACAGAACGACCGGCTCTGCGATATCCGATTCGGATGGCATATCCTCGGGATCATAACCGGCGATCGGCTCATAATAGGCATGGCATCGCACGGCATTGCCCCGCCATGCGCGGGTTCGAATGTCGTTTGACCCCGCCACTTCCAGCCGCAAGTCGTATCGCGCCTTGCCGTCAAACACCGGGATCCGGCCCGAACACAGTTCACCCGGTTCCGATGACTGCCGCAGCCCAAGGCGCAAAAGGGCGCTGACCGGATCAACGGCGCCGTCT
This sequence comes from Hyphobacterium sp. CCMP332, assembly GCF_014323565.1. NCBI lineage: Bacteria > Pseudomonadati > Pseudomonadota > Alphaproteobacteria > Maricaulales > Maricaulaceae > Hyphobacterium > Hyphobacterium sp. CCMP332. The sequence goes on from NZ_CP058669.1 coordinate 198,712, forward strand.
CGCTGGCTTTCATTGGCCGGGGGCTCACCCATGGATCCGAAGGGCGGCACAACGTCCGGCACCGCCAGTCCTTCGGGGAAATCAATACCGACGACTCGGCCCGACCCGCTGGAATGGTTCAGGTGTTCATAGCGCCAGGGTCGCAAGCCACCGGCGGAATAACCCGAAATCCCGGCTTCGATATCGGCATCGGAAAACAGGGCGGCGAGGCCGGCAGTCGTGAACCGCGCCGTCGCGCCATAAGTCTCATCGCCGATTTCACCACTCAGCTGGATATTCGCAACACGGAAGACGATGACCGATCCTGAATAGACAATATTGAGATTCATCGGCGTGGGAGCCGCGGCATCCACGGAATCACGGGCATCGGATACAGAAGTCAGGGCAAGGGCGATGGATGTTGCCGCAAGGATAGAAAGACGCATAGACATTACTCCAATAAACACATCCCGCCCGCTGAAACCGGATGAAACCCGTATCGCGCATTCCACATGGCTGCAAGATGAATGCTTAAGCCGCCCCGCAGTGCTTGACGAACGCATCCGCCTTGGGTAAGTCCCGCGGCTCCTCGCCGCACGGTTACGTTTGGCGTGAAACGAATTTTTTGAATGAGGGTATTGGCCATGTCACGCCGTTGCGAACTTTCTGGTGTTGGTCCCGCTGTTGGAAACAATGTCTCCCACGCGAAGAACAGAACCCGCCGCCGGTTTCTGCCGAATCTCTGTGATGTGACCCTGGCCTCTGAAGCGCTGGGTCAGTCCTACAAGGTTCGCATTGCGGCCAAAACGCTTCGCAGCGTCGACCATGTTGGCGGTTTCGATGCCTATCTGATAAAGGCCAAGGACGAAAACCTGTCGGACAAGGTCATGAAGATTAAACGCGCCCTGAAAAAGAAAATGGCTGCGGCCTAGGTCTCCGGATCAGGCAAGAGTTCAACGCCCGCAGCTTCGGCTGCGGGCGTTTTTCGTTTGGGGAGCATTTCATGCTGGTCATCATGCCCGTTGATATTCAACAGGGACTGGACGAGTGGCCCTATTGGGGCGGAGACCGCTCGACGCCGGATTTTGAATCCAATGTCGCAACCCTGCTCGCCGCGGCGCGCGACGCCGGTCAGAAACTGATCCACGTCAAACACAATTCCACAAACCCGGACAGCCCGCTCCGCCCCGGTCAGCCGGGAAATGACTTCAAACCCGAAGCTCGTCCCCGGGATGGCGAACCCGTTATCGGCAAATCCGTGAATTCGGCCTTCATCGGTACGGGCCTTGAATCGCGCCTGAAAGAGATGGGCGCGGATCGCCTGATCATTTTCGGTCTCACGACCCAGCACTGCGTCTCCACCACGGTCCGCATGGCCGGCAATCTGGGTTTCGAGACGTTTCTGGTGAGCGATGCCACCGCTGCCTTCCCGATTCGCGATGCCAATGGCCATGTCATGGATGCCGAAACCGTGCACCGCGTTCACCTCGCCAGCATTGACGGAGAATTTGCGACCGTCATTTCCACGCAGGAAGCAGTTTCGCTTATCCGGTCGGCAGGCTAGGGTCTCTCCACACATCGAGGGGAAGACAATGCGTTTAGCGATTCTGGCATCAACACTCATTCTGGCGGCCTGTTCCGGGGAAAGAACGTCGCCGCCTGAAACCATCGCGGCGGAGGCAGCCGACAGCATCTATTCCGGCGGGCCGATCTATACGGCCGATGATGCGCAGGCTATGGTCGAGACCGTGGCCGTCCGCGATGGGCTGATTGTCTATGCGGGAGATGCCGCCAGCCTGCCCGACGGTCTGATGGGCGAGGCGACCCGTTCCATAGATCTGGACGGCGCCGCCATGTATCCCGGTTTCACCGATGCTCATGTTCATGTCATGGGGCTGGGCGCGCGCGAGCGTTTGCTCAATCTGGAAGGCACATCATCCATCGCCGATCTTCAGGCGCGGGTCGCGGTCGCCGCCGACGGCGTGCCCGAAGGTGCTGTGCTGGAAGGACGCGGCTGGATCGAGACGCATTGGCCCGAAGAGCGGTTCCCGAACCGGCAGGATCTCGACGCGGTTGCGCCGGACATCGCCGTTTTCCTGCGCCGCGCCGATGGTCATGCCCTTGTCGCCAACTCGCTGGCGCTGGAGATGGCCGGCATCACCGCTGACAGCGTCGCGCCCGAGGGCGGGGATATCCTGCGCGATGAAGAGGGCGAGCCCACCGGCATGCTGATTGATGCAGCCATGGGCCCGGTTGGCGCGCTGGGTAGCAATTTTGAAGGCGAAGACCGCGCCAATGTCTATATGGAAGGGGCCTGGTCGGCCGCGCGCTATGGCTGGACCGGCGCGCATGACATGTCGGTGCCCTGGGCCGATGTGGCCATGATCGAGGCGATGTCGGAAGACTTGCCGGTTCGTGTTTACATCTCCGCCAATCCGGACGCTTTCGGCCCGCTGGTGCGCGATGGCCATGTCACCAGCGACAACCGCCGGGTGATCGCCCGCGCGATCAAGCTCTATATGGATGGCGCACTGGGATCGCGCGGTGCGGCGCTTCTCGCGCCCTACAGCGATGATCCGGCCAATTCCGGCCTCATGCTCAGCCGCGAGGATGAAACGCTCTCCGGCATGGTCACAGCGCTTCAGGAGGGCATTCAGCTCAACATCCACGCCATCGGCGACCGCGGCAATCAGCTCCTGCTCGACTGGATCGAGGAAGCACAGTCCGCCGTGCCGGAAGATCAGCGCGCGATTGCCGATGCCCGCTGGCGCGACGAACACACCCAGATCGTTGATCCCGCTGATATTCCGCGCTTCGCCGAGCTCGGCGTCATCCCCTCCATGCAGCCCAGTCACGCGATTGGCGACCTCTTCTTCGCCCCGGATCGTCTGGGCCAGGACCGCCTGGACGGGGCCTATGCCTGGCGCGCGCTGATCGATTCCGGCGTCGTGATTGCCGGCGGATCTGATGCACCGGTCGAGCGGGGGGATCCGCGCATCGAATTCTACGCCGCCGTGGCCCGCCGCGCGCTGGATGGAACGCAGACTGAAGACTGGCGCCCGGATCAGGCGGTGACGCGGGATGAAGCCCTGCGCATGTTCACCGCATGGCCGGCCTATGCCTCTTTCCGTGAGGATGAAGTGGGCCGCATCGTGGAAGGCCTGCGCGCGGATTTCACGGTGTTTTCGGACGACATCATGACCATTCCCGAGGAAGACATTCTGACGGTGGAACCGGTGATGACGGTGCTGGATGGCGAGATCGTCTGGCAGGCGGAGTAAGCTGGTGTCATTTTTCCTCCCCTGTTTATGGGGGAGGTGGCAGCGAAGCTGACGGAGGGGGCCAGCCCCCCTCGGCCTTTCAGGCCACTCCCCCCGGGCAAGCAGGGAGAAAACGATGGGGAACCGGTCCCGGCCTGCTACTCTGCGATCGCAAAGCTGAGCAACAGCGTCCGCTGGGTCCCATTGTAATTGTCGTCCGAGAGGATGAAGAGGCGCATCTCGCCATTCACCTCGCCGACCGCAATGCCTTCGAAGTTGTCGACGGTCATGTCCGGCGTCAGCACGGCAAGCGTATCGATATTGTTGCGCTGTTCCTCGGTTTCCAGACTGAACTCGCCAAAGCGCATGATGCGGACCGTATTGCCGACGCCGCTGATATAGATGCGCTCCAGCAGATAGATGTCGCCATCCGGTCCGCGATCCAGACCGGTCACGCCAAATCCGGATTCCGCCGGATAGGGCAGGCCGGTGGCTTCTCCGTCATCGGGCATTACCCACAGCGTATGGGGCCGGCCGTCAATGATGGGATATTCCACGCCGGCCCAGAGGCCATAATCGGCGGAGGCCAGGCCTTCAATCCCGCCATTATCGCGCAGCCGGTCCGTGCCACGCGGCGGTGTGATGGGTGTGGGCGTGGCGATGGCGACCCCGGACCAGTCCGGTGAGATGTCATAGCGCGCCATACGGTGCTCGCGTTCGAAGCTGATGGCATAGGCGCCATTGCCCAGCGCAGCAAGGCCCTCGGCATCGGCGGCACGGTCCACCAGCGGCTGGCCATTCGCGTCCAGCATCGGGGCATAAAACGCGTTCGACAGACCGGTTAGCAGGCCCGCATCATCGAACTCCAGATTTGTGGTCAGCCAGTAGGCGGAATCGGATATCGCCAGCAGACGATCGCCTTCAATCTCCATACCCGACAGTCCGCCAAAACGGTCATCCGGCGAGGTCAGCACCAGTCCGCCGCGATATTCCAGCACGCCGACATCCAGCCTTTCCGGCATATCGGGATAGAGCGCGACCTTGTCGGTCTCGATCCGGATCGGACTGGCACCTGGATCATTGGAACAGGCCGCGAGGCCGGCAGCGAGTATCAGGGTGGCGGCAAATCCGGTCAGAAATCTCACACTTTTGCTCCCAGCTCGGCCCAGTCGGCCTTGGTCAGTCCGCGTGTACCTTTTGATGATGACGCATTGATGTCAGGCCCGCGAAGGCCCGGCCCGTCCTTGTCGAAGAGGGCGGCCAGCTGTTCGGTCATCGCCCCGCCCAATTGCTCGACATCGGTGATGGTCACCGCGCGCCGGTAATAGCGCGTCACATCATGGCCAATACCAATGGCCAGCAATTCCACATCTGTTTGCGGCGCTCGACCATGGCGATCATCTCGCGCAGATGCCGTTCCAGGTAGGCGCCGGGATTGGCGGATTGCGTGCCATCATCTACCGGCGCACCATCGGAAATCACCATCAGGATGCGCCGCTGTTCCGGGCGCATGGAAAGGCGCTTCCAGGACCACAACAGGGCCTCGCCGTCGATATTCTCTTTCAAGAGGCCTTCGCGCATCATCAGGCCGAGATTGACGCGGGAGCGCCGCCACGGCTCGTCGGCATTTTTATAGACAATGTGCCGGATATCATTGAGGCGGCCCGGATTGACCGGCTTGCCGGCCTCGACCCAGGCTTCCTTGGCGCGTCCGCCCTTCCAGGAGCGCGTGGTGAAGCCGAGAATCTCGGTCTTCACGCCGCAGCGTTCAAGGGTTCGGGCCAGAATGTCGGCACAAGACGCCGCCGTCATGATCGGTCGTCCCCGCATCGAGCCGGAATTGTCGATCAGCAGGGTGACAATCGTGTCGCGGAAATCGGTTTCCAGCTCCTGCTTGAAGGAGAGCGGTGAAGTCGGGTCGGTGACCACCCGCGTCAGGCGCGCCGGGTCCAGCACACCTTCCTCCAGATCAAAGCTCCACGAGCGCGTCTGCTGCGCCATCAGGCGACGTTGCAGGCGGTTGGCAAGACGCCCGACGACATTCTCCACGCCCTTCATATGCTGGTCGAGATAGCGCCGCAGGCGGGCCAGCTCCTCTTCATCGCACAAATCCTCGGCGCGGATGATTTCATCGAACTTGGTGGTGAAGATGCGATAGCTCTCGGCCGGCCGGTCCTCGAAGCGGGCATAGTTCGGCCGTTCGGCACGCGCCGCCTCACCGGCCTCCTCGTCGCTGTCCAGCTCGCCCAGCGTCTCGTCGGACTGATAGTCGATCTCGTCCTCATCGGCGCTGTCGCCGTCGGCGTCGACATCCTCGCCCTGATCGCTGTCAGGCTGCGAATCGCCGTCCTCCTCGCCGGTCTGCTGCTCGCGCTCGGTGCCGGCATCCTCGTCATTATCGCTGTCGGAGTCTTCCGGATCGCCGCCAAGCTCATCGGCGAGGTCGAGATCGCGGATCACTTCTTCCAGGGCTTTGGCAAAGGCTTTCTGATCATCCGCGCTTTGCGCCAGCGCATCCAGCGCCTCGCCGGCGCGGGTTTCCAGATCCTCGCGCCAGACCGTCATCAGCCCTTCGGCCAGCTTGGTCGTCGGGCGGCCGGTAATGCGCTCGCGGATCATCAGGCCGACGGCCTCGTTCAGCGGCGCTTGCTGGCGGTCCTCGACGCGGTTCCAGCCTTTCTGGACGGCTTTCGCCTCCAGCGCGGCTTCCAGATTGGCCGCCACGCCACGCATGGCCTTCGCGCCCAGACTTTCCACGCGCGCCTGCTCGGCGGCATCGAAGATGGCCCGGGCCTGTGATCCTGGCGGCAATGTCTCGGCCCAGGTCTGCTTGTTGTGATGCAGCAATTTCAGCGCCATGGCGTCGGAGCGCCCGCGCGCGGCCTTGGCTGATCCGGCATCGACCTCGCCCGGATTGGGCAGGGTCATCTTGCCCTTGGCATAGCTCGCAATCTCGCCGCCAAAGCGCACTTCCAGATCCTTGTCCTGGGCAATCGCCCGGGCGGAAATGGCAAGGGCGCGTTTGAACGCATCGGCGAGGGGATTATCGGTCATTTCACGGCCTACGCCGCGCTGGCGGGTTTCGCGGGCGAGGGTTTCAGCGGCGCTTCGGGCAGATCCTCGCCGAAGACGCGCTGGTAGAATTCCGCAATCGTCGGGCGCTCCAGCTCGTCACACTTGTTGAGGAATGTCAGGCGGAAGGCATGGCCGATATCGCCGAAAATGTCGGCATTCTCCGCCCATGTCAGCACGGTGCGCGGGCTCATCACGGTGGAGATGTCGCCATTCATGAAGGCATCGCGGCTCATATCCGCCACCTTCACCATGTCGGCGATGGTTTTCCTGCCCTCATCGGTCGCGGCCTTATCCGAGCAGGTTCTTGGCGAGCACGATCTCTTCTCGGCGTCGCCGGCAGATAATTCAGCGTCGCGACAATCGACCAGCGGTCCATCTGACCCTGATTGATCTGCTGGGTGCCGTGATAGAGGCCCGTCGTATCGCCGAGCCCGACCGTATTGGTCGTCGCAAACAGACGGAAATAGGGGTGCGGGCGGATCACCTTGGTCTGGTCCAGAAGGGTCAGCGAGCCTGCGGATTCCAGCACGCGCTGGATCACGAACATCACATCCGGGCGGCCGGCATCATATTCGTCAAACAGGAGAGCGACAGGACGTTGCAGCGCCCAGGGCAGAATACCTTCCTGGAATTCGGTGACCTGCTTGCCATCGCGCAACACGATGGCGTCCTTGCCGACCATGTCGATACGCGAGACGTGACTGTCCAGATTGATCCGGATCATCGGCCATTTCAGGCGCGCGGCGACCTGTTCCACATGGGTGGATTTGCCGGTGCCGTGATAGCCCTGGATCATCACCCGGCGATTGCGCGCAAAGCCCGCCAGAATGGCGCGCGTGGTCGCCGGATCAAACACATAGGCCGGGTCGACGGGCGGTGAATGTTCGTCAGCTTGCGAAAAGGCCATGACCTCGAAGCCGGGGTCGAAGCCGAACAGGGCTTCGCAATCGGCGACGATATCGGGTTCATTCAGGGGAAAATTATCACTCATGGCACTCATATATCGGGTGAATCGCGCCGGTATCCAGCACGGTTTTCATGTGGAGTGTCTGACTAGCACGGGCCTTGCGGGCGCGGGAAGACCGCACCTGCTCACAAGCTGTTACGCCATTCCCGCATTTTTGAGGATCTGATAGGCGTGAATCACCCGGCCCAGCTGTTCCTCTGACGAGCGGTCCCCGCCATTGGCGTCGGGGTGAAAGCGTTTCACCATCTCAGCATAGCGCTTCTTGATGATGCCCTTGCTCTCGCTGCCATCCAGATTCAGCGTTTCAAGCGCCATGGATTGCAGCTTGCCATAGCGTTTGCGGCGCTCTTCGGGCGGCACATCGTTTTCCGGACGCTTGCCGAACAGGTTGTAGGGATCGGTAAATCCGTCCCGGAAATCCTTGGACGCCTTGCCCGCTTTCGCGCGCTTGCCGGTATTGGAACGGAAATTCCAGGTCGGGCGGTGACCATAATGCGCCGAGGCGTTGAAGGCGGCGACGGCGTCCTCGTCCATATCCTCGAAGAAATTCCACGATTTGTTGTACTGACCCGCATGGCTCTTGCAGAACCAGTGCACATCGTTCAGATCGGCAGTGCCCTTGGGTGCACGGCTATCGCCATGCGCGCGGCAGCCCGGCCATTCACACACCCGCTCCTCAGGTGCCGCCTGATCGCTCGGCGGCTTGATGCGGATGTCTTTAAAGCGCGGCTTGTAGTTAAAATCGCCTTCCATATGCGTAAGTATGGGGCGACACGGATTAAGCGGCAACTAAGCGGAGGTGTAATTGATGGGTGAAGTTCAGCAACAGATCGAAAACAAGCTGCGGGCGGCCTTCTCTCCGGAGGCGCTGACCGTCACCGATGAGAGCGCTCTGCATGCCGGACATGCCGGCGCGCCCGATGGCGGGCAGAGCCATTTTCACGTTGACATCTCCGCTACCGCTCTGGCCGGATTATCCCGCGTGGAACGCCAGCGCGCCATCAACAAGGCCCTGGCCGAGGAGCTGGCCGGCCCGGTTCACGCCCTGCGCATGACGGTGCGTTAGTTTTCCCTCGCCCCGCTTGCGGGGAGAGGGAAGAGAAACCGGATGGTCAATCCGGTTTCGAGGGTGAGGGGCCTTTTCCAGCTCGCGCTTCATTCTGCAAACGATTTCGCGATTTGGATGCCTTACCCCCTCACCCTACCCTCTCCCCTTGAAGGGGGCGAGGGAAATTGGGTGCGGCGCTTGAATCCTCGGCGAGAGGCAATAAGGAAACACCATGACCCTCTATATCGATGCCGATGCCTGTCCGGTGAAGGACGAAGCGATTCGCGTGGCCGAGCGTCACGAGACCGAGGTGAAACTCGTCTGCGACGGCGGTCTGCGCCGTCCGCAAAGCCCGTGGGCGCAACTGGTCATCGTGCCGGAAGGCGCGGATGCGGCGGATAACTGGATCGCGGAGCATATCGGACCGGGCGATATCTGCGTGACCAGCGATATTCCGCTCGCCGACCGCTGCCTGAAGGCGGGCGGTCTGGTCATTGATCACAAGGGCAAGGCCTTTGATGCCGACAATATCGGGTCCGTTCTGGCGACCCGCAATCTGATGACGGATTTGCGTTCGGCGGGCGCCATGGAGGGCGGGGGCGGCCGGCCCTATACCCCGCGTGACCGCTCCGCTTTCCTAAACGGGCTCGAAATCCTGTTCCAGAAGCTGAAGCGCTAGGCCTCTTCCGGCAATTCCTGAACCCGCATCAGGATGATCTGATTGCGAACGCGTTCGATGATTTCAAATCGGGCGCCGTGAAAGCTGAAGACCTGTCCCGGTTCCGGAATGGTCTGGCTTTCATGAATGACGAGCCCGGCCATGGTGACCGCTTCCTCATCCGGCAAATCCCAGTCCAGAGCCCGATTAACGTCGCGAATGGGCGTATGCCCGTCGACCATCCAGACGCCCTCGGACTCCATGCGCACGCCGTCGACGACGATATCGTGCTCGTCCTCGATCTCGCCGACAATCTCTTCGAGAATATCCTCCAGCGTCACCAGACCCATCAGTGCGCCATATTCATCGACGATCAGCGCAAAGTGTTCGCGCTTTTCGCGAAAAGCATTGAGTTGATCCAGAAGCTCTGTCGTTTCCGGCACGAACCAGGGCTCGCGCATGACCGTATTGAGGTCGATCGCAGTGGCATCGCCGCCCGCATTGAGCAGCGCTCTTGCGAGATCGCGCGCATGCAGGACGCCGACAATGTTTTCGGCATCGTCCTTGTAAAGCGGCAGGCGAGTATGCGGACTGTTAAGCGCCGCGGCAACAATTTCGCCCATCGGCAGCCCGGCATCAATCATCGTGATATTCTTACGGTGTACCATCACATCATCGACCGTCAACTCGCGCAGATCGAGCACACCGCCCAGCATGTCGCGGTCATTTTTCACAACGCCGCCTTCCTGGTGGTGCAGGTCGATATGACCCCGCAATTCATCGTGCGAAGACAGGACAGGGCCTTCCACTCGCGCGCCCATCAACCTCAGGGCAAAGCGGACAATGGCCTGAACCGTGCCGACGATCGGTGCAAAAATGCGGACAAACAGCAGGATGGGCAGCGAGACCGCTTGCGCAAACCGGTCAGGGTTCGACAAGGCATAGGTCTTGGGCAGAACTTCCGCGAAAATCAGCACAAGTGCCGTCATCACCAGCGTCGCATAGACGACACCGTGCTCGCCGAAGACCTCCAGGAAGACCGCCGTCGCCATGGCGGAGGCGAGAATGTTGACGAGGTTATTGCCCAGCAGAATGCCGCCGATCAGCCGCTCCCGGTCCTCGGTCAGCAGCGTCACCCGCCGCGCAGCATGCTGGCCCTCCTTTTCCAGCTGCAACATCCGCGCCCGCGAAACAGCGGTGAGGGAGGTCTCCGAGCCCGAGAAAAAGGCGGACATAAACAGGAGGAGCACAATTCCGCCAAGCGAAATCAGGATCCATGTCTCGGTCATTGTATCTGGTCTTTCAGAAAGTTGAGGAGATCAGCCGGATCGGTCTGATCGTGGATAAAGGCATTGCCAATGCCGCGTGCAAGGACGAGGCGGATCGCGCCGCCTGAATTCTTCTTATCATGGCGCATACGCTCCAGCATAGACTCCGCTGAAAAGGGCGCACCCGGCAGGGCAGACAGCCGTGTTTCCAGACCTGTGCGCTGCAGGTGGCCGCCCACCCGCTTCGCATCCGCCTCCGGGCAGAGGCCCAGCCGGGCCGAATAGTCAAAGGCCAGCGCCATACCGGCAGCGACCGCTTCACCGTGCAGCAGCTGGCCCGCCGCCTCGCTTTCCAGCGCATGACCGAATGTGTGTCCGAGATTGAGCAAGGCGCGTGAGCCGGCCTCTCTTTCGTCGGCCGCGACAATCTTCGCCTTGAAAGCGATGGCCGTCTTGAGGTGGGCTTGAAGATGATCGGGGCCTTTTGAGGCTTCCAGATCCGTAAACATGTCGGCGTCGCCAATCAGCGCCGCCTTGATGATCTCGGCATAGCCCGCTTTCATCTGCCGGCCGGGCAGGGTCGACAGAAAAGCGAGATCGGCGATCACGAGGCTCGGCTGGTGAAACACACCGACCAGGTTTTTGCCCTGCGGCATGTTGATCGCGGTTTTGCCGCCGACCGAAGAATCCGCCATCGACAGCAGGGTCGTCGGAATCTGGATGACATCAATGCCGCGCTTGTAGAGGGCCGCAGCCAGCCCGGCGAGGTCGCCGGTAACACCCCCGCCGATGGCCAAAACAGCATCGCCGCGCTCCAGCCCGCAGTCCAGCATACGGCCCAGCACGGTTTCCAGCTGACCGAAGGATTTCGCGCGCTCGCCGTCTGGAATTTCAATCGCCTCTCCGGCCAGAGAAATGCCCGCCAGGGCCGCCGTGATTTTCTTGGCATGGAGCTGCGCCACATGCGCATCCACGAGAATGGCAAAGCGGCGTTCGGAGCGAAATACGCTATGTGGCCGCGCCGCTTCCAGCGCGCCCTCGCCGACGATCACATCATAGCTGCGCCCGCCCAGATCAATGGCAATGGTTTCAGTCATCTACGGCCTTCGCCTCGAAGCCGTAATCAACCAGCGCCTCCAGAATACGATTGACGGCGGTCGCATGCGGTCCGGTATCGCCCTGTATCTGGAGATTGGCTTCGGCATAGGCGGCTTCGCGCTTTGCCATAAGGTCGGCCATCACGGCGCGCGGGTCTTCGGTGTGCAAAAGCGGCCGCGTATCCCGCCGGGACACCCGCTCCATCAGCGTATCCAGATCAGCCTTCAACCAGACCGAAATCGCTTTCTCGCGAACCAGCCGGCGCGTCTCGTCATTCACGAAAGCCCCGCCGCCCAGTGCAATCACCGCCTGCGGTTCATCCAGAAGCCGGGCAATGACGCGGCGTTCGCCATCGCGAAAAGCGGCTTCACCGAAATCGGTGAATATTTCCGCCACCGGTCGGTCCGCGGCTTTCTCGATCTCCTCATCGGCGTCCACAAAAGGCAGATTCAGCGCAGCCGCGAGGCGGCGGCCGACCGTGGTCTTGCCCGCGCCCATCAGCCCGACCAGCACGATGGGACGCGCGGCGGGCGGCAAATCAGCAGAATCTTCACTCATTGGAACATCATATAGCCGTCAGCCTTGGTCTGGAAATTGCCGCATTCACCCGTAATGTGACGATAAGCCGTGGAGCATGCAATGCGTAACACACTGATAGCCCTGCTTGTCGGCGTCGTCGTTCTGGTGGGAGGATTTTTTGTCCTTGCCATGATTGGCGGCGGTCTGGAACCGCAAACCGAAGAGGTCCGCGTTGATGTCACCGACCAATTATCTCGCTAGTTTCGCCCTTCTCCTGATGGCGGGCAGTTCCGCCGTTCACGCCCGCCAGGACATCGAGGTCCGTCAGCTGGGCGCGCTCGATCCGCTGGAAGTCGGCGTCGCGCAGAACGGCCTCGGCGACAATCTCTGGGCGGGCTCAACCGTCCAGACAGCACTCAATGCGCTGGAAGTCCTGCCGTCCGCCAGCAGCGAAGGGTATTCATCGCCCTCTCGCGCCAATCTCGTCGCGCTCGCACTCTTGTCCGGAGGCTCACCGCCACAGGGCGGCCGCGGCAATGAAGCGCTGGCGACACTTCGCGCCGACCGTCTGCTCGCCGCGTCCGGTGCCGAAGCGGTTTATAGCCTGCTCGAACGCACGCCCGGCCTAGACCGCGCGCCCAATCTGGCCCGCTTGCATGCGGAAACCGCTTTCGCGCTGGCCGCAGGGGATGCCGGCTGCCGGACGACGAACGGTCTGATTGTCGGCCGCGACCAGCCCTACTGGCTGCGCGCGCGCGCCTTTTGCCATGCCCTCAATGGCGAGGATGCGGCGGCGGAATTGTCCGCCGATCTGGCACGCGCCAGCGAGCCGGACGACAACTATGACGGCCTGCTCTATGCCATCACCATCGGCAGCTGGACGGTCAATAACGTTACCGCGGATACCGGTCTGGATTGGGCGCTGGCCGCTGTCTCACCGGCAGAAGGGCGGCCCGTGGTGGATCTGACCGGAGCACCGCAATGGCTGGTCGATGTCGCCGAGGCCAATTCGAGCCGGCCGGAGCTGGAAGTCGAGCCCGCTCTCGCGCTTGAAGGTCTGTCCATGCAGGAAGGCGTGGCGCGCGATGAACGCCTCGATCAGCTGATCCGTCAGGATTATGACCGGCTTGTCGCCGCTCAGGCGCTGGGCATTGCGCTTCAGGAAGCCGACCGGGACAATGAATTCATGCGGGTGGCGCGCCGCTATGGCCGCGAAGTTGCGACCCTGCCCGTGGCGTATGAGACCATCGAATTCGGTGGACGCTTTGCGCTGGCCGCGCTCGCTGTGGGCGATCTGGCGACTGCACGCGATTGGCGGCAGGCGCTTGAAGAGGGCCCGCCGCTGCGACAGCTCCCGACGCATTATGACCCCACCAAGCCGGACATGATCATGGACACGCCGTCGGAGGATCGTCCTCAATGGAATCCACCATCGCCGTCCTATCTGGTCGGTCTGGATCTGGCCTTCAGTATCGCCCAGGACCACATTCGCCGCTCGATGTCGGCCGCCCTCATTCAGGCGCGTCTGGAAGCCGGTCCGCAAGGTCTGGGTGACGTTGCAGGCCTCGCCGGCCTGGGTGCCGGCGCTCCGGCGGATTTGCGTCTGGCGCTATTCAATTCCCCCGCCGTGAATGTGTCTCCGGCGCTGGCGGCGATGGATGCCGCTGCGCTTTCAGGTGCCCGTGCGGAAACGGCCTTGCTGGCCGCGCAGGTGCTTGATGAAGGTCCGGCGGGGGCCACGCCTCTGGAGCTGATGCGGATTACCGCCGCGCTCGACCGGGTCGGCCTGCGTGATATCGCCCTCTCCATCATGCTGGAACGCCTGATCGTGGAGCTGGCGTGAACGACGGCCAGCTGATCGATCTGTTCCTGGACATGATGGCGGCAGAGCGCGGGGCCGCAAAAAACACACTGGATGCCTATCGCCGGGATCTGGAAGATATGTCGCTGCGGCTATCCTCGCATGGCACGGAGATGATCGAGGCCGATACGCGTCATCTGGAAGCTTGTCTCGCTGAAATGGCGCGCGAAGGCCTCGCGGCTTCCACGGCGGCCCGGCGTTTGTCAGCCACAAGGCGGTTTTATCGCTTTTTGCTGTCGGAAGGCACGCGCAGCGATGATCCGGCACGATCCATGTCGGGCCCGAAACAGGGCCGGCCTCTGCCCAAAGTCCTGTCGGAGAAAAATGTCGATGCGCTGTTCGAGGCCGCCGACAGGCTGGACGGTGCCCGCGGCCTGCGCGCCCGGGCTCTGCTGGAAATTCTCTATGCCGGTGGATTGCGGGTCAGCGAGCTGGTCTCCCTGCCGCTGAATGCCATTGCCCGCTCGGAGAGCGCCATCTACGTGACCGGAAAGGGTGGCAAGGAGCGGCTGGTTCCGCTCACCCCTCCGGCTCTGGAGGCCATTACCGCGTATCTGGCCGTTCGCGAGACGCATCTGCCCAAGGCAAAGCCGTCGCAGAAAGCCCGCGCGCAGCGATTCCTTTTTCCATCTTCCAGTGCGGCCGACGGTCATCTGACCCGCGAGCAGTTCGCCCGCATCCTGAAAGAGATCGCGCTGGCCGCCGGGCTCGATCCGAAAAAGATATCGCCGCACGTCTTGCGGCATGCCTTCGCGACGCATCTGCTGGCGAACGGGGCGGACCTGCGCAGTGTACAGGCCTTGCTGGGCCATGCCGATATTTCCACGACCCAGATCTACACCCATGTTCTAGAGGAGCGTTTGCGGACCCTGGTGGAGACGGCCCATCCGCTGGCAAAGCGCTGACAACAACCGCAGACACGGCTTGTTCCTTGCATTGGGGATAGCTAGGTTGCCGGGCGCTACCGCAACCGGATGAATAACAAGACAGGCTATATGTCAGACCCGACCCGGACCTATCTCGATTTTGAACGCCCCGTTGCCGAACTCGATGCCAAGATCGAGGAGCTGGAAACGTTGGCCGCGTCCAATACGGCTGACGTGCCCGATGTGGCCGACGAGATCGCCAAGCTGCGCCAGAAATCGGCCGATCAGCTGGCCAGCCTGTATGAAAAGCTCGACCCCTGGCGCAAGACCCAGGTCGCCCGGCATCCGGAGCGTCCGCATTTCCGCGATTACCGCCGCCTCCTGATCGAGGATTTCGAGGAATTGTGCGGGGATCGCCGCTTCTCCGAGGATCCGGCGATTGTCGGCGGCATGGGCCGTTTTCATGGCCGCTCGGTTGTGGTCATGGGCCATGAAAAGGGCCGCGATACCCAGTCACGCCTGAAGCACAATTTCGGCATGGCCCGTCCGGAAGGCTATCGCAAGGCGATCCGCCTGATGGACATGGCCGAAAAGTTCAAGATGCCCGTCCTGACCTTTGTCGATACGGCAGGGGCCTATCCCGGTGTGGGTGCGGAAGAGCGCGGCCAGGCCGAGGCCATTGCCCGCTCCACCGAGCGCTGCCTGACGCTGGGCGTGCCGCTGATCTCCGTGATTGCCGGTGAGGGCGGTTCCGGCGGCGCCGTGGCACTGGCGAGCGCCAATTCCATCATCATGCTCCAGCATTCCATCTATTCGGTGATTTCACCGGAAGGCTGCGCCTCCATCCTGTGGAAGGATTCTGCGCGCGCCCGGGATGCCGCGATTGCCATGAAGATCACGGCGCAGGATCTCAAGGAGCTCAAGATTATCGACCATATCGTCAAGGAACCGATTGGCGGTGCCCATCGCGCGCCCGATGACACGGTCCGCAAGATTGGTGAGAAGATCGATTCGGTTTTGTCCGGTCTTGAAGGCTTGCGCGCCAGTGATCTGCGCGCCCGCCGCCGCGAACGTTTCCTCGCCATTGGCCGCCTTGAGGCGAATGAAAACTAGAGCATGACCCGATTTCATGGAATCGGGATTCCCAAGGGCCTTGGGATGTGATTCAAGCTTCATGCTGGATGGGAGGCCAGCATGAATGACGGCTCCTTATTCGATGGATCTTCGTGAGCGCGCGATGGCGCGCAAGGCGCGGGGCGAGACGCATCGCGAGATTGCCGCGGCGCTTGAGATCAGCCCGTCATGCGTGTCGAAGTGGGTCAAGCGCGAGCGCGAGACGGGGTCTTTGGCGTGGGGCCGGATCGGCGGCCACAAGCGGCGAACCCTGTCCGGGGAGGTCGCCGAGTGGCTTCGCGATCGGGTCGCGTCGGGGCCGGTGACCTTGAGGGGCCTGACTGCGGAGCTGGCGGAGCGCGGGATCAAGACCCAGCCGCGTGCGGTCTGGGTGTTCCTGCATGACGAGGGCCTGAGCTTCAAAAAAAACTCTGCTGGCCGAGGAGCAGACGCGTCCTGACGTGGCGCGCAAGCGGGCGCGCTGGATGAGCCGGCAGGGGCGGATCGATCCGCGGCGGCTGATCTTCCTCGATGAAACCTGGGTGAAGACCAATATGGCGCCGCTGCGCGGCTGGGGGCCGAGGGGGCGGCGCTTGAAGGGGTATGCGCCCCACGGCCGCTGGAAGACCCTGACCTTCATCGCCGCCCTGCGCCATGACCGGATCGAGGCGCCCTTCGTGATCGACGGCCCGATCAACGGCGCGTTCTTCCAGGCCTATGTCGAGCAGATCCTGGCTCCCACCCTGTCACCCGGCGATGTGGTGATCCTGGACAATCTCGGCAGCCACAAGGGCAAGGCCGCCAGGGCCGCCGTCAGGGCCAGAGGCGCCCATCTGATCTTCCTGCCGCCCTACAGCCCGGACCTGAACCCCATCGAGCAGGTCTTCTCCAAGCTCAAGCATCTGATGCGCAAAGCCCAGCCCAGAACCCCCGAGGACACATGGCGAAAAGC
Organism: Hyphobacterium sp. CCMP332; assembly: GCF_014323565.1. Classification (NCBI taxonomy): domain Bacteria; kingdom Pseudomonadati; phylum Pseudomonadota; class Alphaproteobacteria; order Maricaulales; family Maricaulaceae; genus Hyphobacterium; species Hyphobacterium sp. CCMP332. The sequence goes on from NZ_CP058669.1 coordinate 215,376, forward strand.
CGGCCAGCTCCTCGACCTCATCAGCCCGGACGAATGCGCCAACTACCTGACTAACTCAGGATATGGTTCCGTCTAATGGAGCCCCGCTCTAAGTCAAAGGCCGTCTAGCGGAAGCCCCGACCGATAGAAATGGCGCGCCAACACTCACCATAGGTGCCTGTCTCAAAGCTCGGCCCCATAACAATGGCACACTGGTCGCGGGTGGCGCGCGTAGCCGGGCGGACGACAATGCCGAACTGGACCGACTCAGGGAAACCGCTGGTGGTCATCCCCGGCGAAAGGATCTGGCCGAGCACCGCACCAATTCCTGACCCTTCACCGGGAGTGAAAACGGCGCTGTAATGGCTTGGATTGCCATTCCTGAAGCATGACAGGACAACGGCCGTTTCGGTGACGTGGGCACCCTGAATTATGCAGCTGAGCTGTCCGCCGGCATCCACTGGTTGGGCGGTAAGCCCCGGGCGTTGCGGCTGAGCAGGCTGGGACCGGCTTTGCGCCTCAGTCACTGACCCAAGCATATTCACCACTAGAACTGCTACAATCAATCCTGTTCTTGACATGTGCATCTCCAAAGCCTGACAGGCAAGAAGGTTAACACAACTGTCAGAAGCCGTGAATATGATTCAGCGCTCAGGGCCGACGGACAAGAAAAGTTTATGCAATCTCCAACCAGCTCTACCGTGACCTGAGCCCCATATTGGAGCCAAACCTAATGACGGGGCGATTAATCTGACAGAACTCCGGAGCGGGCGCTGTCATGTGTGGACGGCCCCCGTTTAGCAAGGGTTGATTTGGGTGACTTTTGATCATTGCGGGTTGCGGTCATGTGTCCGGCCTATTGACGCGGTAGCGATGACCGCTGGCCCTGATGAAGTCCGCGTGCTGAGATCCCTCTCAGAGGATCGAGCTCTTACGCCCTGACAACGCCTCGGGTTTTCCTCAGCTGCGGCCCCGTTTGATCATCATCACTTACATCTGCCCTCGCATCTCTTCAGCGGTGCCGTGTGGGCTACCGCATGCTCTGTTTCACACCATTGCAGGTGCCCGATAGGTCTCGCCGCGTGCCAGCACCGCCCAGGCGATGCGCGCGGTCTTGTTGGCCATCGCCACAGTGGCTACGCGTGCCGGCTTGCGCTCCAGCAGACGCCTGACCCAGTTGCCCGTTGCCGACGTGTTGGTGCCAACGCGCCGGATGACCGAGGTCGCCCCCACCACAAGAAGCCTGCGCAGATATCCATCGCCCATCTTTGATATGCACCCCAGACGGTCCTTACCACCCGACGAGTTCTGGCGTGGCACCAGCCCAAGGAAGGCGGCGAACTGGCGTCCGGACTTGAACACCGATGGGTCGGGTATGCTCGCGGACAGTGCGGTCGCCGTGATCAGGCCTACGCCAGGTATGGTCTCCAGTCGCTGACTGGTTTCATCTTCGCGGTGCCAGGCCATGAGCCGACGCTCCAGTGCACGGATCTCAGCCGCCAGATTATCGAGCTGGGCCATCAGGCTGCTCAGGGCCGAGCGAGCGATGTCTGGCAAGCCGGGCATCTCCTCATCGCGCATCGCTTCGAGCAGAGCGGCCAGCTTGTGTGGACCCTGCGCTGTGATGATGCCGAACTCGGCCAGATGGCCGCGGATCGCATTGAGCACCATGGTGCGTTGGCGCATCAGGAGATCGCGCGTCCGGTGCAGCATCATCACACCCTGGCGCTGCGCACTCTTGACCGGAACAAATCGCATGGTGGGCCGCGTCACCGCCTCGCAGATCGCCTCAGCATCAGCCACATCATTCTTCTGACGCTTGACGTAGGGCTTCACATAGGCCGGCGGGATCATCTTCACCTTATGGCCCAATGCGCCGATCTCGCGGGCCCAGAAATGGGCTGTGGCGCAAGCTTCCAGCCCGACCAGGCAGGGTGGCAGGTCGCGCAGGAAATCCAGAACGCCATTCCGGCGCAGTTTCTTGCGGAACAGGACTTCACCATGCGCGTCAACGCCGTGAAGCTGAAAAACAGATTTGGCCAGATCAATGCCGATTGTTGTAAGAGTCATCGTGGACGGTTCCTTCCGTTGCTGCTGTCTAACAGCTCCAGCATGGCACATTGCGATGCCGTAGGTCGGGGCCGTCCACCCCATCAGAGGAAACAGCCCGTTAGACGTGGCCGGGCATCCTGCCCGTATGACCAACCCATTTCGCTACTTCAAGACTTGGCCCGAGATCATCCGCCTGGCAGTAGTGATGTATATCCGCTTTCCGCTCTCGCTGCGGAATGTGGAGGATCTGCTTCATGAGCGCGGGATCTACTGCTCTGCTCCGCAAAAAGGTAGGGCGACGCGGTCTCGGTGGAAGCGATATGGGCTGATCCGCTCGGACGTATCCCGCGAAGCGCCCCGGCTGAGCTTCCGCTGGAGCGGTGGTGATCCTGGACAATCTCGGCAGCCACAAGGGCAAGGCCGCCAGGGCCGCCGTCAGGGCCAGAGGCGCCCATCTGATCTTCCTGCCGCCCTACAGCCCGGACCTGAACCCCATCGAGCAGGTCTTCTCCAAGCTCAAGCATCTGATGCGCAAAGCCCAGCCTAGAACCCCCGAGGACACATGGCGAAAAGCCGGCCAGCTCCTCGACCTCATCAGCCCGGACGAATGCGCCAACTACCTGACTAACTCAGGATATGGTTCCGTCTAATGGAGTCCCGCTCTAGAGGCGCATTTCCAGCCAGGGCAGATTTCGGCCTTCAAACACATCCGAGGGCCGGTCGGCGATGAAAACTGCCCCCATCGCCTCGTAAAAGCCGCGCGCATCCGGGTCCGACAATATCGTCATGGTTTCCACGCCCGCTTCGCGCAGCCGCTGGGCCGCTTCCTGGAACAGGACACGCCCGGCCCCGGTGCCTATGGCATCCGGCTCGATGAACAGAAGATCGAGATTGCCAGAGGCATTTCCGGGATCAATCTGGCAAACGCCGACAATCCGGTCCTCATGATCCAGTGCCACGAAGGCATGATGCGCCCGGACACAATGCGGCTCTATCCTCAGATAGGGACGGCACGCCTCCACAAACTCGGCATCATATCCCCAATGCGCCTTGGACCGCAGGCAGAGCGCGGACAGGGCCGCGCACTCCTCCATCTGCACATCACGCAGGCGGAGCGGCTCAGGTCGAGACGGTGGGGCCGCTGATGGCGCCATGGCATTGCTTGAATTTCTTACCAGAGCCACACGGGCAGGGCGCATTACGCGGCACCTTGCCCCAGCTCGCCGGGTCATTCGGATTGCCGGCCGAGGACGTACGCCGAAGCGTCGGGGCAATACGAGGCGCAACCGGACCGGCATCCGGGCTGTCCATTTCATTGCGGCCCGTGCGCGGATCGATGTGAGTGGTTTTCATGTCCGGTGGTGGTGCCGGTTTCGGCGGAGCCGCCGTAACACGGACTTTCATCATCACCTTGGTGACATCCTCGCGCAGACTGCTCAACAAATGGTCGAACAGCGAGAACGCTTCGGTCTTGTATTCATCCAGCGGATTGCGCTGGCCATAGCCGCGCAGCCCGATGATGGAGCGAAGGGATTCCAGCCGCTGAAGGTGTTCGCGCCAGCCCTTGTCGATGGTTTCCAACAGAATCTGCTTTTCGACGCGGCGCATCAATTCAGGGCCGGTCTCTGAGGCCTTGACGGCATAGGCATTGTTTGCTGCCTCGGTCAGGCGCTCGACGATTTCCTCATCAGCAATGCCTTCTTCCTCGGCCCAGTCCTTGACCGGCAGATCGAGATTGAATGTCTCGATGATGGCGGCATGCAGCCCTTCGACATCCCATTGATCGGGCAGAGCTTTCGGCGGAATGAAGCGCGAGACGATGTCTTCGGCGGTTTCCTGGCGCATATCGCTGATCACATCCGACACATCTTCATCGGTCATGAATTCGATGCGCTGTTCGAAGATCGCCTTGCGCTGATCATTCATCACATCATCGTATTTCAAGACGTCCTTGCGGATCTCGAAATTGCGCTGCTCAACCTTCTTCTGCGAGGTCTCGATGGCTTTTGACATCCACGGGTGCTGAATGGATTCGCCCTCTTTCAGGCCCAACGTCCGCATGATGGTATCGAGGCGCTCCGGCGCGAAAATCCGCAACAGGTCGTCTTCGACCGAGATGTAGAATTTGGTCCGGCCCGGATCACCCTGGCGGCCCGAGCGGCCCCTCAACTGGTTGTCGATCCGGCGGCTCTCATGGCGCTCGGTGGCCAGAACGTATAGCCCGCCAGCGGCAAGCGCCTGATCCTTCAGCTTTTTGACTTCCGCGGAAATTTCAGCGCGTTTGGCTTCAATCGCCTTTTCGTCCGGCGCCGTGCCTTTTTCTGTCTGTTCGTCGATCCAGTCGGTCAGGCGATAATCGACATTGCCGCCCAGCTGAATATCGGTCCCGCGGCCTGCCATATTGGTGGCGATAGTGACGGCACCGGGCACGCCGGCCTGCGCGATAATCCGCGCTTCCTGTTCGTGATAGCGGGCATTCAGGACCTGATGTTTGATCTTCTTCTTCTTCAGGAATTCGGCCAGCGCCTCGGACTTTTCAATCGAGACCGTGCCGACCAGAACCGGCTGACCCTTCTCGATGGCCTGCTTGATGTCGGTGACGATGGCTTCATTCTTCTCGCGCGCCGTGCGGTAGACTTCGTCATCATCGTCAATCCGGGCAATCGGGCGATTGGTCGGAATTTCCGCCAGCCCCAGACCATAGATCGAATGAAACTCGTCCGCTTCGGTCGAGGCCGTGCCGGTCATGCCGGCCAGCTTGTCGTAGAGGCGGAAATAATTCTGGAAGGTGATGGATGCCAGCGTCTGGTTTTCCGGCTGGATATCGGCGCCTTCCTTGGCTTCGATCGCCTGATGCAGCCCGTTGGACAGGCGGCGTCCCGGCATCATACGGCCGGTAAATTCGTCGATCAGCACGACTTTGCGGTCCTTGACGATATAGTCCTTGTCGATCTGGTGAACCTTGTGGGCGCGCAGGGCCTGATTGAGGTGGTGCACCACCATCACATTCTCGGCGTCGTAAAGATCACCTTCCTCCAGAAGGCCACGCTCGCGCAGCAAGTCCTCGATCTTGTCATTGCCGTCTTCTGTAATGAGGATGGACCGCGATTTTTCGTCGATTTCGTAGTCTTCCTCGCTCAGGAGCGGGATGATGCTGTCCATCGTCTTGTAGAAGTCGGTCTTGTCTTCGGTCCGGCCCGAAATGATCAGCGGCGTGCGCGCTTCATCGATCAGGATGGAGTCAACCTCATCGACGATGGCGTAATGGTGCCCCCGCTGAACCATTTCTTTCAGCGAGTATTTCATGTTGTCGCGCAGATAATCGAAGCCGAGCTCGTTATTCGTGGCGTAGGTGATGTCGCAGGCATAGGCCTGCCGGCGCTGCTCGTCCTGCAAGCCATTGAGAATGACGCCGGTCGTCATGCCCAGCTTGGCATAGACCTGCCCCATCCATTCGGCATCGCGGCTGGCGAGGTAATCATTCACCGTGACGACATGCACGCCCTTGCCGAGCAGCGCGTTGAGATAGACCGGTGCGGTGGCGACAAGGGTCTTGCCCTCGCCGGTTTTCATTTCGGAGATATCGCCTTCATGCAGGATGATGCCGCCGACCAGCTGCACATCATAATGGCGCTGGCCCAGGGTGCGTTTCGCGGCCTCGCGAACGGCGGCAAAGGCTTCCGGCAAGAGCTTGTCCAGCGTCTCGCCATTTTCTACCCGCTGTTTGAATTCGGCCGTTTTGCCGATCAGCTGATCATCTGTCAGCGCTTCAAATTCCGGTTCCAGCGCATTGATGGCTTCAACACGCGGTTGAAGCTTCTTGATACGGCGATCATTGGGAGAGCCGAACAGTCTACGGGCAATGGAGAGCATGAAAAAACCTGTGCAAACGGGCGGGGCGAGGCCGGAAATACGGGGTCAACAGCTTGACGCGCCCCCGAAACCGGCTTCATTGAAACCGGATTTGACTTAAGGACGCGCGGTATAGGTGTCAATGAAACGCGGCTGCAATATCCCTACTTCGGCAAAGACTTTGGCAAGCCTTGTGGTTTTGCTGCTGGTATCAGCTTGCGGCAGTCCCGAGACTGTTGAAACCGGCACTGCCGGTTTGCCGCCCCCCGATAGTGCGGTGGCGCAGGTCGAGCAGACCATCATCTACAATGCCGGTGTTCAACGCGAAGCCTTTGCCCAGGGGCTGATCGAGGAGGGCGGGCAGCTTTCTGCCGATGACCCCGAATATGGGCGCATCGTCGAGGAATTGATCGATCAGCGCCTTCTGGCGATCGAGGCCCGGCGGCGGGGGTTACAGAATACGCCAGAAGCCCGCAGACGATTGGCCGCAGCCGAAGAGCGCATACTCGGCAACATTCTGCTGGAAACGGAAATCGCCGAACAGGTCACCGAAGAGGCGGCGCTGCGCCTGTATAGCGAGCAAACCGGTCTTGCGCGTCCCGGCGAGCAGATTCGCGCCCGGCATATTCTGGTCGATACGCGCGAAGCGGCGGACGCCATTATCGGTTTGGCTAATGATGGCCGGGACTTCGCCGAACTGGCGGTACAGTATTCCACGGACATCGCCACGCGCGTTCAGGGCGGAGATCTGGGATACTTCTCTCGTGATGGCGTTTTGCCGGAGATCGCAGCCCTCGCCTTTTCCTCTGAGCAAGGCGAAATCGCCGGACCGGTCGAGACGGCTTCCGGATGGCATCTGCTCTATATCGTTGATCGCCGGTCACCCGAGGGTCCCGCCTTTGAAGAAATGCGCGGGTCGATTGTCCGGTTTCTGACATTCGAGACCATTTCAAATCTCGTTGATCATCTGCGGGACAGCGCCAGCATAGACCTGATCGAACCCGAGGCATCGGAGACCACCGTGCCCGGGACGGCGGATATTGTGCTCGACACTCCGGGCGATGATGATGAGCCGGACGCGCCCGCGGATAACGATAATTAACCCTGTTTGCTCACGCGTTTTTAAGGACAATTTGTCAATATGACTGATGTGAAGCCGGTTTTGCTGGTAGCAGCCTGCGCCCTGCGTGATGCAGACGGACGGGTGCTCATTGCGCAAAGGCCGACTGGCAAGGCCCTGGCCGGGAAGTGGGAATTTCCGGGTGGCAAGGTCGAGATTGGAGAAACGCCCGAACAGACCATCGTTCGGGAATTGCGCGAGGAGCTAGGGATCGAACCATGCGAAAGCTGTCTTCAGCCCTTCGCCTTTGCCTCTCATCCCTACGAGGCCTTTCACCTCGTGATGCCGTTATTCATATGTCGCCGATGGGATGGATTCATCTCTCCTCAGGAAGGTCAGGCGATTGCCTGGGCGAGACCCGAAAAATTGCTGGACTTCGATCTGGCGCCCGCCGATCAGCCGCTCGCCGCCGAAATTCGCGATCGCTTGTAAAGCGTTTTGCTATGGATACGGCCGGCACAACGGCCATCGAATACTCGATTATTATCGCCCTGATCGCGTTTCTGACCGTCGCGGCCCTGACCCTGATCGGGCCCCAGGTCATGCAAATGCTGACCAATGCCGGGTCCGCCTTCTAGCGACCGGCTTTCTCGCCCGCCGATTTCTCTGTCACCCCCAGCGCATCGGCCAGCCGCACGGTCGCCGACCCCGGTCGTTTGGGCCGCGGTTGGTCGGGGTGGGGCGCCCAGCCACCGGCATGGATGATTTCAAAGCTCGCCCGGATTTTCCGGTCCGGATCGGCAAAGCGTTCTGAATAGATTTCCGCCATGCGCACAAAGAATGTCTTGCCCCGCGGCGTGCGCGGCCGGTCGGCCAGCACACTTGTCTCGCCCATCTTCCGGAGATCGCGCATCAGCACAAAGGCGTTGCCATAGCGCACCGTCACCCGGTCGACATCTGTCACCGGCATCGCAAAACCCGCGCGTTGCAACAGCCCGGCCATGTCCATAGTATCGGCGAAAGGCGAAACCCGCGCCGCAACGCCGTCATACAGCTCGCTTTCCGCTGCCATCAGCGACTGGCGCAACTCCTTCAGGCTGGCACCGCCAATCACGGCGCTGGCAAAGAAGCCGTCGCTTTTCAGCGCCCGGTTGATCTGGATCAGCGCGCCCGGCAAATCATTGGCCCAGTGCAGCGATAGCGGCGCGAGGACCAGATCAAAGCTCTCATCGGCGAAGGGCAGGGCTTCTTCATCGACGCAGGCATCGATCGCGAGCCGCTCTGCAAAATCGGTTTCGATCAACGCACCGATCTTAGCCGCTGCGACCGGTCTGTCTTTCAGTGCACGGCCCACAGCGCCGCCTCCACCCAGCACCAGTGCGCGCGGAAAATCGCGGCTGATACTCTCGACGCGATCGAGCAAATCGTCGATCGCCCGTTGCAACAGGAAGTCATATTCGTGCAGGCTGTGCGCGGCACGGTTGCGGCGCTGCCTCAAAAGGCGGCGATCAAACAGGGCGGGGGGCGATGAAGTCATGGGTCCGATATGGCGCGTTAGGCGCGGTTAGAAAAGCCGGGACTGCGGTCGGCAATCTGATCTGGCCCCCGATATCGCCGCTCACCGGTAATCCTGTCAGCGCCACCGGACAGCTGGAAGCGGCCAGCTGGGCCGATATTCATTTCCTCGATGCGCCCTGGTGCGACACTTGCGGTCTGCCCTTTGCCTACTGGGTCGGCGCGGGCGCAGAATGCGGGGCTTGCGCCGCCCGCCTTCCGGCAGTTCACAAGGCCCGAGCCGCCTTTGCCTATGAAGACAGATCCCGCCAGCTGGTGCTGGACTTCAAACATGGCGGGCGGCTGGACGCACTGGACCAGCTGGCGCGCTGGATGGTGCGCGCCGGACCCGATGTTCTGGGTGGCGCACAGGCCTTGATTCCCGTGCCCTTGCATCCGACACGGCTTTTCACGCGGCGATATAATCAGTCCGCCTTGCTGGCAAAGGCCGTGTCGAAGCGCACCGGCATTCCCGTTGCGAGCGAATGGCTGGTGCGCAAGCGCCGGACCCCGACCCAAGCCGGGCAATCGGGCAAGGCGCGCCGCCGCAATGTCTCGGGTGCGTTTGCGGTCACCGCCAGAGGCCGCACAGAATTACCGGGCACGACCGTCGTGCTGATCGACGATGTGATGACGACCGGGGCGACATTCGAGGCCTGTGCCAAGCCGTTATTGCGGTCCGGAGCGGTATTTGTGAATGCTCTGGCATTGTCACGCGTTGTGAAACCAACGGATCCCACTACATAAGGGAAAAGGATTCTCACCGGAGAGAGACGTTATGGCCAAAGTCACGATCTATACCCGACCCATGTGCGGTTATTGCGGCCGCGCCGTCAGCTTGCTGAAGAAGAAGGGCGTTGCATTTGAAGAAATCAATGCCGGTTTCGATGCCGACAAGCGCGCCGAAATGGTGCAGCGATCCAATGGCGGCCGGACCTTTCCGCAGATCTTCATCGGTGACGAACATATAGGCGGGTGTGACGACATGATGCGGCTGGAGCGCTCGGGCCAGCTTGACGCGCTTCTGAGCGCCTGACGCCATGCGCGTTGCGCTCATCCAGATGCGGTCCGGCACGGACATCGCGGCCAATCTTGCCGACGCTGAACGCCTGATCCGCGAGGCTGCCGCGCAGGGGGCAGGCTTTATCGCGACGCCGGAAACGACTCACCTGGTGCAGAAAGACGCCGAAAAACTCTTCGCGGTGCTGAAGCATCCGGATGATGATCCGGCGCTGCCGTTTTTTGCGAAGCTCGCCAAGGAATTGGGCATCACCCTGCTGATTGGGTCGATGGCCTTGCGCGCGCCCGGAAACCGCGCGGTCAATCGCTCGCATCTCTTTGGAACGGATGGCCAGCTTGTCGCGACCTATGACAAGGCCCACATGTTCGATGTCGGTCTCGGACAGGGCGAAACCTATTCGGAATCAACAAATTACGATTCCGGTGACCGGGCTGTTCTGGCCGATATTCCCGGCGCGAAACTCGGGCTGACCATCTGCTACGATGTGCGATTTGCTTATCTTTATCGGCAATTGGCGCAAGCCGGGGCGCAGATCATCACCGTGCCGTCGGCCTTCACCCGGCCGACCGGAAAAGCGCATTGGGAGATCCTGCTGCGCGCGCGCGCCATAGAGACCGGTTGCTATATTTTGGCACCGGCCCAGGGCGGGCTGCATGAGGACGGGCGCAAGACGTGGGGACATTCCATGGTCATCGATCCATGGGGCGACATCATCGCCGAGCTCGACCACGACCACCCGGATGTTTTGATCGCCGATCTCGACATGGCGAAGGTTGAAACCGCCCGCACGCGTATTCCGTCGCTACAACATGATCGCGAAATATCCGGGCCGTAAGCGCGAGCCATCTTGGCGTTTCGTGCCAAATTGCCCATATACCAACCATGATCCGATACGCTCTCATCTGTGATGGCTCGCATGAATTCGAGGCATGGTTCCGCAATTCGGACGATTTCGACGTCCAGGCCGATGCCGGGCTCGTGGAATGTCCGCATTGCGCCTCGACGGCTGTGAAGAAGGCCATCATGGCCCCGTCGATTGCCAGGAGCGGTGGCAACACCTCGGCTGATCCGCAGAAAATGATGATGGAGATGGCGGGCAAGATCCGCAGCCATATTGCCGAGAATTTCGACTATGTCGGCGACAAATTCGCCAGTGAGGCGCGCGCCATGCATGATGGTGAAAAGCCGGAGCGCGCCATTTACGGCGAAACCACGCCGCAGGAGGCGACCGCCTTGCAGGATGAGGGTGTGCCGTGCGCGCCCTTGCCCGACCCGCTCGTTCCGCTTCAGGCGAAGAAGCTGAATTAGGCTTTCACCGCCGTCATCATGTAATTGACCGACGCATCGCCGGTGATCTCGAACTCGTCCTTCAGGGGATTATAGCTCACGCCCACCGGCGTTTTCACATCCAGCCCTTCGGCTGACAGCGCGGAGCGGACTTCCTCCGGCTTGATCAGCTTGTCGAAGCGGTGCGTGCCGCGCGGCAGCCAGCGCATCACCCACTCAGCGCCGAAAATCGCAAAGACGAAGGCCTTGGAGGTGCGGTTGATCGAGGCGACAATCATCAGCCCGCCGGGCTTGAGCAGCTTGGCGCAATCGCGCAGGAATTGATCCGGATCGGCCACATGCTCAACCACTTCCAGATTGAGCACGACATCAAACTGTGCCTTGCCCTGTTCCAGCAATTGCTCGGCGGTGCCGTGACGATAGTCGATGGTCAGGCCCTGTTCTTCTGCATGCACCTTGGCTGTCTTGATGTTGGGCTCGGCGGCATCCACGGCTGTCACGCCGGCCCCCAGCCGCGCCATCGGCTCGGCAATCAGCCCGCCGCCACAGCCGATATCCAGCAGCTTCAGCCCTTTCAGTGGCTCTGATCCGCTTTTCAGATTGAAATGGCTTATCAGGGCATCGCGGATATAGCCGATCCGCGCCGGATTGAATTTGTGCAGCGGTTTGAACTTGGATTCAGGGTCCCACCATTCTGCCGCCATACGCGAGAATTTCTCCACCTCTTCCGGGTCGATGGAGGGGCTGGTCAGCTTTTCCGGGGCTTCGGCATGGGCCATGGCGAATTCTCTTTTTCCGCTTTGAATTTCTGTTCTGCCATAATATGGCCTCGCAGAGGCGCACTTTCGAGCCCGGTGTGAAGCGGTTATACGCCGCAGCACAGTATGCGAGGGTCAGATTTGACCACAAGGGTAATGAAATTCGGTGGCACTTCGGTTGGCTCGCTCGACCGGATCCGTGCCTGTGCAGCCATTGTCGCGGCGGAATGTGCGCGCGGCGAGCGCGTAGCCGTCGTCGTTTCGGCCATGGCGGGCGAGACGGATCGCCTTCTGTCGCTGGCAGGCAATCTCGGATTCGGCCTGGGTGATGAGGAAACCGACGTCGTCCTCAGCGCGGGCGAGCAGATCAGCGCGGCCCTGATGTCGATGGCGCTCAGCCAGAACGGGCTGACGGCGCGGTCCTTCCTGGGCTGGCAGGCCCGCATCCGGACGGACGGTCCGCCGGGCTCGGCCCGGATCAGTGGCCTGGATGCCTCGCCCATGCGCAGCGCGATGGATGAGGGTTGCATTCCGGTGATGGCCGGTTTTCAGGGTGCCTCCATCAATGAGCGCGTCCGAACCCTGGGCCGGGGCGGCACGGATTTGTCGGCTGTCGCCCTCGCCGCAGCGCTGGGAGCCCATTGTGATATCTATACCGATGTTGATGGTGTGTTCACCACTGACCCGCGAATCGAGCCAAAAGCCCGGCGGATTGATAAGATCAGCTACGATGAGATGCTCGAACTCGCCGCACAGGGCGCAAAAGTGCTACAGACCCGATCGGCGGAGTTTGCCAAGGCGCGCAGCGTGCCCTTGCGGGTTTTGTCCAGCTTTGCCGAACCGGGCCAGTCAGAAGGCACAATGATCATGCAGGCCGAAGACATTGCCGAACGCCGTATCGTTTCCGGAATCGCTTATGCGCGGGATCAGGCCCGCATCGCCTTGCGCGGCCTGTCGTCCGCGCCGGGGGCGGCTGCGGCTATTTTCGGCGGGCTGGCTGATGCCGATATCGGCATTGATATGATTGTTCAGTCGCCCTCGAGCGAAAGCGGACGGGCCAATCTCGAATTCACCGTGGATCGCCGGGATCTGGACAAGGCGCTGGTCTGTATCGGCGAAAGCGACGCGCATGACGTGCTCAGCGAGACCGGGCTGGCGAAAGTGTCGGTGGTCGGCCTCGGCCTCAATCGCCGCGCGGATGTCGCCCGTATCCTCTATGGTGCGCTGGCCAGACAGAAAATCGCCATCCGCACGGTATCGACCTCCGAAATCAAGATCAGCGTCCTGATCGAGAATGACGCGGTAGAGAATGCCGTGCGCGCTCTCCACGCGGCCTATGGCCTGGATGACGCGGCAGTATGATGGATGAAGTGATCGATACGACCGACCTGAAAAATCTCGCGCCGGGTCCGCGCCGCCTGCTGAAACGGCTGCGGGCGTTGATGGCGGATCAGGACAATGCGCAAAAACGGCTGGACAATCTCACCGGCATGATCGCCGAGGAGACCGGCTCGGACGTGGCGTCCATCTATCTGGCGCGGCGTAGCGGATCGCTGGAATTGTGCGCCACACACGGCCTGCGCCAGGACGCGGTTCACAATACGCGCCTCCAGCACGGCGAGGGTCTGGTGGGACAGGTCGCCCTGACCGCCAAGCCGCTGGCGGTTGCTGACGCGCCAAAACACCCATCCTTCTCCTACCGGCCCGAAACCGGCGAGGAGCCATTTACCTCCTTCATCGGGGTGCCGATTCTGCGCGGTGGCCGCCTTGTCGGCGTGCTGACCAGCCAGACGACGCATGAGCGCAAGCTCGCCGATGGCGAAATTGAAACCCTCCAGACGGTGGCGATGATCCTCGCGGAAATCATCGCTTCCGGTGCAATCATTGCGCCCGAGGAACTGGCCGGTCTGGATGTCCGGCCGACTCGGCCAGAACGCTTCCAGGGCGGAGCTTTTTCGCCGGGGCTGGCGATTGGCGTGGCGGTGGTTCACGAGCCGCATGTATCGCCTGTCCGCCTGATTGCGGACGACCCGGAAGACGAGGAAGGCCGCCTCGACATTGCCATCAACGAGCTTCGCAAGGCGATTGACGGTATGCTGGACGGTAATCGGCTCCCCTTCGGTGGGCCGACCCGAGACGTGCTGGAAGCCTATCGCATGTTTGCCCATGACCGCGGCTGGCTGGCCCAGTTGCGCGATGCCGTGCGTCAGGGTCTGACGGCTGAAGCCGCGGTCGAGCGCGTCCGCAACGAACATCGTGCCCGCCTGATGCAGGCCAAGGACCAGAATTTCCGCGAGCGATTGCATGATCTGGAAGACCTCGCCAATCGCCTGTTGCGGCATCTGGATGAAAACAACACCGATGCTGGCGCGCCTTTGCCGGATAACGCCATTCTGGTTGCCCGCTCCATCGGGCCGGCAGAATTGCTGGATTATGACCGCTCCAAACTGAAAGGCCTCGCACTGGAAGAAGGCTCGGCCTCCAGTCATGCCGTGATTGTCGCCAAGGCGCTCGGCATTCCGCTGGTGGGGCAGGTGGAAGGTGCGCTCGATCGGGTTGAAACTGGCGACACCGTCATCCTCGATGGCGAGTACGGCTTGCTCCACATTCGCCCGACGGCAGAGGTGAGCGAAGCCTATGCGGACCGCGCCAAGGCGATTTCCCGGCAGGCCGCGGCCTTTGCGCGGCTCAAGGACGCGCCGTTGATCACGGCAGATGGTCAGCCGTTTGAGCTGCATCTCAATGCCGGTCTGCTGGTCGAATTGAAGCGGCTGGAAGAGACCGGTGCGGCGGGCATCGGGCTGTTTCGGACCGAATTCCAGTTCATGGTCTCCGATACGCTGCCGTCCGTCGTTGAACAGGCAAAGCTCTACAAGACGGTGGTGGATGCCTGCGGAGATCGCCCGGCGGTCTTCCGAACGCTCGATCTTGGTGGCGACAAGGTGACGGCCAGCGCACCGGCCATGCGCGAACCCAATCCGGCGCTGGGATGGCGGGCCATTCGCATGGGGCTCGACCGTCCCGGCCTGTTGCGGCTGCAATTGCGTGCACTGATCGAAGCCGCAGACGGCAAGGAGCTGGACGTACTGTTTCCGATGATTGCCGCACCGTGGGAATTCTTTGCCGCCCGCGACATGCTGGAAGCGGAAATCACACGGGCGAAAAAATACGGGCACAAAATGCCCCGGAAATGGCGGGCCGGCCTGATGTTGGAAACGCCGGGCATGGCGTTCGCTATTGATGAAGCCCTGCCGCGCGTCGACTTTGTGGCCGTCGGTGCCAACGATCTGATGCAGTATTTCTTCGCGGCCGACCGGCTAAATGCGCGGGTGTCCAACCGCTATGATATCCTGTCTCCGGCGGCTTTGCGGCTGTTCAGGTTCATCCAGACCTCCTGCGCCGCACACAACGTGCCGGTCTCGGTTTGCGGTGAGACCGCCAGCCGCCCTCTGGAAGCCGCCGTTCTTCTGGCGCTGGGCTATAAAAAACTGTCCATGGCCGCCTCCAGCATCGCCCCGGTGCGCACATTGCTGAACGGGCTGGATGTTGAAAAACTTGGCGCATGGCTTGCATGCCGGCTGGATAATCCGGGGCGCACTTTGCGCGACGAATTGATTAAAGCAGGCATTGATGCAGGATTACCGTCTGAAGCTGTTGATAACTCGCCCCGCATCTGAAACTATCAAGACTTGCGCGCCTGACGGGCGAAGTCAGCGCGTTTCAGAAAAATCTGGCCTCAAGTGCCACAGAAAGCAGGGTGGATGATGTCCCAAGGGACGTCCAATACAGGGTTTGTGCCCGTTGACGCCGTTTATTCCGGCTCCGGCAATGCCTATACGCGCCTGACCGCCGGCGAGCGCCTGCGGGAAGCCCGTACCAAGCTCGGCCTGACGCTCGATAGCGCGGCCGCCCGCACACGTATTCGCCGCGATTATCTTGAGGCGCTGGAAACCATGGATCCGCGCGGCCTTCCGGCCCAGGCCTATGCCATTGGTTATCTGCGGACCTATGCCCGGTTTCTGGCGCTGGATGATGTGGCGCTGGTCGATCAGTTCAAGGGCGAGGCCGATACCCAGACGGGTCGCGCAACGCCGACCGCCCCGCAACAGCAGCGCGAAATCAAACTGCCGCGCGGTCT
This sequence comes from Hyphobacterium sp. CCMP332, assembly GCF_014323565.1. Taxonomy (NCBI): domain Bacteria; kingdom Pseudomonadati; phylum Pseudomonadota; class Alphaproteobacteria; order Maricaulales; family Maricaulaceae; genus Hyphobacterium; species Hyphobacterium sp. CCMP332. The sequence continues at coordinate 231,077 of NZ_CP058669.1, forward strand.
GATCGGCGTGGTCCTGATCCTCCTTCTCGTGGCGCTGGTAGCCTGGTGGTATTCCAACGCGATTTCCGGCGAGACCGTCTTCGACGATATTCCGCCACCTCCCGATGATGTGATGAGCCAGAATGGCGGCAATGATATCTTTGCCGCTGATCTGCCGCAGGTAGCGTCCGCCGATATCTGGTCGGGTCTGCCCTCGCTCAATCCCACAGATGACGAGATTCCCGACATTACCCTTCGCGCCAGCGCGCCGGTCTTTTTGGAAGTCCGAGATAGCGCAGGCCGTATCCTGTTTTCCCGCGAACTGGGTGTGAACGAGACCTATCGTCCGATTTCCGAGCCCGGCCTGACCATCACCGCGGAAGACGGCGGCCGGATCATGGTCGAGGTGGACGGCGAAGAGACACGTCCGCTGGGCGATCCCGGCCAGTCTGTCACCGACGCCCCGCTCTTTGCCGCTGAAAGCGTTGACCCGGCATAGGGACGCACCCCCTCGCAAGGCAGATCAAACGCGTCTATATCCGGTTGAACCAACCTGATTGAGCCAGCTCATGCACGAACAGCATCGCGAAGTCCGTCCCTGGCGCATGATCGAGCGCCGGACCAGCCGCAAAATCCATGTCGGCAAGGTCGCCGTGGGCGGAGATGCCCCGATCAGCGTGCAATCCATGACCAACACGCCGACGCCGGATGCCGCCGCAACCATCGGCCAGATCCGCCAGCTGGAAGAAGCGGGCGCGGATATTGTCCGCGTGTCCTGCCCGGATGAAGACTCGACGGCCGCATTGTCGACGATTGTGAAATCGGTCTCCGTGCCAATCGTTGCGGACATCCATTTCCACTACAAGCGCGGCATTGAAGCGGCCAGGGCGGGCGCGGCCTGTTTGCGCATCAATCCCGGCAATATCGGGAAAATGGACCGCGTGAAGGAAGTCGTGCAGGCCGCCAAGGACTATGGCTGCTCCATCCGCATCGGTGTCAATGGCGGCTCTCTGGAACGGCATCTGCTGGAAAAATACGGCGAGCCCTGCCCCGAAGCCATGGTCGAAAGCGCGCTCGATCACGCAAAGATTCTCGATGATCTCGACTTCCACGAATACAAGATTTCGGTGAAGGCGTCCGACCTTTTCCTGACCGTGGCCGCCTATCAGATGCTGGCCGAAGCCACCGATGCGCCCTTGCACCTCGGCGTGACCGAAGCGGGCGGTGCGCGCATCGGCTCGGTCAAATCCGCCATCGGTATGGGCAATCTTCTTTGGTCGGGCATAGGCGACACCATTCGCGTTTCGCTGTCGGCGGATCCGGTCGAGGAGATCAAGGTCGGTTTTGACATGCTCAAATCCCTGGGCCTGCGCACACGCGGCGTGAACATCATTTCCTGCCCGTCCTGCTCGCGGCAGGGCTTTGACGTCATCAAGACGGTGGAAGCGCTCGAGGCGCGCCTGTCGCACATTTCAGAGCCGATCTCGCTCTCCATCATCGGCTGTGTCGTCAACGGGCCGGGCGAAGCCATGTTCACCGATCTCGGCTTTACCGGCGGCGGCAAGGGCTCGGGCAAGATGTATGTCTCCGGCAAGCCGGATCACAATGTCACCAATGAAGAAATGGTCGAGCACATCGCCAGCCTCGTCGAAGCCCGCGCCGAGCAGATGCGCGCGGCCAAGGATGCGGCGGAATAGATCCATGAAACTCTACGGCCTGAAGAATTGCGATACCTGCAAGAAGGCGATGAAAGCGCTGGACGCTGCCGGGCAGAGCTACACCTTTGTCGATATTCGCGCCGAGGCCGATGTTGCCAAGCTTGCACCTAAATGGCTGCAACGGGTTGATCCGGCGAAGCTGATCAATTCCCGCTCCACCACCTGGCGGCAGCTGGATGAGAGCGAGCGGGCCAAAGCGGAGACCGATCCGGCCGGCCTGCTGGCCGCCAACCCGACCCTCGTCAAACGCCCGGTGATCGAGCGCGGCGATGACGTCTTCGTCGGCTGGACGAAGGATGTTCAGGCCGCGCTGGACGTCTGACCGTGTCAGAGCTGCGGGATCAATGCGATATCCGGATCGGCTTTCCGCGCGGCGACGAAGGATCCCCTGCCCGATGGCTGCGCACCATTGCCGATTATCTCGAAAATGAAGACGTCACCGACGAAATCTATCTGTCCGGCAAGCTCGCCGAAAAGCTGGAGACGTATTGCGCAGATGTGCTCGGCAAGCCCGCCGCGCTCTGGTTTCCGACCGGCACCATGGCGCAGGCCGCTGCCGCTCTGATTCATGCGCAGGCGACCGGGCGCAAGAGCATCGCCCTGCATCCGACCTCTCACCTCGTCCTGCACGAGGATGATGGCGTCCGGGAGCTCCTGAAGCTGGATGTCGCGATCATGGGTGAGTGGCCGCGCGTGATCGACGCGCGCGACGTGCAGACCCTCGACGACGACCCGGCCTGTGCCATTATAGAATTGCCGCAACGCCATAATGGCGGACTCTGCCCGGACTGGGAGACGCTGACCGGCGCGGTCGCCGAAATCCACGCCCGGGGCGCCAGAGCCCATATGGACGGCGCGCGCCTCTGGAGCACGCGCGACGCGCTCGGCGGGCGTAGCTATGCGGAGATATGCGCGCCCTTCGACAGTATCTATGCGTCTTTCTACAAGGAGATCGGCGCGCTCGGCGGCGCGATCCTTGCGGGCGACGAAGCCATTGTCGAACAGGCCCGGCTCTGGCGTCACCGGCAAGGCGGCTTGCTGATCCGCGGCTGGCCGATGATCGCTGATGCGCTGCGCCGCTTGCCAGCCGTGATCGAGGCCATGCCAGCCTGTATCGGCGCGGCAAGAGAGATTGCCGGACGAATCCGCGAGACGGGATTCCAGATCGAGCCCTGGCCGGTCCAGACCAGCATGTTCCATGTGCGCTTGCCGCTGACCAAAGCCGAATTCGCGGCGCATCGCGACGCCATAGCGCGTGACACCAAAGTCTGGATCGGTGGTTCGGGCTGGGAGCTGGACGCTCGTCCCGGCATGTCGCTGGAAATCGCGGTCGATGCACAGCTCGCCGCGGCAGACCGGGGCCGGCTTGTTGCGGCCTTTGCCTTGTTGAAGCGCCGGATCGACGCCTAATCCACCAGCGTCACCAGGGGTAGAATGATTTCCGCCTCGTCGCTTTCGCGGCGGACTGTGACCGATTCCGGCATGGCTTCGCCGCGGGCGGAACCGCACCCGCGCTCGGCAACCGGCAAGCCGTCGAAATGGGTTAGCACATCGCCGACCTCCAGACCTGCTTCTGTGGCGCGACTGCCGGGCACAATGGCGTCAATGACGACATTCCGGCCCTGTGGCCGAAGCGCCAGACCATGCGTGATCTCAGCCTCCATGGGGATGGGGCCGTCGCCTTCGATCCGGTCCAGCCGCACGCGTTCGTTTTCGATATCGAAGGTCCAGTTGAAATGCCGCATCATCATGCCGCCAATGACTTGAGTCTCGGGCACCTCTTCCAGCAAGGGCTGTTCGAAGACGAAATCCCCCAACCGCACATCACCATCAACCCGGCTACCATCGCGATACTCGATCCGCGAAAACCGGATGGAGGCACCGATCGGGCGCGGTTCGCTGACCAGCGGATAGCGATCGATCCGGTTGAGGGCGAGCGGCGTTCCGGCCGCACCGGAATCAATCAGCACACGTGGATCCCGTCTCCCCGGGAAATCGAGCTCGATAAAGGGGCGCACACCGGGGCCACGTGTTGAAAAAATGGTCGCATTGTCCGGCCGGGACAATTCACCCTCATTCAGGCGGATCACGCCATTTTCATAATCCAGCGTCATCAGGAAATCGCGAAACACCGTATAGCCGAGAATACCGTCAATCTCGCGGCCAAGCCCGACGGTGAGATGATCCAGCGGATCGAGCCGCACGGGCAGGCGATCAATATTCAACGGGCCCATCGTGGCATTGGTGATGTTCACACCATCCAGATGGCTGACATCCATATTCGCAACACGGGCGATGGCATCGGGGTCGATATGGGTGCGCGCGGCGCCGGTATCATAGATCAGCCAGAGCGTCCGGTCCGCATCACTTTCCGGCCGGCCCGGCTGGGCGCTGACCACGATCGGCACGAAGAAATAATCGCGGCACATCTCGGTTGGAATGATGAGTTCGTCCTGGGCCAGAGCGGCAACAGGCGTGAACAGAAGGGCGAGGGCGGTCGGGATGATTTTCAGCATGCGGGAATTATTGCCAGACAAATCGCACCGGGGAAGAGGGAATGCCGCGCTTCCCATCCTCCCCCTCACCCTCGAATACTCGCCTTAGCAAGGCTCGCATTCCTTCCCTCTCCCTGGAGGGAGAGGGAAGAGCGCGAATTCGCGCAGCGATGAGCGGTCAGGGTGAGGGGGTATCTTTCCAACAGCGCTAGAATCCCGCCTAATGCGCTCATGACAAACATCACCTCCATCTGCGTCTATTGCGGCTCCAACCCCGGCACCAAACCGGAATATGTCGCGGCCGCCAAAGCCATGGGCGAGGCCATCGCCGGGCGCGGGATCACACTCGTTTATGGCGGCGGCAAGGTCGGCCTGATGGGCGCGGTCGCTGATGCGGCCCTGGCCGCCGGGGGCAAGGTCGTCGGGATCATTCCGGAATTTCTGGCCCTCAAGGAGGTCGCCCATGCCGGCCTCAGCGAGCTCATTGTGGTGGATTCAATGCATACCCGCAAAGCGGAAATGGAACGGCACTCGGACGGTTTCATCGCCATGCCCGGCGGGATCGGGACGATGGAAGAACTGTTCGAGATCTGGACGTGGAGCCAGCTGGGTCAACACAGAAAGCCCTGCGGACTGCTGGACGCAGCGGGCTATTACGCCGACCTCAACGCCTTCCTGGATCGCATGGCCACGGACGGTTTCGTCAATCCCGAGCACCGCGCCATGCTGACCTGTAGCGATGATCCGGCGGCCCTGCTGGACGCGTTTGGCGCCTATGAAGCGCCAGCGGCCGATATCCGCATCAAGGTCGCGCAAACCTGATGCGTGCGCTTCTTCATTGGTGGCTAGGACTTGTTGACCCGTTTGGCCGTGCACGTTGGGCGAACAAGGTTGTCCTGATTGGTTTGACCGAAGTTGATTCCGACAATCAACCGCTGCGGCAAGTGCAGGCTTGGGGCCGCATCGTGAATGCCATGCGTGGACATAACTTTCTTATCGAACTCGATGGTCACTGGAAGGGATATTTCTGTTCGCTGCCGCCCGACCCAAATCGGTTCCGGATAGCGCCCCCGGGCGATTATGCATTGAAATCAACGGGAGAGATGCTGCGCGATCCGGACTTTACAACGACATGGATCAGCGATCTGGATTCTGGTGCGGATCTTGAGAAAGTTCCCGGCCTCTTTTTAACCGCCGAGGACCTGGCTTAGCTTTTTCGTATAAGGAGACACTTTAATGGACACCATTCTAACCCCCGCCCTTGCCCTGATCTGCTGGACGCTGGTCATGTGGTTGTGGATGTATGCCACGCGTATCCCCGCCATGCAGAAGGCGAAAATCAATCCGGCGAAACTGCAGGAAAAATCCGAGATGGATGTCCTGCCGAAGGAAGTCCGCCGCATCGCGGATAATTACAACCATCTGCACGAACAGCCGATCATTTTCTATGCGCTGGTCTTCTATGCCTCATTGGCCGGGTCGGACACAACGGTGATGGTCTATGCGGCTTGGGGCTATGTTGCGTTGCGCATTGCCCACAGCCTCATTCAGGCCTTGTGGAATTTCATTCCTGTCCGCTTCGCGGTGTTCATGCTGTCCTCACTCGTTCTCGTCCTGATGGCCGGGATCAACGTCGGGGCGCTGCTGGGGGGCTAGCCTTTCTTCTTCGGGGCGACCGCCCCAGGGAACACAGCCAAAGTTATCGCAGAATTCATCCGGCAGGTTGGGCTCTCGAGGCGCAGTTGCTAATCGAATTTGGGCCACAGCCTCAATGTCGGTCGGTATGGTCATTTCGTCTTGCAAATAGGCCAGTAACGGTTGGAACGCGCCTTCATAGCATTCAGATGCAGAAAACAGATACGCATCGGCAGCCGCCTGTTGTCGCGATCTGCTGTCTCCTTGAGATGGTTGGACTTCTCCGCGTTGATACATTTCACCGAGATTCCATGCAGCCATAGGTTCACCCTGCCGAACCGCACGCCTAAGCCAAATCACAGCAAGATTGCGATCGATAGGATTTCCAAGTTCGCCTGAGCGATAAAGGCCGCCGATTTCGGCTTGTGCGTAACGCGATCCGGATTCGGCAGCGGCTAGCAAAGCGGCGAAAAATTCGTCATTTTTGAGTCCGTCTTGGGTTCCAAAGGAATAATAAGCAGCAATGGTCTGGGCATCCGGATCGCCGGCTTCGGCTCGTTCCGCGATCCACCACGGCAGCAGCGTTTCCGGATTGCTTGGGGAAGCGTAGCGAGAAACAGGATGAAAGAATTCTTCAAATACGAAGACTTCATAATCGCAGTCGAATTGGGCTCGATTGAGCCAATCTGTCCGCAACGCATCCAATTGGTTCAACGGAAACTCCGGACCCTCATGATGGGCCACAGGAGCCGGACGACGAGCCCCCAGATACGCTCCAGTTGGCAAGCCTATCGTTAGAGCCAGGCAAAATAGAAAAATAGATTTCCACATTTGGCTGATGATGCCTGCGTCTATGTATGGTTTCAAGCATTTCGCAATTCATCAAATCCCGCTAATGAAGCGCCATGCACGCACCAGAAGCCCGTCTGGAACAGGTCATTGACCGGTTCGAACATGTCGAAGCCCGCCTCGGCGCCGCCAGCAAAGGCGACGAGATCGTGCGCCTGTCCAAGGAACATTCCGAGCTGAAGCCGGTCGCCGAGAAGGCGCGCGAGCTGAAAGCCGCCCGCGCCGAGCTTGCCGATCTCGAAGAGATGATGGAGGGCGGCGACAGGGAAATGGCCGACATGGCGCGCGAGGAATTCTACGCGCTGAAGGAAAAACTGCCGGAGATGGAGCGGGAGGTGAGCCTGCTCCTCCTGCCGAAGGACAAGGACGACGCGGCCAACGCCATGCTGGAAATCCGGGCTGGCACTGGCGGCGATGAAGCGGCGCTTTTTGCCGGCGATCTCTACGAGATGTATCGCCGCTATTGCGAGCTGCAAGGCTGGAAATTCGAGCTCGAATCCGCCAGCGAGGGCGAGGTCGGCGGCTACAAGGAAGTCATCGCGTCGATCTCCGGCAATGGCGTGTTCGGGCGTTTGAAGTTCGAATCCGGCGTGCACCGCGTCCAGCGCGTTCCCGCCACCGAGAGCCAGGGCCGCGTTCACACCTCCGCGGCCACCGTTGCCATCCTGCCGGAACCGGAAGAGATCGATATCGAGCTGAAAGATGAGGACATCCGCGTTGATACGATGCGTGCCTCGGGGGCGGGCGGTCAGCACGTCAACAAGACCGATTCCGCCGTTCGCATGACTCACCTTCCGACCGGCATTGTGGTCCTGTGTCAGGAAAAATCCCAGCACCAGAACCGCGCCCGCGCCATTCAGCTTCTGAAGACCCGCCTCTACGACATGGAACGCGCCGCCGCGGATGCCGAACGCGCCGATGCGCGCAAATCACAGGTGGGCTCCGGCGACCGGTCGGAGAAAATCCGCACCTATAACTTCCCGGAAAACCGGGTCTCCGATCACCGCATCAAGCTGACGCTCTACAAGCTGCAGGACATTCTGTCCGGCAATGCTCTGGATGAGGTGATTTCTGCCCTTGTCGCCGAGGACGAGGCGGCGCGTCTGGCCGCCATGGAAGACGCATGACGGGGCGCGTTGCCGCGCTCGCCCGTCATCCGGTCAAGGGCTTCACGCCGGAACCGCTGGAATTCGTCCGTCTGACCGCTGGCGCACATTTTCCCGGTGACCGGCTGTATGCCGTCGAGGATGGCCCCTCCGGCTTTGATCCGGACACTCCGCAGCATATCGGCAAAATGGCCTTCACCGTGCTGGCAAAACTGCCGGACGTGGCCGCCATCCGCACCAGATGGAATGAGGACGAGGGCAGTTTGACCGCCTGGCATCCTGATTTCGGCGAGGTCACGATTGATCTGGACGACGCAGGCGGGCGCACGGTTTTCGTGACCTGGCTGTCCGGTATTCTGGCCGGGCAGACGCGCGGCCCGCTGAAAGTGCTGACTGCGCCGGATGCCCACCGCTTCATGGACAGCCGCACGGGTTTTGTCTCGATCATCAACCTGGAGAGCGTGCGCGATTTTGAAACGAAAATCGGCCGCAAGATCGACCCGGCCCGGTTTCGCGGCAATATCATGGTCGACGGTTGGCCCGCCTGGTCAGAGCTGGACATGACGGATCAGGACATCGTCATCGGCGAGGTCCGCCTGAAAGGCCTCAAACCCATTCAGCGCTGCACGGCCACCCATGTCGACCCGCACACCGCCAAACGCGATATCGATGTCGTTGCCCTGCTCCGTGAGCACTATGGCCATTTCGAGTGTGGTCTGTATGTCGAGGTGATCGAGGGCGGCAATATTCGCCCCGGCGATGAGGCGCGAGCGGGGCAATGACAGACGCGGCCCGCAAGGCGCGCTGGATCGGGCAACTGAAATCTGCCGGGATCGGCGAGGCGGCTGTCGACCTGCGTCATATCCTTCTCGCAGCGGCGGATGACGCGCACGTCGACGACATGGTCGCCCGCCGCGCCCGCCGTGAACCACTCTCCCACATTCTTGGTGACAAGCCCTTCTGGACGCTGGACCTGAAGGTCACGCCCGACGTGCTGACCCCGCGCAGCGATACCGAAACGCTGGTCGAGACTGTGTTGAAGCATGCCGGCGACAAGAGCGCTGCGCTGGAAATCGCCGATTTCGGCACCGGTTCCGGCGCCATCCTGCTCGCACTCCTGTCTGAATTGCCCAACGCATCCGGTCTGGGTGTCGATATCAGCGAATCGGCGCTCGCCATTGCCCGCGAAAATGCCTTCCGGAATGGCCTTGAGGCGCGGGCGGTTTTCCGCACCGGCAACTGGGCTGACAGTGTCGAAGACAACAGTCTCGATATCGCGGTGTCCAACCCGCCCTATATCACCAGCGCGGTCATCGACACGCTGGAGCCGGAGGTACGCGATCATGAACCGCGTATCGCGCTGGATGGCGGTGATGACGGTATGTATGTCTATCGCTTTCTTTTGCCAGAGCTTTTCCGCATTCTGAAGCCTTATGGGCGGATGGCAGTCGAGATCGGGTATGATCAGGCAGAGGCCGTCAGCGCGCTGGCCGGGGCCGCCGGATTTGCCGATATCGCGACGACCCGTGATCTCGGCGGACAGCCGCGTGTGGTCTCGGGTCACAAACCATAATCCCCAACCGACAAAGGCACTTGGAAAATGAACCAAGCCGCGCTAGCGTGCAGGCAAGTTGAGGGAAGGCGCACCGGGCAGGGCTGTCGGGCGCATATATTTCCCCTCCAGCTTATCGTCTGTTTTCGTTATCGGTATTGATCTTCAACGGATGATGCGCGCCGCGAGTACACGGGGGAAAGCGGTATGACTTGCAGCCTGACAATGACGAGGAATTGACGACGATGAAGCGTCAGCGCGGACGAGGCCGGGGGAAACCCAGCGGCAATCAGGGTAATCGTTCTTTTGAAAGCAATGGACCGGACGTCAAAATCCGGGGCAATGCGGCCACAATTCACGAAAAATACATGCAGCTTGCCCGGGACGCCTCATCGTCTGGTGATCGCGTCATGGCGGAAAATTACTACCAGCACGCGGACCATTATTTCCGCGTTGTTTCCGAGCAGCAGGCCGTTCTCATCGAACAGCAGCAGCGCCGGAACCGCCAGCAGGAACAGCAAAGCAGCAATAATAATCAGAGCGATGGCGCCAATGATCGCCGGCGGAATTACCGCAATCGCAATGATTCCGACAATCATTCCGACGGCCAGCAGACCGCCAATGGCGGTGACCAGCCGCAATCGCGCCAGTCAAATGACAGCGACAACCCGCCGCCCGAAAGCGAGACACCGCGCCGCGGCCGCCGGCCTCGCCGTCAGCCAACCGAGGACAAGCGCGATCCGATGGAAGTCGTGGATCCGGAAGCCGGACAGAAAACCGATATTTCCACGTCCGGTGATGAGGACGAGCAGCCCAAGCCGCGCCGCGGCCGTCGCCCGCGCAAGGCTCCGGACTCTGACGGCTCCGATGGCAAATCCGGCGGCGGCTCCGAAACCGAAGCCGCGTGATCGCAGCATGAAAACTGAAACTGACAAGCCCCGGCCATCGCGCCGGGGTTTTTGTTATCGCACCCATCTTGTGTGGTGAATAGGCAACACCTATCTCCACAGCAGACACGAGGCCGGGCCTTATCCAGGGCGGCCTTGAAATTGCAATCTCGCCAGAACGGGGGATGGAACAGAAATGAATTTTGAAACCTATACGGATCGTGCGCGATCCATCATCCAGAACGCCCAGCAAAACGCGCTGGCCGCGCGGCATCAGCAATTCACGCCCGAGCATGTGCTCAAGGCTTTGCTCGATGACGAGGGCGGTCTGTCGGTCAATCTGATCAAGGCCGCCGGCGGTGATGCCGCTGCAGTTCAGGACCAGACCGATCTGGCGCTGGGCCGCTTGCCCAAGGTCGAAGGCGCAGGCGCGGGCCAGATCTATATGGCACCGCAAACCGCCGATGTATTCAAGACCGCCGAAGAGGCCTCGAAGAAGGCCGGCGACCAATACGTCTCCGCCGAGCGGATATTGCAGGCGCTTTCCATCGTCAAAGGCGCACACTCGGTAGACATTCTCAGGAATGCCGGTCTCACACCGCAATCGCTGAACACCGCCATCAATGACATGCGCGCCGGCCGGACAGCCGACAGTCAGTCTGCAGAAGACACTTATGACGCCCTGAAGAAATACGCGCGCGATCTCACCGAAGCGGCCCGCGAAGGCAAGCTTGATCCGGTCATCGGCCGGGATGAGGAAATCCGCCGCGCCATTCAGGTGCTGTCCCGCCGGACCAAGAATAATCCCGTCCTGATTGGTGAGCCGGGCGTCGGCAAGACCGCCATCGCCGAAGGTCTGGCCTTGCGCATCGTCAACGGTGACGTGCCGGAAAGCATCAGGGAAAAGAAACTTCTGGCGCTCGATATGGGCTCGCTGATTGCGGGTGCAAAATATCGCGGTGAATTCGAGGAACGTCTGAAATCCGTGCTCAACGAGGTCAGATCTGCGGCCGCCGGGCAATATCATTCTCTTCATTGACGAGATGCACACCCTGGTCGGGGCCGGCAAGACCGATGGCGCGATGGATGCGTCCAATCTTCTCAAGCCTGCCCTTGCGCGCGGCGAGTTGCACTGCATCGGTGCCACGACGCTGGATGAATATCGCAAGCACGTCGAAAAGGACGCCGCGCTGGCGCGCCGGTTTCAACCCGTCTTCATTGGCGAGCCCAGCGTGGAGGATACGATCTCCATCCTGCGGGGCCTCAAGGAAAAGTACGAGGTCCACCACGGTGTGCGGATATCCGATGGCGCCATCGTCGCAGCAGCTACCCTGTCCAATCGCTACATCACGGACCGTTTCCTTCCGGACAAGGCCATCGATCTGATGGACGAGGCCTCGGCCCGTTTGCGGATGCAGATCGACTCCAAGCCGGAAGAGCTGGACGAGATGGACCGCCGCATCATGCAGCTGAAAGATCGAGGCGAGGCGCTGAAAAAGGAAAACGACGCCGCCTCGAAAGCGACCGGCTCGAAAAGCTGGAAGCGAAATCGCCGAGCTTCAGGAGCAATCCGGTCCGACGATCACCGCCGCCTGGCAGGCCGAAAGGACAAGCTGGCCTCCTCGACGGACGTCAAGGAAAAGCTGGATCGCGCCCGGGCCGAATTGGCCGACGCCGAACGGCGAGGCGATCTCGGCAAGGCATCCGAGTTGAAATACGGCATCATTCCCGATCTCGAAAAGCAAAGGCCGAGGCGGACAATGCAGGCCGATGGCGATGTCATGGTCGAAGGAGGTCGTCGACCCCGAACAGATCGCCGGCGTGGTCTCACGCTGGACCGGCGTGCCGGTCGACAAGATGCTCGAAGGCGAGCGCGAGAAACTGCTCTCGATGGAAGTTGCCCTGCGGGGCCGGGTTGTCGGTCAGGACGAAGCCCTCAGAGCCGTCTCTGATGCCGTGCGCCGCGCCCGTGCCGGCCTCAACGACGAGAACCGCCCGCTCGGCAGCTTCCTCTTCCTCGGACCAACCGGCGTCGGCAAGACCGAACTGACCAAGGCCCTCGCCGAGTTCCTGTTTGATGACGACAGCGCGATCACCCGCATCGACATGTCGGAATATATGGAAAAACACTCCGTCGCCCGCCTGATCGGTGCGCCTCCAGGCTATGTCGGCTATGACGAGGGCGGCGCGCTGACCGAGGCCGTGCGCCGCCGGCCCTATCAGGTGGTGCTGTTCGACGAGGTCGAAAGGCCCACCCGGACGTGTTCAACGTGCTCTTGCAGGTCCTCGACGATGGCCGCCTGACCGATGGTCAGGGCCGCACGGTCGATTTCCGCAATACGCTGATCATCATGACCTCCAACCTCGGGTCACAATTCCAGCCGCAGCCCGAGGGTGCGGATGCTTCCGAGGCCAAGCGCGACGCGGTCATGGGCGCGGTGCGCGCGCATTTCCGCCCGGAATTCCTCAACCGTGTGGACGAGATCATTCTCTTCCGCCGGCTGGCCGAGGAGCAAATGGGCGCGATCGTCGATATCCAGATGAAGCGCCTGATGAAACTGCTGGCTGATCGCCGCATGACGATCGAGCTGGACGAGGCGGCCCGCTCCTGGCTCGCCCACAAGGGCTTTGATCCGGCCTATGGTGCGCGTCCATTGAAACGCGTGATCCAGAAAGAGTTGCAGGATCCGCTCGCCCGGCTTCTGCTCGAGGGTGAGCTCAAGGACGGCGACAATATCAAGGTCTCGTCCGAAGGCGGCCATCTGGTCATCAACGGGCAGATCATCTCCCGCGAAGCCGCCGCTCCGCCGGATGTGATGGTCAACTAGATCCGGAGAACGAACCCCTCTCCATTTTCGGAGAGGGGTTTTCTTTATGCTGCGCTGGCTAGGGACAACCGCAAATGCGGTTCGCCATCAGAGGTGCGGGTCACCGTCGAGCCATCCGCCTTGATCGTCGCCTGAATCCGCTTTCGATAGGCCGAGAAGCTGTCGAATTTGACGACATCGACCGCCTCGTCCAGATCAAGCGCAATTCGCATAAAGCCGTCTTCGGCCAGCGTCTGCAGGCTGAGGATACGGGCCTTGAAGGGCTGGCCCAGATAAAGGCCGGATACGTCCTGGCCAACCGCGAGCGGTAACGGCGCGCGATTGCCGGCGGCGGCATGAAGCGTGTTCCAGTCGCGATAGCCGAATTGCCGGGCGACCAGCTCCAGCGCTTCGCCATGCTTGATGAAATCGCCCTCTTCGGCGAGCGCATTTCGCAAGCGTTTCGCTTGCGCTTTCAGCGCCTCGAGTGAGGGCAGGGACAGGGTAGGGGGCATCATTTCGATCCTTGTGAGGATCCCGAACGTTTCGAAGGGGTTCGCATTGCCTTCATTCCGGGATCTTTCAAGACACCGAAAATCGAAATCGAGAGGCTTTCACCATGGACATGTGTCCTGCAAACGGCAGGCAGCCTTGGCCCGGCGCGGTGGATAGGCCCGTCCGGACAAAAGGTCAAGTCATGGCAGAAGGCGCTATTGTGCGCCCGGAGTGCCTTCGGCTGACACAATGCGGGAGGCGGCGGCATCACCGGTCTCGGCCGCATTGCGTGCGCTGTCGCGAATATCGATGATGCGATCCCGTTCGGCGACAAAGAGCGGAATTTCGTCCTCTTCCAGTGTCCGGCCTGTGGGCAGGTCCAGCGCCATCGGGTTCACCGACTGGCCATTGTGATGGACCTCATAGTGCAGGTGCGGCCCGGTCGAGCGGCCAGTCGTGCCGACATATCCGATAATCTGCCCCTGTTGCACGCGCGCACCGGCGGTGATGCCACGGGCAAATCCCTGCATGTGGGCATAGGCGGTCTGGAAGCCGTTCGAGTGGCGCAGACGCACATAATTACCGAATGAGCCAAAGCGGTCGGCGCGTTCTACCACGCCATAACCGGCGGCAAAGATCGGCGTGCCGCGCGGCGCGGCAAAATCCGTGCCCCGGTGCAGTCGGTTATATCCCAAGACCGGATGGCGCCGCATGCCATAGTGCGAAGAAAGCCGCGCGCCGTTTATGGGCGTCATCATCAGCAGGCGCTGGGCGCTTTCGCCGTCCTCGTTGAAATAGGCAATCTGCCCGTCTTCCGATTCATAGCGGTAATATTCCAGCGGATCACCGCGGCCCGCATACATGACATAGAGGATATCGCCCGTGCGCATCACATTACCGTCGGAATCGAGGAAGCGCTCGAACACCACGTCGAAGCGGTCGCCCTCGCGGATGGAGCGCTGGAAGTCGACGGCATAGGCGAGGATTCCGGCCAGCTCGACGACGATGCGGTCTGTGGCACCGGCGGCAAGTGAATCTACATAAAGGCTGGTCGTGATGGAGCCGGAGGAGCGGACCAGCTCACGTTCGAACTCGGCGGTCATTTCCCGTGCGCGGTAGGAACCGTCCGCCAAACGTGACACCGTAATCGAGCGATCGATAGCTGGGCGGAAAGAAAAACCGGAAAGGCGGCGCTCGCCTTCATTGTCTTCTGCGCTGCGGGGCGTTTCCAGATAGACGGTGATGTCCTGACCGGCGCGCAGGCGGCGGACTTCAAAGACCGGATCCAGCGAATTGACCGCGCGGGCGACATCGCCGCCCGATGCTCCGGCTTCGTTGAGGACGCCTGCCAGCGTGCCGCCACTGGGCACTGTGGCAACAATCGTTTGTGTATCCAGCGGGCAAGCGACGCAGTCGGTATAGAAGGCAGCATGTTCCAGATCGCGCAGGCTTTCGACCGGAGTGATTGTGTATTGCGGCTCGCTTCGCGACAGAGCAATCGCGGTATCGCCTGCGGATGCTTCAATGACAGGTGCTGTTTGCGGCTCGCTGACACTGGCCGGGGTGTCACCGCCAAACCGGCTGAAGATCAATGCAATCAACAGGATAACGGATAGCGCAATACTTGCGATGATCGCAGCCGAACGGCGGCGAACTTCATCAAGGGAACGTACATCAAATCCGGACATCACTGGCCTTTAATGGATAGCTAACTTGCTTCGTTCAACCATCAAGCAAGAACCGCGCCCGCTGCGGTCCTACAGTCAGTTTCCAACGCGGGCATGACAATGACGTGACGTAAGGAAGTTGCCAAGAGCTTACTGACAGTGCGAAATCGCAAGTTCAGGACATCTTGGCAGAATCATGTATCAGGATAAAACATGACCCAGATCAAACCCGCCGAACTCGCTCCCGAACAGATGGCCGCACTTTTGTGCGCCCGTCTCTGCCACGACCTTGTCAGCCCGGTTTCCGCCATGGGCATGGCCTTTTCCGTGCTGGATGATGATGACTCCGAAGACATGCGCGAGAATGCGATTGATCTGGTGCGCGAAAATGCCCGCCAGGCCGAAGCCAAGCTGGAATTTGCTCGGATTGCTTTCGGTGCCGCCGGTTCAGCTCCGGGAACGATGGAATCGTCCGAACTGAAACGCCTTGCAGAAAACTATTTCTCCACGCTTCGCCCCGACCTCGTCTGGAAGGTCAGCGCGCCGGGGCTGGAAAAGACCGCCGCTCGTTTGCTGCTCAATCTGTGCATGACAGCGGCCACGTCTGCGGCCCGCGGCGGCACGGTCACGGTGGAAGCCAATGATGACGGCGCCGGCGGTGTGCGTCTGCATCTGGTCGCCGAAGGCCCGAAAGCCGACCTCAAGCCCGACTTCGAGGGTGCCCTCGAAGGTCATGAGCCCGAGGACGGTTTCAATGGCCGCTCGATCCAGCCCTATTATACCGGCCTGATTGCCCGCTCGACGGGAGGGCGCGTGACTGCCAGCAAAGGCCAGGACCGCGTGGAGTTTGTGGCGCTTGTCGCTCCGAAAGCCTCACTCGCCGCCTGATTTCTCAAACCCCTGTTAACCAAAGCGCGCGACGATTCTCCTTCAGACGCTGATCCATGCGTCACGGAGAGATGAGCGCCATGAAAACCTGCCTTGTCGTGGACGATAGCCGCGTGATCCGAAAGGTCGCCCGCCGCATCATCGAGGGGTTCAAGCTGAATTGCGAGGAAGCCGCAGACGGTGCGGAAGCGCTGGCCTACTGCCGCAAGACCATGCCCGACGCGATCCTGCTCGACCGAAACATGCCGGTCATGAACGGCATCGATTTCGTCAAGGCACTCCGTCAGGAGCCCAATGGCGACACGCCGGTCGTTGTTTTCTGCACCACGGAAAATGATGTGCCCTCGATCACCGAAGCGCTGCGCGCGGGGGTCGACGAATACATCATGAAGCCGTTCGACACGGACATCGTGCAGTCGAAATTCCAGCAAGTCGGCCTGATCGGGGAATAAAACCATGTTGGACGCCGCCGCCATCAAAACCATTTCCGAGGAAGCCCGCCGCCGGGCCGGCATCGCCATCCCGCAAGCCCAGACCTATCTGGTCGAGGCGCGGCTGGCACCTGTGGCCCGATCAGAGGGCTATGACAGTCAGGCAGATCTGGTGCGGGCGCTGGAAAGTTCAAAGGATGATCGTCTCTGGCGGCGCGTCGTCGAAAGTCTGGCGGACCATGAGACGTGGTTCTTCCGCGACCCGGCACCGCTGGATCATTTCATGGCCGACATTCTGCCGGTTCTGGCCCGGGTGAAGGCCCGCAAGGCGCCGATCCGCATTCTGTGCGCCGGGTGCGGCACGGGGCAGGAAGCCTGGTCGCTTGCCATCTTGCTCGAAGAGCAAAAGGCGCGCCTCGGTGCCATGGATATTGAAATTGTCGGCACCGATATTTCCCGTCGTGCCATAGAGCGGGCGCAGTCGGCGGCCTATTCGCAGTTCGAGGTCCAGCGTGGTCTTTCCATCCACCGCCTGATCGAACATTTCGAACCGCATGGCCAGCAATGGGTGCTGAAAGATTCCATCAAACGCTGGGTCCGGTTTGAGCGCGGCAATATTCTCCGGCCCTCCGAGGGACTGGGCACGTTCGACATCATCTTCTGCCGCAATGTGTTGTCAGGGCTCACACTGGATGCGCGCCGTCATTCCCTGCGCATGATCTCGGAACTTTCGGGTCCGGCCGGATATCTGGTGCTCGGGCAAGGCGAAACCATCGCGGGTGCCGGCGAATACTATCGCGCCATGTCAGGTGCGCGCAGCGTCTATGCCCGCACCATGGAGACCGCCCAGCAGGCCGCCTGAAAGGGTTTGCCTGCGGGCGAAGTCAGCTGATTATTCCACCGCCCCGATCAATTCCGGGCGCAGCGACATTTGTTCCGCCACCGATTCCGCCAGATCGCGGGTAGCCAGGCGCATGGTGTCCAGCCCGGCTTCATCGCTGAGCGAGGCCGCGGCATGGATATCGTAATACCCGTTCCCGTGACCATTCGGCAGTGTGTAGGCATAGCGGTGAATGACCTGTGCTTCGGCGAAGTAATGTCCGTCCTCTTCCGGATCCGGACCATAGGCGAGGCAAAGGTCCAGCCGTTGGCCATAGGGCGCGTCCGTTTCGGCCACGACCGTATGTTCGCCGCTCTCGCAGAAGTATTCCGGCAGCGGTGGCAGCCCGGCTTCCCCGGATGACGCTTCGCCGTCCGATGTGGTCTCATGACGCGAGATATCGAAATCGAGGCCGAGCGCCCATTCAAACTCACCTCCGGTGCCGGGCATGGCTTCTTCGGTATCGTCATAGATCCGGGTCAGCTCTGCGGTCAGCGCAAAGGGATCACGGACCCGGTAATGCGAGGTCAATTCGGCGCTCTGCGCGATGAAGCGGCTCCAGTTCGCACCGAAGGAATCGACGTCATCAATCTGCTGGAGCGTTGACTGGAGAAAATCCAGATAGGCGTCGACCTGTTCCTGCGTGGCGGTGTCGATATCGGGCATGTTGGGCAAGGTCAGCGTTTCGTTCTGAACGGCAGAAAGGCTGGCGGCCAGAAGCGCAGCGGAAATCAGCATGAAAACTCCCCTTTATCTGCGAACAAGACTGCCACATTCCGGAAATCAGGCAAAGAAAAAGCCCGGAGCGGGGGCGCCGGGCTTGTCCTTCAGTCAGGTCGGAGAAGAGGCGGGTTACGCCACATTCTTCTGTTCGACCGGGTCGCGGAGCACATAGCCGCGTCCCCAGACGGTTTCGATATGGTGTTGACCACCGGTCGCAGCCGCGAGCTTTTTGCGCAGCTTGCAGATGAAGACGTCGATAATCTTCAGTTCCGGCTCGTCCATGCCGCCATAAAGGTGGTTCAGGAACATTTCCTTGGTCAGCGTATTGCCCTTGCGCAGCGAGAGCAGCTCCAGCATCTGGTATTCCTTGCCGGTCAGGTGAACGCGGTGTCCGTCCACTTCCACGGTTTTGGCATCCAGATTGACGCCGATATCGCCGGTCTTGATGATCGATTGGGCATGGCCCTTCGAGCGGCGGACAATGGCGTGGATACGTGCGACCATTTCGTCCTTGTGGAACGGCTTTGTCATGTAGTCGTCGGCGCCGCAGCCCAGACCGCGCACCTTGTTGTCAATGTCGGCATTGCCGGTGAGGATCAGGATCGGTGTTTCGATCTTGGCCAGACGCAGCGTCTTCAGAACGTCAAAGCCGGGCATGTCCGGCAGGTTCAGGTCCAGAAGGATGATGTCATAGTCGTAGAGCTTGCCGAGATCGACGCCCTCTTCGCCCAGATCGGTTGTATACACATTGAAGCCTTCCGACTTCAGCATGAGATCGATGGATTGCGCTGTCGCGCGATCATCTTCAATCAGCAAAACCCGCATGGATATTCTCCGCCCCGCTAGTCCGGCGAATCACTTCGCCGTTGGTTCCATGGTTAACGTGCTTCGGACGGTAGATGCAAAGCGTTAACGAAAGTTAACCGCGAATTGACTCAAATGGCAGAATCGAGTCCGTCCGCGATTCGTTCCGTTTTCAATTTTGACTCGGCTTTTTGCCTGTATATGCATAAGGTTGAGTCAGATCAGCGGAGGTAACTCGCCATGCAAATCAGGCTCGGCACGCTCATCGCATTAATATTTTCTGCAGCTGTTTTTGCGCAAGGCACCGTTAATTGGTCGATTTTGCCCAATGCGCGAACCGGTACGCCAGACGAGGAACTGACCTTTCTCGCGACCCTTTCCAACGCCCGGAATGTGACGATGACCTGTCAGCCACGTTTTGGCGGCTTCTTCACCCGTCCGGGTGGTGTGAGTGGCCGGGCGCAATTCTTCACCTATGACGGCACCACACTCGGCGATACCGCAAACGGCTTTGTCGATATCCCGGCCCATTCGAGCCAGAACTATGTAGTGGTGGTAACGGTCGACCGCGCCTATCGCGGCAATGTTCTGATCCCCATCCGCTGTACCGATCCGGACAACACCATTTTCGACCTTCGCCGAATCCCGCTGGTCAATGACTTCCAGGTCGTGATCGAGGCCGGCAATCCACCCGATATCGTGATGATTGGCGACACACTTTCGAATGATGGTGTCGCCCGCATCGGCACAACCGGACCCCGCGCGGCGCTGATGACGATGGCGGCCGTCAATATCGGAGGGCCCGCTACAAACTTTATTGTCGTGCCGGAAGTCACCGGCTTTTCAAGGCTGCAGGCCGGTTATCGTCCGACGATTTGCGAGACCGATGCGGCTGGCGTGTGCACCGGGCCCGAGGACACCATTGTGCGTGTGGCGGATTGGCCCACGAATGAGGTGCGCCTGTTCGCCGTTCGCCTGCGTGTGCCGCCGCAGAACGGCGTACCGAATTATCCGGACCAGCTGCGTTTGCGGGTGCGGGCAGCGCCCGAGCCGGACACAACCGGGCTTGATCGGCCTGCTGATTTCGCGGGCGACTGGAACCAGCTTCTGGATGCCATGTTCGGCGGGTACAGCTCTGGCGTGGAAGCCAGGGCACAGCCTCCGTTTGACGATATTATTGCGCCCGTTCAGCAATGCGTAACCCAGGTCGACGGCGATACCGGCGGCGAATTTGCGCGATCCGGCGGTTTCCTTCTGGTGTCGCAGGAACAGGGCAGTGGCGGACCGGTCGAACTGGACGGATTTCTGGAATTCGCCGACGGTCAGTTCCAGATGGGGGTCATTGATTTTTTCCGTCCCGTTCAGCTGGAATTTCCGTCTGAATCCGGTGCCGGCACGGCCCGAATTGCGGGGGGTGGTTCCGGTACGGTTCAGGAAACCGACCGGAATTTTCCCGTCGCGCTGGTTGCTCAAAACGGAGATCGCGGTGTCAGAATTCACTGGGACGCACAAGGCGGCGGGCTGGTCGATATCGCGCAGGCGGGCTCGGCCCGCTGTGCCGGCGCGCCACCAAGTCAGGATGTTTCGCCGGAGACGCCGGCCGGATGGTTCTTCCGGGCCGCATTCGGCCGCAATCCATTCAATGAAGTTCAGGCGAGTCCTGCGATCAACACGGAAACAACAGTCAGTCTGGGAGAAGCTGGCGGGACCGGCTTTGTCGCTACCGGCGCCGGAGACGCGCCCCGCCTGCTGGACGGATTCGTACCGCACCAGCCTGCCGTCAACGGACTGACCCAGGCACAGATTGACCTTATGTATGACGCATCGCTCGGCGCGTTGCGAATTGCCAACCAGGCCGGTTATGGTGGGGTATTTGTCCCGGCTGACGTCGATACCAGCGGCAATGCGCCCGCGTTTCGCTGCGGCGTCATGAGTTTCACGGGAACGATCCCGACCCGCGACACGCCCGGCTCGAACCAGGATGGCGGCGTAACGATCATTCTTCCCATCGACGAGGACCCGGAAGAGCTTGGCGATGGGGAGTGTATCCAGTAGCGGGAGGGACAGCTTTCCTGCAATTCCCCCTTATCGGGCAGTCCGGTTTCACTAGATAGCAGAGAAATCTGCTTGAAGGAGCGTCCCGATGAAATGCCCGATTGATGGTGAAACCCTGGTGATTGCTGACCGGTCCGGCGTCGAGATCGATTATTGCCTGAAATGCCGCGGTGTGTGGCTGGATCGCGGCGAGCTCGACAAGATCATCGAGCGCGCCGAAGCGCCGCGTGCCGCCGCACCCCAATCGGGCGCATGGGAAGGTGATCGCCAACGCGACGTCCGGCGTCACGACGAACGCCGGCCCAAGCGCCGCGAGAGCTTTCTGTCGGAACTGTTCGACTTTGAACTTTAGGCTGCGCCGTTTACGTGGTCCTAACCGCAATTTGCTAGCTTGAACCTTCAAAGCGCCCAGAACGGGCGTTCGAGGATCAAGAATGCAGGCGCTACTCGACCGAATCGAATCACTGGACCCGCGCGTCATGACCGGACGCGTGACGGGCATCAATGGTTTGCTGGTCGAGGTTGAAGGCCCGGCGGCAGGCCTTGCGCTCGGCTCGCGTGCCAATATCGATACCGCTCAGGGCGAAGCGATTTGCGAAGTCGTCGGCTTCAAGGGGCAATCCGCCATCATGATGCCGTTCGAGCCGGTGGACGGGGTTCGTCCCGGTGCCCCGGCGCGGCTGGATCCGAATATTGCCACCGTCCGCCCGTCCACGGGATGGCTGGGCCGCGTCATCGACAGTTTTGCCAATCCGCTCGATGGCGGTGCGGCTCTGCCCAAAGGGCCCGTCTCCTATCCTTTGCGCGGGCGTCCGCCCTGTGCGCATGGCCGTGGACGTCTGGGCCCGCGCATGGATCTGGGCGTGCGCGTTCTGAATGTCTTTACGCCCATGCGGCGCGGACAGCGCCTTGGCGTCTTCGCCGGGTCCGGTGTCGGCAAATCGGTGATGATGTCCATGCTCGCCCGCAATGCCGACGCCGATGTCATCGTCATCGGTCTGGTCGGCGAACGAGGCCGTGAGGCGCGCGAATTTGTCGAAGACGTGCTGGGGCCGGAAGGCCGCCGTAAATCCGTTGTCATTACAGAAACCTCTGATGCGCCGGCACTGGCCCGCCGGCAGGCCGCCCAACTGACCCTCACCGTGGCGGAGTATTTCCGCGACAAGGGCAAGAATGTCCTCTGTCTGATGGACAGCGTCACCCGGGTCGCCCTGGCACAGCGCGAAATCGGTCTGGCCGCAGGCGAGCCACCAACGACGCGCGGCTATACGCCGTCTGTCTTTGCCGAATTGCCGCGCCTGCTGGAGCGCGCCGGGCCGGGCCCGGATGGCACCGGCTCGATCACCGGCATTTTCACCGTGCTGGTCGATGGCGACGATCACAATGAACCGGTCGCTGACGCCGTCCGCGGTATTCTGGACGGCCATATCGTTATGAGCCGCGAGATCGCCGAACGCGGCCGCTATCCGGCGATTGATGTTTTGCGCTCGGTCAGCCGGGTTGCACCGGAAGTTTACGAGAATAATGAAGCCGATCTGGTTCGCGAAGCTCGCCGCAGCCTCTCGGTCTATGCAGACATGGAAGAATTGATCCGGCTGGGCGCTTATGCCGCCGGATCGAATAAAGAGACGGACCACGCCATTGCGCTCAACGGTCCGCTCGAAGCATTCCTCGGTCAGGGGAAAGATGAAGCCACATCCATTGATGAGAGCTTTGCAACTCTGGCCGGGATTTTGGGTGGTGATGGAGGTACCTCATGACACGATCTCATGAGCCATTGATCCGGCTGGCCCGGTTCAAGGTCGAAGAATTACAAAAACAGCTGGCCGATATTGATCGCGTGCGCACTTCGCTCAATGATCAGATCGAACGTCTGGAAGCGTCCGTGCCCGAAGAACAGGCCGCCGCAACCGATAACAAGGACGGCTATATCGCCTATGGCAGCTATGCTCAGGCGGTGATCAAGCGAAAGCAGAATATCCGCTCCTCGCTCGACGAGGTCGACCAGCAGGCGGATGGCATCCGCGAACGGCTGGAAGCCGCCTTCCGTGAGCTCAAGAAGTATGAGCTTCTCGAAGAACGCCGGGTCGCCCGCATCGAGGATGCCTTGCGCGCCGAGGAACAGGCCGAGCTCGACGAGATCGCCCAGACCCGTCGTCGTCAGGCGCATTAGCCAGATTTCAAATGCGACAGAGTATTTCCTCGCCCTTGATGGGGGAGGTGGTTGAGCGAAGCGAAACCGGTAGGGGTGAGGATGCCAGTCACCCCACCCGGCCGGACCTGGCGGTCCGTCCACCCTCCCCATCGAGGGGAGGGGAAATTCGGGTCGGCAAAGTTGAGTTTACCGCCCGCCACTCCAGCTAACACCGATGCGGACGCTGCGGCCCGCTTCGCTTGTGCCGGCAAACACCCGCGCATAATCCACATCGAAGGCGTTATCGATGCCAGCGGATAGCGTAACCGGCGAAGTCTCGCCGGGCTGCCATCGCGCATAGAGATCCAGCGTGGCATAGCCATCACGTTCTTCCGCCGCCATTGCTGTCT
This sequence comes from Hyphobacterium sp. CCMP332, assembly GCF_014323565.1. Classification (NCBI taxonomy): domain Bacteria; kingdom Pseudomonadati; phylum Pseudomonadota; class Alphaproteobacteria; order Maricaulales; family Maricaulaceae; genus Hyphobacterium; species Hyphobacterium sp. CCMP332. The sequence continues at coordinate 254,592 of NZ_CP058669.1, forward strand.
TGTCGAAGGCGCCCGCAATCTCTGCCCGCGCGCCGAGCACGAGGCGATAATCCTCCAGCCGCCAGCGGCCATCGACAAATAGCCGCGCAGGCGTCAGCGAGCCGACCGGCGCACCCGTCGCATCATTCTCGCCGTCGGTCGCTGACAGCGCGGCCGTCAGCCCGAACGCCCCGCTCTCGTAATCCAGCTGGATTTCATATCCGGTCAGCGTGGCTGACGAGACGTTCGCACTGTTTGTCGTTCCCGCCGAACAGGGCAGGAAGGGCGGCGCAAAACAGGTTGGGTCAAAGTTGAAATCGACCGACAGATTGATCAGGTCCGCAGCTTGCGTTTCGAACCATGAGCCCTTGATTTCCAGCCGGTCGCCCGGTCGGAACGTCCCGTCGAAGGCGAGGCCGGCACCGATCTCGAGGGTTTCGGTACTTTCCGGACGCAAGGCCGGATTGGCGATGAACCGGTTGGAGATAAAGGTCGGCGCGCCCAGAACCGGGTGTGGCAGCGAGAAGTGCGTGCCGTCGAGATAGATCTCGTTGACGGAGGGCGCGCGGAAGGCTTCGGCCCAGTTGGCAAATAAAAGGAGAGTGTCATTCGGCGCATAGCTGACGCCGAACCGGCCGGATGTCGCATTATCGCTATTGCCGCCGGCAAGCGCGGATTCGCTCTCATAGTCGTCCAGCCTTATGCCGGGGAGCAGCACGACCTCGCCCGGCAGACCGAAGGGTTGATGGGCGGTGACTTCCAATTGCGCGAAAAGCCCGGAAAACCGGGTCGATGCATCTGGCACACCGCCCCGCACATTGCCCGGCGCAGTCGAGTCAAATCCCGATTGTTCGTCTTCATAGATTTCACCGCCAACGGTCAGCGCCGCCTCGGCCGGGCCGAGGCCGAATTCGAAGCGCTGATCCGCGCGGATACCCCGGCTTTCCAGTTCGCGATCCACAACGCGTCCGCCCACGGTCTCGGTTTCCTCGACAATAGAGGTCGACTGGAACAGGGTGACATTGAGATCGAGGACGGTGCCGGCGGGAGCAATTGCGCCCGACAGTCGGAAAGTGTCCGTGGTGATGTCCTTGTCGACCAGCGGGTTGAGCTGCCCGGTCGGATTATTGCCCTGACCATTATTGGGCTCGGTGGCTTCGGCCCGCAGCGCTTGCCACGATCCTTCGAGGCGCACGCCCGGAGCCGCATCCAGTCCCAGCTTGAACAGGCCGGAAACGGATTGATCATCGGCGGGCAATTCATTTCCGGACCCGAGCGAAATATCCCCGCTGTCGCGCCGGGACAGATAGGCGAGCGCGTCCAGCGGGCCATTGACGCCATAGACCGCGCCGGACACGGAGAATTCCTCATCGACAGAACGATAGCCCGCCGTCGCGCGCGCACCAAATGACTGACCCTCAACCAGCAGGTCGCCTGCATCTGCGGTTTCAAAGGCGATGACGCCACCCGACGCGCCGGAACCATAGAGCGCGGAGGCCGGGCCGCGCACGGATTCCACAGAAGAGAGCAGAGCCGGGTCGACAAAGAAAATGCCGTCATGGGCGGAGTTGAAATTTTGCCGGGCCCCATCCAGCAGCAGGGTGACATTTTCACGGGACTGACCACGAATGGTCAGGGTCTGGCCGGTCCGGCGGGGGCCGCCGCCCGCCTCCACGCCCGGGATCTGCCGCAGCAGGGTTTCCAGCGAATACGGATCCACCAGTTCCAGCGTCTCCTGATCAATGACCGAAACCTGCCCCGGATAGGAGAAGGCGGGAATTTCGGTCCGCGTTGCCCGCACGATGATGATGTCCTCGCTGGCGGCCTCATCATCTGTACCGGTTTGCTGGGCCCGGGCATCCCCGGAAAATCCCAGAAAGGCGAGCCCGCAGGCAGACGAAAGAAGGGCAGCGCGCAAATACATGGGAGATCCTTTTTGCAAATCGTTCGCAGAAACCGTCCTGCGCTCATTGCCACCTCATAATTGCGATTGCAAGTGCGAATCATTCGCGATACCAGTGGGGCGGGTTTCACATCAGACACACGGGAAATGGCCATGATCATCAGACTTGTTCTTGTCGGCGCGTTCACCATCGGGTTGACGGCCTGCGCCACCACAGGCGTGGCAGATATGACTGCGACAACCAGCGCACCGGCCTTTGAGCGCAGCGAGGCGGAGTTCCAGCGCGATCGCGAAGCCATTCTGGCGATGGCGGGCGAGTATGACGTGGTCTTCGATTTCCGCGAAGTGGTCGCACTGCAAGCCGGTTACGAGTTTGCCGATGACAAGCGCACCGGTGCCTGGGAAGTTGTCAGGGTTATCGAGGACCGGGGGGATTTCATTTCCCTGCAGCACTTCCTGCTAACCAGCGAAGACGACGATGCCATGGTCATCAAGCACTGGCGTCAGGACTGGGAATACCAGCCCGCCCGCATGATGGCCTTTCAGGGCCATGATGACTGGGACATGGTCGAGATCGGTGCCGCTGAGGCCTCGGGCGCGTGGTCGCAGAGCGTCTATCAGGTCGATGACAGCCCGCGTTATGCCGGCCTCGCGCGCTGGGAGCATGAGGGCGGCGTTTCGACCTGGGAACCGGACACGTCATGGCGTCCGCTGCCCCGCCGCGATGACACCACCCGCACCGATTATCAGGCGATTGAGGCCGTCAACCGCCACGTCGTGACGCCGTGGGGCTGGGTGCACGAGCAGGACAACACCAAGCTGATGGTCGACGAGGCCGGCCAGGCCACGCCGCTGGTGCGTGAAGTGGGCATCAACACCTACACCCGTACCGACTTGCCAAACGACGAGAATGCTGACCGGTATTGGGCCGCGACTGAAGACTACTGGACCCTCGTCCGCGAATACTGGGATAATCTCGAAGCAGAAACCGCCGGGTTCCAGGTCGAAGACGATGCCGAAGGCACGCTGCTTTACGGACCGATGCTGGATGCCTCCATGCGAATCTTCTTCGGTGCAGAAACGACCGAAGGTGCATGGCAGGAAACCCGGGAATTGCTGAATGCCCAGGTCGAAATCGACGGTTCCGCCGATCAGACAGCACCCGCTGAATAACCACCAACACACTGTCATCCCCCGGAGAGACCGGAGGATGACAGTGCTGCCGGGTTACTGAGAGAAGAAGCCTTCAAACAGCGGTTCGGCGGATTCGCTATAATAGAGGGCTTCGGGCACATCCCGGCGCACGGCTGCGCGTTGTTCGAAGAAGGCGGCGAAGACGGGTGCCTGCGCGTCCGGCGTTCCGAATGCTTCGACGAAGGCGGCTTGCAGCGGGTCCAGATCGCTGTCCTCGACGAGCACCCAGACATGGGTGAGGGCGCCATCAGCAAATACAAATTCGGCCAGCCGCCCGGCACCGAAATAGTCATAGCCGTCACAATCGACCTGAACATGGCGCGTCATGGCCAGCGGCATTTCCGCCGGATCCAGCTCGCGGACCGTATGGCTTTCGCACAGGACGGAAAAGTCATGTGCGTTGACGGGCTCACCAAATTGGAATTCGGCGGGGACGGCGGGGTTGAAAGGCGCTGTGCTGAGCGCAGCCGTAACAAGTAACTCTAACATAATGCGATCCTTTGGAGTTTATCGCCCGAAGGATGCAGGTCATACGCAATCTGGATGCAATCAATTGCCGTCTGTCAGCATAACCGGGCCCGAACGGCGTCGCGGTGGTGTCTCCGCGTCGGCTTCGCTCGGCGGAAGGGCCGCGTCCGGTTCGTTCACCGGCCCAGCGTCCGCCTGATCTGTCTCTGTTTCGGCTTCATGACCGGTTTCCGGCTGAGCTGCTTCCGCATCGGAAGGCAGGGGGGCCCGGTAAATCTCCACAATCGTCTCCATGCCGGACCGCTGAATCTCGGCTTCGGTGACTTGCGCAACGGGCTCGACCGGCGGTGCCGCATCCGCTGGGGCAGCAGCATCGCTTTCCACAATCGTTTCAGCTCGCGGCGGGGCGCTGATTTCCGGTTCGGCCAACTCGCTCTCAATATTCACGTCCGCTTGGGGCGGGGCACTCATTTCAGGCGCGGCGGGTGCGGTCTCGGCAAGGTGTCCGTTTTGGGCCGCTTCCGTGTTGGCCTCAGCGCTCTCTGTTTCCGCCGCATCTATGGGCGTGACAGGCGATGCAACCGGCCCCAGGGGCGGACACATGCGCGGATCGCAGGACCGAAGCGTCAGGATCAAATCCTCGGCGCCTGAAATTTCGCCGGCTTCCGACGCTTCGACCCAGGCATGAAGAAAGCGCGGAATGCCGGCCGACTCGGCCCAGACGCGCTCAATGTAATAATCGATCCGGCCATCACCATTGGCCTGCCAGCGCACGGTCTCCAGCCCCTGACGCCGCTCCGACCACTGGCCGCCATAAACCACTGCATTGGACTGGCCGACTGCCACGAATGCGTTCGAGCCGTCCACCATTTCGAACCGGTAAATGACCGGGTCCGTCTGGTCCTGCGCCACTTCCATGCGGGCATCGGCGGGCATCCGCACGCAGAAGCTCCAGCCCGGCATGGAACACCCCGTCGGCAGAAACAGGCTGGCCAGCAAGGAGGAGGTGAGCGCGATCATCAGCGCCGCCCGAACCGTCCCCGGGCCGCAAAGAGGAGACCGATCAGAACAAAATAGATGAAAAGCCGCGCCAGAAGGACGAGACCGCCGCGTTCATCCAGCCGCGCCAGCATCAGATCAAACGCGAAATCCGGCGTGACACCCGTCGCAATCCGCAGGAAATAGGGGGTGATCGTATCGGCCACAAAAGCCAGGCCGACAACGACCGGCAATTGCGAGGCCCGGCGCATGATCAAGGCCCCGAACAGGGACCAGACCAGAATCAGCCACCAGTCCGTGGCTGTGAAACCGCCCGAAAGTCTGTCGAGTATTGCGTCCATGGGACCACCTTACGCGGCTTCGCGCCCTGCGGCGAGGGCCGAGGCGAGTTTTGCGATATCGCACATGGCGGCGCAATTCGGCGAACGCTGGTTGAGTGGCATCTGCGCCCGGATCGTCAGCGGCACATGCTCATCGCGGGAGACAATACCGGCAAGCGCGGGCGCAAATCCGAGAAAACTCTGACAGGTCTTGCGAAAAGCGGCGTAGGCTTCGCGGGCCTTCTCGGCTGTCGGCGCATTGTTGACAACGACCAGTGGCGCCGCCGTCTCATCGCGAATTCGCAGGCGTTTGACGAAGGCGTAGGCATCTGTCAGCGAGGTCGGCTCGTCATTGATCACGATCAGCACGTCATCGGCCGCCATCGCCATCCGCATGGTGGAATCATCGGCGCCAGCGGCAAGATCCAGAATGGCGCGTTCATAAGACAGGGCGATGGTGGCGCACGCGGCCGCCAGACGGTTTACCGCATCCGGCCGCATGCCGGCGAGACCGCCAGAACCCGATCGTCCGGCAATTACATCAAATCCGCCCCGTTGGCGCGCCCCGCCCATGACCGGCTGACAGGCATCTTCCAGCAGGATTTGCCCGGACATGACCGCGGCCAGATCGGCATCCGGCGAGAGGCCGAGCTGGACGTCGATATTCGCCATCCCCAGATCACCATCAATGAGCAGCATACGCTCGCCCTGGGCGGAAAACGCCTGTGCCAATCCGGCGGCAATCAAGGTTTTTCCCACACCGCCTTTTCCGGACGCAATGGCAAGAATCCGTCCTGCGGGGGCATTGCTTTCGGGAAGGAAACTCATGCCTCATCTCCCTGAAGGCTGACATCGTCGGGCAGATCGTGAAGGTCGAGCAGCGTCCGCGCGAGGCGCAAGGGCGTCGCGGGTGCCAGCCCGGCCCCGATATAGGGACTGGCGGAAACATGGGCGAAGGCCAGACCCGCTTCGCCGGCGGCCAGGATCGCGCCCTTGCGCCGGGCGCAATCGGCCTTGCCGATAATGGTGCGCCGCGCGCCGATGGAGGCATAAAGGGAAGCTGATTCCGTCACGTCTTCGGGCGCTTGCCCGGCATCGATCACGGCTATGATCTCGGCTTCTGTCGCGGCGGCAAAAGCAGCAGTCATATCCAGATCATCCAGATCAAAGGGATTGCCCGCCGGGGCATCGACCAGCAGCAATTGATCGCCGGCATTCAGCGCATAGTTTTCTGCTTCCCGCGGATCATCGGCAATTGCGTAGGCAAAGCCCAGCTTGTCGGCAAGTTCGGAAATCCGGGCTTCTGCCCCGGCGCGTTCGCAATCAGTGGCCAGGATCAGAACCGGCACATTCGATGCGGCCGCCCGCGCCGCGATGCGCGCCAGCGTCGCGGTCTTGCCCGCGCCGGGCGCGCCTGCAAACAACAAGGTCTGTCCCGCTTCCACGTCCAGCGGCGCAAAGCGATACCGGCTCTCCAGCGCTTGCGCGAGCGAATGAGCCGCAGTCGCGTCTTCCTGCATGTCACAAAATCGGGCGAGCGCTTCAATCGCGGCATCCGGCACCCGGTGAAAGCCGAGGGCGCGGATGATCCGGTCGACGCCGTCGCTGTCATCGCCGCGCTGACGCCGGACATCCCGATGGATGCGTTCGGCGCGTTCGCGCGGTGCTTCGATCACATCCCCGCCGCGCGGCTTGTCAGAGGCGGCCCGCACTTCGACGCCGCCGCCCGGCGCATCACCGGTGGCCACAATGATGGCATCCTCACCCAGATCGCGGCGGATATTCGCCATCGCCTCGGCAAGGGAAGGGGCGGAGAAGGTCTTCAGCCGCATGGCCTAGATATGCCCCATGGTTTTCAGACGAGCAGTCGGGTGAATTTCATTCTGGCCCATGACGATCGTATTGGCGCGGAAGCGTTCCACCAGCGACCGGACATAGGGCCGCGTTCCGGGGCTGGTCAGAAGGACAGGTGTTTCGCCCTGTGCGGCAGCGCGCTCGAAAGCGTCGCGGACGGCGGCGACAAACTCATGCAGTTTCGACGGTGCCAACGCCAGTTGCTTGCGATCACCTTCGCCCATCATGGCTTCGGCAAAAGCCTGTTCCCATTGCGGTGACATGGCCAGAACCGGCAATTGTCCGTCCGCGCCGGAATTCGCATGGCAGATCTGGCGGGCGAGGCGGCCCCGCACATGTTCGGTGATCGCATCGATATGCTGGGAGAAGGCGCTGGCTTCGGCGATGCCTTCCAGAATGGTCGGCAGATCGCGAATGGAAATCCGCTCCTTCAAGAGGTTCTGCAGGACGCGCTGGATGCCCGCCCGTGTGATTTGCGACGGCGCAATATCGTCGACCAGCTTCTTGTGCTCCTTGGACAGGCCGGCAATCAGTTTCTCGACCTCGGCATAGGACAGGAGTTCGGCCATATGCTCGCGCAGGATCTCGGTAAGATGCGTCACCAATACTGCCGACGGATCGACAATCGTATAGCCGCGGAAGGTGGCTTCCTCGCGCAGATTTTCGTCGATCCAGGTGGCAGGCAGACCAAAGGCCGGCTCCTTCACATGGTCGCCGGGCAGGTCGATCTGCTGGCCGTGCGGGTCCATGACGAGCAGATGTTTCAGCTTCACCTGACCGGAGCCGGCCTGCATCTCCTTGACCCGGATCGTATAGTCATTGGAGCCGAGACGCATATTGTCGATAATGCGGACGGACGGCGTTACAAAGCCCGTTTCCTCCGCCATCGTCCGGCGCAAGGCGCGGATCTGGTCGGTCAGCTTGCGGCCTTCCACGTCATTGATCAGCGGCAGAAGGCCATAGCCCAGCTCGATCTTCAATTCGTCCAGCGCAAGCGTCTCGCCAATGGGCGGTTCTGCGGCTTCGGTTTCCGCACTCGCCTGAACGGTCTTGGCCGTGATCGCCGCTTCGGCCTCGTTCGATTTTCGATTGGCCGTCAGGCCCAGACCGATCGCGCCCGCCGACATCAGCGCGAAGGGGATTAACGGCATGCCGGGCAGAAGCCCGATCACGCCCGCCGTTGCGGCGACCATATAGAGGCCCTGCGGATTGCCCGCGAGCTGCTTGTAGAGCGCTTCGTCGGCCTGACCTTCAACACCGGCCTTGGAGACCAGAAGGCCCGCCGCGACGGAGATGATCAGTGCCGGAATCTGCGACACCAGGCCATCGCCGATGGTCAGCGTGGAATATGTGGAGGCGGCCGTGCCGAAATCCATACCGGACTGGGCAATCCCGATGACCATGCCGGCGATCAGATTGATAGCGGTGATCATGAGGCCGGCCATGGCATCGCCGCGTACGAATTTCGAGGCACCATCCATGGCACCGAAGAAATTGCTTTCGCCTTCCAGATCGCTGCGCCGTTTGCGGGCCTCGTCCTCATTGATCAGACCGGCGGACAGATCGGCATCAATCGCCATCTGCTTGCCGGGCATGGCGTCGAGGGTAAAGCGCGCGGCAACTTCCGCGATCCGGCCCGAGCCTTTGGTAATCACGACGAAGTTCACGATCACCAGAATGATGAAGACAATAACGCCGATCACGACATTGCCCTGCATGACGAAGGCACCGAAGGCCTCGATCACCTGACCAGCCGCATCCGTGCCTTCTGCGCCGTTCGACAGGATCAGCCGCGTCGAGGCAATATTCAGGCCCAGACGCAGAAGCGTTGCGATCAGGAGAACCGCCGGGAAGGCGGAAAATTCCAGCGGCCGCTTGATGAAAAGCGCCGTCATCAACACCAGAACCGACAGCGAGATGGAAATCGCCAGTGCGATATCCATCAGGACACGCGGCATGGGCAGGATCAGCATGACCAGGATAGCCATGATGCCGACGCCCAGTGCCACATCACCGCGTAGACCCTTCTTCAGGAATCCGAGAATATCAAACCCGCCGGAGCCGGTTTGTGAGGAGGCCGTCGTGTCCGCCATTCAGATCAGGCCGCTCCTGCGCGCGTGTCACCGGGCGCGGCAACGCTGATGCCTTGCTCGGTGTAGAGTTTGAGCTTGTTACGCAGCGTCCGGATCGAAATGCCGAGAATATTGGCCGCATGGGTCCGGTTGCCGAGGCAATGGTCCAGCGTTTCCAGGATCAGATCCTGTTCCACCTCGGCGACCGTGCGGCCGACCTGATGGCGCTGGGCGACATCGGCGGCTTCCGCGGCCCGCGAGGCCGGATTGGTGGCGCCGCCGGTAAACAGCGAGCCGTCCGGCATGCGAATGGCTTCCGGTCCGATTTCCTGCCCCGAGGCAAGCAGCACGGCGCGGTGCATGGTGTTTTCCAGTTCGCGCACATTGCCCGGCCATTGCCGTGCCAGCAGCGCAGTCTTGGCGCTCTCGGAGATGGGGCGGTCGCCGATACCATTGGCCGCTGCATATTTACGGGCAAAGTGTTCCGACAGGGCGACAACGTCGGCCGGGCGGTCGCGCAGTGGCGGCAGTGCGAGATTCACCACGTTCAGCCGGAAGAGCAGGTCTTCGCGGAAACTGCCGTCCGCGACAGCCTTGAGCAGGTCGCGGTTGGAGGTGGCCAGTACGCGGATATTGATCTTGACCGGACCGGACCCGCCGACACGGTCAATCTCGCGCTCCTGCAGGGCGCGCAAGAGTTTGGCCTGAAGGCGGGCATCCATTTCCGAGATTTCGTCGAGCAGCAATGTGCCGCCATTGGCTTCTTCAAACTTGCCGACGCGCCGGGCGACCGCCCCGGTAAAGGCGCCTTTCTCGTGACCGAACAATTCGGACTCGAGCAGGTTTTCCGGGATCGCAGCGCAGTTGACCGAGATAAAGGGTGCGGCCGCGCGTTTGGACTTGTTGTGCACGTAGCGGGCCATGACTTCCTTGCCGGAACCGCTTTCGCCGGTGATCAGAACGCTGGCGTCGGATCCGGCGATCTGGTTGGCAAATTCGATGACGGTCTGCATTGACGGATCGCGGGCAATCATCGGCTGTTCGTCATCCGCGACGGCGGCGAGGACGGCAGCAATGAGGTCGGCTTCCGGCGGCAGCGGGATGAATTCCTTCGCCCCGGCGCGAATCGCCATGGCGGCGATGTCCGGCTTCACGTTGACACCGCAGGCCACGACCGGAACGGTGATCCGCTCGGCTTCGTTGGCCGCAATCAGGGCCGCGATATCCAGCGAGGCGTCGACCATGAGCAGATCGGCGCCGCGTCCGGCGCGCAGATGGCTGGTGGCCTGATTGATGGTATCGACCTGGGCGACTTTCGCCCCGCGATCAATCGCGATTTTGGCGGCGGTGTGGAGTTGGCCACCGAGGCTTCCGACGATGAGCAAACGCATGGGCTAGCCCTCCTTGCCATTACGGGATGAAGTTGCGGTCATGCCGAATCTCCATCCTTGATGATTTCTGTCATGGTCACGCCCAGCCGGTCATCGACGACGACGATTTCGCCGCGCGCGACCAGCCGGTCATTGACGAAAATGTCGATCGCTTCGCCCACTTTTCGTTCCAGCTCGACCACCGAGCCGGCCTTCAGTTTCAGAAGTGAATTCAATTCGATATGGGTTTTGCCAAGCACGGCAGAGACATTGACGGGAACATCAAAGACCGGAGACAGATCAGTCGCCGTCTTTTCGTCTTCATCTGCGAGCGTCTGAACGATCTGGGCGGCATCACCGTCCGTCGTTGTCGCCGGCACGTCACTGCCGGAACGGGTGTCGGAGTCAAACTCCGGCAGGTCGAGATCACTGTCTTGGGACATTTCGGTCTCCTTTATCCTGCCGCCGCCTGCGCGCCGTCCTCGTCGCAGGCGCGATCAGGTGCGGCATCTTCTTCTGGCGCGGCCAGCCAATCGGCGATCAGCGACTCGACACGCGCTTCAATATCGGCCTGAGTGCGCTCCACGCTGCCCGTTCCCCATTCAAGGCGGCAGTCCGCGCCGGTGATGTCGGGGTTGGCGCGCACGATAACCGCGCCTTCAAAGCCGGACTCTTTCGCGGTCTTCTCGAGGACTTCCGCCACAGGTCCGGCGATGGCTTCGGCGCAATGCACGTTGAAACGCGGTTCTCCGCGCAAATCTTTCATGACCGTGGCACAAAACCCGGTGATCGCTTCGCTGGCATTGTCGGCAATGGCGGCCCCGGCCAGCTTCTTTGCCGTGATCAGTGCCAGTTGTGTCGAGCGCTGGCGCAGGGTTTCGGATTCGGCTTCCAGCCGCGCCAGAATGAGCTGCATCTGTGAGGCAACAGCCCTTACGGCATCGGCCTGAACCGCGGCCGCTTTTGCGGCTTCGGAATTCTCGCCATCGGCAAAGGCTTGCTGGCGCACTTCCTCGACTTCCGCAGCCGTCAGGATCTGTTTGATCCGTTGACCATCGCGCAGCACTTCGCCATCGGCCGAGAAGACCCTGTCGAAGTCGAATTTTGGCAATGGCTGGGTCATTCAGTCCTTGTCCTAGTAAATCAGCTCGTCTTCGCCGCCGCCTTCGGCGAGCAGGATTTCGCCCTTCGCAGCGAGGTCCTTGGCGGTGGCAACCATGGCTGTCTGGGCCTGGTCGACGTCTTTCAGCCGGACCGGACCCATGGCGGCCATGTCGTCCTTGAGAATTTTCGCGGCGCGTTCCGACATGTTCGAGAAGAACAGATCGCGCAAACTGTCCGAAGCGCCTTTGAGCGCCAGGCCGAGCTGACTCTTGTCGACGGCGCGCAGCAAGGTCTGGATGCCGCCCGGATCAAGCTTGGAGAGGTCCTCGAACACAAACATCAGAGCGCGGATCTTTTCGGCGCTGTCGCGATTGCGCTCTTCCAGTGCCGCGAGGAAGCGGTTCTCGGTCTGGCGGTCGAAATTGTTGAAGATGTCGGCCATCATTTCGTGACTGTCGCGCTTTGACGTACGCGCCAGATTGGACATGAATTCGGTCCGCAGCGTTTCCTCAATCTTGTCGAGAATTTCGCGCTGCACCGGCTCCATGCGCAGCATCCGCATCACCACTTCCAGCGCGAAATCTTCGGGCAGGGCGCCCAGCACGCGGGAGGCGTGCTCGCCCTTGATCTTGGACAGAACGACGGCGACGGTCTGCGGATATTCATTCTTCAGATAGTTGGCGAGGACAACTTCGTTCACATTGCCCAGCTTGTCCCACATGGTGCGGCCGGCGGGGCCGCGCAGCTCTTCCATGATGCCGTCGACTTTTTCACCGGGCAGAAAAGAGGTGAGCAATCGCTGGGTCGCCTCGAACGAGCCCATCAGGGAGCCGCCTTGAGAAATCTGGCTGGCAAAATCGACGATCAGCTTTTCAACGGCTTTGGCGGACACATTTCCGAGATTGGACATGGCCTGGGAGATTTCGCGAATCTCTTCCTCGTCCATCATTTCCCAGAGCGAGTGCTGTTCCTCACCCAGGGCCAGCAGGATGACCGCGGCGCGTTCCGGACCGGCCAGCTTTTGGGGGTCCTCAATGACCCGTTTATTGCTTTCGCGCGCGATCGCCATCAGCCTTCACTCATCCATGTGCGGATGATCGACAGGGATTCATCCGGGTGGGAATTGACGACGCCTGAAACTTTCTTGATCGAGGAGGCCTTCACCTGGCCGTCAATCTTGGCGATGTCGATTCCGTCATCGACGTATTCGGGCATAGCCGCAGCACCTCCGCCGCTTGCGCTCTGCTGCTGCAACTGCTGCCCGCTGGAATCGGCTATGGCCGCATGCGCACCTTCGGACTCGATCCGGGGTCCGCCGCCGCCCGCACCGGCGATCGCCATGGCCGGCGCAGCTGAGGCCGCGCCCTTGGCCAGAGGCCGGGCCACAAGGAAGATCACGAGCAGGGCGGTCAGGAACATCACGCCGATTTCCGCGGCCCGCATGATGTCGTCCTTGTTCAGGGAGAGGCCGGAAGCGGCCGGCGTGCCGACATTCGGATCCGCGCGGGAGAAGCGTATATTGGTGACTTCAAGACTGTCCTGACGGCCATCCTCGATCTGTGTAAAGCCCATTGCCGAGCGAACGAGCGCTGTAATCTGGGCCATCTCCGCTTCGGTCCGCGGCACATAGGTCGGCGTTCCGTCCTCGGCGATCTCCACAGTGCCATCGACTGCCACCGCGACCGACAGGCGTTCGATGTCGCCGGCTTCGGTAACCCGCGTTGTGGTCGTGCGGGACAGGGCAAATTCCTGGGCATCGTTCGACGTCGATGACTCATTGACCGATTGCGGCCCGTCGGAAGCCGCGGCCTCGTCGCCCGGAAGGTTTTCGGAAGCGGACACGGCATTCGCTGCGCCATCCACTTCACGGTCGGTTTCCTCGGACCGTGTCCGGCTGCGTAATACGGAACCTTCCGGATCGTAACGCTCTTCGCTCTGGGTCACGGAATTCCGGTTCAGGTCGGCACTGACCTGAACCCGTGCTGCGCCGACACCGACCACGCCCTCGACCAGATTGAGGATGCGGCGGCGATACTGTTCCTCGATCGAGGCGCGCTGGCTCTCCAGTGCGATCGAACCGAGACCATCACCTTCTTCCGGGCTGGCCAGAAGGCGGCCGGTCGTGTCTGCGATAGTGATGTCTCTGGCAGAAAGGCCATCAACGGCACTCGCCACAATATTGCGGATGATGCCGGAATGCTCGCGGGTCAGTTCGCCGCGCGAGGAGATCACGATGGAGGCGGAGGGTTGAGCCGCATCACGCTCGAACAGGCGGCGCTCGGGCAAAACAAGGTGCACGCGGGCAGAGGTAATAATGTCCAGCGATTGAATGGTGCGCGCCAGTTCGCCTTCCAGCGCGCGCTTGGCATTCATGTTCTGGACAAAGCTGGTCGCCCCCAGGGCATCAGTTTCGTCGAAGATTTCATAGCCGACCGAGCCGGAATTGAGTGCGCCGCCGCTGGCGACACGCACGCGCGCCTCATCGACCTGATTGCGGGCGACATAGATAGAAGCGCCGCCATTGCGGAATTCATAGGGGATGCCGGCCGTGTCCAGCGCTTCACTGACGCTTGCCGAATCGGAAGGGTCCAGTCCGGCATAGAGCAGGGCCTGACTGCCACCACCCATATTGAAGCTGAAATAGAGGAGGGCCGCGGCCAGCCCGGCGCTCAAGCCAAAAATGGCTATGAGACGCATGGCGCCGATCGACCGCAATTGTTCCATCAGACTGTTCACTTAGGCGTCCTGCCGATTCGTTGCGCTGCTTTCGAAGCAGCAACCCGGCAAGTTTTTCCCACTGCCCGCGTAAACGAGGGTTTAATATGCGGACGCCCGGCTCAAAGAACCGGGCGTTTTTCGCAGTTTTTACTGATAAATCCGGTTCAGGCGCCCATTGGATTGGGTTTGGCCCGGTAATGTTGAATGCGCGTTGTCCGCAATCCGGCAAGGCCGTGCTTGTCGATGGCACGCTGCCAACCGAGGAATTCCTCGACCGTCAGGCGATAGCGTTCGCACGCTTCCTCAAGGGTAAGGAGCCCCCCGCGGACGGCGGCCACGACCTCTGCCTTGCGGCGGATTACCCAGCGTTGGGTCGATGGATTTGGCAAATCCGCCAGTGTCAGCGGGCTGCCGTCCGGACCAATGACATAATTTTCCTTACGCCGTGCATTCATAACCACCACCCTGTAATTTCACCCGTTGGACGCTCTTTGTCGTCCTTGTTGAGGAGGGTTATACGCGCAGCCTCTTAAATTCCGCCTAAACGCTGTGGTAAATCTTCATTTAACTCAATGACTAAAAAGCAAAAGACCTTCCGTCGAAACGGAAGGCCTTTCACTCAGGAAGTATATGTCAGATCAGCGTTAGCGCTTCATCCGGATGGCTTCATCCAGCATCTCGTCAGCTGTGGTGATGATTTTGGATGAGGCGGAATAGGCGCGCTGGGTTGTAATCAGGCTGGTGAATTCGGTCGCGATATCGACATTGGAGTTTTCCAGCGTCGATGAAGCGATTGTGCCTGCGGCGGCTTCACCCGGCACGTTGAAAGTATAGCTGCCCGAATCCGGCGTCACCGAATAGGCGCCGCCCGCTTCGACATTCAGCCCGTTCGGGTTGACGAAAGTCGCAATAGGCACCTGATAGGTCTTGCGGATAATGCCGTTGGAAAACTTCGCGTAGACGAAGCCGTCATTATCAACCTGCACACCGGTGAAGGTACCAAACGCCGAACCATTCACCTGGGTCGAGGTCAGTGTTGAGGGGCTGTCATACTGGGTCATGCCGCCCGGCTGGGTCGGAGAGCCGAGGTCCAGCGTCACCTGCTGACCGGCAACGCCGGTGCTTGCGGCCCACTGATACTGCGTGGCACCCAGCGCCCCGGTGTTTGTCGAGGACAGGAAGTCGAGCGTCAGCGGAAGCGTTGTATTGGTCAGGTCGATTTCACCCTGCGCATCAAAAGCGATGGTTCCGGTCGCGATCTGGCCATCCACGAGCCCGGCACCGGTCGTGATGTCGGTTGTCGGCGTCACGTGAAGCTCCGCATGCCACTGATTGGCCGTTGCAGATTTCAACATCGACAGGGTAATGGTCCGCGCCCCGCCCTGGCTGTCATAGATCTGGATCGACCGCTGGAAATCGGGAGTCACCGTGCCCGACGCCATATTGGTCGCGCTGGCGCCGGCGGCATACGTCGCTTCGTCTGCAGAGACGACCTGACTGGCTTGCAGATTGCCGTTGACGCCGACCTGCGTGGTGGCCTCAGCGGCACCACCGATAGACGACAGGTTGATGGCTTCGAGGCCCGAAAGGTCGGACGGGTTGGCGGTAACAGAACCGTCGGCAGCGACCGGCCATCCATACAGGAAGAGCCCGGCATCGTTTCTGAGATTGCCTTGCGAATCCGCCGAGAAGGAGCCGGATCGCGTAAACAGCACTGCATCCGTTGCTTCGACATTGGAGGCGACAGGCCGCACCACGAAGAAGCCGTCGCCGGCAATGGCGAGGTCGGTCGGGGACGTCCCGGGCGTCAGAAGTCCGCCAGTGGATATCTGGAAGCGGTTATTGGTGGTCACACCGCCCGCCGCATAGCGAGAATTGACGCCATAGGATTCAAACATCGGCGAAAACACGGCCTGGGCGCGCTTGTAGCCGACCGTGTTCACGTTGGCGATATTGTCGGAGACGGCGGCCAGTGCGCTGGAGTTGGCCAGCAGACCGGAGGCACCGGCCCAAAGGGCTGAATTGATACTCATTTTATGCTCCCTGAGGTTTCAATAGGAGCGTTCTGCTGTTTTCATCCACCCGGCAGAGTTCTTTTGCCAAGCGTCGGGCTCTTGAGTGGCCCGATGTTAAACGGCGCCTGCTTCGCGCAGGCTGCGGACAGAGGAGAGACGGACAAACAGCCCGTTCAGCTCGACCACGACTTCCGAACCGGAGAAATCAACGCCCGTAACACGGGCCGTTGTCAGAATATCCGGTTGCATCGGGTCGCCATCGGCATTCACGGCCGACACTTCCATCGTATAGATTCCGTCTTCAACGGTATTCCCTGACAGGTCCTGGCCATTCCATTCGAAGACATGAGTGCCCGCGGTCGATTCCCCTTCAAAGGTGGCGACCGTACGACCATTGGAATCCTTGATCGAAACCAGTGTGCCCTGACTGTCTTCGGGCATGATGTAGGTCCATTCCGCCGAGCTATCCTCAAGCGAGGCATTCGGCGAGGCAACGGTCGCTTCACGGCCGATAAAACCGACCGCTGCGCCCTGCGCCGAAGCCGCCTGAATAGATATCAGTGATTCCAGATTCTGGTTGGAGCGGATTTCCTGCTCCACGCTGGAGAAATTCACCAGCTGGTTCACGAACTCGGTTGAATCGAGCGGGTTGAGCGGGTCCTGGGCTTTCATCTGCTCGGTGAGCAGGGTCAGGAACATCTCGAAATTATTGGCCAGCGATGCTTGGGAGTTCGCCGTCTGCGATCCGAACGCGGCCCCGAGGGCATCTATTTGTGACATATCCGGCTCCTATAATCTGACATCTACACGACTGACCGTGCTCAGCTGGAAGCCATAGAGCTCCCGCGGCAGCGCGGCGGCCGTGATCGGACCGGCTAGGTCCTCGGCAAATTCGATATTTGTGAATCCCGGCAAGTTGCGGGGCATGGGCTCGTCCTGATCGCTGCCTTGCGAGAGCTCGAAGGATAGACCGTCATTGTCGAGCTGCAGCCCGGCCTCTTCGAGCGCGCGTTCCAGCTCGCGGGCGTGCTGGCGCAAATCATTCAGTGTTTCCGGGCGTTCGGCGCTCAGGATTGCCTGAACGCGATTGTCATTGCCGACATGCATCTTGACCTGAATGCGTCCGAGTTCGGGCGGGTCCATGCGGATCTCGAACTTGCGATCGCCATTCTGGAATTTCGCGGCAATTTGCGCGGCCAGTGTGCCGGCATGGGCGGGTGTAAAGCGCGCTGTGCCTGCGGCGACGCCCGGGCGCTCGGCCGCACGGCTCATGTCTGCCGCCCGCGAATTGGACATATCCACCCGTTCTGCATCCGCGGCCGCGTCGGTCTGACCGGGATCGGCCGGCGGCGGGGCAGAACGTGCGATGTCGCTGACGGCCAGCCGGGCCGGGTCAAGCGGAGCTTCCGCAGGCGGCTGCGTCGTTTGCGGCGTTCCTGTCTGGGCCGGCATGGTTATGTCTGGCCTGGCCGCTTGTGCAGGCGTGGAAGTGGAGGCGGAGTTAGAGCTGGAGGCGTTCGCCGCGCTGGCGGATCCGCTGGCCGTTGATTTTGAATTGCTGGCAATCGGCCCCTTTTCGGGTCCGGCGGCCTCGCGGCGCGCCTGAACACCAGCCTGGACGACCGGTTGCGAAGCCGCAGAGGCCGCGGTGCTGGCCGCCAGTCCGTCGCTGATCTGTGCCGTTGCGCCCGCCACGGAATTGGCGGCGGGTGTACCGGCATTTGTCTTGACGGTATCGGCACTGTTTGACCCGGCGTTTTCGCTCGTATTGCTGGTGCCTGTCGCGGCGGGTGTCACATTATTCTTTATGGGCGGCTCTGCAGCCGCCTTCGCATTGACCGTTGAAGCCGATGTCGTTTTAGCAGTGGAAATGGACGCCACGGTGGCATTTCCGGACTCCGGGCCGGTCTGTGACGTCCCGGACCCGGCGGCGTTCTGACCGCCTTCGGAATTCACCGTCGCCGGCGATGTTGAGGGCGTCCCTGTGACGCCGTCACCCTGCGCCGCCGTATTCGGCTGCAGCACTGCACCGTTTTGTGGATGGGCTCCCGTGGTGGGGGAGGCTGGCAAGGCGGTTGTCTGTGTGTTCGCCGTCGCGGTGGCCTGGGTTTGCGTTGCCATCACCGGGCCAGACGCTGTGCCGGCACCTGACGATGACGCGGACATGGCCAGTCGAGCGCCTTGTGTCGGATTGGAGGGTGACGGCGCAAAGCCGCCATTGGGCCGCGACGGAATGGCAGGAACGGGCGTAACCGGAGTCGTCTGAACGGCGAGCAGCGCATCAAAAGCGCCGGCATCCGCCGCATCGGGCGCAGACGATTGTCCGGCGCTGTTGGCACCGGCCGTCTGTGACAGGATCGGAGTGATCGCGTCCATGCCCTGTTTCGCCCCCCAAGCGGCGTGAACCCCGATGGCCCACACACCCGTCACGGGGAGTCGCAAGGAGTGTGCCAGTTCGGTAACCATATAGGGCATTGAAAAGTATAGATTAATTTCGATCGCAAGTGGGCAGGATACGCTTGCCCGGCAGGAATCTCCCCATCCTCAATGGCGGAATCTGCCGACTTCATGACCGTTTGGCCATCAATCACAAAATGGCCCCGGCATTGCGACGCTGACGGTCAGATACGTCACCGGTTCGAAGAAGCGGAATCGCAAGAATGCTGGAAAACAGTTTGAATCCAAAGGTTAATCGGGAAAGTGGTTCTCCGGGCCGTCTGGCTTGTCTGCGAATTCTCCCGGCAAATTCTGCCCGATACCCGGCATCTTTCTACCGGTTCCACGGACTTTTGACGGAGGAGACGACATGTCGCTGAGCTCCATTCTCGGTAGCGCCCTGTCCGGGCTGCAAGCCAGTCAGATCGGCCTGCGCTCGGCGTCCAACAATGTCGCCAACGTCAACACACCCGGCTATGCGCGCACCGAAGCCAATTTCACGACCCGCGTTATTGACGGTCGCGGCTTCGGCGTCAGCGTTACCGGCGTCGTGCGCGTCGCCGATGCATTTTTGCAGGCCGCCTCCGTGCGCGCCTCGGCGGAGGCCTCGGCGTCAGAAATCATCGGCCAGTCGCTGGATCGCTTTCAGCGGCAGGTCGGGACGTTCGATGATCAGGGGTCGATTTTCTCGCGCCTCAATCAGGCCTTTTCGTCCATCGCCTCTGCGGCAGTTGATCCCTCGCTCAGCGTATCACGCCTGTCCGTCGCGTCGGATTTGCAGTCATTCTTCGATGAAGGCCGCCGCCTGAGCGGTGAATTGCGGGCGTTGCGCGAAGAAGCCGACAGCCGGATTTCATCGACGGTCAATCGCGTCAACGAGCTGGCCAGCGAGATCGCGGCATTGAACCAGCAGGTTCAGTCCCTGACCTCCGCATCGGCGGATTCCACCGGCGCGCAGAACCGCCAGGCGGAACTGATAGATGAGCTCTCCCAGTATCTGGATATCCGGACCACTTCGAACGCAGACGGGCGCATTTTCGTCTCGACGACAGATGGGGTGGCGCTCGTTGAAAACGGCGCGGCCATTCTTCGCTATTCTGCATCCGGATCCGGCGCCGCCGGCGTGGATTATGCGCGTATCACCATTCAACCGCCCGGCGGCACCACGCAGATGGATTTCAACCCGCATATCCGGTCGGGTGATCTGGCGGCCTTTCTGAATCTGCGCGATGAAGAACTGCCGGAGCTGATGGAAGAGATTGGCGAATTCGTTGCCGCGGCTGCCGATGCGCTGAACCGTGAACATAACGACGCGACGGCTTACCCTCCGCCATCCGTTCTCGAAGGCCGCAACACCGGATTGCTGGCAACGGACAGTCTGGGGTTCACCGGCGCGACCACAATTGCGGTTGTCGATTCCGGGGGCACGCTGGTCAAGCGCATCGATGTCGATTTCGATGCCGGCACGATGAGTGTGGATGGCGCGGCGGCGACGCCCATCGGCGGCACCACGATTACCGACTTCGTCACCTCTTTGAATACGGCGCTTGGCGCGGATGGGTCGGCAGGCTTTGCAAACGGTCAGATGACAATCTCGGCGACCGGCACGGACGGCATTTCCATGCTGCAGGACGAGACCACGCCATCCGATCGCGGCGGACGCGGTTTCTCACACTTCTTCGGACTCAACGATCTGGTGGAAGCGGGCCGCCCGCTCTTTTTCCAGAGCGGCGTATCGGGCACGGACGCCCATGGCTTCACAGCCGGCCAGACGCTGGACTTCCGCATCAATGCTGCCAATGGAAGCGTCGCCCAGAACATCTCGATCAGCGTCGGGGGCACCAGCTTCAATGATCTGCTGACCCAGTTGAATGATCCGGTCTCCGGCCTTGGCCGTTATGCCACATTCTCGATCAACGGTGCCGGTGAGCTGGTGGAAACGCCCGTCGCGGGCTTCGATAGCTTCGATGTCGAGCTGGTGAGTGACAACACACAGCGCGGCGGTACCACCATCGCCTTCAGCCAGCTCTTCGGCGTCGGGCTCGCCGCGCAGGCGGGTCGGGCCGATTTGCCGGATGTGGCACCGCGTATCCGCTCCGATTCCTCGCAGCTGGCCTTGGCCAGGCTGGATCTCGCCGGATCCACCGCTATTGGTGATGTCGTTGTCGCGGCGGGTGATGGCCGCGGCGGACACGCCTTGCAGTCGGCCATGACCAATCAGCGCTCCTTTGCAGCAGCCGGCGGTTTCTCCGCCAGCACATCCTCGCTGGAAAATTTCACAGCGCGGATCGCGGGTGACATTGGTACCCGTGCCGCGCGCGCCGAACGCGCCGCCCAGTCGGCCGAGTCGCTGAAAAGCGCGGCGGATCAGAAACGGGCCGATGTCGAAGGCGTCAGCCTGGACGAGGAGCTCGCGAACATGACGATATTCCAGCAATCCTATAACGCCTCGGCCCGCCTGCTTCAGACGGCCAAGGAATTGACCGACACCCTGCTGAGCATCGTCTAGGAGAGGTGAAATGACCCGCATCGCTACAGCTGCAGCCGCCCAGACCGCCCTGATGGATCTGATGAAGGCCCAGCGCTCGGTCTTTGAAAGCCAGCAACAGCTGACCACCGGCAAGCTCTATCCGGACCTTAAAGGGGCCGGGCATCGGGCTGAATCCATCTCTGCCGCCTATGGGGCTCGCGATCGGGCAGAATCCTACAAGTTTTCAGCCGAGCGCGTTCAGGGGCGAATGGACATGACGGCCGTGGCGCTCGAAAAGCTGACAGAATCGGCGACCGATTTGCGCGTCGCCATGACTACGATCGATGGCACTTATATCATGGATCAGGTGCGCGAAGCCTTCGACAAGGCCCGCAATGCCCTCTCCACCCAGTATGCGGGCGGATATGTGTTTGGTGGAACGCGCACCGATACCGATCCGGTGACCGCAAATACGCTCGCCGATCTGGTGGCCGCCCCGACCGCAGGCGATATTTTCGCCAATTCCAGCCGCCGGCCGGTGGCCAAGCTGGATGATCAGCTCACGCTGGAAGTCGGTGTGCTGGCTGACGAGGTTGGCACAGACATCATGGCCGCCTTCAAACGGCTGGCCGAATTTGATGCGGGTCCGAATGGCCCTCTGAACGGTCCGCTGACAGACGCGCAACAGACCTATCTGCAAGGCGAAATCGCCAATGTCATGACGGCCTTCGACCGGATCAGTGATTTCGTGGGCCAGAATGGTGCCCAGCAATCGCGCGTCGAGAGCATGGTCAAAAGCCAGGATCAGAAGGCTGATTATCTCACCAGCCTGATCGGTGATCTGGAAGATGCGGACATGGCGGCCGCGGCCACCCGTTTCCAGCAGGCGCAGACGGCGGTCGATGTCTCGGCGCGCACCTTCTCCGTCCTCAGCCAGGTGTCGTTATTGCCGTTCCTGAGGTAATCATGACGAATGACGGAACAGAATAGCGACCCATCGCCTGAAGACATCGACGCGTTCATCGACGAAATTCCCGAACAATTCCGCGATGGGGTGCTTCCGGAGAATGAACCTGCAAATCCGCCGGTATCCATGATCGAGCGCCTGCAATGGGGCATTCTGGGGGCTGTAACGATCGGCGCACTCGTGGGAATCATCATGTTGTTCTCGCCCGGATCGGTCGAGGCGAAACTGACGGCAACCGGCGTTGCGGCGGCCTTCGGTTTCGTTCTGGGGATGCTCCCTCTCGCCCTGTTCTCCCTTGGCCTTCTTGGTGGTGGCGATAGCTAGCCCTTTCGTTCGTCCCGGTTATCCCCTATATCCGCCCTCCCTTTAACGACTGCTTCGGGCCTTGACCCCGTGGGAGACGAATATGACGACGACTTTGACGCGCGCTGGCGATAGCCGCGCCGATACCCTCATTCGTGAATTCGGCCTTGATGGCGACATACTCGGCCTGGGCGGCAATCCGTCCGACCATCGCGTCGTCGTAGCCATGTCCGGCGGCGTGGATTCCACCGTGACGGCCACCCTGCTTCACAAGGCGGGCTATGACGTGGTGGGGGTGACCCTGCAGCTTTATGATCATGGCGCCGCCATCAAGAAGAAGGGCGCGTGCTGCGCGGGCGTGGACATTCACGACGCCCGCCGCGTGGCCGAGGATCTGGGTTTTCCGCATTATGTGCTCGATTACGAGAACATCTTTCGCGACGCAGTGATCGACGAGTTCGCCGACAGCTACCTTGCCGGGGCCACGCCGGTGCCCTGCATCCGCTGCAACGAGCGCGTTAAGTTCAAGGACCTGCTGGAAACCGCCCGCGACCTCGACGCCGATTGCATGGCGACGGGGCATTACATCCAGCGCAAGATGGGCGCGCATGGGCCCGAGTTGCACAGCGCCACCGACGCCGCGCGCGACCAGTCCTATTTCCTCTTCTCCACCACGCCGGAGCAACTGGACTACCTGCGCTTTCCGCTCGGCCACCTGCCCTCGAAACAGGCCACGCGGGAACTGGCGGCGCAATACGGCCTGCAGGTGGCCGACAAGCCCGACAGCCAGGACATCTGCTTCGTGCCGAACGGCAACTATGCCAGCGTGATCGAGAAACTGCGCCCCGGCGCGGCCGAACCGGGCGAGATCGTGCATGCCGACGGGCGCGTCCGGGCACGCATCACGGCGTCATCCATTACACGATCGGCCAGCGCCGCGGTCTCGGAATCGGCGGGTTGGAAGAGCCGCTCTACGTCGTCCGCCTCGATGTGGACAATCACCGCGTCATCGTCGGCCCAAAGGAGATGCTGGCCACCCGCCGCGTCCCCTGCGCGAGATCAACTGGCTGGGTGAGGGCGATCTGGCCGCCCATGATGGCGCGCCCATCCTCGTCAAGGTGCGCTCGACCCGCCCGCCCGTACCCGCAGTGATCCAGTTGGCGGACGGCAAGGCCAGCCTTCTGCTCGACGAAGGCGAAGAAGGCGTCGCCCCCGGGCAGGCGGCGGTCTTCTACTCACCCGCCGATGCCGGCGATCGCGTCCTTGGCGGCGGCTGGATTACGGGAACGGTTTAAACGCCGTCATCTCTTTCCTCCCCTGTTTACGGGGGGGTGGCAGCGAAGCTGACGGAGGGGGCAGATGACAAACGCCCTTCGCATTTCGACGTTCGCCCCCCTCGTCCCTTCGGGACACTCCCCGCAAGGCAGGGGGAGAAGAAGGCGCAGCAGCAAAGAGGCTCGTGTCAATCCACCAGTCGCCGCATCGCCCACTCCACCGGTCCCCGCGAGTGATAGCGCCGCCAGATCGAAGCGAAGACCACCGACGCGATGAAGAAGGCGATGACGATACCATAGAGCCAGAAGATCGACTCCATTTCGCGCGGCAGGAACCATTCAATCCCGGTGACGCCGATAAAGACGTGGCCGAGATAGAGAGTCAGCGCCATTTGTCCGGCATAGATGACGGGCTGCACGAATTTGCGCCGGGCGTCCGACGCGCAGAGCATCAGCGATAGGGACAGCACGATGAAGCCGACGCCGAGGCCGAACATCACATAGAGCGGCGTCGGCGGATATGCGGACGAGCCGAACAGATCGGCGATATAGGGCAGGGCATAGCCCCATTCTTCCACCGGTACGAGCTTGATATAATTGAGATCCAGCGCCGCAAACTTGATCGCCTTGGCCAGAGCGATCAGCAGGATACCGCCGATCAGCAGCTTCCAGTGATTGGACGATTTGTGCAGGTCGATTTGCCCGACCGCCAGTCCGGTCAGGAAATAGGCAAACCACGGAAAGGCGGGATGGTGGCCCGTAAAGAACACATCGCGCAGCGCCGCCCCCGGTTCGTGAAAGCTGGGGCTTTCCCAGTAATCTATGCCGAAAGCGGGCGGCAGAAACAGGTAGAGCGCCACAAAGCCCAGCGTCGTGGCAATCGCCAGCGCCACCAGCCAGCGGGCGTGCAGTGTAAAGACCAGCGCCGCCAGCCCCAGAAACACGCCGTAGAAATGCAGGATGTCATAGGGCCATTGGGCGCGGAAAGAGACGCCGACGATAAAGAGAAAGAGGCCGCGCTTGAGCAGCGACAGACGCGCCGCTCGCCGGTCGGCCACATCCCGCGTCCGCCGCCAGCGCGCCGTGAGCAATGCCGTGCCGACCCCGGCGATGAAGACAAAGGTCGCTGCCGCCCGGCCGGAAAACAGGCTGGCCAGTTGCGTCATCCAGGCGGGGTCTGTGTCGGCATTGTGGATATAGATATGGAAATTCACCATCATCATGCCGAGGAAGGCCATGGCGCGGGCAAAGTCGATGCCTTCCAGCCTTGCGGCGGAAGGCGCCGTGATTTCCGAGAGAGACGGGTCAGAGACGATTGTGGTCGTGGCCATTACCGGTCTCCGTCCGTTTGGGGTTCGGTTTCCGGGCAGGGACGGCTGGACGCCGCTCTGATCCGGTCACCACCCTGTCCGCGCCCGATCGGGTCGGAGCCAAATCCGGTATCGGTATCGGTCACACGCACCGGTCCGCGTCCTTCTCCGGCCGGGTCGGCATGCGCACCACGATCGCGGTCGGTATAGGTGCGCGCTCCGCGGCCATAGCCTGCGCGGTCGGCGCTTTCGCCGGAATCCTCGTCGGTGACGCCGGTGCCTTGACCATATCCGCCGCGATCGGCTTCCGTCCCGCTATCGCTGTCGGTAATGCCGGTGCCGCGGCCATTGCCGACCGGATCGGCTTCTTCACCACCATCGGAGTCGGTGACGCCGGTGCGGCAGGCGGCATATTCCGCGCTCCAGCTGCCATGCTGGGCATGTGCGCCACTGATGATGGATGTGGCCCCGGACAGGGCGGCTCCGCCCACAACCGTGCGCAGGAATGATCGCCGGCTTGGCCGACCTTTATGTCTGGACATGTATTTCCCCTGATCCCTGTGCGGGTTTATCCCGTTCGGGACAGCAGGAAAAGCCGCTAAATTCGGGCGCTTGCGCAGAAAGGCAGCGCGGGCCTTGTGTGCGCTGCAGCATTTTCCTCTGCGCCAAGGCTTGACGAAACGCGCCGCGCGCCTTTCACATGCGCGCCCCAATTCCCATATCATGCTTCCACCCAGGAGTGATCGAACATGAGTGCCAAGGAAGATCCTATTGTCATCGTCGGCATGGCCCGCACCCCGATGGGCGGCCTGCTCGGCGATCTCGCCGCATTGTCCGCCAACGAGCTGGGCGCGATCGCGGTGAAAGCCGCCCTCGATGAAGCCGGTGTCGCCGGTGATGACGTCGAGATGATTTACATGGGCAATGTCCTGCCCGCCGGTCAGGGGCAGGCCCCTGCGCGTCAGGCTGCCATCAAGGCCGGTCTGCCGAAATCGGTCGAAGCCACCACGCTGAACAAGATGTGTGGATCCGGCATGCAGGCCGCCATCATGGGCCGGGCCTCGATCAGCGCCGGCGATGCCTCCGTCATCGTCGCGGGCGGCATGGAATCCATGACCAACGCCCCGCACATGCTGCCGAACCATCGCGGCGGCTTCAAATACGGCGACGATGTGATCAAGGATCACATGGCGCAGGACGGTCTCGTGGATGCCTACGAGCACAAGGCGATGGGCGTCTATGCCGACATGATCGCCAACGAATACCAGTTCACCCGTGAACAGCAGGACGCCTATGCGCTGGAAACCCTCGCCCGCGCCCAGCGCGCGACGACGGACGGTGACTTCAAACGCGAAATCACACCGGTAACGATCTCCACCCGCAAGGGTGACGTCACCGTCGACACCGACGAGTTGCCGCGCAAGGCCATGCCGGACAAGATTCCCGGTCTGCGCCCGGCCTTCTCGAAGGACGGCACCGTGACCGCGGCCAATGCATCGGCCATTTCCGATGGCGCGGCCGCTCTGGTCCTGATGAAGCAGTCCGAAGCCGAGCGCCGCGGTCTGAAGCCGCTCGCCAAAATTGTGGCCACAGCCGCCCATGCCCATGAGCCGGCCTATTTCACCACCGCGCCGGTTCCGGCCATGCGCAAGGTGCTCGACAAGGCCGGCTGGTCGGTCGGCGATGTTGATCTCTGGGAAATCAACGAGGCTTTCGCCGTCGTGCCGATGATCGCCATGAAAGAGCTCGGCCTCAGCCATGACATCGTCAACGTCAATGGCGGTGCTTGCGCCATGGGTCACCCGATCGGCGCGTCCGGTGCCCGCATCATGGTGACGCTGCTCGCCGCGCTGGAAAAGCACGGCAAGACCAAGGGCGTCGCCTCGCTCTGCATCGGTGGCGGCGAAGCTACGGCGGTTGCGCTGGAGCGGATGAACTAGCGTTTTCGTCGTATCAGATTGACAAAACCCCGGGCCAATCGGTCCGGGGTTTTTCTATCCCAGCACGGAGCGAACGAGATCGGCCCAGGCCGCGCTCGGCCCGATGCCGAACAGCAGACCGACCCGCAACAGGCTCAGACCGAATACGATCAGGGTTGCGGGATGCAGGGCCCGTCGGGATACAAGATCATAGGCCATGACGGCCAGAAACAATACGATCTGTAAAATCAGACCGATGAATTCATTGGCAAAGTAGACCGCTCCGATTCGCGCGGTTGCTGGCAGGATCGCATAGACGGTGGCCAGCAACATCAGCCGCTTGTGCGTGGCCGGACGCCCCCGGAAGAGCAGGCCGGCGGCATAGATGCCGGCAAATCCCGCAATATCCATGAATGGTACGATGACGAATTGTTCCGGACTGCCGAAGGCATCCACGCCTCGCGCATAGGCATCGCCGATGGCGATGAAGCCGTATACGATCATGGTTGCGGCCAGCGGCAGGCTGAGCAGGCCCATGACTTTGTGAAGACCATAGCGCCCGGTGGGTATCAGGCTGGCCTGGGTGATCAGCAGCAGCATCCACAGGCTGAAAATCACACCATGAATCTGCAGGGCAGGCGATAACACACTCCTGTCCGCATCCGGAAAATAGAAGCTCGGCCCGAACCCGGCCACCACAAGCCCGGCCAGCACCAGCATCATCGCCAGAAAGAAGGGCTCCCCATGCGCCCGCGTCGGCACAGAATCCATCACGTCCTCCCCTAGTCTTCAGCCTGCAAGGCTCGCGGTAATCTGTCCAGAAATATCCGGGCCGATGCAGATTGTTCAGGAATTGCCGGTTCCGGTATCGTCCGGTACCGGGCCTTCCGATGGCGCGCCTGTGAGTGGACAAACACGGCCTTTCCGCGCTAAGGCCCGCCCGCAAAAGGTGATATGTCCATCGCCGGATTATCTATTCGATCAGAGGCAGTGCCCATGGCGACCAATGAACCGCGCTATCGCGTTCCTGTTCCGAACTTCCGTCCGGGTGATGATCCCGACTTCTCGCATCTGAATATTCCCGATGCCGGCAAGGCCAGACGCCCCGGCGTGGACGTTGCGGGGCGGGACACAACCGATCTGGCGCTGGGCATGGTGCGTGTGCTCGACCACAACCATCAGGCAGTCGGTGAATGGAATCCGGAGATCAAGCCGGACGTGCTGCGGGAAGGTCTGCGCCACATGATGCTGACGCGCGTCTATGACGAGCGGATGCAGAAGCTGCAGCGTCAGGGCAAGATGAGCTTCTACATGAAGTCAACTGGCGAAGAGGCGGTCGCCGTCGCCGGTGCCATGGCGCTGAAAGACAGCGACATGGTCTTCCCGTCCTATCGCCAGCAGGGCATTCTTTTTGCGCGTGGCCGCGACATTGTCGATATGATGTGCCACTGCATTTCCAACAGCAAGGACAACCTCAAGGGCCGTCAGCTGCCGGTGCACTACACTTGGGCCGAGGGCAATTTCTTCTCCATTTCCGGCAATCTCGGCACCCAATTCCCGCAAGCCGTCGGCTGGGCGATGGCTGCCCGTTACAAGGGCAATGATCAGGTCACGGCGAGCTGGATCGGCGATGGCACCACGGCAGAGGGTGATTTCCACGGCGCGATGACCCTGGCCTCGACCTACCGGGCGCCGGTCATTCTGAACGTCGTCAACAACCAGTTTGCCATTTCCACCCATCAGAATATGGCCATTGGCGACGCCCCGACTTTCGCGCTGAAAGGTCTGGGCTATGGCATCGCCTCCATGCGCGTCGACGGCAATGACTTCCTTGCCGTCTATGCCGCCATGCAATGGGCTGCAGAGCGCGCACGCCAAGGCCACGGACCGACCTTTGTCGAATACTTTTCCTACCGGGCCGACGCGCATTCGACCTCGGATGATCCGTCCGGCTATCGCCCGAAGACGGAAGCAAAAGCCTGGCCGCTGGGCGATCCGATCGAGCGTCTGAAGAACCACCTCATCGGCCTTGGCGAATGGGATGAGGAACGTCACGACGCGCTGGAAAAAGAACTGAATGATCTGGTCGTGAAATCCTACAAGGAAGCCGAAAGCCACGGCACGCTGCACGACGGACCCTTGTCGCCCATACCCTCCATTTTTGAAGACGTGTTCGAGGAACAGGACTGGCGCCTGATCCGTCAACGTCAGGATCTGGGAGTCTAGACCATGGCCAAGATGAACATGATCCAGGCGCTCAATTCGGCGCTCGACATTGCGATGGAAAAAGACCCGAATGTGGTCTCCTTTGGCGAGGATGCCGGCTATTTCGGCGGCGTTTTCCGCGTCACGGCGGGCCTTCAGGAGAAATACGGCCTCGACCGCTCTTTCGACACGCCGATCAACGAAGCCGCGATTGCCGCCATGGCCATCGGCATGGCCGCCAACGGTTTGCGCCCCGTCGCGGAAGTCCAGTTTTCCGACTATATCTTCCCCGCCATCGACCAGATCGTGAACGAGATGACGCGCCTGCGCTATCGCACCGCCGGCCAGTACACACAGCCGATTGTCATTCGTTCGCCCTGGGGCGGCGGCATCCGGGGTGGTCAGACCCACTCCATGAGCCCGGAAGCCTTTTTCACGCATGTTCCGGGTCTGCGCGTGGTTATCCCGTCCAACCCGTATGATGCCAAGGGCCTGCTGCTCGCCTCGATCGAGAATAACGACCCGGTCGTCTTCTTCGAGCCCAAGCGCATGTATAACGGCCCCTTCGACGGCAAGGCTGATGGCGCACTCGCCAGCTGGGCCAATCATCCGAAGGGCGAAGTGCCGGAAGGTCATTATACCGTCCCGCTGGATCAGGCCGAAGTCGTGCGCGAGGGCAATGATGTCACCGTCATCGCCTATGGCACGCTGGTTCACGTCGCCCTGTCGGCGGCGGAAAAGTCCGGCATCGATGCCGAGGTGATCGATCTCAAGACGCTCACCCCCTATGACATCGACACGATTACGGCGTCGGTGAAAAAGACCGGCCGCTGCATCGTCAGCCAGGAAGCACCGCGCACCTCCGGTTTCGCTGCCGAGTTGTCCGCCCAGATCCAGGAAGACTGTTTCTATGCGCTGGAAGCGCCGATCCATCGCGTGACCGGGTGGGATACACCCTATCCGCACGCCCATGAATGGTCCTATTTCCCGGGGCAGGAACGCTTTATCAATGCGCTGAAATCCGTGATGGAGGCCAAGTAATGTCTGAATACCGTTACAAACTCCCCGATGTCGGTGAAGGCGTGGTCGAGGCCGAGATCGTCGAATGGCGCATCAAGGTCGGCGACACGGTCGAGGAAGACCAGCCCATCCTTGACGTGATGACCGACAAGGCAACGGTGGAAGTACCGTGCGCGGTGAACGGCACGGTGACGAAGATCGTCGGCGAGCCCGGCGATGTCATCCCGGTCGGCACCGAAATCCTCTTCATCGACACCGGTGGCGCGCCGGTTCCGTCTGAACAGGATGTTCCTCCCCCGCCTGCGGGGGAGGTGTCGAGCAAAAGCGAGACGGAGGGGGGAGATGCCAAGGCTGAACCTTCCCCCCCTCGACCGGCAGAGCCGGCCACTCCCCCCGCAAGCGGTGGGAGAAAAGAGGTTGCCGCACCCGTCGCCCGCGCCGAAGGTGACCGCCCGTTGGCCAGCCCGGCCGTGCGTCAGCGCGCCATGGATGCTGATATCGATCTGGCCACCGTCCCGGGCACCGGCCCGGCCGGGCGCATTACGCATACCGATCTCGATGACTTCATCGCCTCGGGCGGCCGTCTCGCCGCTCGCGCAGGTGGGGGTGGCGCGGGCCGCACCCGGCGCACCGGCGTGGAAGAGCAGAAAATCATCGGCCTGCGCCGCAAGATCGCGGAGAATATGGTCAAGGCGAAGACCACCATCCCGCACATCGCCTATGTCGAGGAAATCGACCTCACGGCACTGGAAGATCTGCGGGCGCATCTGAATGCCACCAAGCGCGAGGACCAGCCCAAACTGACGCTCATTCCTTTCCTCGCCGCCGCGCTGTGCAAGGCTTTGCCACAAACACCGCAGGCGAACGCGCATTACGACACCGAAGCGGGCGTTCTGACGAAATATGAGGGCGTCCATCTCGGTGTGGCCACGGCGACGCCGAACGGCCTGATGGTGCCGACCATCAAACACGCCGAAGCGCTGGACGTCTGGGAGCTCGCGTCCGAATTAGGTCGACTGGCCAAAGCTGCCCGCGATGGCAAGGCCACCAAGGACGAGCTCTCCGGTTCCACCATCACCATCACCTCGCTGGGCGCGATTGGGGGTCTGGTAACGACACCGGTCATCAACCTGCCGGAAACCGCCATTATCGGCGTCAACAAGATGCAGGAATTGCCGCGCTTTGATGCCGGCGGCCGCGTCGTCCCGCGCAAGCTGATGAACCTCTCCTCCAGCTTCGATCACCGCATCGTCGACGGCTATGAAGCGGCGGTTCTGATCCAGAACGTCAAGGGATATCTGGAGAATCCGGCGACGTTGTTTATATAGTTGGCGCTATTTCCCTCTCCCTTGAGGGAGAGGGTCAGGGTGAGGGGTCTTTTTGTGCTAGGCTTGCCGAATGCCCGAGCCCCTGACCCCGTTGGCCCGCCGATTGCGCCGCGATGCAACCCACGCCGAACGCAAGGTATGGAACATGCTGCGCGAGCGGCCGCTCGGCTTCAAATTCCGGCGCCAGCAACCGGTCGAAGGCTTCATCGCCGACTTCGCGTGTTTCGAGGCAAAGCTGGTCATTGAGATCGATGGCGGCCAACATTTCGACAATGCTGAAGACGCTGCGCGCTCCGCGAAACTGGAAGCGGCGGGTTGGACGGTGATCCGATTCTGGAACGTGGAAGTTCATGAATCCATGGATGGAATCTATGACCGGGTAGCGGAAGCTCTTCGAGCGTTGAAGCACGTCCAGCAACCCCCTCACCCAGCGGATGACTTTCAGGACTGAAAGCCATCCTCCCCCTCTCCCTCAAGGGAGGGGGAATGCTGCTTGCGTGAATCCGATTCATCAATAGCGTTGGTCGGGGAGGTCTGACGCGTGATTAGGTCTGTACTCACAGCACTTGGATTGATGGTTGTGATATTCGCGGGCGCTATCCTGTTGGGGATGCACGCAACCTGGCTGCTGATGTCCGGAAACTGGAATGAGTTACCCAGCGATGCAGTTGTAACAAATCAAGTGATTGGTGTTATTCAGGCGTTTTGGGCGGCGATATCGATAGCCGTGGTTATTTTATTTCGGACGCTATCTTTTCATCGAAACCAAATTCTACAGGGAGCAGCTCTTGGGCTATCATTTCTCGTTACGGCACCGTTGCTTCTTTACCCGACGTTTCACTATTTCGAGGTCCAGTGGCCCAAGGTTCCAATCTCGTTAATTGCGGTGGTTTGCGCGCACTATGTGGCGTTCAAATTTATTCGCAAAAGGCCGGGCAGGGATCATCCGTCGTGATGGCGTGCATTCCCCTCACACCATCGTGACGCCACAACGCGCATAATTTTGGCATGATCTCCACAACTCGGGGAGATCATCATGAAAACCGCAATTTCCATTCTCGCATTCGGACTGTTGGCCAGCACCACCGTCCACGCGCAAGTCGTGGGCGAGGGCGTGCGTTGGTGTGGCGATTACGGATCGCCCGCCGAAGACATGCCGGAGGAGTTTGGCCAGTTCGCCTTTCTGGTCGGTGATTACGATATCGAGTTTCTGGATTGGGATGCTGAAGCCGAAAGTTGGGGCGAACCGCGTCCCTATTACGCTCACTGGAATGGGCGCTATGGTCTGGGAGGCCGGTCCATCATTGATGAATGGTATGCGCCCGGTTTTGGATATCGTGAGACATCCGGTGCCGGCATCAATATCCGTATCTGGGATGCCGAGGAGGGCATCTGGAAAACGGCGTGGCACAATACAGCGACCAATCAGGTTCTCGATCTGCGTCAGCAGGTATTGGAGGATGGCCGCCTGCATCTCTGGCAGGTTTACCCGGACGTACCAGAACGTAATATCTGGTTTGAAACCTATGAGAATGGCGAATGGGCACGCATCGAGCAGGCCCGGGATGAAGACAGCGGTGAATGGGTGAACTCAGTCTCGCTCTACGCCCGGCCCGCAGAATGCGCTCCGTTGGAATAGGTTAGGCGGGGCGACGGAGTTCTGGCCAGTCGGCTTCAAATCCTTCCAGCCAGTTGCGGCCTGAATCACGATCGGCGAAAATCTCGATGTCAAAGACGCCGAGGACAAAGGGCATGGACTGCCACAGGCGCAAAATAGGCAGATTATGCGCATCTTCGGCCACCCAGGCGACCTTGAATTCGGGACCACGGACTTCGGTCATCCGCTCCAGCTCGGCCTTGAACTCCGTCCGCAAGACCTTGCTGTCAATGGCGGAAACATCCGTACCGCGCTCAAGGATCGCCAGCATATTCATACCGGTTTGCCATTCGGGCCCATAATAAAGCTCGACATTCATGTCGCGGAACGTTTCGAAGCTCAGTGCACCATTGAGGCGGACTTCGACGATATTTCCGGTGGTCGGAAACTTGATTTCATAGGTCATTGCGTGACCCTCTTCTTTAAGACCTTGTAGAAAGTAGGGCGATTTGCCCGCCGAGCAAGGCGGACAAATCTGCGCGCAAAAGCGGCAAGCGCGTCCTGCCCTCATCGGGAGCGGCGAGCTATACGTCAAATATGTCGCAAAAAGGGCAAATACCCCGCGTGAAGATCAAGGCAGGTATGCGAATTATGGATGCTCGGAGGCAAGAAATCGAATACCCGCCATGCATCCTCGCCCCTTCCCCTGAAACGCTGGCCCGGCTAAACCCTCGCCAGAGATCAGGACAAGGGTTTTGGCATGAGCGATCTGAGCTGTGATGTATTGGTAGTGGGCGGTGGTCCCGGTGGGTATCCGGCGGCAATCCGCGCGGGCCAGCTGGGGCTGGACACCATTATCGTCGACAGGGATGGCTGGGGCGGTACCTGCCTCAATCGCGGCTGTATCCCGTCCAAGGCCTTCATCCACGCCGCCGACAAATTCCACGAGATGAGCCACCATGCGAACAATGCCGCGTTGGGGATTTCGCTTTCCGCCAAGCCAACACTCGACATGAAAGGCCTTGTCGCCTGGAAAGACGAAATCGTCGGAAAGCTGACCGGCGGTGTTGAAGGCTTGCTGAAAGCCGCAAATGTCCGGTCCATTTCCGGCTGGGCCGAGTTTGAGGACGCCAAGACCTGCACCGTCACGCTGGAAGGCGGCTCGAAACAGAAAATCACCGCGAAGAATGTGATCCTCGCCACCGGCTCGGTCGAGGTCGAACTGCCCTTCCTGAAATTTGGCGGCAAGGTCATCGGCTCCACCGGCGCGCTGGATCTGGAAAAACTGCCCAAGAAGCTCGTCGTCGTGGGCGGCGGCTATATCGGTCTGGAGCTTGGCATTGCCTATCGCAAGCTGGGATCAGAGGTCACCTTCGTCGAGGCGCTGGATCGCATCCTGCCCGTCTATGACAAGGAGCTGACCCGCCCGATCACCCGCTGGCTGAAAGAGAATGGTATTGCCGTTCATACCTCCTGCAAGGCCAGGGGCATGGTGGAAGAAGGCGGCAAGACTTTCCTCGAATTCGAAACCGCCAAGGGCGAGACCGAGCGTCTGGAAGCCGACAACATCCTCGTCTCTGTGGGCCGCAAGCCGAACATGACCGGTTGGGGTCTGGACAAGATGGGCATCCCCAGTGACGGCAAATTCCTGAAAGTGAATGAGCGCTGCGAAACCGGCATGCGCGGCGTTTATGCGCTGGGCGATCTGACCGGCGAACCCCTGCTGGCCCACCGCGCCACCGCGCAGGGCGAGCGCGTCGCAGAGATCATCGCCGGTCACAAGACCGCCTTTGACCCCGTCGCCATTGCCGCGGTCTGCTTCACCGATCCGGAAGTGGTCGGCGTGGGTGTCACGCCGGACGAGGCAAAGGACAAGGGTGAGACCGTCATCACCGGCAAATTCCCGCTCGCCGCGAATGGCCGTTACCTCTCCATGGAAGGCGGCGCCGATGGCGGCTTTATCCGCATCACGGCGCGCGAAAGCGACCACGTCATTCTCGGCATTCATGCCGTCGGCAAGCATGTCTCCGAACTCTCCGGTGAATTTGCGCTGGCCATGGAGATGGGCGCGCGTCTGGAAGACATCGCCGGCACCGTCCATGTCCACCCGACACTAACGGAAGGCTTTGCCGAGGCCGCGCTCGCTGCGCTGGGCCATCCCATCCACATCTCGGCACCGAAGAAGTAATGACGGCGCTGGCCACCAGTTTCGAGACCGCCTTCCTCCACACACAGGCCGTGGAAGAAGACGACATCGATTTCATGGGGCATGTGAACAATCTGGTCTATCTGCGCTGGGCCGGGGAAATGGCCGAGCGTCACTGGCAGGCCGTGGCATCAGATGACCTGCAAGCCGCCGGGCTCTGGGTCGTTCTGCGCCACGAGATCGACTATCTGCGTGAATTGAAGCGGGGCGAAGAGGTCGAGCTGCGCACCTGGGTCGATCCGGTGAAAGGCGTGCGCTGTCCGCGCCATGTCGACATCCGCAAGGCAGGGGCGGACAAGCCGTCAGCCAGAGTCTTGACCACCTGGACCTTCATCGACGCCGAAACCCATCGTCCCAAACGCCTGCCCCCCGAAATGAAAGCCCTGTTCGGGATGTGAATGAATTCTCCGCGTCCCTCGGGCTCGCCTGTCCTCGACCCTGATCGGGGAAGCCGTGGGTCCATCTTTTTAGATATTGATGGATCCCCGGATCAAGTCCGGGGACCCCGGTAATGGTAAAACCACCTCATCCTGAGGTGCGAACGAAGTAAGCCTCGAAGGAGGGGTTCGATAAACGACTTACTCCCCCAGCACCCCGTCCAGCCAGTCAATCATCGCCGCAACGTCAAATTCCGGATTATGCTCACCGCCATCCGTGCGGACATGTTCATAGCGCGCACCTGCCGCGTTCAGAACGGTCAGCATGTAATCGCCCTGCGAAATGGGCACGACCGGATCATCGGCGGAATCGATCATGTAGAGCGGCGGGTCACTGGCATCAACATAAGTGGCCGGGGAGGCTTGCACGTGGATGGGCGGGGCCGCCTGATAATGATTGTCCGGCCCGAAATAGGGCACGCCCGTATACATGGTGATGGTCTGCGCCGCATAGGAATCCGCCTCGGCCGGATCACCGGCCAGCATGAAGGGCGTGGCGATGCCAACCACCGCCTGAACGGCGGCAGAGGTCTGGTCAATCGGGTCCACGCCTTCGCCCGGCGCATCATCCATCAGCGCAGCCATGGTGGCGAGGTTCGCCCCTGAGGAATGGCCCAGAGTGGCGATCCGCATCGGGTCCAGCCCGAGGCTTTCGGAGATCGTCCGCACATAGCGCACGGCGCGGCGCGTATCATTCACCGCCGCCGGAAAGCGATTGCCGGGCGAGGAGCGGTGATTGATGACAAACACCGTATAGCCATTCATCTGCAACTCGCCGACGATATTGCGGACATAATCATAGCCCGACAGGTCCTTGAGTTGCGGGGCGGAATAGATTTCGGGCCGATACCAGCCGGAGCCCGGCACCACGATGACCGACGCGCCATTCGCCTCGTCCGGCACGTAGAGGTCCATCAGCATGGCCGCGCCCGACACCATGCCGTAGACGATATTGTCCTCGGTCGGCTCGATGTTTTGCGCATGGGCGGTCGTGGTCAGAAAGGCCAGCCCGAAGGCGGCAGCGATAAAGCGTTTCATGTGTGCTCTCTCCCCGGAGTCGTTTGGGCACATAGTGAACGCCGTTTACCGGGAAGGGAAGGGGCTAACCGCGCCCATCCTTTTTCCTCCCCCGTTTCACGAGAGGTGGTCGCGAAGCGAGCGGAGGGGGCAACGCCCCCCTCGCCCCTTCGGGGCACTCCCCCCGCAAGCAGGGGGAGAAAACGTGCCGACTAACCCAATCGCTTCGCTGAATCGCCAGTTTTCGCCATCAAATACACCGCGTCCCTCGGGCTCGACCCGAGGGTCCATCTAATCAGAATGATGGATCCCCGGATTCCCCGATCTGGGTCGAGGACGGGCAAGTCCGGGGACCCCGGTGGCGATTTGGCATTTGTCCTGAGACGTGCCCGGGGATGCTGCGGAATCAGCACGCTGGGTGATGGGCTCAAAAACCCAGCCGCCCCTCAATTCCCACCGCCTCAGCGGCCGCATTCAGCTGTTTCAGCGTCTCGGGATCCATCGGCACGCCTTCCGACGAACGGCGCGCGCGCAAGGACCGCTCCGGATCACCGGGGGCCACGACCGGGCTGTCCCAGTCCGCGGGCGGGGAGGCGAGGGCATACTCCCACATCGCATCGGTCTCGCGCTCCATCGTTTCGGCGTCGCCAAAGGCATCGGGCTGCATGATGACGGCGATCATCTGGTTACGAATGCCGCCGCGGCGTTCATTTCCGGGCTGGATCGTGCCGCCGCCGGAATAGACCCCGGCGAGGAGTTCCGCCGCAAAGGCGAGGCCATACCCCTTGTGATCGCCAAACGGGGCGAGCGCGCCCTTTTGTTCAAACCCCTTGAAACCCGAGGGATCATCCGTCGGCAGGCCGTTTTCATCGAGGATCGCCCCGAACGGCACGCGCAGACCTTTATTGGCGGCGACGCGCGCCTTGCCCATGGCAATGCGGCTGGTCGCCATGTCCAGCAGGAAGGCGGGCTTGGTGCCGGTGGGGGGGAGGGCGATACAGACCGGATTGGTGCCAAAGCGCGCATCCGTGCCCTGATAGGGGGCCACCATCGGATCGTGATCGGTGACATTGACGAAGAAGATCGCCGAAAACCCGGCATTGGCCGCCATCTCTCCATAGGCGCCGATGCGTCCGAGATGGTGCGCATTGGACAAGGTCACCGCACACACGCCCAGTTCTTCGGCCTTTGGAAACGCTGCCGTCATGGCAAATTCGCCGGCCATCCGGCCCCAGGCGTCATGACCGGCGACTTTCAGGATCGCGCCATTGTCGTGCAGGATTTCCGGCGTCGCCTTGACGTCCACCAACCCGTCGACCGCATGCTTCACATAGGCCGGCAACAGGCCGATGCCGTGACTGTCATGCCCCGTCAGATTGGCCATCACGAGGTGATCGGCAACCAGACGCGCATCGCTGGCGCGCGCCCCGGCTTTTGTCAGGGCCGCGGTGCCGAAATTGATCAGCTCGGCGGCAGGGATGCGGATATCGCCAGGTTGCATCAGCTCTCGTCCACTTCTTCTTCCGGGCGGATATCGGGCGGCATCCAGGCCCGCTCCATGGCATTGTCCCGGCCGACTTCGCGGTCATTGCGCATGGTCTGTTCCATCAGCTCATTCTGGCGGCGGGCAATGTCCAGATATTCCTGGTTCTCGAAGACCGACTGCCCCTCGCGCCAGGCGGCGGCCAGCTTGACCAGCGTTTCCCGGTCATGGCGCACAAAATACCGCACGGCCTTTTCCGCTTCAAACGGATGTTCACCCAGCCCTTCCAGCGCGCTCCGCGCCGCCCGCACAGCGCTGTCGAACGTTTCACGAATGATGTCATTCGCGCCTGCTGCATAGAGTTGATACACGTGATGACGATCAATCGCCCGCGCCACGATATGAATATCCGGCCGTTCACGGCGGACATGTTTGACCAGCTCGGTGATCTGATCCTTGTCATCGATGGCGGCCACAAACTGCCTTGCGTCTTTCAGGCCTGCGGCATGCAAGAGGTCCGGCCGGGTCGCATCGCCATAGAAGGTCTTCACGCCGAACTTGGCCATATTGTCCACGAAATCGCTCTTGTGCTCCAGCACCACGATTTCATAGCCCGAAGCCCGCAGGACACGGTGCACGATCTGCCCGAAGCGGCCATGCCCGGCGATGATGGTGGTGCCGCGTTGATCGATTTCGTCCGGATCATGCGCGGTTTCGCTTTCCGCGTATTTGTTGTGAAAGACCCGCTCATAAAGGATGAAAAGAAGCGGCGTGACCAGCATGGAAAGCGCCACGACCAGCGACAGGACCGGCACCAGATCCGCCGGGATGACATTGTTCTGGACGTTGAAGCTGATCAGGACGAAGCCGAACTCACCGGCCTGCGCCAGTGACAGCGCCATCAGCCAGCGATTGCGTCCGCGCAGTTTGAACACGAAGGCCAGCACCATCAGCACCGCTGCCTTGGCCCCGATCAGCGCCGCGACCAGCCCGCCAATCAGCATCCAGTCAGCCGTCAGCACGTCAAAATCAATGCCGGCCCCGACCGTGATGAAGAACAGGCCCAGCAACAGCCCCTTGAAGGGTTCGATATCGGCTTCCAGCTCGTGCCGGTATTCCGAGTTCGCCAGCACCACACCCGCAAGGAAGGTGCCGAGTGCCGGTGACAGGCCCACCAGCGTCATCAGCAGGGCAATGCCGATCACGAGGAAGAGCGCCGTTGCGGTGAACATTTCGCGCAGGCCGGAGCGCGCGATAAAGCGGAAGAGGGGGCGGGTCAGATACATGCCGCCGCCGACCACCACGCCCACCGCCGCCAGAACGGTCAGGCCATAGGCCCAGCCCGGCAGGCCTTCGGTCAGGTTCAGGCTCGGACCGTGGGAGCTATCGCCGTCATGCGCCGCATCCACCGCGCCATGAGCGGCGTCAGCTCCGTGAGCGATATCGGCTTCCAGTCCGCTTCCCATGACCATCGGCAGGGCCAGAAGCGGCAGGAAGGCCAGCATGGGAATGACGGCAATGTCCTGAAAGAGCAGGATGGAGAAGCTGGCGCGCCCGCCCTCGGTCTTGTCCAGTTTCTTCTCGGCCAGCGATTGCATCACAATGGCGGTGGAAGAGAGCGCAAAGGTCAGGCCGATGGCGATCGCGACGGACCATTGCAGGCCCATCGCCATGCACGCCGCCGCGATGAGGGCCGCCGTCAGCCCGACCTGCAAACCACCCAGACCCAGAAGCCGTGTGCGCATGTCCCACAGGGCACGAGGCTCGAGCTCCAGCCCGATCAGGAAGAGCATCATCACCACGCCGAACTCGGCGATATGCTGCAAATCCTGCGTTTCCTGCCCGACCAGTCCGAGGACCGGTCCGATCAGCACGCCGGCGATCAGATAGCCGAGCACGGAGCCGAGGCCGAAGCGGGTGCAGATCGGCACCAGAATGACGGCGGCGACCAGATAGATGGTGGCATCCAGCAGTAATCCGGCCATGCCTAACCCTCCCCTGTCAGTGACGTCAGCTGCCCGTTCAGGAGCGGCAGGGGCCGGGCGCCCTCGATGTCCAGCGTGTGATCGCGCAAGGCGGCCAGAAGGCCTTTCCACTCGGCGACATGTTCATTCAGGCGATTGTCTTCCCCGGCATGGCCGGCGCGGAAAAACGCAAAGGGCGGCAGATAGACCATGCCGCAATAATCCGCCGTCTGTTCCAGCGGCGTCAGCATCTGCCGCACGGTGAAACGGTTATAGCCGTCATCCGCATAGCTCTCTTCCGGGTTCCCGGCGGTCAGGGCGGAGAAAAAGATTTTCCCGGTCAGCGCCTTTCCGGTGCTGCCGAACGCCCAGCCGTGCTCCAGCACAATGTCCTGCCAGTCTTTCAGAATGGCGGGTGTGGAATACCAGTAGAAGGGGTGCAGGAAGATGATGACGTCATGGGCCGCTGCGCGCGCCTGTTCGGTATCCGCATGAATATCGCCGCGCGGATATTCGGCATAGAGATCGGCAAAGGTCACGCCCTCAACCTCCCGCGCCGCAGCACGGAGCGCCTTGCCGGCAACAGAGCGCCGCGGGGCAGGGTGGGCCGCCAGTATCAGGATGCGTCGCGGCGCGATTTCATCATCGATCAGGCCCATATTCCCTCCGAATCCCTCATACAGCGTCCCAACATAGGCAGGCGATTGCGCGCCCGCCATGCAAAACCCGGCGATCGGGTGAATCCGGGTGCTTGCACCGGCGGGATGAGCACAGTATATCGCCTCCCTCGCACGGCACGCCTCAACGGGCAGAATGCGATGTGTGGCGGAGTAGCTCAGCTGGTTAGAGCAGCGGAATCATAATCCGCGTGTCGGGAGTTCAAGTCTCTCCTCCGCTACCACTTTCCTTTCATCCAACATTCCGAATGACAGCCTCCCGCCCCGGTGTTACAGATTCGTAACAAACAGGGGAGTCGCATATGTTCAAGGAATTCAGGGATTTTGCCATGCGTGGCAATGTGGTCGATCTCGCGGTCGGCTTCATTCTCGGTGGCGCGTTTTCGACCATCGTCCGGTCATTGGTGAATGACATTCTGATGCCGCCGCTCGGTCTGGTGTTGGGCGGGGTGGATTTCACCAACCTCTTCATCACGCTGGGCGATGCCGAATACGAAACCCTGGCCGCCGCGCAGGAGGCCGGTGCCGCGACCATCAATTACGGCATGTTTATCAATAATGTCATCGCCTTCGTCATTCTCGCCTTCGCGCTCTTCCTGATCATCAAGGGCATGAATTCGATGAAAAAGAAGGAAGAGGAAGCGCCAGCCGCACCGCCGGCCCCTTCGAAGGAGGAAGTGCTCCTGACCGAGATTCGCGATCTTCTGGCCAAAAAGGCCTGACCTGCTTTCGGGGCTGACTGCAAATCCCTGTCAGCCCCGTTTACGGAAACCCAGCCGCATTAACCTTCTGGCCACCATGTCCATGCCCTTCTGAAAGCGAGTGATTCGCTTTTGCGAAGGGCGGGGCCAGACGTGTTTGGATTGAAGTTTAAAGGCAAGGCAGAACAGAAAGCCGAAGAGTTGGCTTCCAAGCGCCGCGTCATCACCGAAGGCGCGCTGGAAGAGATCGACCGTGCACGCATGGAGATCTACTTCCGCAGCGGGATGTCCTCCGTTCCGCTGAACATTGTCAGCGGGCTTTTTCTGGGCGCCATGCTGCTGACCGCAGTGCCCGTTCTTCATGTCGCGATCTGGTTTGCAGCGGGGGCAAGTTTCGCCACCGGCCGTATGGCGCTCGCCCGGCTGGCGCTTAAGCGCGGCGGCAATTTGCCGCCAGTGCTGGACAAAATATTCATTGCGCTGACGACTTTATCGGGTGCGATCTGGGGCGTGTCGATGTTCCTGTTGCCGATAGATCAGATCGTCATTGCGCACTTTGCTGCGGCCTTCATCGTATCCGGCATGACGGCAGGAGCCGCCTTGTCGTCGGCTACGCGCCCGGTCGGCGTTCTCGCCTATAATGTACCCGCGATCGGTTTGATGATGGCGTATCTGGTCATCCTGGGCCGCCCTGAATCCTATGGCATGGCCGCCATGCTGGGCCTCTATCTTTTTGTTACAATACAGCTTTCGTCCCGTTACCGGGCAACCCTTAAAGAAGTTTTCGAAGCTAACGCCTCTCTTGAAGGCGCCAAGATGCGTGTCGAAACCCAGGCCAAGGCATTGCGTGAACTCGCGCGCCGGCATGAACAGACGGCCCGCCGGGGCGAGGACGCAACCCGTGCCAAATCCGCTTTCCTGGCAAGCGTCAGCCATGACATCAAGAATCCGCTGGCGGGTATAATCGGCGTTTCGCGCCGACTCGCCGAGGACGAAACGCTGGACGCGGATACGCGAAAGAAGAACCGCCAGATATTTGATGCCAGCGAAATGTTGATGCGCTTTGTCGGTGATCTGCGGGATGTTTCGATCATCGAATCCGGGCAGCTGAATCTGATGCCCGGCGAAATCACAGCCGAACGTCTGGCCCGCGATACCCGCATGCTGTGGGAACCCAAGGCCAGGGCCAAGGGTCTGCAGCTTGATGTTTCGGTGTCAGGCGATGCCCAGCTGGTTCTGGCCGGCGATTCCGCGCGCCTGAAGCAGATGCTTTTTACCTATATCCGCAATGCCATGCGCTATACGGCCAATGGCCGGATCGAGGTCCGCCTCGGCGTCGACGCCCAATCCGGCAAGGCGTGTCTCAGAGCCGATGTCGAGGATACCGGCCGCGGTGTCCCGCGCGAGGCCGAAGGCCGCCTGTTCAAGAATTTCTTCGAGTCCGATGCGGATGGCATTCGCGTCATGGATGGCACATCGACCGGTCTGACAATCGCCCGACATCTCGCCGAGATGATGGACGGCGAAGTCGGCTATCAGCGCCGCAAGGAAGGCGGATCGCATTTCTGGTTCTCCGCTCAATTGCCCAGCCTCGCGCGGCGTGAAGACAAGATTGGTGCGGATGCCGGGACAAGGACCGCGATCGAGGATTCTCCCTCAGCCCCGGCCTTCGCGCCGCCGGCCGCGGGCAATGGCCTGCCCAGCCGACCCTTGCGTGTTCTGGCCGCCGAAGACAATGCGATCAACCGCACCGTCATCGAGGGATTCCTGGTCGCGAAAGGCTGGTCCGTGGAATTCGCCGAGAACGGCGAACAGGCCGTCGAAGCGGCGACCAACAAGGCGTTCGATCTGATCCTGATGGATATGCGCATGCCGGTAATGGACGGGCTTCAGGCCACACGGGCCATCCGCGATCTGCCATCCACGGCGGCCATGACGCCGATCATAGCCCTCACGGCCAATGCCCGGCGCGAAGACGAGGCCCAGTGTCTGGCCGCCGGCATGGACGGGTTTATCTCCAAACCCATCGACACGCAGCGGCTGTTCGACACCATCGCATCGGTGA
Source organism: Hyphobacterium sp. CCMP332 (assembly GCF_014323565.1). NCBI lineage: Bacteria > Pseudomonadati > Pseudomonadota > Alphaproteobacteria > Maricaulales > Maricaulaceae > Hyphobacterium > Hyphobacterium sp. CCMP332. The sequence continues at coordinate 297,967 of NZ_CP058669.1, forward strand.
TCAGCGATGGATCCGACGCGCCGATGGCCAGAACCGGCTAGTCGACGCCGTGCTTCGGGGCCGCTTATCTGACACCGCCTATCAATCGCACGCCATACAGACAGCCTGATACAGGCGGTTTATTCCCCGGACATCAGGCAGTTCGAGCCAGAGGTTCCGACGATTGCTGACCGCTCGCCAACCTGTCGATGGCAGCAAAAAGAGTTTCCTTTTTCACCGGCTTGGCGAGGTGAAGATTCATACCGGCCGCCAGGCATTGCGCTTCGTCTTCCCGGCGGGCATTGGCGGTCAGGGCTATGATGGGTGTCATGGCCGCCGTGGATGGCAGATCGCGGATGGCCCGTGTGGCCTGAAGCCCGTCCATTACCGGCATTTGCATATCCATGAATACCAGATTGTAGGTGCGGTTTTGAACGGCCTCCAGCGCTTCCTGGCCATCGCCGACAACATCTGCGTTGATCCCGCGCAAGCGAAGCAGGCCGACAATTGCCTGCTGGTTGACGATATTGTCTTCCGCCACGAGGACTCGCAGCGGTGCCGGGGTCGGTGATGCATCCGTCGCGGCGCTCGCGGCAGGCAATTCGGGAGAGCGGCTTACCGCGCCCAGCGCCACTTCGAACCAGAAATGCGCGCCCTTGTTTTCCTCACTCTCGAAACCGATCGTGCCGCCAAGCATCTCTATGATGCGCCGGGAGATGGCGAGACCCAATCCTGTCCCGCCGTGTTTACGCGTTGTGCTGACATCGGCCTGGCTGAATTGCTCGAACATGCGCGATTGTGCGGTCTGCGGAATGCCGCAACCGGTATCGCGGACATCGGCGCGCAGGAGAAGGCGTCCACCGGTGGCCGTGGATATCGAAAGCGTAACATTCACCGCGCCCTGATCGGTAAATTTGATCGCGTTTCCGATCAGGTTGAACAGGACCTGTTCGATGCGGACGCGGTCGCCAAAGATCATCTGATCATCGCCGCCCTCGCAGGTCACATTGTAATCTAGGGACTTCTCTCCGGCCCGGACGCTCCACAGGTTTCGCGCTTCGTCTGCGAGCCTGGACAGGGCGAACGTCTCCGGTTCGATGTCCAGCTTGCCGGCTTCGAGCTTGGAGAAATCCAGCACATCATTCAGGATACGCAGCAGAATCTCGCCGGAATCGACGATGGTTCTGGCCAGCTTCTCCTGATCGGCCATGAGGTCGGTCTCCAGAAGCAACTGGCTGATCCCCAGGACACCGTTCAGCGGCGTGCGAATTTCATGGCTCATGGTTGCCAGAAAATCCGATTTGACCTGGGCGGCCGACAAGGCTTGCAGGCGGGAATGGCTCAATTGTGTTGCCAGCGCGGAGAGCTTCCGGTTGCGTTCCTCGCTCTCTTCCGTCACCGCGGTAAAAAGGGCGAGACCGGTGCCGATCCCGCGATATGCACCGTTGCGCGTGATGACGAAGCCGTCCATCAAGGCGCCCGGCCGCTTGGTGACGATCAGGCGATTGAGATCGCTGACCGGGGTCATTTCCTCGACAATCAGCGGATCCTTGTCCATCAGAAAGCTGACGGGGCGTTTGGCAAAGAGCGCCCGGCCGTGCCGGTCTGCCATTTTCAGAAAAAAGGCATCTCTCGGGATCAGTCCGATCGGGCGGTCGCCATCGACGATAGGCAAAGCCAGCAGATCATCGTCATCGCCGAACATCTCGTAGACGACTTCGCCCCTGGTCGCGGCGGTGATGGGCGCAATGGGTTCACTGAGATGTCGGACAAGGCGGCTCATTTACAGGCTCCGGTGATCAGGTGCCGTCAAAATGGGTCGCGATTATTTCCTATCCGCTTAATAGGACAGTGGTTTCACATAAAATTCGCCAAAGTGTAACGCGCCTTAACGCAAGGTTTCCGCGCGCACCCAGTCCAGAAATCCCGCCGAACTGCCGTCCGGTTCCACCAGCCATTCCAGGATGGCGGGTTCCTCATAGGGATGCAGCGCCTTGACCGCCTCCGCGCAGGCCGCGCCGCGCGCCGTTTTCAGGATCATCACCCATTCGGTCTCTGCCTGCACCCTCCCCTGCCACTGGAAGAAGGAGGTGCCGCCGGGCAGAAGGTTGGCGCAGGCAATCATCCGCGCTTCCAGCAGCTTTGCGGCGGCCTGCCGGGCGCTCTTTTCGTCCGGCCATGTGGTATAGATGAGGCTGACATCTGACATGTCGGGGATTTTAGCCTTATAAGGCCCGGCTATGAAGTCTGACCGCACACCTTCCGCACTGGTTCTCTTTTCCGGGGGACAGGATTCGGCCACTGCGCTCGCCTGGGCGCTGGAGCAGTATCCGCGTGTGGAAACGGTCGGCTTTGATTATGGCCAGCGCCATGACGTCGAATTGCAGGCCCGCCTGCACGTCCGAAAGGCACTGTCCGGCCTCAATGCGGAATGGGCGGCGCGTCTCGGGCCGGACCAGATGGTGGATTTGACCGGCTATGGCGCCCTCGCCGAAAGCGCGCTGACGGCGGAAATGGAAATCGAATGGAAAGAGGGCGGCCTGCCATCCACTTTCGTGCCGGGTCGCAATCTGGTCTTTCTGACGGTTGCCTCGGCTCTGGCGTTCAGGCGCGGGCTACGCGATCTCGTCGGCGGCATGTGCGAAACCGATTATTCTGGTTATCCGGATTGTCGCCGCGATACGCTGGACGCCGCCCAGACCATGATCTCGCTCGGGCTGGATTGGGCCATGCCCATCGAGACACCGCTGATGTTCCTGACCAAGGGGCAGACCTGGAAGCTGGCCCATGATCTGGGCGGGGATGATCTTGTCGGAATGATCGTGGAGGACACGCATACCTGCTATCTGGGTGATCGCTCGCAGCGCCATGACTGGGGTTATGGCTGCGGTGTGTGCCCGGCGTGCGAATTGCGCGCGCGCGGTTGGCAGGACTGGCAGGCCGACGCATGACCTACTCCGTCAAGGAAATCTTCCTGACTGTCCAGGGCGAAGGCGGACAGGCCGGCCGGCCGGCTGTCTTCTGCCGCTTTGCCGGTTGTAATCTCTGGTCCGGGCTGGAGCGCGACCGTGTCAGCGCGATCTGCAATTTCTGTGATACCGATTTTATCGGAACGGACGGCCCCGGCGGCGGCAAGTTCAGGACCGCCGAAGCGCTCGCACAGGCCGTCGCCGGTCAGTGGCCGGGCGGCGGCACGCCGCTGGTCGTGTGCACGGGCGGGGAGCCGCTGCTGCAGCTCGACGCGGAGCTCATTGCGGCCTTCAAGTCTGCCGGCTTCGAGATCGCCGTGGAAAGCAATGGCACGCTGAAAGCGCCGGACGGTATTGACTGGCTGACCGTCAGTCCCAAGGCGCAGACAGAGATTGTCCAGACGACAGGCGAGGAACTGAAACTGGTCTTTCCTCAGCCGGGTGTCGACCCGACCCGGTTTGAAGATCTCGATTTCAAGCGCTTTTCACTGCAGCCCATGGATGGGCCGAACCAGATGGAAAACGCCCAGGCGGCATTTGAATACTGCCTGGCGCATCCCAAATGGTCCTTGAGCCTCCAGACCCACAAATGGATCGGCGCGCCCTGAGCGGAGCCTATGAGCCGGAATTTACCGCATCCCGGAGGCTGGCTGCCAGCCGCGAGGAGAAGCGGTCGAATGTCCGGTTGGTGTCGGTCCAGACGCTGGCATATTGCGCATCGCGAATGCTGGGCGTCGTCCAGCTGTAGTCATAGGTCGCCACCAGCGAGCCGTCCGCAGCGCGCAGTTCGGCCATGACATGTGCCCCGCCGCGGCCATAGCTCTCGAAGCTGAGACCGGGTGTTCCGCCCTGCTGGGCGAAGGTCGGCCGGTTCGGCGTTGCATCCTCGATCACGACGTGAAGCGTGGCGCCGGCCTCGCCGTCAGCCAACAGCGAGACTTCGCGCAATTCGCGTTCGAGGTCTGCGGTCAGCGTGCGGATCAGACGATCAAATTCGCGCTCGCCGTATTCGTCGCCCTTGGCTGCGAGCGTCTCGCCAATGGTGATCTCCGCAAGACCGACCGGCCCGGTCGGCGTGGCGGCATAGCTGCTGGTAATACCCTGAGCGAAGACGGGTGCTGCAAACAGCACCGCGGTCAGAGCCGAAATGAGATAACGCATGGTAAGTCTCCTGATGGTCGGCCTGTCCCCTTACTGCCATACATAGCAGAGAAAACAGGCTCTGTCAGGAACTACTCGTGATCGTGATCATGGTCGTGATCATCATCGTCATCCTCGCCGTCGCCGGGGATGGCGGTGCGGACAACGGCGCCACCGACATTGCCGGCGGTTTCCAGAACCGTGCCGGTGGTCCGGACCGCGGTCTCGGCCACCATGGATGTCGCGCCGATGACAAGACATCCCGACAGGGCCGGAGCCGCCATTACGACAGAAAGAAGAACAAGAAGACGCCGAGCGGTCATGAGACACTCCATTTCATGAGGCCATCATGATCGCCCGGCAGGGATTCATAAAGGGTGAAGATGCATCAGCGCGTGTCAGTCAGCACCAGTTCGGCATCTTCAAGGGCCGTCAACGTGATCTTGTCCACATCGGTGATCGCCGCGCCATCGCGCGCACTGACCCGTTCTCCGTTAACCGCGACCACGCCCTTGGTCGTTGCAAGGTATTGATGGCGCCCGGCTTTCGGTGAATAGGTCACTGACTGGCCCGCCTCCAGCGTGGCCCCCATCACCCGGGCATCGGCCCGGATCATCAGCCCGCCGTCCGTTTCAGGATCGCCGGACGCCAGCATCACCAACTCGCCTGCGCGATCGGCTTTCGGAAAGCTCATCGCATCCCAGCGCGGCGTACCGCCGCTTGTCTCCGGAACAATCCAGATCTGGAAGATCCGCGTCAGCTCGTCTTCCCGGTTATACTCCGCGTGGCGGATACCCGAGCCCGCTGACATGACCTGCACGTCGCCGGCCACGGTACGCCCCTTATTGCCGAGGCTGTCCTCATGCGTGATCGCGCCATCCCGGACATAGGTGATAATTTCCATGTCGGCATGGGGGTGAGGCGGAAAGCCGGTTTTCGGCTGAATTTCATCATCATTCCAGACCCGAAGTGCGCCCCAGCCCATGCGGGACGGTTCGTGATAATGGCCGAAACTGAAATGGTGCCGGGCATTCAGCCAGTCGATCTGGAACCGGCCGAGGCTGGCAAATGTGCGGACATCAATCATGAAGACCTCCATGGCGTATTGTTGTTGGAGGCGGAGATAAGGCGGCACCGCTGCGCGATAAACACCGCGATTGGCGGCTTATAGTTTCCAAACCGGACGCAATCAACGTCAGTCGCGCTGAATACGCACAGAGACCGGATCGCCGCCCTTGAAGTGGATATCGCGCTGCGGGAAGGGGAAGTTCACGCCATTTTCGGTGAAGGCTTTCCAGATCGCCAGCAACACCTCGCTCGACACATTATTCACCCCCTGACCGGGATCGGCGATCCAGAAGCGGATTTCCAGATCGATGGAATTATCGCCGAAACCGCGTAACAGGCATTTGGGCGCTGGTGAATTGAGCACGCGGGGCACCGTCTTCGAGGCCTCGACCGCCAGCTCCATCGCCGTGGGCAGGTCGGTCGTATAGTCAACGCCGATCATCCGTTTGATCCGCACAGCATGGTCGGAGAAAGACCAGTTGATCACCTTGGTGGTGATAAATTCCTCGTTCGGAATCAGGTGTTCCATGCCGTCGCGCGTGATCACCGAGGCAAAGCGCATGCCCAGTGAATTCACGCGGCCATAGGTCTCTTCCAGCGTGATGACATCGCCGGGTTTGATCGACCGGTCCAGCAGAAGAATGACGCCGGACACCAGATTGGAGAAAATCTTCTGCAGGCCGAAGCCGATACCCAGGCCGACCGCACCGGAGAAGATGGCCAGCGCGCCCAGCGGAATGCCGAGGCTCGACAGGGCCAGCAGAATGGCGGTCGCCAGCAGCGTGACCTGAACCGACTTGCCGATCAGCAGGCGCGCTGACGGATTCAGGCTCGGCAGTTTGTTGATCCGCGCCGACAGGATGGCGGCCATGCGCGAGGCCAGCCAGTACAGAATGACCAGCAGGACGAGCGCCTGAATCGCCGACATGATCGAGACGCGGCCGCCGCCGACACCGACGCCCAGGGAATCCAGGAATCCGGTCGTTGGCCCCAGCCAGCCGAGGATATTCATGGCGGCAATGGTCCAGCTCATGATCGCTGCGGTGCGCGACCAGAAGGGCTCGGCGATAAAGCCGGTCAGCAGGCGGATCACCGCCCATGCGCCGACCAGATTGGCCGCCAGCCGGACCCAGAATATTTCCATTTCCAGCTGTTGCAGGGTGAACAGGACCGCCGACAGGAAGACCCAGCTCAGCGCAGGCCCGAGGACCGGCGCCAACAGCCGGACGGCATCAGCCCGCACACGGCGGAGAAAGCCGAGGCTGAACAGGCGTTGCAGCAGATTTCCGACCGGCTTGCGCAGGGCAAAGGCCAGGAGGATGCCGATAACGATCGCGCCCGCCTGCACGCCAAAGGCGATGCTGACCATTTCCGAACGCAGCCATTCCCACACCGATTCCAGCCGGCTCAGCCAGATCTCCGGATCGGCGAGTTCTTCAAGATCGGGTGTTTCGATCGTCGGGGGCGGATTGGTGGCCATGAATCAGAAAGATAGGCCGGAAGCAGGGGCAACGTCGAGTGGCTATTGACCTTCGCGCCGCCAACCCCAGCCCAGAGCCGCTATTATCAGCAGCAGAATGGGCAAAGCAGGCAGAAGCGGGGTGCGTTCCGCTCCGCGTACAATGTAGCGCTCATTGCGTTGCAACCCGTACCAGTTGCGTCCGGCGGCATCCGTGCCGGCCCGTACCCGCCGCATCCCCGGCAAGTCCGGCTGTTCGCCGGTGCCCAGCGTATAGCTGCCACCGCCTGTTGCCCGGACCAGCGGTTGAAGCACTTCACGCGTCGGCCGCAGATTGGCGTATTCCAGCGGGTTCAGTGGGCCAAGGGCCGCCACAGCGGTCAGTTCGCCCGAGCGCAACCGCACCAGACCGGATTGCTCATTGGCTTCGGTGGTCGCGGTAAACCGTCCCGGCTCTCCGGCAGAGGCCATGTCCAGCGTCTCGGTGCGGCCAGAGGGCCATTCCAGTTCCAGCGGCGGCGGTGCATCGGCCAAAGTGGTGCGATCCGCGACAAGCTGGCCATTGAAGGCACTTGCGGACAGACGCTCTTCGTCCAGCTCCGGCTCGCCCATCAGCCAGTGGGCGACGCGGCGGAACATTTCGCCATGCGGACCACCGCCCTGATAGCCGCGCGCCCAGAGCCAGCTCTGGTCCGACAAAAGGATGGCGGTGCGGCCCTGACCGGCGCGGGCCAGCACCAGCAATGGCCCGCCATCAGGCGCTTGCAACAGGGTTTCACCGCCCAGCACCGAGGCATCAATCCGGCGGAACCATTCGCCCCACGGATCTTCGCCTTCGGCAGGTGCCAGATTCGCGGTTACCGGGTGACGGGCACCCTGTTCGGTGATTTCCGGACGATAGGCACCGGTGGCAATCACGCCGGTCGGGCGCGCCGGCAGGACGGCCGCCAGCGGCGAGCGATAGATGGAGGTCGCCTGTCCGAACGGCGGGCCGGCGGTGACCAGCAAGGCCCCGCCATTATCCACATATCGCGCGATATAGTCGAAATAGAGCGGCGGCATGAGCTGGCGGCGGCGATAGCGGTCGAAAATCACCAGATCAAACTCTTCCAGACGCTCCTCGAACAATTCGCGGGTCGGGAAGGGGATCAGGGATAATTCATCGACGGGTGTTGAATCCACCGCTTCGGGCGGGCGCAGAATGGTGAAATGCACCAGATCGACCGACGGATCGGATTTCAGGAGATCGCGCCAGGTGCGGGCGCCATTATGCGGCTCGCCGGTCACTAGCAGAACACGCAACCGGTCGCGCACGCCGGTGACAGAAACCGCCGCGCGGTTATTGATCAGCGAGAGCTCTTCGCGCCCTGGCTCGACCTCGATCTCGATGACATTCGCACCCCGATGCTCGATCGGAGCTGTAACGGTCGTATCCGTGCCGATGGTGATGCGCGCTGTCTGCGGCTCGCCGCCATCGACGCGGAAGGTCAGCGTCGCCGTGCCGGTCATGGCGTCATCCTCGACCCGAATGACGAATTCGGCCGGTGCGTTGACGAGGCCATAGCGGGGCGCTTCGACAATCACCAGACGCCGGTCGCCGCTATCCGGATCGCCGGTCAGCAGGTGATGGACCGGTGCCCCGATATCCAGCGCGCCGGCGTCCTCGGGCATATCGTGAACCCGCCCGTCCGAGGCCATGACAATGCCGGCCAGACGATCGCGCGGAATACCGGCGAGGGCGGCTTGCATGGCGTCCAGCGCCAGTGTGCCGTTCTCGTCATTGCCGATTTCCGCCTCGACCAGATCCAGTTCCGGATCGGCTTCCGCGCGCGCTCTCAGATCGGCAAGAGCGGCATCGGCCGCTTCACGGCGGCCGGGAATATCCATGGAATCCGAGCGGTCAATGATGGCCAGCGCGATATCGGGCAAGGCTTCACGTTCTTCCTCGACGAGCGACGGATTCATCAGAACCGCCGAGATCAGCAGAACAGAGAGGCTACGCCACAACCAGCCATTCAGGCGGCGGATCGCTCCCACACCGGTAATGACCAGCGCAAATGCCGCCAGCGAGCCAATCGCCCAGACCGGAATCAGGGGCGCAAAGTCGAGCGTGGTGGCCGCGACACTCATTGGCCCAGCCTTTCCAGCAGCGCCGGGATATGGACCTGATCTGCCTTGTAATTGCCGGTCAGCGCATACATGGCGAGATTCATGCCGAAGCGCCGCGCCATTTCGCGTTCGCGCTCCCCGCCTTCAACGGGATAGAGCGTCTGGCCTGTGGCGTCGGTGGCCCAGGCGGAGGCCCAGTCATTCGATCCGATCACCACGCCCGAAGCACCATCCCGCGAAGCGCCGTCGGGGTCTGCTTCGACCCAGACCGGGCCGCCACTGATACGGCCGGGAAAGTCCTGCAACAGATAAAAGGACCGCGTCAGAACATGATCCGGATCAATGCGGGCCAGAGCCGGAACGTCGACGGCCTCCAGCAGACGCGCAAGGCCGGCATGCGGCGCACCGGCGCGGGTGGCGGCAATGTCGGCATCCTGCGTATCGAAAATGATCAGACCGCCGGACTGGATATAGCGCGAGACCCGTGCGGCCGCCTCGTCGGACAAGGGTGGAGAATTCTGCAAGACCGGCCAGTAGATCACCGGGAAGAAAACCAGCTCGTTTTCCTCCACATTCACCGCCATCGGTTCCTGCGGCTCCATCGCACTACGGCGGGTGATCTCACGGCTGATGCCGAACAGACCCGCGCGGCTGCGGGCATCAACGTCGCGATTGCCGGTGATGACGTAGGCAAAGCGCAGATCGAGCGCGGCATCCATTTCAAAACTGTCGAGATATACCGCCTCTTGCGCATTGGCCTGTGGCATGAACCAGGCAAGGCCCAGTACGGCGATCAGCGCGGCGACAGCGCCGCCGCGGCGCGGCAGACGCAAACGGGGCAAACGTCCGGCCAGGGCGAGGCCGATAACCGCATCAATCGCTAGCAGGAAAAGCGCCAGCGCCAGCAAGGGGCCGGCAAAGCGGCGTTCGGCAGGGGCCTCCAGATTGGCGAAGGTCACGCCGGGCAAAGATCGCGGCAAGGCCGTAATGTCATCTCCGGCGCGCAGCACATTCAGCGCGGCACTGGCCGCGCCCAGACGGTAAATGCCGGGCGGTGTGACGGCACTGGCGCGCGTATCCGTCCAGCTTTGCGCGGGGACCGGGCGCGCGGAGACGGGCGGGTTGGACAGGCGGCCTTCGCCATCCAGAGCGCGGTCGATGACATAGGCACCACTGCCCGACGGCGTCGCTGATCCGCCCTGCGCCAGCGCGGATATCCGCCGCAGCATACGGGGGAAGAGCCCTGTCAGTGGCAGATCCGACCATTCCGGCCCCGCCGTGACATGGAACAGAACGACCCAGCCTTCACCCTGACGCATGGCGGTGACCAGCGGTGTGCCGTCTTCCAGCCTCGCCCAGACACGATCTGCCGACGCGGTGCCCGGCTCGGCCAGGACCTGGCTGGAGACGGTGGCTTCGGGCGGGACGGTCAGACCGGCAAAGGGCGAATCCGCCGCAAAGGGCGCGAGCGATTGCGGTTCTTCCCATGACAGGGCGCTGCCGAAATTGCGGCCGCCCTGACGCAGCTGGACCGGCAGCAAATCATCGGGCCGGGCGGCCAGGCGCGGCCCGGCGAAGCGGATCAGCAATCCGCCCGAATTTACAAAGTCGAGCACACGCGCATCATCCGTGCGGGCCGCATCGACCATGATCAGGGCTGAAACATTGTTGGCGAGCAGACCGTCAAGGTCATCGCGGCGCGCTTCGGTAAAGGGTTCTATCGCGCGCATGATATAGTGCAGGTCGGACAGGAGCGGTTGGCCATCTTCGCTGGCCGCATCAATGACGCCGACGCGCGGACGGCGCCAGGCATCATCGGTCAACTGGGTTCCACCGGCAGAGACCTGCCCCTCGATGCGGATCGCGGCCACACGATTGCGCAAATCCAGTGGCAATTCGATATCGGCGCGGGCCCGGGTGACGCTGGCCTCCATTTCAACGCTGGTGCGGGCAACGGCCCGGCCATCGCCGGCGGTGGCGACGAGAGATACGGTGCGTGGCAGGTCGGCATCAATGCGCATCACGTCCACGGCAAAACCGTTGGGCGTGGCAATCGGCGCGCCCAGCGCGACCGGGGAGCGGCCGGGGCCCGGCAGAATAGCGGTGACCTGTCCCAGTGGATCCAGAATACGGGCAAGGCTGGCTGAGCCCGCAGTGTCGATGCCATCAGTAATCCAGACAATCTGCAGATTGTCCGACAGCCCGCCGGCATCAACCGCTGCATCAATGCGTCCGGCCGTCAGTTCACGATTGGGCGGCCATGCCTCTACGTCCACACCTTCAAGATGGCGGCGCGCAGCATCGGGATCGCTCAAGACCAGCTCGGCATCCGGCGAGGCATCGGCGGTAAAGACAATCGCCGCTGTGCGGCCGTTTTCTTCCGCCAGATCCAGCCGGTAATTGGCCTCGCGCACCATGTCGCGCCAGGCCGGCGCCGACGCCCAGCCATTGTCCACGACCAGAAGCAGCGGACGGTCGGTTTCCACGTCAGCTGCCGGCTGCCAGACCGGACGGGCCAGCGCGATGATCACGAGCGCGGCCAGTAGCAGGCGGAAAACGATCAGCCACCAGGGCGCATGATGCGGGGTTTCGGCATCGTCCGGCGCGTCTTTCAACAGGCGCAAAGGTGGAAAAATCGCCCGGCGCGGCGGGGGCGGTGTGGCGCGCAGCAGCCGCCAGAGAATCGGCAGCGTCAGAAGGCCGATCAGGGCCAGCGGCGCGGCAAAGGCGAGGGGACCGAGTGCAAACATCTAGATTTCCCTTGCCAGCGCGCGATAGAGCGCCAGTACGGCTTGTGTCGCCGGACGGTCGGTGCGGTGGGTGACCAGCGTCCAGCCATAGGAGCGCGCCAGATCAGCCAGCCGGTCGCCATGCTCCTGCCAGCGCGCGCGATAGGCTTTGCGGGCCTCCTCGGCGCGGCCAAAGAGCAAGCTCTCGCTATCATCCGTGGATTCAAAACGGGTGCGGCCCTTGAACGGAAAATCTTCCTCCATCGGATCGATGATGCGTAGCATCGCCCCGCCCGCTTGCAGGGCCGCATAGCGTGACAGGCGTGCGCGCCAGGTTTCGACGGGATCGAGAAAATCACTGGCCAGCACGACGCGCCCATATCGGCCAATGGGGGCAGATTCAACCGACGACAAACTGCCCGGCCCGGTGCCGAGGCGGATTGATGTTCGCTCCAGCCCCATTTCACCGCCCCGGGCGCGCGCGCTTTCGCCCAGCGCGGCAATACGTTCGCCGCCGCGAGACAGCAGCGCCGCCATGGCGATCATGCACACGGCGGCCCGGTCTTTCTTCCGCGGCAGATCGCGCGATGATCCGAAATCCATCGTGGAGGACCCATCGCGCCACAGCCAGACCGTATTGGCCGCTTCCTGCTCGTTCTCGCGGACATAAAGCTCCGAGGACTTGGCCGACATGCGCCAGTCCACCGCCTGCGCCCCATCTTCGGCGCGGTGGTGGCGATATTCCCAGAAGGTTTCGCCGGTCCCGCGCTTGCGCTGTCCATGGACGCCCATGACGACGCTGGATGCGATCCGCTCGGCTTCGGCGACCAGCTCGCCAAACGGCGCAGCCGCAGCTTCACCGGCCTGACGCAGGTCAGCCGCACGTTTTGCGGTGTCACGGGCAAAGGGCGAGCGCATCGGCGCGGATGTCCTCTAGGCGGCTTTGATGGCGAGACGGGAAATCAGTGATTCCAGTGTCAGACCGTCGGCGCGCGCCGCGAATGAGAGGGCCATACGGTGTTTCAGGACCGGCTCGGCCAGAGCGGCGACATCTTCCGTCGACGGGGCCAGACGCCCCTGCAACAGGGCGCGCGCCCGCACCGCGAGCATCAGGGCCTGACCGGCGCGTGGTCCCGGACCCCAGGACACGCCGTTGATGACATCCTTGTCATCGCTTTCATCCGGGCGGGCCAGATGGACCAGATCGAGGATGGCATCGACGACTTTTTCGCCGACCGGCATCCGGCGCACCAGAGCCTGAAGGTCGAGAATTTCGGCCGGCGACAGCACGGCCTCGGCCCGGCTTTCAGACGAGCCGGTCGTGGCCAGGAGGATTTCGCGCTCATCGCCGCGATCCGGATAGGGAATGTCGACGCGCAGAAGGAAACGGTCGAGCTGGGCTTCCGGCAGCGGATAGGTGCCTTCCTGCTCGATCGGGTTTTGCGTGGCCAGAACATGGAAAGGTTCCGGCAGGTCATAACGCTGTCCGGCGACCGTCACGTGATGTTCCTGCATGGCCTGCAGAAGCGCGGCCTGGGTGCGCGGGCTGGCGCGGTTGATTTCATCCGCCATCAGCAGACGGCAGAAGACCGGCCCCTGGATGAAGCGGAAGGAGCGTTTGCCGCCCGTGCCTTCTTCCAGAACTTCGGAGCCGAGAATATCGGCGGGCATCAGATCCGGCGTGAACTGGATCCGCTTGGTATCCAGCCCGGTCGCAATGGCGAGGGTTTCCACCAGCTTTGTCTTGGCCAGACCCGGCGCGCCCACAAGAAGCGCGTGACCGCCGGAGAGAATGGCGGCGAGACACAATTCGATCTGGTCTTCCAGACCGTAGATGACCTTGCCGATGGACGCGCGCGTTGCTGCAAGGCGTTCCGTAGCAATATCAGCCGCTTCGACCACATCCATTGTCGCCAGAGACGGCGCTTTCGGAGCCGCCGCCTTGCGCGGTTTGCTGGCCGTTGTCGGCTTTTTTGCAGGACTTGCCGGTTTTTTCGCCAAGGTAATCTCCCTAAATCCCTGTATGAACTAGCGCACGGCTTCGACCGGTCACGTTTGTTGGTGAAGAATGACAATGCATAAACGGAGTGTCCATGCCCGGCGACCATACAACACCTGATCTGATGCAGTCGCTGCTGAAAGCAGCCGAATCATCCGGTGACGGATATCCGCCCGTCGAGAAATGGAATCCCAACCATTGCGATACAATGGATATGGTGATCCGCCGCGATGGCAGCTGGTGGCATGAAGGACGTCGCATCACCCGGGAGCGTCTCGTAAAGCTGTTTGCGCGTATCTTGCGAAAAGATGACGATGGCGTTCATTATCTCGTAACGCCGGTCGAAAAGCAGGCGGTACAGGTCGAGGCCGCGCCCTTTGTGGCAGTGCGTGTCGACCGCGGCGAAGAGGCCGGACAGCCGGTGCTGCTATTCACGACAAATCTGGGGGATGTGGTGGCTGCAGGCCCCGATCATCCCATTCGCGTCGAAACCGATCCGGAAACAGGTGAGCCGGAACCCTTCATCCTGATCCGCGGACGCCTGGAAGCGCTGATCAACCGCCCGGCCTTCTACGAACTGGTCGCGACGGCGGAGATTCGCGAGGCCGGAGGCAAAAAGACCTTGTATGCCCGGTCCAGAGGCGAGGATTTCGAACTGGGCCGGGCCGAATGACGCCGCAGTCCATTCTTGATCTTCTGGACGCGAAACTCGACCACCCTGACCGCCCGGCCAACACCGCGGCGCGCGGCGATGGCGATCTGGATGGGCGGATCATTCCCTCCGGGGCACAACTGAATCAGGCGGCCGTTCTGGCGCCGCTTATCCTGCATGACGGGCCGCCGCGCTTCCTGTTTACGGTGCGCGCCGCGCATCTGACCAAGCATGCCGGCCAGATATCCTTTCCGGGCGGACGCCGCGAACCGGGCGAAACCTTGGCGCAAACCGCCTTGCGGGAAACACAGGAAGAAATCGGCATCGGCCCGGAATACATTGATATTCTGGGCTGTTTCGACCCGTATGAAACAGTCACGGCCTATCAGGTCACGCCTTTTGTCGGCGTGGTAAAGCCCGGATATACGGTCACGCCGGATCATCAAGAGGTATCCGCGGTGTTCGAAACCCCCTTTGATTTTCTCATGAATGCGGCGAATCATGAGCGTCATGAAATGGAATTTCGCGGGAAGATGCGTCGCTTCTGGGCGATGCCATACCGGGACCACTATATCTGGGGGGCAACAGCGGGAATGTTGAAGGCGCTTCACGACCGGCTGTTTGGAGACACGCAATGATCAGACTGGCTTTCCTGGAGCTTCTGCTCTTCACCTCGCCCTTCATCCTGTTCGCCCTGTGGCGATTGTCGATGAAGGCAACTGAAGAGGTCGTGGATCACAAGCCGGCCCCGACCCTCATTCTGTCGGCCATCGGCGGATTCCTTGCCGCTGCGGGCTTTGTTTTTCTGGTGCTGACATCGCATGCCGGCGATTCCGGGCACACCACCTATGTGCCGCCGCGCCTGAGCGATGGGACCATCAATCGCGCCGAATTCAACAATAATCCGGGCGAGCCTCCGCAACAGGACACCCGCAATTTTGGTGAGCCGTCTAACCATACGGTGACGCGCGATCTCGACGAGGGCGCAGAGGATGAGGACGAGGATGATGGCGGTTCGCCTCAACCCCGCTGATCATGACTGGATGACGGCACCTGCCACGCGGCGGGTAATGTCCGCCCTGGATGCCGCGGCAGCGGGCGGATCGCGCTTTGTGGGTGGCAGCGTCCGCAATGCCCTGTTGGGCGAGCCGGTCGCCGATATAGATATCGCCACCATTCTCACACCCGAGGCCGCACAAGCCGCGCTGGAAGCCGCCGGCATTGCCGTGCATCCGACCGGTATCGAGCATGGCACGCTGACGGCGGTGGCCGATCATCATCCCTTTGAAGTCACAACCCTTCGCCGCGATGTCTCGACCGATGGCCGCCGTGCCACCGTCTCCTTTACAACAGACTGGGCGGAAGATGCGGCGCGCCGCGATTTCCGGATCAATGCGCTTTATGCCGGCATGACCGGCGAGATTTTCGACTATGTTGGCGGGATTGCAGACATTCCGGATCGCAGGATTGTCTTTATCGGCAAGGCCGAAGACCGGATCGCGGAAGATTATCTGCGGATTTTGCGCTTCTTCCGGTTTTACGCCCGCTACGGGCAGGGCGAGCCGGACGCTGATGCCGTGCGGGCCTGCACAGCGATGACAGACGGTTTGGCGCAGCTTTCGGCAGAGCGGGTCTCGGCGGAGACGAAAAAACTCCTCGCTGCGCCGGATCCGGTGTCCGCCCTCCGCCTGATGGCCGAAACCGGCGTATCGGCGGCCCTGTTTGGTGGCATGGGTGACGCGGAACGCGTCGAGCGGCTTGTGAGGCTCGGTGCAGACGATCCGCTGATCCGGTTTTCCGGCTGGATGGGCGAGCGGGCGGCCGGCCTGATCACACAGCTGAAACTGTCTAATGCCGAAGCCCTGCGTCTGAGGAAAAAGTCGGACCCGGATCTGTCCCGGAACATTATGGACAAATGGCCCGTCCGCGCTGAGCTGGAAAAGCTGGTTTATCGCCATGGTAATCAGGCCGTGGCTGACCAGCTTTTTCTGATCTTCTCCGCGCCGGAAGAACCGCCCGAGGGTTGGGGCGGGGCGATTGCGCATGCGCTGTCATTTGACGCGCCGGTCTTTCCGCTCACCGGTGCCGATCTGAAGCGGGCGGGTATCGCCGCCGGGCCGGAGATGGGCGACACGCTACGGCGTCTGGAGGAAGCCTGGATCGACAGCCGTTTCCGGCTGTCGAAGGCGGATTTGCTCAACCTGATCTAGACGTCCAGATCCAGATACATCGCCGTGAAGCCGAGCGTATCGACGGCACCATGGGCAATGATCAGCGGCCAGATATTCCGCTTGTAGAGAATATAAAGCGTGCCAATGGTGAGACCGATCATGCCGGTCACCACAAGGCCGCGAAAGCCCTGATAATACATGTGCGCGACACCAAACCCGACGGCTGGAATGATCACGGCCAGCGGCAGCGCCCATTTCGCATGCGGCAGCAAGGCCTCGACACGGTTGATCATATAACCGCGAAAGAAGACTTCCTCGCCAAAGCCAGCGCTCACCCAGGCAATCGCCAGCCAGAGCAGATAGACGGGCAGATTGCCGACGATATTGCCCCAGCGATCCTCGACGCCGGTCATGGTTTCGTCGGTCGTCCAGAGCCCCAGCGCATCTCCGGCGAAAGCCGTGCCGGCACCCAGCCCGATGATGGCGACAATACCCAGAAGGGCTTGCGGTGCGAGCAGGGCCCAAGATTTCCAGCCCGGCAGTTTGCGCAGGCCGAATCCGGCCCAGCTTTCGCGATGGCGCCAGGTAAAAAACCCGATGGCGATAAAGGTGCAGAGGAGAGAAAGCGGCCCGGCAAATTTCCAGATGACCTGATCGAAGACGAGTTTCGACCCGACCAGAACGGCCAGAACGATGAGCACTTCAATCACGAGGGACAAGCGGGTACGGGAGGCGGCAGTCGACATGGCAATTCACCTGTTCAGGAGGTTGTTATGTCCTGTCAGTGTGGCCGATGGGGAAAGCCGTTTCTTGAACGATCGTGCGGCCGCCTCAGTGAACCAGCGCCTGCCAGGCTTTCGGCGTGATGCCGAAGGCCTTCTTGAAGTCGCGGGTCAGATGGCTCTGGTCGGCAAACCCCGTCGCATAGGCAGTGTCAGCCAGCGAACCCGGTTCGCGAAGCATGGCGCGCGCGCGATCCAGCCGGCGTAGCTGGCCAAAGCGATAGGGGCTGGTGCCGAACAGGGCGCGGAAATCCCGGCTGAGTTGCCAGCGATTCTGGCCGGTCAGCGCTTCCAGCTCATCCAGGCTGATCGTCCGATCGGGAGTCTCGATAATGAAATGTCGCGCCATGTGCGCGGCGGCCGCATCCGCGATGGAGGCTGAACCGGCCGCGCCGCTGGCGGCCAGCATGGCCTCGGCCAGATCGGCCAGTGCCGCCTCGAACTCGGCGGCGGTGAGCGGGGCCGCCATGTCGGACAGGAGCGGCGCGATCACGTCAATCAGCCGCTCATCCCGCGTCACACCGCCTTCGATGAAGGGCAGGACGCGCCCGTTTAGAGCCAGCTGCAATGCGGCGGGGTCGATGGAGATACCGCGATAGTGAAACCCCGCCTCCGTTCCGGCGCGGCCATCATGCTTTTCATCCGGATGCAGGACCACCAGCTCGCCGGGATGCGAGACCCGCATTTCACCGCGATAATCGAAACACTGGATACCCGCGCAGGTGAGGGCAAAGACATAGGTGTCGTGCCGATGCGGCGCATAGGCGCGATTCCGGACGCGGATATCCACTCGTGCCGGAGGGATATAGCGGTCGGACGCCGATGTCGGGATCAGGCCCTCATCCATGATTTTGCGCATGTCTCATGGTCAGAAGATGCGTGGACGCGGATATCGGATGCGTTACGGCTGCAATCAGGCCGGCTGCCGGTGCGGCTGTGCCAGCACCCAGAAGACCAGAGCCGCTGCGCCACCGCCCAGTGTCGAGGCGATTTCCCGGATCGGCGATGGCAATTGCGACAGCAGGATGATGTCCGGCAAGAGCGGGACGAGAAAGCTCAGTCCGTATCCGACAATCAGGCCGAGAAGCACAATGGACCAGAGCTGAAGCAGGCCGACCTGGCCCAGACCCCACAATATCGCAGTGCCCAGCGGGAAAACCAGCGCTGCCATGATCGGCGTGGCGAAAAAGACGTACATCAGCACGAACATGATGATGCCGTACGTGTCCGGCACGCCGCCGGTTTCGGCAAATTGCAAACCGGCAGCAATGGTGGCGCCGAGCATGACGCCCGCCGCCACAAAGCTGGCGCCAAACAGACCCGTAATGATTTTTCCAGCAGCGGGTCGTGTCGTTTCGGTCAGGGCCATTTAGCCTCCGGTGGCATGGACGACAGGATGGATTTCACATTGCCACCTGTTTCGAGTCCGAATTTTGTACCACGGTCATATAGCAAGTTAAACTCGGCATAGCGGCCCCGGCGGATCAATTGCTCCTCGCGGTCTGCCGCCGTCCAGGGTGTCGCCATGCGGGTCCGGACAATCTTCGGATAGACGGCCAGAAAAGCCCGTCCGACATCCTGCGTGAAGGCGAAATCCGCCGCCCAGTCGCCGGTATCATGCCGGTCGTAGAAAATGCCGCCAACGCCGCGCGGCTCATTGCGGTGCTTCAGCCAGAAATATTCCTCGCACCATTTGTCAAAGCGGTCGTGGAAATCATCGCCATGCTGGTCACAGACCGTCTTGCAGGCCGCATGAAAGGTCACGGCATCTTCAAAGGATTTATCGCGCTGATAATCCTGCGTCGGATTGAGATCCATGCCACCGCCAAACCAGCCCTTCGTCGTCGCGATGAAGCGCGTATTCATGTGAACGGCAGGGACATGGGGATTGTGCATATGCGCAATCAGCGAAATCCCGGACGCCCAGAAGCGGGGGTCTTCTTCAGCGCCCGGTATCTGCTTGGCAAATTCCGGCGAGAATTCGCCATAGACGGTCGAGCAATGCACGCCGACTTTTTCAAACAGCCGGCCCTTCATGATCGAGGCGACACCGCCGCCCTGATCGGATGAACCATCGCCGCGCGACCAGGCCTCGCGTTCGAACCGGCCCGGCGTGCCGGGGTAGAGATCGGCGGGTGCTTCATCCTCCAGGCGTTCGAACTCGGCGCAGATTTCATCGCGCAGTGCTTCGAACCAGCCCTTGGCGGTCGCTTTTTCCGTTTTCAGTGCCATGGCGGGGGTCTCCGAACCGTCCAGCATTGTCGTTATCCTTTCGTGGCTGAATATGGCCGCGAATAAAACCCTACTTGCGCTGTGGGAAAATGAGGCGCGCCGCCGCGCGTCAGCCTGACGCAGCCGAAATCTGGCGCATCGCCTCGGCGAGGGCGATCCCGGCACTCATCGCCACATTCAGCGAGCGGGTTTCGGGGCGGATCGGGATGAAGACGCGCGCATCGGCATCATCATGCACAGAATCGGGCACGCCGGCGCTTTCCCGGCCGAAAACCAGCTGATCGTTGGGCTGGAAAGAAAAATCCCACAACGACGACGCCGCTTTTGTTGTGAACAAAACCATGCGTCCATTGCCGCGATGCGTCCGCCAGGCCGCATACGAATCATGCCGCTGAAAGTCAGCCAGTGGGGCATAATCCAGCGCTGCACGGCGCATGGCCTTGTCATTCAGCGGGAAGGCGCAGGGCTCGATCACGTCAAGCCCGGCACCAAAACAGGCGGCCAGCCTGATCGAGGCACCGAGGTTTTGCGGAATATCTGGTTGAAAAAATACGATCCGCATTTTAAGCCGCGCTGGATGCGGGTTTGGGGACATGCGGCGGGATGCCGCTTCGCCTCCATTCCCGATACGAGTTAAGTGACGCGGTGATGCCTTTGTTGGGCAATCCGCGTCAAGCGGGGTAATCCGGTTGCGTCCGCAGCCGGACTGTAAGGCAAGATAATCAAGAGGTCGGCCGTGACAGACCAAACCACCGAAGAACCGACACGCCGGGACTTCATCTATATCGTCGCCGGGGGCGCAGCTGCTATTGGCGGTGCGATGACCATCTGGCCATTCATTCACCAGATGAACCCGGCTGCGGATACGCTGGCCCTGGGCTCTATCCGCAAGGATATCTCCAGCCTCGGCGTTGGCCAGGAAATCACCGTCATGTTCCGCGGTGGCCCGGTCTTCATCCGGCGCCGGACGGAAGCCGAGATCGCCGAAGCGCGCGCTGTCGAACTCGACCGCCTGCCGGATGATCTCGCCCGCAATGAAAATTTGCCGGAAAGCGCCTCTGCCGCTGACGCGAACCGGGTGCTCAACCCGGAATTCCTGATCGTCAAAGGCAATTGTACGCACCTTGGCTGTGTGCCGGTCGGCAATGGCGCGGGCGATTATGATGGCTGGTTCTGCCCCTGCCACGGCTCGCACTATGACGCGTCGGCCCGTATCCGCCGCGGCCCGGCCCCGGAAAATCTGCCGGTTCCCGCCTACATTTTCGAGAATGAGGGCGCTGTTGTGAAACTCGGGGCTTCTTCGGATGAAGTTGCCACGGCCGGATGGAGCGTCGCATGAGCCATCAGTCTACCTATGTCCCGCAGACCGGCATCGAGAAATGGCTTGATGCCCGCCTGCCAATCGTCCGTCTGGGCTACGACTCTTTCGTCGATTTCCCCACGCCGCGCAATCTGAACTACTGGTACACATTCGGCGGCATTCTGGCCGTCTTCCTCGTCATCCAGATCCTGTCAGGCGTCGTGCTGGCCATGCACTATGTGCCGCATGTCGATCACGCCTTTGACTCGGTCGAGCGTATTCGCCGCGACGTGAATTATGGCTGGTTGATCCAGTCCATGCACGCCAATGGTGCGTCCTTCTTCTTCGTCGCGGTCTATCTGCACATGTTCCGGGGCCTCTATTACGGTTCGTACAAGGCGCCGCGCGAAGTGCTCTGGATCCTCGGTGTGGTCATCTACCTGCTGATGATGGCTGCCGCTTTCATGGGCTATGTGCTGCCCTGGGGTCAGATGTCCTATTGGGGCGCGACCGTGATCACCAACCTCGTCGGCGCGCTGCCGGTTGTGGGTGAGGGTATCCGCGAATGGCTGTGGGGCGATTTTGCCGTGGGCAATGCCACGCTGAACCGCTTCTTCTCGCTGCACTATCTCATTCCCTTCCTGATCGCGGGTCTTGTGATCCTGCACATCTGGGCGCTGCACGTGCCGGGCAATAACAATCCGACCGGCGTCGAGGTGAAGGGCAAGGGCGATACCCTGCCTTTCCACCCGTATTACACGGTGAAGGATGGCTTCGCGATTGTCGTCTTCCTGATGATATTCGCCGGCTTTGTCTTCTACCTGCCGAATGTGCTGGGTCATGCCGACAACTCCATCGAGGCCAACCCGCTGGTCACGCCTGCGCATATCGTGCCGGAATGGTATTTCCTGCCCTTCTACGCCATCCTGAGGGCCGTCACCTTTGATATCGGTCCGATCAGCGCCAAGCTCGGCGGTGTGCTGGCCATGTTCGGTGCTATCGGTGTGCTTTTCGTCCTGCCCTGGCTGGACGGATCACCGGTCAAGTCCATGCGCTATCGTCCGATTGCCAAATGGTGCTTCCTGATCTTCGTGATCGCCTGCTTCGGCCTTGGCTGGTGCGGGGCGGAGAATCCGGACAATATGGTGTTCGAATTCGGCGGTGTCGGCATGCCTTTCGTGGTGCTGTCGCAAATCCTCACCGCGTATTACTTTGCCTACTTCCTCGTCATTCTTCCGGTGCTCGGCTTTATCGAGAAACCGAAGGAAAGACCGGAAAGTATCGAAGCCTCCGTATTGGGTAATAAACCCACTGCGGCGCCGGCGGAATAGGACAGGAGAGACACGATGAAACGCTTTATCGCGACCCTTGCTGCCCTCGCCGCACTCGCCTCTCCGGCTCTCGCCGCCGAAGGCGAAACCCACGCGCCAGAGCCCTACGACTTCTCATGGGAAGGCCCGTTCGGGAGGTTTGATGACCGTCAGCTGCAACGCGGCTTTCAGGTCTATCAGGAGGTCTGTGCCTCCTGTCACTCCATGGACCTGCTCAGCTTCCGCAATCTGGGTCAGCCGGGTGGACCGTTCGAATTCCTGCCGGATCCGGAACACGAGGGCGAGCTGATCAGCTTTGCCAACCCGAACGACAATCCGGTCGTCATGTCTATCGCCAGTGGCTACACCTACACCGAGATTGATCTGGAAACCGGTGAGGAAATGGACCGCGCCGGCATTCCGGCCGACCGCTTCCCGAACCCCTATGCCAACCCGGCACAGGCGGCTGCGTCCAATGGCGGCGCTTTGCCGCCGGACTTTTCGGTGATCGTGAAGGCTCGCTCGGGCGGCGCGGAATATATCCGCTCCCTGCTTCTGGGCTATGATTACGAAGTGCCGGAAGATGTCACGCTCCTGCCCGGACAGCACTACAACCCATACTTCGCGGGCGGTGTGCTGGCCATGGGCCCGCAATTGTTTGACGGGGCGGTCTCCTATGCGGACGATACGCCGCAAACGGCCGAACAGTATGCGACCGACGTCGCCGCCTTTCTGGCCTGGGCCTCGGACCCGCACATGGAACAGCGCAAGAGCATGGGCCTCGGTGTCATGATTTTCCTGCTGATCTTCTCGATCCTGATGTGGCTTGCCTATCGTCAGGTCTGGGCGAACGTAAAACACTAGGCGTTTTTGACGCCGAATGGATCAAGGCCGCAGCCCGCGCTGCGGCCTTTTTCTTTTGGCAGAAGCCGGTAAATACAATCCATGACCCATTGGAAATTCGGCATCATTGGCGGCTCCGGCCTGTATGATCTTCCGGGACTCACAGACGTCTCGCACCGGGTGGTAGAGACCCCTTGGGGCGCGCCGTCGGACGCGCTGACAACCGGCACGCTGAACGGCGTGGATATCGTCTTCCTGCCGCGGCACGGGCGAGGGCATCGCATCCCGCCGCACGACATCAATTACCGCGCCAATATTGCCGCCCTGAAGATGGCAGGCTGTAGCGATATCATCTCGATCTCGGCCTGCGGCTCGTTAAAGGCCGAGCTGCCACCCGGACGCTTTGTCGTCGTGGATCAGTATATCGACCGCACAAGATCGCGCGCCAATTCCTTCTTCGACACGGGATGCGCCGCGCACGTCTCCATCGCCGAGCCGGTCTGTCACCGTCTGGCCGCGCTCGCGGCAGAGGCCGCAGAGGCCGCAGGTGCGCCCGTCACGCGCGGCGGCACCTATCTGGCCATGGAAGGTCCGCAATTTTCCAGCCGCGCGGAGAGCGCGCTCTATCGCAGCTGGGGATGTGATGTCATCGGCATGACCAACATGCCCGAAGCCCGCCTCGCCCGCGAAGCCGAACTGCCCTACGCCTCCATCGCCATGGTCACCGATTATGACAGCTGGAAGGTGGACGAGGCCGCCGTGGACGTGCCCGCCGTCCTCGCCGTGATGAGGCAAAATGCCGACCTGGCTCAGCTGACTATTGCCCGGCTGACGGATATGGTGTCCGATAGGGATCGAACGCCCTCGCCGCAGGGGATCGAGACGGGTCTGGATACAGCGATCATAACGCCGCCGGACGCCCGCGACCCCGAACTGGTCCGGAAACTGAAGGCCATAGCGGGGCGCGTTCTCTAGGGGGTGGTAGCGTGTTTCGAATTGCTTTGTGTGTTCTGTTTCTGGTGACGTCGGCGGCCCGGGCCACCGATTCCCTGCCTGTGCCGCGCCAACTGGCGGAAAATGCCTCGGCCTCTGTGGTCGATGTCATCTGCCGCGTTGGCGTGACCAATCGCGGGTCGCGCAGCCGCGGCGTGCTGGTCGCCGGTGGCAGCCATGAGCGGCGCGCGGAAGTCATCATCACCACAGGTCATGGCGTGCGCTATTACAACAGTGCCGATCCGCGCCAGTGCTGGATCCTCGATTCAAGCGGCCAGCGGCACGACATCATCTCCGTCATCCGGCCGCAGGGCATGAATTCCTCCTTCGACGACTGGGCGATTATCCTGACCGAAGATGATTTCGCCCATCCGGAATGGCGCTTGCCCATTGCCTGGATGGCCGCCGACCAGACCACGCCGCGCCATGTCGCCCTGCTGGGGCGCGATCATTTGTCGACGGACTGCACGCTGATGCAGAGCGACCGGCTCTCGGATGGCGGCGAGCTCGTGCGCCTGCATGATTGCGGCTCTCGTCACGGCCTGTCCGGCGCGCCCATCCTGACGCTGGAAGACGGCCGCCTGTCGGTGATCGGCGTCAATGCCGGCCGCGTCACCGGCTTTGACGGCCAGTCCATTGCCGTGGTCTTCGACGGCGGGCTGATCGCCGCGACATTGGAAGGCACGCTGCTGCGCGCCAGTGAAGGCGCACGCTAGACGCCGCCGGGCTGGCCCTCTAATCCTTTGAGCCTGTTTTCGGGAGTACGAGATGCCAGTTTTTTCTGTTTTGGCCAGCCTGCTAGTTCAGGACGCGGCCCTGCCGGAATACTCCGCGCCCGCGCGCCCGATGATTGAATGCTCCGAGCACCTAAATGATGGCCGCGCGCTGAATAGTTGTCTGGGCGGTCTGCTCGATACAGCCGGGGATCAGCTGGACGATGCGCTGGAGGCCGCCCGTACCGAAGCCGCCGAGATTGATCTCGACCTGCCGGGCCTTGCCAATGCGACGGCCCATCTCGACCGCGCCCACACGGCCTGGATCGCTTATCGCGATGCCGAATGTCAGCGCCGCGCCTCGCTCCTGATGATTGGCGATGATGGCGAGGCGATTGCCCTCGATTGCCGCATTTCCATGACACGCGACCGCACGACGGAGTTGCGCGAACAATGAGCCGGCCGGTGCTGCACATCGGCAATAAGCGCCTGTCCACCTGGTCCTTGCGGCCCTGGCTGGCGCTGAAAAAGGCCGGCATCGATTTTGGCGAACACCTCATCCCGCTGGATCAGGAAGAGACTCGCGATCAATTGCTGGCGCTGTCGCCGGCGGCGACCGTGCCGGTTCTGGAAACGGCGGACGGGAATGTCTGGGACTCCCTGGCCATTTGCGAGTGGGCGGCCGAGCAAGCGCCCTCGCTCTGGCCGGAGGATGCAGCGCTTCGCGCGCGGGCCCGCGCTATCGCGGCCTCCATGCATTCCGGCTTCTCCGCCTTGCGCAGCGAATTGCCGATGGATTTGCAGCGCGAACACACGGCGAAGGATATGAGCGTGGCCTGCTGGGCAGACATCGAGCGCATGCAGGCGCTCTGGGCGCATGTCAAAACCGGAGACGGGCCCTTCCTGTTCGGTGAGTGGTCGATTGCCGATGCCTTCTTCACGCCCGTGGCGACGCGTTTCGAGACCTATTGCGTGCCGTTGTCCACAGATGCGGCCGCCTATGTGAAGACGTTGCTGGCCGATCCTGTTTATAACGACTGGCACGCCGCCGCCCGGCTTGAAACCTGGGATGCCCCCCGTCACTAGAGGCTTGTTATGGACCTGATCAGGAACGCCATCCGCACCATTCCGGACTATCCCAAGCCCGGTATCCAGTTTCGCGATGTCACGACCTTGCTCAAGGATGCGCGGGCTTTCCGCGCCGCCATCGACCAGATGGTCCAGCCCTGGGCCGGGGCCAAGATCGACAAGGTCGCCGGTATCGAGGCGCGCGGTTTCATCCTCGGCGGCGCTGTGGCGCACCAGCTCTCGGTCGGCTTCACGCCGGTCCGCAAGAAGGGCAAATTGCCCGGACGCACACTGGCCGAAGACTATGAGCTGGAATACGGCACCGATACGGTTGAAATCCACGCCGATGCGGTGGCCGAAACAGAACGCGTGCTGCTCGTCGATGATCTCATCGCCACCGGGGGCACCGCCGAAGCCGCGATCAAGCTTTTACGCCGCGCCGGAGCCGATGTTGTCGGAGCGACTTTCGTCATCGATCTGCCCGATCTGGGCGGTGCAAAGCGCATCGAAGCCCTCGGCGTGCCCTGTGCCAGCCTTGTGAGTTTCGAGGGCGGGTAGGGTGCATTGCCGATTTGGCAAAATCAACATCGCCTCCCTCCGACTTGATCGGAGGGTCTCCTTGAAATCGAGATCGTCCGGTCAAGCCGGACGAAGACGGCGGTGTTGAATCAAGCACCCTCGAACCACATGCGCCATTCTGCTATTCTCTCAAATAGTTTGGGGAGGGACTCACCATGTTTGTCGGTCATTATGGCCCGGCGCTAGCCGGGCCGCGCTTTGTCAAAACCGTGCCGGTCTGGGCGATGTGTGTGGCGGTCCAGTTCCTCGATTATCTCTGGGGTGCCTTCGTCTATTTCGGCATTGAGCATGTCCGCATCGAGCCGGGTTTTACCGAAGTCAGCCCACTTGATCTCCATGACATGCCGTGGACGCACTCCCTCCTTATGGCCGTCGTCTGGTCGATTGTGCTGGGCTTTGTGTGGTCGCTGATTGCGCGGACGCAAAGACGCGCCGGCGCCATTATCATCGGTCTGGGCGTCTTCTCGCACTGGCTGCTGGACCTGCTGGTCCATGTGCCCGACCTCGCCCTGTGGCCGGGTGGCCCGAAGGTCGGCTTTGGCCTCTGGAATAACGAGCCGGTTGCCCTGACGCTGGAATTCGGCGTGCTGGCGGTGGGGCTCTTGCTCTACATCTCCGCGACGAAAGCAAAGGGCGCATTCGGGAAATTCAGCCCGTGGATTTTCGGCGTGCTTCTGGTCGGGCTCTATTCGATCAGCTTTTTCGCGCCGCCGCCGGAAACCGCCCAGCAATTCGGCCCGATGGCGATTGTCCTCTACACGCTGGTCGCCGTGCTGGCCTGGCTGTTGTGCGACCGGATGCGGGAGGCGAATTAACCTGAGCGCCAACAATAATCATAGGCGCAATTATTCTGGAGTTTACCTAGGAAATGTCGCTCTCATTCATAGGCTGCCAAGCGACGCAGTCACTGTACGGCTTCTGAGCCATCAGCCGTTCGCCGTCCGCGGACCGTTTCTTCGGGTTCGTCGAGCAACAGCTGCCAGGTTGCTGTACGATAATCCTACGCTTGCCCTCAGAATAATCTTTTTGCGACCATTTCCATCTTGCGCAGCCGCAATCCCTACAGGTTTGTGGTGGATATTTTGCCATAATTGAACCCATGGATTCAGCTTAGAAAGAAGGCACCAAAATATAGGCACGATTATGAGCCGCCTACTACTCCCCCAACAACTCCCGCACATCGGCCACAAATGCCTCCAGCGAGGGATGGTGGATATACATCATGTGCCCGGCTTCATAATAGCGGAAGTGGACCCGGTCCGGGTCAAAGCCGGGCTGGTTGAACATCAGTTCCGCCGAGAAGAACGGCGTCGCCAGATCGTAATAGCCCTGTGCCACCAGAACTTCGAGATCGGCGTTCTGGCGCATGGCCGTCGCTACCCATGGCGTCACATTGACATAGGCCGAGCCCTGACCGGTGGAGCGGTTCCAGCCCGACGCAGTGGGAATATCGATCACCGAGTATTCCTCCGTAATGTCAACGCCCAGCGTGTCGGTGAAATAGTGCAGCATGGCGGCCGTATAACCGCCATCAATGCCATAGGCGGATGGATCATATTCGGGCCCCTCGCTGACGGCATCGGCTTCCTCGCCGGTATAGCGGCTGTCCAGACGTCCTACGGACAGGCCCTGATCGCGCAGGAGTTCACGCATGAAGCGGCGCAGGCTGACGCGCAGATTGGCGCGCATCAGATAATCTTCCGACAGGCCGATATAGCTGGCGAGCTCGGCGGCCACCGCGCGGCGGTCGGCTTCCGGCAGGCTCGCCCCGCGCAAAAGCGCCGGCATGTAGGTGTCATAGGCAAAATTGCGGGCATCGGCGATGAAGGCTTCGATATCACCATTCCAGGCCGCCCGGTCGACGCGCTCGTGATACCAGGCCGTTGCGGCAAAGCCCGGCATCAGCCCGACAAAGCCGACATCATTGCCCTCGGACGTATCGTCGAAGCGGAAATCCAGAACAGTGGAGATGAGGGCGACGCCGTTGAACGAAACATCCGTCCAGCCGCCCTGCATCTCGTTGAGCAACGCCGCAATCCGCGTCGTGCCATAGCTTTCGCCGAGGAGGTATTTCGGCGAATTCCAGCGCCGGTTCTCCGTCAGCCAGCGGCGGATGAAGGCGCCGAGCACTTCGGCATCCTCGCGAATGCCCCAGAAGCGGTCGGTATCGGCATCGCCCAGAGGCCGGCTCCAGCCGGTGCCGACCGGATCAACAAAGACGAGGTCCGCCTGGTCCAGGATGGAAAGATTATTCTCGACGATGGAATAGGGAGCCGCGCCGTCATCGCGGGCATCCGGCGGCAGATCCAGCCGGTACGGGCCGAACACGCCCATATGTAGCCACAGGCTGGCCGATCCCGGTCCGCCATTGAAGATGAAGGCCACGGGCCGTGTGGCGCGATCCTCGACGCCTTCGCGTATATAGGCAGTCGAGAAGATGGAGGCGTAAGGTTCGCCATCATCACCGGCCATGAAGGTCTCGCCCGCGATCACGGAATAGCGCACGCGCTGGCCATTGGCCGTGATCTGGCCCTCGCTTTCATAGACGCGGGAGCCATCCTCTCGGGCTGTTGTCGCGGCGTCCTGCGCCGCCGCCGTGCAGGCGCTCAGCGCGATGGCGGTCAGTATGGAAATCAAGCGTGTCATGAAGGCCTCCCCGGATTTACAGGGGAAGATAAAGGCTTCACGCCGCAACGCAAATGCCGATGCGGCAGGGCCGTGCGGCGTCAGTCGGCCTCGACGGGACGAAGCACGGTGTTGAAGACAAAGGGTTCGGCAATCCGCTCGGCGATGGCCAGACGGGGAGGCAGGCCGGACTCCTGACTGCCGATAATGCTGACCAGATACTGAACCACATAATTCCCGGACTGCAGCTGATAGAGATATGTCCCCGTCAGAATGCCGGTATCGGGATTGCGGACACCCGTCCAGCAAACCCGCAGATTCAGCTCATGGCCTTCAGGGTCGGTCAGCGGCTGGTCGATGATCTTGCCGGGATCGTCATCGGCACAATAACTGCCGTCGGTATCGGCGCCGCCATCTGGCAGATGGGCCACACCGGCATTGATCTCGAAGTCGTAAACATCCCCCTCCTCGTGCTCCACCGCCCACAGATTATCAAGTTCGGTGGCAACCATCGGGATGATGGTCTCCTGATCCAGCAGGATGAATCGCTCCGGGTCGGATGTTTCGAAGGCGGCCTCGACAAAGTTGACGATGGCGCGAGCCGTGGCGAGCGAGGAGTCATCGCCTTCTATCTCATCCGCCATATAGGTGGTTGCGTCGATCAACCGGCCAAAGCGGTCCAGCGTGTCCTGCGCCGACTCCGATGCGAAATCGGAATCCTGCGTCAGCAGGCTTATTGCCAGAATCAGATCGATCATCCCGGTCTCCCCTTTGCGCCCGACATTGCTGTGTTCTTTTGCGTTCGTCGAGCCGAAAAGCATCTGGCCAGATCGATAGTGTCCGCGCTAGACGAGGGCCATGAATTATCGTCACGCCTTCCATGCCGGAAATTTTGCCGATGTGCTGAAACACGCGGTTCTGGCGCAATGCCTGGCCCATCTGAAAAAGAAGGCCAAGCCGTTCCGCTATATCGATACCCATGCCGGTGTCGGCGCCTATGACCTCACCTCCAGCGAGGCCCAGCGTAATCCCGAATGGCAGGGCGGCATTGCCAGGGTGCTCGCCGCCCCACGCCCGCCGGAGGTGGAGGAGGCGCTGGCACCCTTGCTGGACGTTGTCCGCGCCATGAATCCCGGCGAGACGCTGACCACCTATCCCGGCTCGCCCGAACTCGCCGCCCGGATGCTGCGCGACCATGACCGCGCGCATCTGTGCGAATTGCACGAAGCCGACGCGAAAACGCTCGACCAGCGCTATGTGCGCAATGCGGCGGTGAAGGTGGAAAAGCGCGATGGCTACAAAGCCCTGCACAGCCTGGTGCCGCCGCGCGAAAAACGCGGCGTCGTGCTGGTCGATCCGCCCTTTGAACATCGCGACGAGATGGCCCACATGGCCGAAGCCGTCCGCAAGGCGATTCCGAAATGGACTGGCGGGACCTATATTTTCTGGCGGCCTCTGAAGGATTTATGGGCGTCCGAGCGGTTCGATGTCGGGCTCGCCGAATGGCTGTTTGAAGAAAATTACGCCACGCCTGAAAACGTGCTGCGCGCGGATCTCTGGGTTCGCGATCTGGAAGCCGAAGGCAAGCTGGCGGGCGCCGGCGTCGTCATCATCAACCCGCCCTACACGCTGGAAGCCCAGCTGCTCGCGCTCCTGCCATGGCTGGCCGAGACACTGGCGGTAGGAGAGGGCGCCGGCTGGCGTCTGGATGGTGCGGCAACGGATGAAAGCCTGTCGGTCGAGGAGTTTTAGGCGGCAGTCTTATTCGTCATCCCGGACAGGCATCGCCTGATCCGGGATCCATGCCGGGACATGTTGGTTTCAGAATGGGTCCCGGGTTCGCGCCTTCGGCACGTCCCGGAATGACGGACGTTGAAACCCTAATACGTTTCCTCGTCCCAGAACGGATACCAGGGCGGCATATCGGCAGAGGGTTTCAGCGGGAAATCCGGCGGGCGTTTTTCCAGAAAGCTCATCACGCCCTCGGCCGCATCCGGGCCAATCCCGGCATGCAGAATGGCTTTCGATTCAATCCGGTGCGCGTCCATCGGCGTGTGCGGCCCCAGCATGCGCCAGGCCATCTGCCGCATCATCGCCACCGAGACCGGCGCCGTTGTCTCCGCCAGCGTACGCGCATAGTCGATCGCGGCGGGCAGCAAATCCTCCGGCGCGTGCAGGCTTTTCAGCAAGCCGGCCTGATGCGCTTCTTCCGTCAGGAAGGTCCGGCCCGACATCGCCCAGTCCATCGCCGTTGAAATGCCGACCACGCGCGGCAAGAACCAGCTCGCCGCCCCGTCCCAGGCAATGCCGCGCTTTGAAAAGGGATAGGCCATTTTCGCGCCCGGCACGGCAAATCGGACATCCATGGGCAGGATCATGGTGGCCCCGATCCCGACCGCCGGACCGTTAATAGCGGCAATGACGGGTTTGATGGAGTTGAAGATTCGCAGATTCATCAAGCCGCCCGTATCGCGCCAGCGCGGGTCGTTATCGTCGAGACCGCCTTCAGCCTTGGCTTGCGACACCGCATTGAAGGTTTCAGCCCCCAGAGACAGATCGGCCCCGGCGCAAAAAGCCCGCCCTGACCCGGTGAAGATCACGGCGCGCACATCATCATTGGCATCGGTATGATCAAGCGCTGCGACAACCTCGCGCATCATGTCGTGCGTATAGGCATTCATGGCCTGCGGCCGGTTCAGCGTGATCGTCGCGACCGGCCCGTCAATATCCAGAAGAATGGTGTCGAAATTCATGCGGGAATCTCCTAATCGTCTGTGCCTTCGCCGAACCATGCGCCGCGTTCGGTGAAGTGGACCACGGCCAGCGCCGCAAGCCCGGTCAGGGCCTGTCCGGCGATCAGCGGCAGGGTGGAGTCATTATAGAGCTGGCCGATCACCGCGCCGATAATGGCGCCGATCACGCCCGTCCCGAACCCGTAGGCGGCAGACGCCGTTCCGGCGACATGGCCGACCGGCTCCATCGCCAGCGCGTTGAAATTGGCGGCGATCAGCCCCATCAGCATCATCGCCAGCGTCAGCAGCGCCATGAAGATCAGCAGGTTTTCCGAGGCGAACACAATCAGTGCCACATGCGCGAGGCTGATCACGGTAAAGCCGATCAGCGCGCCTTGCGACAGCCGCCTCTGGCCCAGCCGCATCACCAGACGGGAATTGATGAAATTGGTGATCGCCATGCAGGCCGCCATACCGGCAAAGGCCAGCGTCCACACCGTTCCAAGGCCGAAATGTTCGGCCATGATCTGTTCGGAGGAATTGAGCAGGCCATACAGCCCGCCGAAGAAGAAGGCACCGGCAAACATATAGCCGACCATCGCCCGGTGCCGCAGGCTTTCGCGATAGGCGCGGATCGAATCCATGAAATCGAGCTTGCGCCGGTATTCCTCGTGCAGCGTCTCCGGGAGTCGGATGCTCAGCCAGATGGCGAGGCCCGAGGCCGTCACAAGCAGGAAAACAAAGATCCAGCGCCAGGGCGCGATCAGCAGAATGACTTGCCCCAGGCTGGGCGCGATCACCGGCACAGCCATGAACACCATCATCGCCATGGAGACGACCTGTGCCATGCGCCGCCCGGAGGTGAGGTCGCGCGCAATAGCGGTGCCGATCACCCGTGCGGCCGCAATGCTCATGCCCTGTAACAGGCGGCCCAGCAGCAGCACCTCGAAATTCCAGGCGATCAGGCAGAAGACGGTCGCGCCGATATAGAGGACCAGCGCGCCGAGCAGGACCGGCTTGCGCCCCCAGCTGTCCGACAGCGGACCATAGATCAGCTGCGCCAGACCGAAACCGACCAGAAACGCTGTGATTACCAGCTGGCGTCTATTGGGGTTTTCGAGGCCGAGATCATCGCCGATGCCCGGAAGCGCCGGCAGCATCATATCGATCGACAGGGCGACGATCCCCGTCGACAGGACCAGCAGCGTTACCAGCTGCCAGAACGTCATCAGCTGACGTTCACCCGCAAATTCTGAATCCTGCATCTGTCCCTCGTCCGGACTAGGTGCGGGATTCAGTCCGGGATGGCAAGAAGAGGGCGCATACAACTAAAAATAGATTAATGTGCTCGTGGGCGTCAGGCCCGATGCGGTGCACTCGCACCGTTACACATTGAACTTGAAGTGCAGGACATCGCCGTCCTTGACGAGATACTCCTTGCCTTCCTGACGCAGCTTTCCGGCCTCGCGGGCGCCGGCTTCGCCATTATAGGCGACATAGTCCTCATAGGCGATGGTTTCCGCCTTGATGAAGCCCTTCTCGAAATCGCCATGAATGACACCGGCGCAGCGCGGTGCGGTCCAGCCGTGCTTGAAGGTCCAGGCACGGGCCTCTTTCGGACCGACGGTGAAATAGGTCTGCAGCTCCAGAAGATTGTATCCGGCGTGGATCAGGCGATCGAGACCGGCCTCTTCCAGACCGATGGCGTCGAGATATTCCTGCCGCTCATCAGCCTCCAGCAAGGCCAGCTCGCTCTCGATCTTGGCGGAAATCACCACCGCGTCAGAGCCCTGCTCGGCGGCATACTCCACAACGCGCTGTGAATGCGCATTGCCGGTTCCGGCACTGTCTTCATCGACATTGGCGATATAGAGGACGGGTTTGGAGGTGAGGAGTTGCAGCATCCGCCAGGCCTTGCGCTGATCGGCGGGCACATCGGCCTTGCGGGCCGGGCGGCCCTCGGTCAGCTCGGCGAGCGCCAGATCAATCAGGACGAGGGCTTCCTTGGCCTCCTTGTCGCCAGTCCTGGCGCGCTTTTCCAGATTGCCCCGGCGCTTTTCAAGGCTCTCCATATCCGCCAGCATCAGCTCGGTCTCGACCGTTTCCAGATCCGCGATCGGATCCACCCGGTCCTCGACATGGGTGACATCGTCATCCTCGAAGGCGCGCAGCACATAGGCGATGGCGTCGGTCTCGCGGATATTGGCCAGGAACTGATTGCCCAGCCCTTCACCCTTGGAGGCACCGCGGACCAGCCCGGCGATATCGACAAAATTCATCCGCGTCGGAATGATCTCTTTCGACCCGGCGATTTTCGCCAGCACATCGAGGCGTGGTTCCGGCATGGCGACATCACCGACATTGGGCTCGATCGTGCAGAAGGGATAATTCGCCGCCTGCGCCGCTGCCGTCTGTGTCAGCGCATTGAACAGGGTCGATTTACCGACGTTCGGCAGGCCGACAATTCCGCATTTGAAACCCATTATTCTTGTCCCTTGTCATCACTCCCCGGCGCGGGCGCCAGGTGGGTCACCCTCGTCTGGAAGGCGTCATAATCTTCGGAGGCCAATAGTGGCATGGAGCGCGCAATCGCATCGATCAGATCGCTGACCCAAGCCTGTTCGGCCTTGGGTATATCGGACAGCACATAGCCGGTGACGCGATTCTTGTCACCCGGATGGCCGATGCCGATGCGGCCGCGGCGGAAATCGCCCTCGATATGCGCCTTGATGGAACGCAGACCGTTATTGCCGGCATGACCGCCGCCGGTTTTCAGGCGGAATTTTCCGGGCGCCAGATCCAGCTCGTCATGGAAGACGACAATCCTGTCGGCAGGAATGTCGTAATAACGCGCGGCTTCGCCCACGGCGCGGCCACTTTCATTGTAATAGGTGCCGGGTTTCAGCAGCAGGACTTTTTCGGGACCGGACGGCGTCTCGATCGTGCCCTCGCTCACCGCACCCTTGAAGCGCGCCTTCCAGGGGCTCAGACGCCAATAATCGGCCATCTCATCAAGTGTGAGAAAGCCGATATTGTGGCGGTTATAGCGATATTTCGAGTCCGGATTGCCCAGACCGACGATCAGCAACATGGTCAGCCCCCGAATGGCGGGGAGGCAAGGCCCCTAGTCTTCGGAGCCTTCGCCCTCTGCGTCATCGGCTTCGGCCTCGGTGCCTTCTTCGCCGTCTGCATCTTCGTCGGCAACAGCCGTTTCGTCTTCCAGAGCAACGCGGGCACCGGCCAGCGTGGCGATGGTGAAGTCACGGTCTGAAATGGTCGGCGTGATGCCTTCCGGCAGGGTCACATCGGAAATGTGAACCGAATCGCCGATTTCCATGGCGGAGATGTCGATCTCGATCGATTCCGGAATGGAACCGGCCGGGCAGGACAGCTCGACCGAGTGACGCACGACATTCAGTGCACCACCGCGTTTCAGGCCCGGTGATTTTTCCTCGCCGAGGAAGACCACGGAGACTTCAACATCGATGATCGAATCCGCGTCGACGCGGAACAGGTCAATGTGCAGCGGCACGTCGGAGACCGGATCGAACTGGACGTCTTTCGGGATCACGGACTGCTTTTTGCCGTCATGCTCCAGCGTCACCATGTGCGACAGGAATTTGCCGGTATTGATCGCCTTGCGCAGAACGTTGTCACGCACGGCAATCGCGACCGGGCCCAGTTTTCCGCCATACAGCGTTCCGGGTACGAAGCCTTCGCGGCGAACAGCGCGAGCGGCACCGGTACCGGTGTTTTCGCGAACGTCGACGGGGAGAACGATGTCACTCATCGGTCTGATCCTTGAAACAAGAAAGGCCGCACCAGAAGCAGCCTATCGGGGCCGAGCCCCAAGCCAGTTGAAT
The DNA here is from genome assembly GCF_014323565.1 of Hyphobacterium sp. CCMP332. Lineage (NCBI taxonomy): Bacteria > Pseudomonadati > Pseudomonadota > Alphaproteobacteria > Maricaulales > Maricaulaceae > Hyphobacterium > Hyphobacterium sp. CCMP332. Next base: position 333,282 of record NZ_CP058669.1, read on the forward strand.
TCGAGCCGCGGCGTATAGCCGATCACTTCACGGCGCGCAACCGCTCTCAAGCGGGATTCACAGCCCGTAATGCGGCTAGTCAAACAGTTTGGAGACCGACTCCTCATTCGCGATCCGCCTAATGGCTTCACCCAGCAGCGGCGCGATGGAGATCATGCGGATATTCGGGGCCTTGGTCACCGACTCATCCACGGCAATGGAATCGGTCATCACCAGTTCGGAAAGCTCGGATTTCGCAATGCGTTCGACGGCTTTGCCGGACAGCACACCATGCGTGACGTAGGCGGAAACGCTGATCGCGCCCTGCTCTTTCAGCTTGGCCGCGGCATTGCACAGCGTGCCGCCTGAATCGACGATATCGTCGAAGATGATGCAGCGGCGGCCTTCGACATCACCGATGATATTCATGACTTCCGACTGGCCCGGTTTCGGGCGGCGCTTGTCGACGATGGCAATATCGGCACCCAGCCGGCTGGCCAGCGACCGCGCCCGGACCACACCGCCGACATCGGGAGAGACAATCATCAGTTCCGAGGTGTCGTAATGGCGCAGAAGATCATCTTCAAAGACCGGTGTGACAAACAGATTGTCGGTCGGAATGTCGAAGAAGCCCTGTATCTGGCCGGCATGCAGGTCCAGCGTCAGAACCCGGTCGGCACCGGCTTCCGAGATCAGATTGGCGACCAGCTTGGCGGTGATCGGTGTGCGGCCACCGGTTTTGCGGTCCTGCCTTGCATAGCCGAAATAGGGGATGACGGCGGTGATCCGCTTCGCGCTCGCCCGCTTCAGCGCGTCGATGCAGATCAGGAGTTCCATCAGATAGTCATTCGCCGGCTTCGACGTCGACTGGATCAGGAAGATATCCTCGCCGCGGATATTCTCGCCAATGCGGACGAAAATCTCGCCATCCGCGAAGCGTTCAATCTCGCATTCGGTGAGGGGGGCGTCGATATGATCGCCAATGGCTTTCGCCAGAACCTTGTTTGAAGTGCCTGAAACGAGTTTCAGAGGGGTCCGTCCAGCCATCGGTCCGCCTTTATGTTGCCGCGCAGAGGTCCGATAGCAGAGCCGGCGCCGGTATTGAACTGTTAATTCATCCGTGGTCGGCAAATCCCGGTGGTTTCGGCAATCCCGGTGTGGATAAGCTCATCACCTTGAAGAGCGCGCCCATCTCGTCGGGGTCCGAAAGACGCATCACCTGCCGGGCGATTCGCGATTTTTGTTCCGGCGCCTGACGGATCAGGGCCGCGGCTCGCACCTCCAGCCCGAGCGCATTCAGCCAGTCGCCCTGCGTGGCGGGGCCGGCGACGTCCAGACCGGCGGCTTTCGCGAAACGGCCCAATTGTTCGAAATCGACCCGCGCCGTCAGATCAGCCGTGCCGGGCGCCTCCAGCGGATCGCACTTCTGGTGCTGGCGGATGGCCTGAAACGTATCGCCCGCCTCGCTGAGGGCGGGGCCGTAATCAACAAACAGGGCATGGCCGGGGTGATCTGAAAAGCGTTGCGCCAGGACATCTACCACCTGCTGATCGCCGGGCCGCAGCTCGGCCAGCGTGCCATCGGGCGCGCCGCGCAGGCGCTCCGGAACCAGATCGGCTTCGGTGCCGAGTTGCGGCCCGACAGCAAACCGGAAGCCATCGCCCGCCTCGTTCAGCGCGATCATGCGTTCATGCCACTGGCCATTCTGTTTTACCGCCTGCCGCATGGGCAGACAGTCGAGAAATTCATTGCCGACAATGATCGCCGGGCCGGGCGGAATATCCTCGATCCGGTTGAGCCAGCCAATCTCCACACCCATGGGGGTCAGCGTCCGGCCCTGCACCATTTTCAATGCGGCACTGGCTTCGATCAGATGGATTTGCGCGGCCTGCATGAAGCCGGACACGGCCCGCCCGGCGCGCACAATGTCGCTCATCATCTGGCCGGTGCCGGGGCCCAGCTCGACCAGCTGGAAGCTGCCGGGCTGGCCCATATCCATCCACACCTGCGCGCACCACAGCCCCATCAGCTCGCCGAACATCTGGCTGACCGAGGGGGCGGTGATGAAGTCCTCGCCCGCGCCAATCGGGTTTTTCGTCGCGTAATAGCCTTCACGCGGATCGAACATGGCTTCGGTCATAAAGGCCGCCACCGAGACCGGTCCGCCATGGCGGATACGTTCGGCGATACGCCCGGCAATCCCGTCCATCATTTGGAGGCGACGACTTTGGTCGGGGCCGGCGCTGGATCGGCTTTCAGGGCACGATAGAGCAACCACAGGCCCGCAAAGAACATCGGGATCGAAAGCAACATGCCCATCGTGACATAGCCTTGCAGGGCTTCCGGCATGTGGGCATCCGGTTCGCGCACCGTTTCCAGCAGCGCCCGCGACAGGCCGTAAATCACCAGGAAGGCACCGGTATTGAGGCCGGGCCGCGACAGCGACTTGTATTTCCAGGTCAGCACATTGACGACGGCGAAGATCAGAAGGCCTTCCAGCGCCGCTTCATAAAGCTGGCTCGGATGGCGCAGGGCACACAAGCGGTCATTGGCAAAGCGCATCGCCCACGGCACATCGGTGACGCGGCCCCAGAGCTCGCCATTGATGAAATTCGCCATGCGTCCGAAAAACAGCCCGATGGGCGCGACCACGGCGGCGGCATCGGCAATCCGCCACAGATCCAGCTTGCGCGCTCGCGCCGTCAGCCACAGTGCCAGACCGACCCCGATCAGCCCGCCATGGAAAGACATGCCGCCTTCGGTAATGCCGGTAATGACCCATAAGGGCCGTTCCCAGAAGGCATCGATCTGGTAGAAGAGGACATAGCCCAGACGCCCGCCACCGATGACGCCAATGGTCGCCCACAGGAGGAGATCGTCGACATCCTCCTCATCAAATGGCGACCCTTTGGGCTTACCGTTCGAGGGCACCCAGAGTTTGGGACGCCGCGCCATCGCCACCATATAGCGCCAGCCGACCAGCAGGCCTGCGATATAGGCGAGCGCATACCAGCGGATATCAAACGCCCAGCCTTCATTGATGAAATCCAGCGGAATGGAGAACAGGACCGGGTCAAAGTTGAAGGTCGGCTCGCAAATCTGTTGCATCTGGGCTCCTGCGCTGGCCTGTCACATTGCATCTGCGACCTGAAATCGCATATACGCACAGACAAGGAAAGAAGGCCACGACATGCAAACCCGTAATCCGCTGCTCAATGATTTCGCTGAACTGATGACGGACGCCTTCTCGGCGGCGCAGGCAGCCGGTGAAGAGGCGCAGACCGTTTTCCGGGCGCAAGCCGACAAAATGGCGGCGCGTATGGATTTCGTCAGCCGCGAGGAATTCGACGCGGTCAAAGCCGTGGCACAGGCTGCGCGCGACGAGGCCGACGCTCTGAAGGTCCGCATCGAAGCTCTGGAAAAGGCGGCCACAAAGCCGGTTGCGAAGACGGCCTCGGCCAGAAAGCCGGCGGCGAAGAAATCCACAGCCAAAAAGCCTGCCAGCGGCAAGAAGTAAGCTAATCCACGACTCCTCACCGTCGGGGCTATTGCCCCGGCAGAAAAACCGGCCCTAGGCTTGTTCCCAAGGCCCGCGCGATTCGTTCCGGATCGCATGCGGAGGCCGGGACAGGGCAACCGGCGCGAAAGGACACACAGCGCATGGAACTCGCGACTGAGACCACATCGTATGAGAGCGATCCGCTCGACGCCGTCGAGCAGGCCGTGATTGCCGAGCAATTGCCCTATGAGCGCGATGAGGCGGGCGAGCTGCACATGTCGGCGCCCGGCGCCTGGCGCGATCACCAGATCTGGTTCGCCTGGCGGCCCGATCATGACGCCATTCACGTCTGCGCCAGCCTCGAGCTGAAGGCTCCGAAGGCCCGCTTTCGCGAGATTTGCGAGTTGGCCGCGCGCCTGAATGAAAAGCTCTGGTATGGCCATTTCGATGTCTGGGAAGAGGATGGCGGCGTGGTCTGGCGTCACGGCATCCCGATTCCGCAAGGCGAGACCCTGTCTCCGGCGCAGGCCGCCGCATTGATCAGCGCGGCCCGCGAAGCCGGCGAACGCTTCTATCCGGCCTTCCAGTTTCTGGTCTGGGGCGGAAAGACAGTGGAGGAAGCCGCGCAATCGGCCATGTTTGAAACCATTGGCGAGGCCTGATTGTGACCACGGACGGACGTATCGCGCTGATCGGAGCCGGCCGTATGGGCGGAGCACTCGCCGCTGGTTGGCTGCGCGGCAAGGGCAAGATTGATCCCGCCCGGCTGCTGATCTGTGCGCCGAATCCCACTGACGAGATGGCGGTGCTGATCAAGACGCATGGTCTCAAATGCGTCGATGCGCTCGGCCCGCGCATGGCGAAGGACGTCTCGCTGGTCGTGCTGGCGGTGAAGCCGCAAATCTTCCACCAGATTGCCGGCGATCTGGCCAAGGTCCTGCCGGACAATTGCGCCATCATTTCCGTTATGGCGGGCGTCACTATCCGCACCATGACCGAAGCACTGGGCGACCGGCCGATTATCCGCGCCATGCCCAACACGCCCGCCGCCATCGGCGCGGGCATCATTGTGGCTGTAGCCAATGACGCGGGCGAAGCGCGTCAGGCCGAGGCCACCAAGCTTCTGAAAGTGGGCGGTTCGGTCGAGTGGATTTCCGACGAGCGCATGATGGATGCGGTGACCGCGGTTTCGGGATCCGGCCCGGCCTATTTCTTCCTGCTTGCCGAGGCGCTGGCCGGAGCGGGCGAAAATGAAGGCCTGCCGCGTGATCTGGCGGAGAAGCTGGCGACCAATACGCTGATCGGGGCCGGCGAACTTCTGAAACGCTCAGACCTCTCGCCGCAGGAATTGCGCCGTCAGGTCACCTCGCCCAATGGCACGACGCAGGCCGCGCTCGATGTGATGATGGGCAATAGCGCCCTGCCGGAATTGATGCGCCGCGCGGTCAATGCCGCCGAACGCCGTTCCCGCCAGCTCAGCGACCCGAACCGCTAGCTACCCGCCCTTCGACACATCGCGGTGACGGCGCATCAGGTGTTCGCCGCCATCGACGAGGATGGTTTCCGCCGTCATCACCGGGCTGGCGAGGATGAAGCGGACCGTGCGGACGATATCCTCCGGCGTTGAGCCGCCCTGCATCGGATTATTCCGGTGCGCGGCCTCGAATTCGGCCTTGCTCATATCCGGTGCGGGCAGGGTCAGGCCCGGCGCAACGCCATTGACGCGCACATTCGGCGCAAACTGCATCGCCATCGTCTCGGTCGCGGTGTGCAGCCCGGCCTTGGCGAGGGTATAGCTGAAATGGTCCGGGTTCAGATTGTACAGTTTCTGGTCCAGCAGGTTGATCACACAGCCGGAATTGCGGGTCGCATGGCTTTCCGCCATCACTGACGCCAGAAGGCAGGGCGCAATCAGATTGATGTTCAGGATGCGCTGCATGTCCGCCGGATCAAGCGCATTGGCGGCGTCATAATCAAAGACCGATGCTGAATTGACCAGCACGTCGATCCGGCCCAGCCCGCGCACCAGTTGGACGAGGGCGGATGTCTCTGCGAGGTCGAATTGCACGGCCTCGGCTTCGCCGCCGGCGGCCCTTATGTCCGCCACGATCTGGCCGGCCTCATCCGCTGAATGGTTGAAATGCACCCAGGCCTTATAGCCGTCTTCGGCCAGCGCTTTGGCGATGGCTGCGCCCAGACGCTTGCCAGCGCCGGTCACGAGGGCAATTTTAGGCATCATGAAAGCCTCCCGGCCTGTTCGACCCCCAACCGTCGCGGAAGATGCGGCGGCCCCTCCTGAAGAGGGCACTGCCGGTCTGACCGGACCCGAGGTCATTGCATCTTACGTCAAGCGGCTGCCCGCGAAACCCGGCGTCTACCGCATGTACAGCAAGGATGGCGACATTCTTTATGTCGGCAAGGCGAAAAACCTGAAAAACCGCGTCGGCAATTATGCCAAGGGCGGCGGTCACAATAACCGCATCGCCCTGATGATTGCGCTGACCCGGTCGATGGAATTCGTGGTGACGGAGACCGAGACCGAAGCACTGTTGCTGGAAGCCAACCTCATCAAGCGGCTGAAGCCGCGCTTCAACGTCATCCTGCGCGATGACAAATCCTTCCCCTACATACTCATCCGCACCGACCATGAAGCCCCGCAAATCCGCAAGCATCGCGGCGCGCGCAAGGCGAAAGGCATGTATTTCGGCCCCTTCGCCAGCGCCGGTGCGGTCAATGCCACGCTGAACACGCTTCAAAAGGCCTTCCTGCTGCGCACCTGCACCGACAGCGTTTACGAGGGACGAACCCGGCCCTGCATGCTCTATCAGATCAAAAGGTGCGCCGGGCCTTGCGTCGGTCTCGTCAAGCCGGACGCCTATGCCGAACTCGTCGGCGAGGCCGAAGCCTTTCTGCGCGGCCGCTCCAATGCCTTGCGGGAGGGATTGAGCGCACAGATGGCCGAAGCCTCCGAAGCGCTCGACTTTGAAGCCGCTGCGAAATTGCGCGACCGCATCCGCGCCATTGCCTCGGTGACGACAGAGCAGGGCATCAATCCGGAGGGCGTGGAAGAGGCCGATATCGTCGCGCTGGCGCAGGAGGGTGGAAAATCCTGTGTGCAGGTCTTCTTCTATCGGGCGGGCCAGAATTGGGGGAACCAGTCCTTTTTCCCGAAGCACGAGGCCGAATCCGAGCCCTCGGAGATTCTCGCTGCCTTCCTTGCGCAATTCTATGATGATCGCCCGGCTCCGGCCCTGATCATGACCTCGCACATCGTCGACGATGCCGAACTGATCGGCGAAGCGCTGACCCTGCGCGCCGATCGCAAGGTGACGGTGATGACGCCGCAGCGCGGTGAGAAGAAGAAACTGGTCGAGCGTACCCGCACCAATGCTCGCGAGGCGCTGGGCCGGCGTCTGTCCGAAAGCGCCACCCAGGCCAAATTGCTCAAGGGCGTCGCCAAGGTGTTCAAGCTGGACGAGCCGCCAAGGCGCATCGAGGTCTATGACAATTCCCACATCCAGGGCACGAATGCGCTGGGCGCGATGATCGTGGCCGGGCCGGAAGGGTTTTCAAAGACCCACTACCGCCGCTTCAACATGAAGGGCGATGATGCCGCCACCAATGATGATTTCGCCATGATGGCCGCCATGTTGCGCCGCCGCTTCTCCCGCATGATCAAGGAGCGGGAAGAGGGCGCTCCGGTGCCGGATCTGGTGTTGATCGATGGCGGCAAGGGCCAGCTTTCCTCCGTCTTGGAAGTGATGGAGGAGCTGGGCGTCACCGACGTGCCGGTCGCCGCCATTGCCAAGGGCCCAGAGCGCGATGCCGGCCGCGAAGCCTTCTACATGCCGGGCGAAGCGCCGTTCAAACTGCCGATGAATGATCCCGTGCTGTATTATCTCCAGCGCCTGCGGGACGAAGCCCACCGCTTTGCCATTGGCGGACACCGCGCCAAACGCCAGAAGGCGATGCGGGATAATCCGCTCGATTCAATCCCCGGCATTGGCCCGTCGCGGAAAAAAGCGCTATTGGCTCATTTCGGCTCCGCCAAGGCGGTGGAACGCGCCGCGCTTGGCGACCTTGAAGCCGTGGAGGGCGTCTCCGCTGCCATGGCCAAGCGCATTCATGACTGGTTTCAGCAATGATTTTTACCTTTCCGAATATCCTCACCGCCTTTCGCCTCGTGGCCGGTCCGCTGGGCGCGCTGTTTTTATGGTGGGCGCTGAATGCCGAGACCAATGAGGCCCTGATCCGCTGGTGGAGCTTTGCGCTGGCCCTGTTTATCGGCGGCGCACTGTCTGACTGGTTTGACGGCTGGCTGGCGCGTCGGCTGGGGCAAGTCAGCGCCTTCGGGGCCTTGCTCGATCCCATTGCGGACAAGGTGTTCGTCGGGGCCTTCCTGATCGTGTTCGGACTCTGGTCAGGCCTGTGGTCGGTGTCCTGGCCGATTGCCGTCATCCTTTCGCGCGACATCATCATGACCATGATCCGCCTGTCGCGCCTCGGCAAGGAGCGCATTCCGGTTCCGGTTTCGCTGGCCGCCAAGGTCAAGACCGCCGTGGAAATGCTGATGATCGCCTGGTTTTTCGCCCTTATCTTCCTGGTAAGCGGCGACAGCGTCTGGGCGTATGAGGCGTGGATCGTCTTCCTCTGGATCGCCGCCGCGCTCAGCCTTTATACCGGCCTGACCTATCTGTGGATGATGCGAAAGACTTCGTCGGGATAAGTGATCCCGCATTTGCGTGCTAGAGAGCTATAAGCCGCCGCATCCAGCGGTAAGGACGATGTATGACCGAGATTTCTGACACCCATATTCTCGTCGTGGATGATGATGACCGCATCCGCGATCTGTTGAAGCGCTTCCTGACCAAGCGCGGCTATCGGGTCTCGACGTCTGCTGACGCCGCAAAGGCCCAGGGCAAGATGCGGTCGATGGATTATGACCTGATCGTTCTGGATGTGATGATGCCGGGCATGGACGGGTTCGAGTTGACCAAACTCGTGCGCGAAACCCGCGAGACGCCCATTCTGCTTCTGACCGCCCGCGGTGAAGCGGAGGACCGCATCAGGGGCCTTTCGCTGGGGGCCGATGACTATCTGGCCAAACCGTTTGAGCCGGAAGAGCTGGTCTTGCGCATCAATGCCATCCTGCGCCGTTCCAGACCGTCGGCCATCGAGCACAGGAAAGTGCGTTTTGGCGCCTTCCAGTTCGATATCGGAAATGGCGCGCTGGCGAAAAACGGTGACGCTGTGCGCCTCACCGGCGGCGAGGAGACCCTGTTGAAAGCCCTCGCCCGGGCGGTTGGCCAGACAGTCTCCCGCTATGATCTGTGCGATCTGACCGGAGGCGGTGAACGCGCCGTCGACGTGCAGATGACGCGGCTTCGACGCAAGCTGGAAGCCGACCCGCGCCAACCGGTTCATTTACAGACCATTCGCGGTGAGGGATACAAGCTGATCGCTGATGCGATTTTCGAGGATTAGGACCGCGCTGATTTGGGACCGTTGAAACGATATCTGCCGAAAAGCCTGTTTGGCCGGTCCCTTTTGATTTTCGTCGTGCCCGTCGCGGTCATGCAGGGGCTGATCGCCTGGGCCTTTTTCGAGGAGCATTGGGAGACCGTGACCCAGCGCCTGTCGGAAGGCGTTGCCGGCGATGTCGCCCTGATGACCGAATTCTTCGAGAATAGCGGCGAGGATCGGGCGGCGTTCGAAGCGATGGCGGATTCCGCCTATCGCAATATGCAGCTCTCCGTGGATTTTCGTGAGGGCGAGCTTCTGCCAACTTCTCGCCGGTCGTCCTTTTTCCGGACGCTGGACCGCACCTTGCGGCGATCGCTGACGGCGTCGATGGAAAACCCGGTCTGGTTTGATACCACGCGTTATCCCGCCTATGTCGATATCCGCGTCCAGACCGAAACGGGCGTTTTGCGATTTATCGCCGTGCGCGAGCGCGTTTTTGCCACGACCGGGCATATCTTCCTGCTCTGGCTGTTTGGCGCGACGGCGCTGCTCAGCCTGGTCTCGGTGATCTTCATCCGCAATCAGGTCAAACCCATCCGCCGGCTGGCCGATACGGCCAAGCGGTTCGGCCGCGGCGAGGATGATACCGAATTCAAACCCGCCGGCGCGCGCGAAGTGCGCGAAGCCGCCCATGCCTTCATCGACATGCGACAGCGCATCACCCGTCATCTCGATCAGCGCACCTCCATGCTGGCCGGGGTGAGCCATGATCTGCGAACACCGCTGACCCGTCTGAAATTGCAGCTCGCTCTGATGCCGGACGGGCCGGAGCGAGATGATGCCATCGCAGACGTCTCCGAAATGGAGCACATGCTGGAGGAATATCTGGCCTTTGCGCGCGGGCAGGTCAGCGAGGAGACCGTTGAGGCCGATGTCTCGGCGCTGGTCACCGAAACCGTCGAGGCGGCGCGCCGTGCCGATCCCGGCATCACGCTGAAAGCCGAGCCGGATATCCGCGCCAATGTCCGTCCCGGCGTGTTCAAGCGCGGCATCGCCAATCTGATTGCCAATGCCTGCGCCTATGGCACGAAATGCGAGGTTTCGGTCAGGCGTCAGAAGCGGCGTCTGGAAATTATCGTCGATGATGATGGTCCCGGCATACCCGAGGACAAGCGGGAGGAGGCGTTCAAGCCCTTCTCGCGCCTTGATGAAGCCCGCAACATGAATCGCGAAGGCGTCGGCCTGGGCCTTGCCATTGCGCGCGATGTTGCGCGGGGGCATGGCGGCGAAGTGGAATTGTCACAAAGCCCGCTCGGCGGCCTGCGCGCGGTCATGCGCCTGCCTCTGGCCTGAGCCACATCAACTCTGACAATCTTCGTCATCCTCCGGTTTTTTCAATTTCGTCATCCTCCGGTTTATCCGGAGGATCTCGAACGAAGCGCGCGGCTATTGAGGTCCCCCGATCAAGTCGGAGGAAGACGGAAAGTGAATTCGGTGAGATGTCGAGACACACCTACGCCCAAGCCCTGAGCGTGTTTCATATGAGCACGGCCCGCAAAACATGCGTTGAAACTGGACGCCCGGGCCGCGCGCAGCGGAAACAAGTTCGAGAAACACCCCGAACCCCGTCAGGGTTCGCAAGCGCGACCGCGCGCCCGCAGCTTTAGCGAGGAGCGAAGGCCCGGAGGGGCCTGAGCATCGGGAAAAAGTGTGCGCTCCCATGGTCAGATCGCACCAATTCTTCCGCTTCAAGGAGGAGGGTGAAAATGGCTGCGGTGCCCGTCTGCCGAAAGCTGACCCCTGCGAGGGAGGGTGGGGCCAGAGACCGGTTTCAGGACACCGCAACCGGGAGCGCACATCCGGGAAACTGACAGGTCGGTCCTGAATGCCGGCTGAGGAGAACGGGCTTTGTTTCGCCGTGCTTGCGGCATGAATAAGGCGACCGTCATGGCCATCCCCGCCTCTCTTGGTACGCGAGTGCAGCATAATTTGTTCCCGATTCAGGCTTTTTTTTCGAATTAAGTCGTGGTTAACTCTGGTCACTGCGTCGGGGGGCGTTGAACGTGAGCAGGAAAATCTCATGAAAAGATTTGTAATGACCGCCGCCATTCTGGGCCTGATGACCTCTGGCGCCGCTCTGGCCGATGGCATGGATAACGCCGTCGGTAATACCGTCCGCATTATCGTCAATGACGCAGGTGAAGGCTTTGACGTCTACTTCGACGCCGGCGGTGCCTATTCCGACAGCCTGGGGCGGACGGGTGCCCTGTGGTCGTTTGACGAACAGCTCTGCATCATCCCGCCGCCGGAGTCCGGCGGTGAAACCAATTGCGGTCCCTGGAACGAGGAACTGGCCGTCGGCGGCAGCTGGCAGACCGATGGCTGGTCCGAGGACGGCACCATGATCACCATTTCCATCCTTGAAGGACGCGGCCATGACGCGCCGACCCCTCCGACGCCACCGGCTGAATAATCCGCACCACACACGCCTTCGGGGATAATGAAGCGGTCAGCCTCCGGGCTGGCCGTTTTGTTTTTTGAAGGAGACCGCCATGAACCGGCCTGACCGCGCCGCAATCCACAAAGCCATGAAGGACAAGGGTTATGTCATTTTCGGAAACTCGAAGGGATTTGACCTCAATATAGTCGGTATCCGGTCGGCCGAGACAAAGGCCAATGCCTTCGATGACTGGCTGACCGTCTCTTATAAGGATGCCGCCCATGGCGACTGGGCGTTTTATGCCTTTGCCTGCACAACGGATCCCGGCCTGTCCCATTTACAGAATCTGTCGCATCCTGATGGCACCGCTGTCCTGAAGGAAGGCCAGTACCGCTCCTCGCACATGATCCGCAAACATCAGGGACAGTATGACGCCATCTGTCAGAAGCCCGGCTATACGCTTCAAACCTATCGCGACCGCAACATGGACGGCACGATAGATCGCGACTCCGACCGGATTTTCAACAATGCGACTGGAATCAACATCCACCGCGCCAGCCGCACCCGGCGGTCAACGCAAGTGGATCGCTGGTCGGCCGGTTGCACCGTGATCGCTGATCCCACCGATTTCGATGTCGTGATGACGCTCGCGCGCCGGGCGAAAGAGATTTACGGCAATGGCTTCACCTATACCCTTTTGAACGAAGCCGATCTCTGACAGGCACGGTTCATGCAAGTGTGCTAGGATAGACTCCGGTTTGCGTAGTGTAAGGGGAAAACCATGTTCATTCTCGGCCGCGTCGGCTCTGTCAGTGCCACACTGTTTCTGGCCTTCATCCTCGCCCTTGCCATGCTGGTCACGCTCGGCCTCTATGCGCCGGATCAGCTCAACTGGATGCTGAACTGGGCTGACAGGGTCGAGGATTGGCTGACCCATACCGCCCTGCCGAACCGGTATAACAATCTGGTGCGGCTCTTCCTGTCCAACCAGCAGATCACCTTCCTCTTCTTCACCATCATCGCGCGCATCATCATCGCGATCGTGGCCAGCCTGTTCATGTCGGCGGTGAAGCCGAAATCGAAGATCGACAAGGCCTTCGGATAGCAAAACGCCGCCGTGGGAACCACGGCGGCGCATCGCCAGAAATCAGAAGTCAGAACCGCTTACGGGCGTTCGACCGGCTCGAGCGAGCCATTGCCGTAAGGCGTTTCGACCGATTCGCAGGTGCCTTCCGGAACATAGGTCCACGCATCGCCCTGATAATCGACCGTCGACGTCCCCTCACACGAGGTTCCCGGCCCGGCGGCGCAATCGTTTTCACCGGCCAGCGCAATGCCATAGCATTGCTCCATGCCGTCAGTGTCCATGTCGTCCATGGCCATCTCGACTTCATCGGCCATATCCGACGCCATGTCACCGGCATCATCCATCATGTCGCCTGCCGCATCAGCGGCATCATCCATGGCATCGCCAGCGGCGTCGCCCATATCGCCCATGGAATCGCCGACAGCGTCGCCAGCGGCTTCAGTCGTGCTTTCCATTGTGGCGGAATCGTCTGCCATCGTATCGTCAGATGTTGCTTCTTCGCTCGCAGAGCAGGCCATCAGGGCCAGCGCGGGCAGGGCAACGGTAAACATGAAACGTGTACGCATAAGTCTTCCCTTCCTTAACTCGCCAAATACAACGCATTCTGGCGGTTCGGGTTCCTTACCATAAATTCATGTTCTGTGCAGGGGGTATAATTCTAGAGCGATATCCGCGCTGACAATCGTTCCGCAGCCACGGTGCGCGGCGTCTTGTGGACGGCCGCCGTGACGCGGGCGACATCGGGGAAGGCTTTCACGCGCTCGGCAATGGCGAGCGCCAGGGTCTCGATCAGATCATAATGCTTCAGATCAGCGGTCTGCTGCACAGCGGCGGCGACCTCGTCATAATGCGCGGTTTCGCCAATGGAATCATGGGACGGCACAGACTTCAGCGTGATTACCAGATCGACCGTGACATCCTGACGCGCTGCGCGCTCAAAGTCATGAACACCCAACGCCACGGGAACCCGCAAGGCCGCAATTTCAATATCCATTTGTGGCATGGTGATCATGTCCCGGTAGCAATCATCTGGCGTTTGCATAAGCAGGTTAGGGTGGGGTTTCAAGCAAGACCCACCTTGGCGCGTCGCCCGCGACCGGTTAAGATAGTTGCAAATGAAACTAACTGGAGGCCGTCATGGTCGAACTCCGCGTCCCGACAACCGATCCCATCGTCCAGCGCCAGGTCGAAGCCGGTCAGGTGCGCGATGATTACACGATCGACCAGTGCTGGGACGAATACACCGATGACGAGCATGCCATGTGGCACAAGCTCTATAACCGCCAGACGGAAATGCTGGGCAATCGCGCGGTGAAGGAATTCTATGACGGGCTCGACGCGCTCGGCCTCGATGACAGCCAGATCCCGGATTTCCGTGAGCTCAATCCCAAGCTGGAGGCCCTGACCGGCTGGAAGCTGGTCACCGTGCCCGGCCTCATCCCTGACGAGCCCTTCTTTACCCATCTGGCCAACCGCCAGTTTCCGGTCGGGCGCTTTATCCGCAAGCCGGACGAGATCGACTATCTGCAGGAGCCCGACATTTTCCACGATGTCTTCGGCCATTCCCCGCTGCTGGGCCTGTCCACATTTGCCGACTATATGGCCGCCTATGGCCGCGGCGGCCTGCGCGCGCTGGAATTCGGCACGCTGGAAAACATCACCCGGCTCTACTGGTACACAGTGGAATTCGGCCTCATCAAACAGGATGACGCGCTGAAGATTTACGGCGCCGGCATCGTCTCCTCCTATTCGGAAAGCGTCTTCTCGCTGGAGGCGCGCTCGCCCAACCGCATCGGCTTTGATATCGAGCGCATCATGCGCACCCAGTATCGCTATGACGATTTCCAGCAGACCTATTTCGTCATCGACAGTTTCGAGCAATTGCTGAACGACACGGTGAAGCAGGACTTCGCGCCCCTCTATGAGCGCATCAGGGGGCAGGACGATATCCCGGCCCGCGCCATAATTGACGGCGATGATGTGATCCAGAAGGGCACGCAGGAATATGCCGACGCCGGCGGGCGATGGGAAAACGCGCCGCAGGTGTAGGGGGCGCGAAAACACTCGGCATCCGGGGCGAGCGCCAGCGCCATCACACGACCCCCACCACCCGTCATCCTCCGGCCGCGCAAAGCGCGAGACCGGAGGATATCGCCTTCAGGGAGACCCTCCGGTCAAGCCGGAGGGAGACGCCGAAAACGCCAAAGCCACACCGTCCGCGCCGCAACTCTGCCCCCCGCCACAATCCGGACACAATCGGCGCGCTATACTCCGCCCATCGTAATGGTTTGATGATTATTCCTGAAGAACGGCTTGCCGCCTTCACGGCTTTTTCCCTTCCAAATTCGACTCGTGGTTTTCGGTCTTCTGGCCGGGAGCTTGCCAATTCTGTTATCTCTTGAGAGGAAATCGCTATGACAACAGGCACCGTGAAATTTTTTAATTCCAGCAAAGGTTTTGGATTCATCCAGCCGGAAGATGGTTCGACCGACGTTTTCGTGCACGCAACAGCGCTCGAGCGCGCGGGCATTCACTCGCTGGACGAAGGTCAGAAAGTGACCTTCGACGTCGTCCAGGACAGCCGTTCCGGCAAGAATGCGGCCGACAACCTCGTTCTGGCCTGATCCGTCTTCGCCGGGCGGTCCGTCCGTCTGACGCAAATGGAATATGGTACGAAAGGCCGGGGCATGCCCCGGCCTTTCGCTTATCCCCCTTCCGGAACAAGGCCCCCACAAATGACCGATAAAAATTATGATTCAATCTTTTCGCTGGAAGCGAAGAAACCGCATACCAAGGCCGATATAACAGACGCGGCAGTGCGCGAGATCCTGCGCGAGGAATCCGGCGAGCGCGCGGCGCTGTCCGCCAAACTCCACCTGCTACGGCTGGCCAGGGACAAGGATGCCGCCGCGTCCGGCCCGAACACACCGTCAAAACCGGCACGCCCTCGCAAGTAAGAGCGGCACAAAAGTCCGCCTCCTGCCGCAATCTCCTGATGAAATATTCCGGCTTGCCCGACCGGCCCGAGTTATGACGGGCGTTTCTCCTCTTTAACCTTGAAGGTTTTTCCATGCGCTCTCTTGTCTTCCCGGCCCTGGCGGCCGGCCTGCTCGCCGCTTTCCCGGCTTTCGCCGATGAGGCCTGGGACTCCGACGCCGGCGAGATCATCTATGCCGAAGACATTGACATCCATGCCGTGCTCTTGCTGACCCAGGCCGACGGGATCGAGCGCCGCTTCTTTATCCGCGACCTTGCGGGCAATTATGATGACCGCATTGGAATGTTTGACGGCTATTGGGTAGCGTCGAACATGCCCGGAAAAACCACGGGCGACCCTTGCCCCTTCAGCATCATCGCCGCCAATGGCGAGGTCTATGACACCTGGGGTCAGGTCGTCGTCGAATTCGACTCGCCGGCCTTCCCATCCGGCTTTACCGCCCTTTCGGGCATGTGCCTGGAACCACCGGTCGAAGAATGGACGGCGTTTCTGCGCTGAGGCCGGGCGGCCACGTTTGCGTCGGGCGGTTTCGCCCCCGTTTCCACGAGGGCAAGCGGCTCACCCCGGAATGACGGTTTTTGAAAACAAAAACCAACCTCATGGTGAGGTGCTTTCCGTAAGGAAAGCCTCGAAGCACGCAGCGCGCTGAACCCCTCCTTCGAGGCTCGCTGACGCTCGCACCTCAGGATGAGGTATATTGTGAATTCAAACGCCCACTCACCTCATGGTGAGGTGCTGGCCGCAGGCCAGCCTCGAACCACGCACGCCCAAACACCGTCATCCCGGGGTGAGCCGGAGGCGAGAGCCCGGGACCCATTCCGTGGCGTCACTCCGCCGGCAGGGGTTCCGGATCGTCGCTACGCTCCGTCCGGAATGACGGAATTTGCGCTTGTCTCAAGCCGGATATCGAAGCCCGCACGAAAATGCCCCTGACCCCGCTGCAGCACGGCCCGCCCGCCACAGGACGGTCGCGTATCACACCTTGACGCACGTATCGCAGCGTGATACGCACCCTGAATGATCCAGAGCACGCGAGGTAAACGCGCCGCAAATGCCCTGAAAGGCATCTATGGAAAAGGGTTTCCCGGTGATCTGGTGAAGCGGACGCGGGCGATGCTTTCGGCGCTGGATGCAGCTGTTGTGCTGGACGATCTGCGGTTTCCGCCAGGCAACCATCTTGAGGAGCTCAAGGGTGACCGGGCCGGGCAGCACTCCGTCCGCATCAGTCGCAAATGGCGCATCTGCTTTGTCTGGACCGCCAACGGTCCCGCCAATGTCGAGATCGTGGATTACCACTGAAAGGAAACATGATGAGCCTGCTTGAAGATCCGATGCATCCCGGCGAAGTGCTGAAAGAGCTCTATCTTGATCCGCTGGACATGGGGGCGATTGCCTTTGCGCGGCGGCTGGGTGTTCCGCGCACGCGGATCGAGCGGCTGATCAAGGGAACAACGGGTATAACGCCGGACACCGCTTTGCGCCTTGCGCGGGCGTTCAGCACCATACCGGCTTACTGGATGAATCTGCAGACCAATTACGACATGGCGATCGCGCGTAAAAAGGTGGACGTCTCCTGGATCGAACCGCTCGGCGCAGCCTAACTCCGCCGCAGCACGGCCCGCTCCCCACAGGACGGGCGGCCGATTTCGACGGCGACCAGGCCCGGCAGTTTCGGGGCGAGGCGGTCGAACAGCCAGGCGCAGATATTCTCCAGTGACGGCTGGGCCAGTCCCTCCACCTCGTTCAGCAGGTGATGGTCCAGCTTGGCGACCTCCACCTTGACGATCTGTTCGATCTTCCAGGTGTCCTTGATCCAGCCCTTGTCATTGGGCTCGCCGGCCAGCGTCACCGATCCGGCAAAGGAATGGCCGTGCATCCGCGCAAACGGATGGTCTTTCGCCTCGTGCTCGAAAAAGTGAGCCGCCTCGAAGGTGAAGTCCTTCGTGATTTCCAGCCGGGATTGGGTCATGAGCCTGCGCAGGTTACGGGAACTGGATGGGGTTCATCCAGACAAGCGCCGCGATATACGCAACATAGCCGCCAAAGAAAAGCACGCCGGCCAGCCGCCCGATATTGCGGCCCGCGAAAATCAGGAGGGCGAGGAGGGCGCTGGCCCCCAGCATCACCCAGAAATCAAACCGCATGAAGGCGTCCGGCACCGGCATCGGCGCATTCGCCAGACCGGCGGCAATCCCCGTCGCGCCGCCCACGGCGAAGACGTTGAACACGTTCGAGCCCAGCACATTGCCGATGGCGAGATCGCCCTGCTTGCGCATCACGGCGGCGACAACGGTGGCAAATTCCGGCAGCGACGTGCCGATCGCCAGCGCGGTCAGGCCGATCACCGCGTCCGAGACGCCCAGAAGGCCCGCCGCGGCGGTGCCGCCGGTGACGATCATGTGCGCGCCAAAGGGCAGCGCGATGAGGCCGATGATCAGGGCCGCCATGATGCCGGGGACCGAACTCTTACCGGCGGCTGCCTCCAGCTCGGCGACTTCGGCGAGCAGCGGGTCGTCCTTGGCGCGCATCGCGGAAACGGCCAGAAGTCCGATAAAGACGAAGATCAGCGCGAACAAAACCATGCCTTCCATCAGCGAGATGGATCCGTCGCGGCTGACGATGATCAGGGCCACCCCGGAGAGCAGTGCGAACAAGGCATTGCGCCGCACGCCCCGTGTCTGTGTGCCGATAACGCCGAACAGGGCCGGCAGGCCGAGCACGAAGAGCACATTGGCAATATTGGAGCCGACGATATTGCCGAGCGCCAGACCCGGCGCGCCGGACAGGGCGGCATCGACCGACACCACCAGCTCCGGTGCCGACGTGCCGAAGGCGACAATCGTCAGGCCGACCAGGAGAGCCGGGATTTTCGCCCGCCTGGCCAGGGCCGCTGCGCCGCGGATCAGCATGTCCCCGCCAAACAGCAGGATGACGATGCCAACGAGCACGAAGCCGCCAGCCAGAAGGAGGGAGTCGTCAACTGCCATCATGTCAGCCGCACCTTCAACAGAATCGGTCTAGTCGAGACGGCCGTAATCGATGAAGTTGAGGATGCCGAAGGCGATGAACGGTATGGCAATGGCAACAAGAGCGAACATGGCAAACTCCATAAAAACGGGACGCATTGACCCGCTTTCTAACCGGCTTTGCATCGCCCCGCTAGGGAGGGACTGCGCACCCGTCCGTCCCCCCTCATGAGCTGGAAGCTGCGCCTCGAACCGGTCTTGAGACCGCTGATGCAAAGCCATTGGCGGCGCAGCCGTGGCATGACGCTCGGCGTGCAGGGGCTGGCGCTGAATGCGGTCGGCGAGATCGCGCTCGTGCGCCACACCTACCGGCCCGGCTGGCACTTCCCCGGCGGCGGGGTGGAGCGCGGCGAGACCTTGCGCGCCGCACTGGAGAAGGAAATGCGCGAGGAGGCCGGCATTGCGCTCGCCGCCGCGCCGGAGCTCTTCGGCGTCTATGCCAATGAGGCGACGTTTCGCGGCGATCATGTCGCCCTCTTCATCGTCCGCGACTGGACGCCCTGCGCGCCCGATCCTCGCGACGAGATTGCCGAAGTGATCTGGACGGCCCCCGGCGCCCTCCCGGCGCAGACGTCGGCCGCCACACGCCGCCGCCTCGCGGAAGTATTCGACGGCACCCCGGTCAGCGAGGCCTGGTAGCGCATCTTGCCGCCATGTCATCTTTGATATTTGACCATGGAATGGCGGTGTTATCGAAATCGCCGGTTCATGCGCCGAGCAGAACCGCAACGGCCAAAAGGACGCAGGCGATGAAAATAAAGGCGGCCCATAGCGGCAGGATGAATTTCGCCCAGTCGATCCAGTTGATTCTTCCAGCTGCGAGATAGGCCAGCAGGGTGCCGGAGGTTGGCGTCAGCATGTTGGTAATGCCATTGCCGAACAGGAAGGCGGAGATGGTGGTCTGCGGACCGACACCTGCCAGCTGCGCCACCGGTCCCATGATCGGCATGGTAACAGCGGCCTGGCCGGAGGTGGACGGGATCAGGAAGTCGAGCGCCAACTGTGATCCGAACATCGAGACCGCAGTGGCATAGGGGCCGTGCTCACCCACCGCACCATTGAGTGCGTGAACGATGGTGTCGAGGATGCGGCCTTCTTCCAGCACGATGGTGACGGCCATGGCGACACCAATCAGCGCGCTGGCAAGCAGGACTTTCTTCATCCCCGAGACAAAGGCATCGGCGTTGGCACTGGCGCTGGTCCCGCTCGCGGCCGCGAGGGCCAGGCTCATCGCGATGTAGCAGGTCGACAATTCATGGTGCGACCAGCCCCATCGCGTGGATCCGGCCAGAATGACACCAATGCCGGTCACCAGGATCGCCAGCATCGCGCCTTCGTGCAGTGACAGGGGCGGGGCGGAATGAGCCTCCAGGTCCACGCGCGTTTCCGGTTTGAGCTTGCGCAGGCGGTAGAGCATGAAGGCGATTCCGGCCGTCAGAAAGACGGCGTAGAAGCCGAGGCGGAGCGGGGCGCCGGAAAAGATAGGCACGCCCAGCAGCGGCTGTGCGATGGTGAGCGGAATCGGATTGGTCACCGAGGCGAGATAGCCGATCTTCACCGCAATGGTGACAATGGCAAAGCCGACAATGCTCGGCAGTCCGATCCGTGTGGCCATCGCGGTCATGACCGGAATGACGATCAGATATTCCGAGGCGAGGCCGAGAAAGGCGCTGCCCGCGGAAAAGATCGTCATCAGCACGATCACGAGAATGCCGACATTGCCCCTGGCCGCGCCCAGAAGCCGGTTGATGCCATTCTCGACAACACCGGCGCGATCAAGGATTCCGAACATTCCGCCGATCAACAGCACCATGAAGATCAGATTGGCGGCCCGCTCCAGTCCGGCAGGAATGGCGAGCAGGGACTGGGTCAGGCTGACCGCCGCGACCCGGCCCTCCCCGGCGGCCTCCGACGGCAGCACTATCCCGACCAGCGAGCGATCCTTTTCCAGCGGCTCGTAGCTGCCGGGGATGACCAGACGGCCCTCGCGTTCATAGAAGCCCGATCCGATCACCCAGGTCAGCGCCGTCGCCAGCACCAGAATGCCGAGCAGGATGACGATGGGGTTGGTGGCCCGCCGCTGTGTTGGAGCTGGGGTCATTTGGCCCTCCCGGTCTGTGCGCGGACATAGTCCGCCAGCTGTTGTGAGATATCGGTCAGATCCTGCCGGAAGGCTGCATAGGCGGGTGACTTTTCCGCCCGCGCCTCGTCGAGATAGAGCGCCCGGTTGATCTCGATCTGCAGGCTGTGGCGCTGCGCCCCGGGTCGCCCGTGACGCTGGACGATATAGCCGCCCTTGTAGGGGGCATTGCGCGCCACCGAATAGCCGCGATCGGTAAAGGCGCGCGCGACCAGATCGGAGAAACCGGCGCTGGCGCTCTGCCCGTCCAGATCGCCCAGCACGATATCGGGCCGGGCCGCGCCATGGTCGATATTCATGGCGTTGGCGCGCGATTTCATGGAGTGGCAATCGATATGCCAGACCGCACCGAATTGCGCGTGCAGCGTATCGATCCGTGCCGACAGGGCAGCGTGATAGGGCGCATGATAGCGCGTGATCCAGTCGCGCACCGTCGCCGGAGAGAGCCGGCCCGCATGCATCGGGCGGCCGGGCAGGATATCGCGCCGGATCAGCCCCATGCCGCGCTGCGAATACCGCGTCGGCGACAGCGCCCCCCAGGCGTCGGGCCAGGGCGCATCCAGCAGCGCCGGATCCAGATCGTCCGGCGCGCGGTTCGCATCGATCAGGGCGCGCGGAAAGCCGGCCGCGATCAGGCTCGCGCCGAAAGTCGTTGCGCCGGCCCACAGATCGTCGACATGCGCATCCCAGGCCGTCCGCAATTCCGCTGCCGTGGCAAGGCTCGTGAAGTCATCGGGAAAGTGTGTGCCGCTATGGGGTGAGTCAAACACCAGCGGCAAAGTCAGGTCCGGGACCGGCAGCCGGATCAGAACCGGCCCGCCCGTCATCACGCCGCCCGGCAGGAGGGAGGCAGGCCGCCCGTCCGGTCCGCATTCGCAAGGCCGCCAGTCTCACGCGCTCGCATTCTGCCTTGCCCCCCGTGGAGTGTCGGCCGGTCAAATCGCTCCGGCGCGTCTCCTGTTGTGGCCGACCAGCGGCCCTGATCTGACACTAGGGCGGGAAACGGCCCGCGGGCAAGATGGATTCCGCTTGCCCGGATCTGGCCGGCGGTCGCCAGCTGCGCCGCGTGTTGCTGCAGGGCTTTCGCGGCGTCGAGGGCGGAGAGGTCTGGCGCAAAGCCTTTCCCCTCCCCATCAAGGGGAGGGGAAAGGTACCCGCCCCCCTCAGATATCCGACCCGTCCAGAAAGGCCTCCAGGAATTCCTCCACGCTGCAATTATTCCGCTCCGCCATGAAATAGACCGCCTTGGGCAGGCATCTTTCCGGGTCGGGGTCGCCGTCCGCCTTCATCTGATGATAGTGCTTGCTGATCCGGTGAAAGCGCTCCGCCAGTTTGGCCCGGATCTCGTCCGGGTCTGGCTTCGGCGGCTCCGGGGCGGGCGCACCGCCGACCCGGCCCAGCAGATATTCCGTGCGCAGGATGCGGTCGGCCAGCCGCGCCGCCGCCTCTGCGGGGCGGATCTGCCCGGCGGCCGCCAGATCGGCACTCCTCTGGTGCAATTGCCGGACGGTTTCCAGCGGGGAACGTGCGGTCTGAAGATCTGTCTCCCCTCCCGCATTCAATCTCGCGTCTTCGTCCGAATGCGCCCGGCGCGGGACCGGACGATCTCGAGGTCCTCCGGTCAAGCCGGAGGAAGACGGGCTCGCGTGGGAAATCCCCTCCGCCTCCAGATCCTCGACGCGCCAGCCGCCCTGCGCCGCCCAGCCATAGATGGTCGAGGGCGAGCGCCCCACGGCGCGGGCCACCTCGTGGACGGGCACGCCCTCGCGGCGCATCTGCTCGGCCCGGGCTCTCAGGGTGAAAATCGGTGGTGTCACCGGGGCAGTATCGCCGCGCCGGCGCTTGCGTGGATTATTTGCGTTTTGCCGCGCGTTTTCCCTCCCCATCAAGGGGAGGGGAAGAAAAGCCGGGCCTCAGTCCTGCGGACGCAGGCAGCGGAACTCGCCCTGCACGCGGCCATCGGCCGGCACCAGGGAGAGATAGATCGCATTCACGCCATCCCCGTCGATGGGCGCGCCGTCATTGTCGAAGGCCTCGCCCGCATCCAGAGCGGCCACGGCGGCGGCGATCGACTCGTCATAGCGGCTCCAGTCCGAGACCGGGCAGGAGACATGGCGGTCGAACTGGCCCATCACCTGGCGCAGGCGCATGCCGTTCTGCGCATCCAGCGGCGCATCCATGTCGAGCTGATAGGCCGGCTCGGTGCAATACTCCGCACGAATGGTGATCTGCGTGCCATCGGGAAAGGTGCGGCTTTCCGCGCGGCCACCGGCCTCCGATTGCACGATGTCGGGCAGGCCGAATGAATAGGCGGAATGGTCAATACAGTCCTCGCGCGACGCGCCCAGTGCGGCGGCCAGCAGAAAAATCTCGATCATGTGGATGGGTCCCTGTCAGTCTCCGGGCGGGAATCGCCGGTCAAAAACCGATCGCTAATCCGGCGGCCGGCCCCTGTCATCTGAAAAATGAGGCGGGGTGTATTTTTGTGGCCCTCCACCGTCATCCCTGCGAAGGCAGGGACCCAGTTGCGATCGTGAAATCACGCAGGCCTGAGCCAACCAGCCGCCCGCTTCAACGCCGCGCAGATTGCGCGCATGGATTTATGGGGTCACCGCTGCTCTGGGTCCCTGCCTCCGCAGGGATGACGTTTAGAAGTAGCGCTTACCTACCTCATGCTGAGGTGCTGCCGACAGGCAGCCTCGAAGCACGCACCCCGCTGGACCCCTCCTTCGAGGCTCGCTGACGCTCGCACCTCAGGATGAGGTATCTGTTTGTCATCTACCAACCTACCTCATGGTGAGGTGCTTTTCGCAGAAAAGCCTCGAACCACGCACCACGTTAATCCACGCACACCCTTACTTCGGGGGATCAGTGGGATAGCTGGCTGGCAAAAGAACCGTGATCAATTCTTCCAGAGAGATGTCAAACGCTCCGCCGCCTGCGTCGCGCCAATACGCCATTCCGTTTTCAAATTCAGGTGACACCTCGCCGGTGCCGGTCTGCGTGTCTAGAAAAGCGGGCAGAGCACTGGCCAGATAGGGCAGGTGACCGATCACCCCGCCGGGCGCATATTCCGGCGGAATACCGGAGACGGAGATGTGCACCACATCACCCAGCCCGTCGGCTGTCTCCAGATGCCCGATCACGACGCGCACACTGTCCAGCCCCTCGCCCTGAATGGACCATTCCTGGCCCACGGCCAGAGGGGCGGGCGCTTGCGCGGCGGCAATGGAGAACAGGCTGGCAATCGCGGCGAGGGTGAAAGTCAGAATTCGGGTCAGCATGTCGGGGCTCCGGTTTGTGTATTGGTCCAGACGCTAAATCATCCGGTCCATGTGTGCCAGAGAGCAGGCGGTGTCATACATCCCGCAGTCTATGCGGGGCAGAGGGAGCGTGGATTGTTTTTGGCCTCACGCCCTCTCCCGTCATCCCTGCGAAGGCAGGGACCCAGTTACGCCATCACAACCCGCACGCCCTGAGCCAACCAGAGGCCGTCATCCACGCTGCGCAGATCGTGGGCAGGGCATCGAAGCCTCATCGTTGCTCTGGGTCCCTGCCTTCGCAGGGATGACGTTTGAAAGTAGCGCCAACTCACCTCATGCCTGTCCTCAACTTGATTAGGGAGTGAGGTGCCCGGCACAGCCGGGCCTCGAACCACGCATTTCGCTGGACCCCTCCTTCGAGGCTCAATTCACTGTCCAAACGGGTAAGTCAGTATCGAAACGCCGGCCAATTACTCTGTATAGCCCGGGGGTAAATTCCTTCGTAGATTCCATCGCAATTCTCGATTTTGCTGCCAACCTGTGTTAGCGGACTTACAGCAGGTGAATTTGAGAGCGGCTCAAAAACCAAATTAGAAAACATCCGTGAGAAAGCGTAAATAAAGTGAAAGCCTTCGACTATCTACAACAAGTGATCGCGGACCGAACGACAGATGAGACGCGGCGGGTGGCTCTAAAAAGCTTTGCGACTGCCCTAGATTGGACACCGCATTCTGAATTGCGAGAACGCTACCAAACAGCAACGGCGATTAGCCATTTAGTCGTTGAGCATGGAATTGAAAATGCCGCCGCTTTAACATTTTTGGCACCAGGTGAAAGAGCGTCCGAATTAAGCGCAAGTCAAATCGAAAAATTGTTAGAAATATCATATAATAACCTTATTGATTGGCATATATTTATTTCCAATAACGACGTTCGAATTGTAAACAATCTGTCGTTTCCTGATGTTGATAATTTGTATTCAATAAGGGAAGAAAATATTTCAGATGTGCTTTCAGTTACTGGCTTCAACGAAATAAGTCGAAATGAAAAGATAAAGAAATATGACCGAAGATGCGATGAGGTTGTAATAAATGTTATTGCTAGATGGAAAAAAATAATCTCGTCCGAAATTCCTAATATAGATAACAAATCATTGTCATCGATCTTTAATGCGATGATATTTGTTAGAGCATGCGAAGATCAAAAACGACAAGATTTTTTGGACGAAGAAAGAGTATTGTTAGCTGAATTATCAAATTCCGATGAATCCAAAATATCAGAAATATTAAGGGCCGTACTTCGTAAATTTGAAATAATGCCAGATGATTTGAATTTTATTGATTGGGAAGATGTCAATAAGTTTGATATTTTGGATAAGTATACAGTTGAAAATCTATTTATCGACTTCTATAGGCCTAGATCTGTTAGCTATAATTTCAATTTCGCTTTGATGTCAAAGCATGCATTGAGCAGAATATATGAAAAATACATTTCTCTTTTATATTACACCGAGAATGAAAAGGATTCTCAGATAAGTTTTTTACCGACTTTACCTAGCGTTGCTCAACCAGAAAAATCGGGGTCTGTATTCACACCTCAATATATAGCTTCATTTTTTTCGCGATATCTTCGTGATAATACACCGCCTAGGCGATTCCGACAGTTAAAGGTAATCGATCCAGCGTGTGGGTCAGGGATTTTTCTTAGAACGGTTCTTGAGCATCAAGCTAGTCCACTTGATTTTCGGGTGGATCGAACGTCAATTGATGCAGCGTTCGCTAACATTTATGGCATAGATAGAGACCCAAATGCGTGTTCAGCAACGCGGTTATCGCTTGCGCTATTACACTTGGTAATTACTGACGAGATACCGTCAAGGCCACTCCAGATAAGCAACACTGACGCTCTTGATGCCTTTCTAAATCGAGAAGTGGGCGTCAATTCCTTTGATGCTGTAATTGCAAACCCGCCATATATTAAATTGGATCATCTCAATGAAGCTGATCGGGATAAGATCTCAAATGTGCTAGGCGACTTGAAAGAGCAACGGGTTGATTCCTATCTAGCATTTGTGGCTATGGCGATGCACATCGCGCGACCTGGTGGGTTTGTATGTCTAGTTTTACCGCAAGCTTTTTTATCATCGCGTAACGCTAGCAAAGTGCGGAGTTGGATTTCGAAAGAATTTACCGTCCGGCTTTGTGCAGACTTGAGTTCACTGGATGTGTTTAGTGGCGTGGGCGCCTACACTCTACTTCTGATTTTGGAGAAGGTTGGCCCTAGGCAATCCCAAGTTAGAGCAACGATCGCTAAAATTGCTGACTATGTTGGGCCCGCTCTCCAAGCATGCTTGGATGGCAGAGCGGTAGACACCCCTTATTATAGTGTTTTTGACGTTGAGCAGGATTATTTTGATAAAGTAAATTGGGTGTTGCTCTCCCCAGAGGAAAACCGGCTAGATCGACTTCTAAACAGTCACAAAACGCTTTCTGTTTATATGTCGGTTAAACAGGGGTTTGTTACCGGCGCTGATAAGGTGTTCATTCGTTCCAAAAAGGACATCCCCCTGAAGGAGCGGGCAGTTTGGCTTGATTATCTCAAAGATAGAGAAATTTCGCGTTACGAATTGCCAAAAAATGTAAATAGCGTTGTGTTTTTCCCTTTTCAAAATGGTAAGCCATTGGAGGAAAAAGAGCTTAAAGAACTTTATCCGAAGTCATATGAGTATCTATTGAGTCACAAAGGGATTCTTGAAAAACGTGGCGCTGTTTCTAGGCACGCCAATCCTTGGTGGCGACCAGTTCGGCCTCGAGGTCCTGACGTAATGTGCAGGCCGAAAATTGTTTGCCCACACCTGATGCTGGTTCCGAGATTTGGTATAGATAGGCGTGGCTCGTTCGCGGTAAGTCATACTCCAATGGTATTGGGGAGGGATGCGGATGATGATAATCATGTTCTTCTAAATTATTTTGCCGCCGTTCTAAATTCATCGGTAGCTAGGTGGTATCTCAACACACATGCACCCCGATATAGTAAGGGGTATGTCAGAATTGAGGTCGCATCACTTAAAGCGATGCCTGTGCCAAACCCAAAAAACGTTCCCATTTCGACACTGAAAACAATTTCGGACAAAATTGACGATCAAAACTGTAACGAAAAAGAACGGCAAATCGAGTTAGATGAGATTATATCAGATTTATTTGGCTTGGACATTGAGCTTAAACGGTATCTAAATGTTGGAGATTAATGAATCTGAAATTGTAAAGAGGCGTAGCCGTCTAGAAGCCGTTCTCAATCAGATATGTCGTAACAGTAAAGCTAATGTTCAAATAATAAACGGAAATGATTGTGTTGAATTGGTTTTAACACAAGGACAAACAAGAGCAGCTTCTCTTCTAAGGTACCCATCTCGAAAAGAAAGTATATACCTTAATTTTGTTGAGCGTTGGAGTTTGGTGAGTGCCGAAAAATACAACCTAATTCAATCTTATTTACACATTTATGAATATAATAAAATAAAAGATTGTGAAGAAGAGGTGATTGCCTACCATTGCGATCCATATATTAGTGGAGCTGAAAATAACATATATATGAAATTACCGCATATGCATTTCAAAGATTTACGACGTGATTTGTCTAAAGCGCACATTTCTGTTTGTTTGATTGGCCAGGCGACTGTCTATAAATCGCCAAGTGATTACAGCAATGAGCTTGCTCGTGTGGTGAGATTAATAAATGTCGAGTTGATGTCTCGGTTGGGCTAGGAGTTTACGAACCTTCAGTCCGCGATTTCCCTGCTAACATTGAGGGGCCGCCACCGCACATATCGCCTCGCCGTATCGCTGAAACCAACTACTCCCCCTCCAACTGCTTGATCTGATCGCGCAGCTCCGCAGCGGTTTCAAACTCCAGATTCGCCGCGGCCTCCCGCATCTGTTTTTCCAGATCAGCGACCACGGCGCGCAGATTATTCGGTTCGAACGCCACCTGATTTTCGGCGGCCTTGGTTTCCCGTCTTTGCGACCTGCCACGTGTCCGCCCTGACCGACCGGCGGCGGTTTTTTCCATGACGCCTTCGAGCACATCTGAAATGCCGCGCACAATCGAGGTCGGCGTAATGTTGTGTTCGATATTGTGGGCGTGTTGTTTTTCGCGGCGACGTTCGGTCTCATCCATCGCGCGCTGCATGGAACTGGTGATCTTGTCGGCATAGAGGATGACTTTCGCATCCGCATTGCGCGCCGCGCGGCCAATCGTCTGCACCATGCTGGTTTCAGAGCGCAGAAAGCCTTCCTTATCCGCATCAAGAATGCCCACAAGGCCACATTCGGGGATATCGAGGCCTTCGCGCAAAAGGTTGATGCCGACCAGCACATCATAGACGCCGAGACGTAAGTCGCGGATCAGCTCGATACGCTCCACCGTGTCGACATCGGAGTGCATGTAGCGGACTTTCAGCCCCTGCTCGTGCATGTATTCGGTGAGATCCTCGGCCATGCGCTTGGTGAGGGTGGTGACCAGGGTGCGGAAGCCATTGGCCGCCGTGGCGCGGGCTTCATCGATAATGTCATCGACCTGGCTGGCCCCGTCCTTCGACACCGGGCGGACCTCGACCGGCGGATCGACCAGCCCGGTGGGGCGGATGACCTGTTCGGTGAAGACGCCGCCCGTGCGCTGCAATTCCCAGCCGCCGGGCGTCGCCGAGACACAGACGGTCTGCGGCCGCATGAGGTCCCATTCCTCGAATTTCAGCGGGCGGTTATCGAGGCAGGAGGGCAGGCGAAAGCCGTGATCGGCCAGCGTTTTCTTGCGGCTGAAGTCGCCCTTGAACATGGCGCCCAGCTGCGGAATCGTCTGGTGGCTCTCATCGACAAAGACGAGGGCATCCTCCGGGATATATTCAAACAATGTGGGCGGCGGCTCGCCCGGCTTGCGGCCGGTGAGGTAGCGCGAATAATTCTCGATGCCGGCGCACGAGCCCGTCGCGCCGATCATTTCCAGATCAAATTCCGTGCGCTGGGCGAGGCGTTGCGCTTCGAGCAGCTTGCCGTTTTGCTCCATCCAGGCGAGGCGGACTTTCAGCTCCTCCTTGATGGAGGCCATGGCCTGATGCAGCGTCGGGCGCGGCGTCACATAGTGCGAATTGGCGTAGATCTTGACCGAATTGAGCTCGGTCTGGGCGCGCCCGGTCAGCGGGTCGAATTCGGTGATGCGCTCGACCTCGTCACCAAAGAAATCCACGCGCCAGGCCCGGTCGTCATAATGCGCCGGGAAGATTTCCAGCACATCGCCCCTCAGGCGGAAGGTGCCGCGCTGGAAAGCCGCGTCATTGCGCGTGTATTGCAGGGCGACGAGTTTCTTCGCGACCTCGCGCGGATCGGCGGTGGCGCCGGTCTTCAGCTCGAACGTCATCGCCGTATAGGTCTCGACCGAGCCGATGCCGTAAATGCAGGAGACGGAGGCGATAATGATCACATCATCCCGCTCCAGGATGGAACGGGTGGCGGCGTGGCGCATCCTATCAATCGCCTCATTGATCGAAGACTCTTTCTCAATGTACGTGTCGGTGCGCGGCACATAGGCTTCGGGCATGTAGTAGTCGTAGTAGGAGACAAAATACTCGACGGCATTACGGGGAAAAAAGCTCTTGAATTCGCCGTATAACTGCGCCGCCAGCGTCTTGTTCGGCGCCAGGATCAGCGCCGGGCGCTGCACCGCTTCAATGATTTTCGCCATGGTGAAGGTCTTGCCCGTCCCCGTCGCCCCGAGGAGTACCTGGTCTCTCTCCTGCGCATTGAGACCGTGGACAAGTTCGGAAATCGCCGAGGGCTGGTCTCCGGTCGGCGAATATTCCGAGACACATTCGAACCGGACTCCGCCCTCCGATTTCTCCGGACGGGCAGGGCGGTGCGGCACCCAGGCAGCGGGCGTCGGCACCGGACTTTCGATTTCGAATTTCGCCTGCCCCATATCGCGGACGGCACTGTCATCAGTGGTGAGTCGGGCCATGCCTCAGATATACGGACTCCGGCGCAGGGTTTCCAGTTTGTTCCGCTTATTCCGGCAGGCCTTCACGCGGTGCGGCCGCGGCGCTGGGCCATTGATCGGGATAGATCAGGCCTTCGGTATCAAAACCGAGCGCCTGCAGATAGGCTAGGCGGGCATCCAGAATTTCCGGATTCATTTGCGGTTCGCGGGCGAGGATCCACAGATAGCGGCCCTGCGGTTCGGAAATCACCGCCCAGGAATAATCCTCGGCCAGCTCGACAATCCAGTAATCGCCGAAAAACGGTCCGAAAAAACTCACTTCCAGCTTGGCATTGGTCTCCGGATCGGCAATCCGCGCACGGCCTTCCGCCACGTCCAGCTCGCCGTCCAGCCCGCCCTGCCAGCAGCGGTTGATCACCCGGATCATCCCATCGTCGCGGCGCTCGTAATAGGCTGAAACGCCATGGCAATTTTCCTCAAAACTGTGTTCCGCCCGGGCGATTTCAAACCAGGTTCCGAGATAGCGCTCGATATCCACCGAGGCGACAACGGGCGGCGGCTCATCCCCGGCCAGCCGGTCCGGCGGCGCGCTCATGCAGGCAGTCAGGATCAGGGGCAGAAAACCCAGTATTGCGGTACGAAAAATCATCTTGATGCCTTTCCTGATGAGAAAACCCCGAGGGGAGTGAGGAAATATACTCTTGGTTAATCCCGATCAGCGCAATTTGTTCCCTTGGGGCTAGAAGTAATTTAGAGGCGGGTCCGCAAAAAACCATGGCGGGCAGTTTTGATCGCGTTCGTGTTCTCATCGTTGAGGACAATCCGCATATGTCGGCAATTCTGCGGACAATATTGCAGGGTTTTGGCGTGCGTACGATTCACGAATGCCGCGATGCCGAAACCGCGCTCAACAATATGGCCGCCTTCAATCCCGATATTCTCCTGGCCGATCTGTTGATGGGGGAGATGGACGGTCTCGAACTCGCCACCCACATCCGCAATGACGAGAATAGCCCGAATAAATATCTGCCCATTATCATGGTTACCGCCCATTCCGAACGGACGCGCGTGCTTCAGGCCATCAATGTCGGCGTGAACGAATACCTGGCCAAGCCGGTGCGTCCGATTGACCTGTTCGAGCGCATGATTTCATTGATCGAGCGGCCGCGGCGCTTTGTTCGCGCACCGAACTATTTCGGACCCGACCGCCGCCGCCGGCAGGAAGCCCGATATGAGGGGCCATGGCGTCGCTCCACAGACGAAAAATACGATGACGGCGATGAGGCTGACGAGGAAGCCGTAGCCTAGCCCCCCAACGCGTCTTCCAGGGCCTTGAGGTCATTGTCCGTCGTCGACCAGCTGGCGACAAAACGCGCCGAACCGTCCGGCCATTGATAGAATCCGGCGCCTGCCGACCGCAGCTGCCTTGCCACTTCCACGTCGAGGCGCACAAAAACTTCATTGCCATCAACGGGATGAACGATTTCGGCTCCGGCTTTTCGCAGAGTATTGGCAATTTCGGCCGCCGAAGTATTGGCTGCCCTTGCCAGATCCAGCCATAAATCATCGTGCAACCAGGCCAGCATTTGAGCCGCAATATAGCGTGCCTTGGGGCCCATATGGCCCGAGCGCTTCTGCCGGGCTTGAAGTTCGGGCAAATGGCGCCGCGCATTGCCAAACAACAATATGGCTTCCGCGCCGAGCGCGCCGTTTTTGGTCGCCCCAAGGCAGAGGATGTCCGCGCCCGATTGCCAACTCATACTGGCGGCACTTTCACCGGATGACACCAGGGCGTTCGCAAATCGCGCCCCGTCGAAATGAATATTCAAAGCCTTCGATTTCGCCCGCCCTGTCAGAGCGGTCAGTTCCGTCGGCGAATAGGCACAGCCGGATTCATTCAGATTTGAAATCGACAGGGCGCAGGGAGGTGGCGCATGCACAAAATCCTGCGGCCATTGATTCAGCGCGCGCTCAAGCTCGCCGGGATCAATTTTCGCATGCTCACCGGCCAGCGGCAAAAGCTTTGCTCCGCCGGAGAAAAACTCGGGTGCGCCCCGCTCGTCGCGATGGATATGCGCCTCATCGTGACAAAGAATCATACCGTGCGGGGGGCAAAGAACCGACAAGGCCAAAGCGTTGGAGGCTGTGCCGCTGGTCGTCAGCACCAATTCGAGATCAGTCGCGAAAACCTCGCTCAATCGGGCCTTCAATTCGGTGGTTATCGCATCATTGCCATAACTTGCCGCATAGCCGGAGTTGGCAGCGGTCAGAGACGCCAGAAGCGCGGGATGCGCAGGCGCGGTGGTATCGGAAAGAAAATTCATGACCGCAGAAGTTCGGCAATTCTATTGCCGGGTCAATCCCCGAATGCGGGATCTGGCCGGGACGCGGGCAATGCGTCGCGCATCGAATCCGCGTTTGAAAGCGAATGGCGTTGCGTGCCGTTATCCAGCGTCGCCTGACCTGATAATGGATGCGGTCCCTGACCAAATTGCGCCCGGATTAAATCCACATCAATCAGATAGAAACTCGAAGCGGTTTCATCCGCTGCCACCATCTGCGTATGCCTTCCTGCGCCCTGGGGACAGATCCCGGTTCGGGCAAAGGCATCCGGGTCGCCGGGACATTGAAGGCCGCGGAGCACGGATTGCGTGCCGGGCGAGAGTGCGTACGCATTCGCTGCCGGGTCTATATTCCCGACAGGCGCTTCGTCAGCTGACCGGGCCGAAGCAGGGGGCGAGGAGGCGACCGCAGGAGGGTTTTCGACTGTGGGGCCGTCCGCATCTTCTGCCTCGGAAACAACCTCCAGAGGTTCGGGCCGGGGAATGTCTTCCATGTCCGGAGCGGTCGGCCGCTCGTCTTCAATTGCGGTCTGGTCAAAAACCAGAGCCACATCGATGGTGTCAACCTCCTGCCACGGCAGAGGCGGAGAAGCATTTAGCACCAATGAGGCGAGGATGCCGTGCACGCCTGCGGTTACGGCAAGGGCAGCAACCGTTTTGCGCTCCACCCGGATAGGCGTGTTTGTAGATCCTGAAAATAGCGCACGAAGCTGCAAATGCCTGCCCTGGCCCAATCAACAATCCCGCCGCGAGTAATCTAAACCACTCGCGAAGGCCTGGCGACCCGGAAAGGGCAGAATATCAGGGCTTTTGCGCTTTTTCGGCGCGGCGTCTTGCGTCGTATAGCGCCGCCACTGATTGTCCGCCTGTTCGCGCCAGTACGCCGAAACCCCTAACGCTGGGTGCTTTGACCGGAGCGGCTGTTTTGCGAATGATGGTCATATCTTCTATTCCTCTTGCTATCGCGCTGGCGTGGGTGTCAGCCCATCGGCATTCGAATTGACGTCCCCCTGTTCGGCCATGGGCATGACCAGGCGGGCGGAAGTCTGGTTTTGATTGAGAAACAGGGTGACGGCCAAAACAGCAGCGGCAAGAATGAGCCCTGTGACAGCGCTGGCATTACTGGTTCCCGGTCTGGCCATCTTTTATCTCCCCGATTGCCGTTCGACTTGAAGACAGTCCTGCAGCTTCCCGGCCTCCAGAGGGCCAATTCGGGCCAAGTTCAAGAACTTTGCGGCTTTCCATAGGCAAATGAGGCCGAAAAGGGGCTGGACGCTTGGCCGCCGCCGCCGGGACCGCTAGTTTCGAATCAAACTTTCGGACAAAGGATTCCCGGATGACCTTCCATCAATCGGACGCGCTGGCACGAGTTCAGCCTTCGGCAACACTGGCCGTCACTCAGAAAGCGCGCGATTTGCGGGCGCAAGGTGTCGACGTCATTTCACTGGGCGCCGGAGAACCGGATTTTGATACGCCCGATCATATCAAGGATGCGGCGATCGCAGCCATTCGCGCGGGCAAGACGAAATATACTGCCGTTGACGGGATACCGGAATTGAAAGCGGCTATTGTCGCCAAGTTCGGGAGAGAGAACGGCCTCGTATACACCCCCGATCAGGTATCGGTGGCTCCGGGCGGCAAGCCCATCATTTATAACGCCCTGGTGGCGACCCTGAATCCGGGCGATGAAGTCCTGTTTCCGGCCCCCTACTGGGTGTCATATCCGGAAATGGTCCGGCTATGCGGCGGTGAACCAAAAGTCATCCCGGCGGGCATTGAGAACGGATTCAAGATCACGCCTGCGCAGCTCGAAGCCGCCATCACGCCAAAAACCAAATGGTTCATTTTCAACTCGCCCTCCAATCCGACGGGCGCGGGATATACGGCCGACGAAATTCGCGGGCTGACGGATGTCTTGCTGCGCCATCCGCAGGTCATGATCATGACCGACGATATGTACGAACACATCGTCTATGATGGCTATGAATTTGCGACGATCGCCCAGGTCGAACCCCGACTGTACGACCGGACGCTGACGACGAATGGCGTTTCGAAAGCTTTCTCGATGACGGGGTGGCGCATCGGTTATGCCGCCGGGCCAAAAGCGTTGATCGCCGCCATGCGCAAAGTGATCTCGCAAACGACCTCCAATGCCTGCTCGATCAGTCAGTGGGCGGCGCTCGCAGCCCTTGAGGGCCCCATGGATTTCATCAGGGATCGCAATGACGCGTTCAAGAGGCGCCGCGACATCGTATTGGCGGATATCAACGCGGCGAAGGGCCTGTCGGCGCCGGTTCCGGAAGGTGCCTTCTATATATTTGCTGAATGCTCGGGCTGGATTGGAAAGACCACCGCGAAGGGAGTGACGCTCCACAATGATGTGGACGTCTGCAGTGCGCTCCTCGACGAGGAAGCGGTCGCCGCCGTTCCCGGCACAGCCTTTGGCGGATCGCCCTGCTTTCGCATTTCCTATGCAACGGATGATGACTCATTGCGCGAGGCGGGCAAACGGATCCGGCGCTTCGCGGAGAATCTTTCATAGAAAAAAATAATATTAGTGACGAATAATAGTTATTTGATCTATGTCTGGATGCGGTTCATACAGAGTGATGAGAAATAACGGCGCAAAAGCGCTGCCGGAAAGGAGTGTCAATTATGACGATGTCGATGGGTATGGACCAGGCGAAACGCGATACAATGGCGAAGGCCGTCACCGAGGTGCTGGCCGACACCTATGCGCTCTACTTCAAGACGCACGCTTATCACTGGAACGTCACGGGTCCGCGTTTCCACGATCTGCACATGCTTTTTGAAACCCAGTACAACGAGATGTGGACGGCCACAGACGATATTGCCGAGCGCGTTCGGGCTCTGGGCGTGAAGGCACCGTCTTCCTACATGGAGATGGACAGGTTCGCGAAGGTGAAATCGGAAGCGACCAAGGCAGACGCAAACGACATGTTGTCGGATTTGCTCGCCGGCCATGAGCAGGTCGCCACGACTATTCGCTCTGCTCTCGAGCAGGCCGCCGAACTTGGCGATGAGGCGACGGCGGATATTCTGACCCCGCGCCTGACGGCTCACGAAAAAATGGGCTGGATGTTGCGGTCGACGCTCGGCTAGCAGCGGAAAATATCGCGGGAAAAAGAAACCCCGGCCATATCGGCCGGGGTTTTTTCACATCTGTGAAATTGTAGCGCCGGGCCCTAGGGGAGGAGAAGGGTCCCGGCGCAATGTGCATACGGTGTCGGGGAGGAGACAGTATGCAAACTCAGAAGGGAACGTGTCAGCTGCTGCTGTGTTCGGGCGAGGATATGAGGGATGGCCGCCAGATTGACCAGAGCCAATGTGGAATATCGGTTATGCAGATTTGCAATGGTATAGTGGCGAGGTCAGGGCATTGAAAAAATTCAGGTTTCCCAGCGCTTGGCCTCTGCAATCAAAAAGTCGCGAAACACCGTGATCCGGTTTGATCCGCGTAATTCCTCCGCATAAACGAAATAGACCTCGAACACCGGCCCTTCAACGTCGGGTAAAACGCGAACAAGCTTGTCGTTTTCACGCGCGACATAATCCGGCAGGCTGGCAATACCCAGCCCCGCTTCGGTGGCCTTCATGACGGCGTTGATTGTATTGGCTTCGACGATGGCCGCTCGTGGCGCAGCGCCGGGTGGGCGGCCAAGGCGCGCCGCCCAGTCCAGATTCGGGATCGGCGCCAGAGAGGGCGGGCCATATTGCACGATCGCATGATCGTCGAGGTCTTCCGGCGCGGCCGGTGTGCCGCAACGATGCAGATAGCTACGGCTGGCATAGAGGTGTTGTGACACCTGCATGAGTTTGCGCTGTATCAGGTCATTCTGGGTCGAGGGCCAGGGACGAATGGCACACTCCGCTTCCAGACTGGCGACGTCCAGCTCGTGATCATCCAGCATCAGCCGGATACGGATATCGGGATAGGCTGTATTGAACGATGCCAGCCGGGGCGCGAGCCAGATCGCGCCCAGTGCGGTCGGTGCCGTGACGCGAAGATCACCGGAAGGCTTGTCCCTGGAATCGGCAACCATGGCTTCGGCCAGCGCGACTTTGGCCGAGATGTCGTGCGCGGCCTTGTACAGCAGCTTGCCCGGTTCGGTCAGCAAGAGTCCGCGGGCGTGCCGGTGAAACAGCTTGATACCCAGTTGATCTTCCAGGGCCGTAATCTGTCGACTGAGCGCAGATTGTGACAAGCCAAGCGTTTCGGCCGCAGCGGTGAGCGAACCGGCCTCTGCTGCCGCGTGAAATGACTTGAGTTTGTCCCAATCCATGGTTAGCCGGCCTAGCGGTTCACGGCCGACATGCCGCTTTCATTGTAACGTGCGCCGTGGACTTTATCGGCCAGTCCTTCGAGTTTGGCGAGTTCGTCTTTAGACAATGACACGTTTGCCGCACCAAGGTTGGATTTGAGGTTGGCCAGTTTGGTCGTTCCGGGAATGGCGACGATATTGTCGGCGCGCCCCAGCACCCAGGCCAATGCGGTCTGTCCCGGCGTTGCCCCGTGAGCTTCGGCAATGGCCTTTACCTCGTCGACAAGCGCGAGATTGGCCTCATATGCGCCGTCCGCGAAGCGTGGTTGCATCGCGCCCTGACGATACTCACCTTCACCAGACGGCTTGTTGTCGCGGGTCATGGCGCCGGTCAGCAAGCCGCGGCCGAGCGGAGAATATGCGACCAGAGTGGCACCGATCTCTTTCAATGCGGGCAGAATATCGGACTCTATGTCCCTGGAAAAAATCGAATACTCGCTTTGCACGGCTGAAATCGGATGAGTGGCATGTGCGCGGCGAATGGTGTCAGCGGACGCCTCGGACAAGCCGATCGCCCGGACTTTGCCTTCGGCGACCAGTTCGCCCATGGCGCCAACGGTCTCCTCGATCGCGACTTTCGGGTCAACACGGTGCAGATAATACAGGTCGATCACATCCGTCTTCAGAAAGGCGAGAGAATTTTCCACCGCACGCCGCATATTGGCAGGCGTTCCGTCCACGGTCGTACCGGTCATTTTCCCGTCATCATCAAACAGGAATTTCGGCCCGAATTTAGTGGCGATACGTACCTTGTCGCGGCGGTCCGCGAACGCAGCCCCGAGCAGCTTCTCATTCGCGCCCATGCCGTACATTTCGGCAGTATCAAAGTGGTTTACACCGGACTCAATCGCAGCATGCAGCAGCTTGATCGCCTCGGCCTGATCCGTCGGCTGTCCGTAGAAAGCGGACAGACCCATGCAGCCAAGGCCAATCGGATTGACTGAAAACCCGTCAATTTTGCGCTGATCCATAAATTCCTCCCAAGGCAGACCACAGCTTAGCGGTCATCGGGGGGCTTGGCACTCCCCCAAAAGAAAAGCGGCCCCGAAGGGCCGCCAATTTACTGCATTGATGCCGGGATCAGTTGGATGGATCCTCAGCCTCTTCCGCTTCTTCATCCTCATCCTCATCCTCGTCCAGATTGATGACAATCTGTTCGCTGCGGTCAGGCAGATCGCGAATGAAGACGTCTCCGGACAGGCCGTTTCTCATCTGACGCATCCGCCGTTCGATGACGAAATTCAGGAGAATCCGGGCATTGTCAGGAAGGTTGCTGCAGAAAGAGGCTTCCCTTTCAACACCGCTGGCATTTGTCGTTGTCGGACTGATCGAACCACCACAGCGATTGGACCCGTTGGTCATATCCGCGAGCCCCCACTCATTGACATTCGCCCGTAGCGGCATGTCACGCTCCACCAGTTCGGCGACGTCGTCATTGGCGAGGCTCAGCAAATGGGCCCGAACCTGATTTTCCCAGTCGGGAAAGAAATGCGGGCGTGCAAAACGGTAATGTTCGGAGATGTCCAGACGATTGGGCGTGCTGTCGACGCCGCGCAACGCGTTCACAAACTCGCGGCCATTCGACTCCAGCTGGCGCCACACCGTGTCACCCGCATAGGCGTCACGCCGGATACGGGGGCTGCCGACACTGCCATTGAAAAAGCCATAGATGACAAGCGGATCTTCCCAATAGCGGTAGACTATATTGTGCTGGATATCGTTGAGGCTGAGCGGCTCGCCCATGACGGTCAGGATGTTGGCTTCATACACACCCTCATTCGTGCCATGGGCTCTCATCCGGTCAAGATCGTGGCGTGGATAGTTCAACGCAACCTGTTCGACAATCGCGACCGTGTAGAGGTTCAGCCAGTAGGCCAGTTGTTCATTGGGGTGCAGGGCGCTGAAATTGATCTGGCCGGGCAATTGCTCCAGCTCCGCGCGATAGGCGGAAATGGCATCGGTGTGAAAATCCTCGAAAAGGTGAAGGATGATCCGGTTGGCTTCATAGCGATAGCGGCTGTCATTGCCGGTATAGATGCGCGTGCCGGTAAAGATGGGGTCACCGCGCGCCGACCGCCGGTCAGACAGGCCGACATTCAGGACAATATCGCTGAGCATGTCGGACCAGACCGAATAATCAATTTGTTGACCACCATGATTGCCAACAGACGGATCGAATAATTCAAATCTCGTCTCGTCACTGGACTGGACTGCTGCGGCCATCGGCGCGGCGAGGCAGAAGACCGCGACCATGATCGCTCGTGCAAATTGAAGCATGCCTGTTCCCCGGGATTGCGGATCGTATGATTGCCGCCATCTATTGCCATAGCGGCGGCTTGCAACCGAATTAATTCAACTTAATGATAAATCCAGCCTATTCTTGAGCCGCCAGAAAGCGCTCGGCTTCCAGCGCCGCCATACAGCCCATTCCCGCTGCCGTCACGGCCTGCCGGAAGACATCGTCCGTGACGTCACCGGCAGCGAAAACGCCGGGAATGGAGGTTGCAGTAGAATCCGGCGTGGTGACGAGATAGCCGCCAGCTTTGGATTCCAGTTGATCGGTGAACAATTCCGTGGCCGGTGCGTGGCCGATCGCGATGAAAACACCATCGGCGGGATGTTCTGAAACCGCACCGGTTTTCAGATTTCTAAGACGCACGCCGGTCACGCCCGGAGGATTATCATCGCCGGTAATTTCTTCAAGTGTGCTGTCCCAGATCACCTCGATCTTCGGGTGCTTGAACAGGCGTTCCTGCATGACTTTCTCGGCCCGCAATTCATCGCGCCGGTGGACCAGTGTGACCTTGCTGGCGAAATTGGTCAGGAACAGCGCCTCCTCGACAGCGGTATTGCCGCCGCCGATGACGAAGACTTCCTTCTCGCGGTAGAAGAAGCCGTCACACGTGGCACAGGCCGAAACGCCAAAACCCTGGAATTTTTGTTCGGATTCAAGCCCCAGCCATTTCGCGCTGGCTCCGGTTGCGATGATAACGCTATCAGCTGTGTAAATGGCTCCGCCATCGCCTTTCAGCCTGAAGGGGCGCTGCGACAAATCGGC
Organism: Hyphobacterium sp. CCMP332; assembly: GCF_014323565.1. Lineage (NCBI taxonomy): Bacteria > Pseudomonadati > Pseudomonadota > Alphaproteobacteria > Maricaulales > Maricaulaceae > Hyphobacterium > Hyphobacterium sp. CCMP332. Next base: position 372,908 of record NZ_CP058669.1, read on the forward strand.
TTCGACGATAATGTCCTCGACGATCTCGGTGCCGACATGCTCGGCCTGTGCCCGCATTTGCTCCATCAGCCACGGCCCCTGGATAACATCCGCAAAGCCGGGATAATTCTCGACATCCGTGGTAATCGTCAGCTGTCCACCCGGTTGCAGTCCCGCAATCAGCGTCGGTTTCAGCATGGCGCGTGCTGCATAGATAGCTGCGGTATAGCCGGCGGCGCCGGATCCAATGATGACGACTTTGCTGTGGCGGGGTTCAGACATGATTTTGCTCTTTCGGAATTCCGTTGATCCCGACTTAAGTAATCAAAGCCCGCTTGCCTACAAGTCTATTCAGGAAAGGCTTCAGCATATTGTGGAGAAAGCTGCCGCATGACTGCCGGGTCCAGATTGCCGTCCGGCGCAAGACCGAGGGAGTCGACCTCTTCGGGCGTCACCTGTCCGGTTTCGATCAGGTGCGCGGCATAGAGATACGCCGCCCGGCGTCCGGTTGCACTATGCAATACGATGCCTGCGCCTTCATTCATGCTCATCTGAAACGTAAAGGTCGATGTCATGGACCGGCTGAACCCGTCTGATCCGCCGACGCCAAACTGTACATAGGTCATACCGGCACCGAGCGCCGCGACGTCTTCCTGGAAGGGCAATTCGGCCACTTCATCATCCGGCCGGATATTGATGATCACGGTTCGCCCGGCGTCTGCCCATGCCTGAATGTCGGCCGCGCTTGGTTGTCCTGCAAGCCAGATTCCATTGTGTTCCGCTGTGACCTGTGGGGGGCCGGAATCTGCAGTCTGCGAATCCCCGCCTTGGGAGCATGCCGTCGCAGTCACCAACAGTAAAAGTCCCGAAATAAGCCTGATCATCGCTTGTCTCCCCCGATCAATTGAATGAATTGGCCAGCAACTTCGCGATCCTTCGGGTTTCGTCAAGCTTTTCGTAGGTCCAGCTGTCGATCCGCCCGAGAAAGGGCCGCATCGCATCGCGGGCTTCGAGCGCCGCATGCAGAAGACGGAATTTCCCCGGATTGCCATGCAGAGGCAACGAATAGACCGGCTTACCGGTAAAAGCGGCTTCTGTGAGCATGTTGGTGGAGTCTTCGGTGACGAAGATCAGGTCCGCCGCCCCGAGGAAGGCAAAATAGGGGTTCTCGCCTTCGCCGCGATAGACCCAGCAGCGATGGTTTTCCGCGAGGCTCGAGAGGGCACGAACGAGCGGGGCCGGTGTGCGCCGCGACGTCGTGATCATCAGGGAATAGCCCTCTTCAAGGAGCCATTGGCCCCGCTCCAGAATTGAATTCTGGACGGCCGCGGTCATCTTCAATCGATTGTTGGGGCCGCCGATCAACATCGCCGCTCGCGGCGTTGGTAATTCCGCAAGCCGGTCTGCGAACTCTTCGCGTTCCGTGTGCAGGCGCGCATCCGTCAGTCGATTGGGAGAGCCGATCATGGCAAGGGCATTCTTTCTGGCCAGCCGGTCATGGATCGGCGCAACGATCGCATCGAAGAGCTGATACTGGCCGCGCGGGTCCTGCACATAGATGAAACGCGCATGCGGGTAGTTCTTGCGATGCTGCTTCGCGACGCCAATGGCGGGGCGGCCACAGCCAATCCAGATCGCGGGATTCTCCGCATCCGGCAGCGTGATATAGCCGTCATCACGGATCACGGCCCGATGCACTTGTCCGCCTGTCTCACGCGCCAGCGCTTCAGCGAGGCCGATGGCCTGATTCTCCACGCCTCGGCGTGTGTCGGCCACGGCCCAGATTTCAGGACCCTCTGTCATGCTTTCATCTGACCGATCCCGCCGGGCGGGGCAAGGGGCGGCTGTGTTTCGGCCACGGTGTGTGCTGTTCGAGGGTGGCTTGAAACCCGGTCGTTGACAGAGATGTGTTACAGGCGTAACGTAAGCTACAAACGTAACATGTATGCGACGGATGAAGATGTCCAACACACCCTCGAATGCCGAACTATCTGTTCTCAAACACCTCTGGTCAGCCGGTGCGCAAAGCGCCCGGGAGGTCCAGAACGCCATGGGACCTGAAACCGGCTGGTCCTATTCGACCACCCGGACTCTGCTTTTGCGCATGACGGAAAAGGAATTGATCCGGCGCGAGGACAGTCATGGCCTCGCGGTCTTTTCGGCGAATGTGGCAAAGGTCGCGCTTATGGGGCAGCTCATCCGGGGATTCGCGGCCAATATCCTCGATATGGACGGACCCATTTCGGCCACCGCCTTTGCCTCCAGCAAGCTGTTTACCGAGGAAGAGGCCGAGGAGCTCACCCGCTTGCTTGAAGACGCCTCCGGCGATGGAGAATCCTGATGGCCGACTTTGCCCAGGCTTTGGCAGTCGGCGCGTTGGTTTCGCTTGCCGCGGGCGCAGTCATCTGGCTCGTTTTCAGCCATTCCATGTCGTCTGGCACGGGCGTCGGCACCTGGCGGCTGGCGCGGCTGACTTGCTTCATTCCGCTGATCGCAGCCCCGTTGATCTACCTTGTTCCGGAGCCAGCCGCGCCGCTGGCTGTGATGGATCCGATGATGGATCATACAGCTCTGAGCGGCGCATTTCTGGCCAGCGAAACCGGCAATGCGGGACCCATACCACCTCCCGCATTAAGTTTCGTCACATTGATGAAGATATATCTCGCCGGTCTGCTGGTCTCACTTGCCCTGGCATGGCTAAGGCATTTCCAGAGGGCGCGGCTCCTGAAATCCAGCCGCTCGCCGGATGAGCACGAATGCCGGATGCTTGAAGCTTCGGTGCCGGATGGTGAACTGCCGCATATCCGCATACTGGTGAGTGATAGTCTTCCGGCTCCCGTGCTGACCGGCTGGGCCTCGGTGATCATTTTCCCTCAATCCCTTTTCGATGATGCGGCCGCGCTCCGCATTGCGGCCACTCATGAATATGTTCACGCCCGGCGCGGGGATGAGCGCGAACGCCTCATTGGCTCTGCACTTGTCACTCTGCTCTGGTTTCATTTGCCGCTGAAATGGATCGAGCAGGAACTCACAACGGCGCGTGAACTCGCTTGTGACGCTGAAACCCTCGATGTGCTGGGGAGCACAGCGCGGACGGCCTATGCCGCCACGCTGATCGACGCGATGCGGTTGGCTGCGCCTGCAGCCTCCGCTTTTGGACCACAAGACAGGAGACATAGAAAAATGCGTATCAAGGCAATACTTGCGGGCCATCGTCCCGCCCGGTTTCGCAGCACTATCCTTGCGGCCTCGGCGTTGACCGTGGTTATTCCGTTGACCGTTGCCCAGGCGGTCTGGATTGACCGGCGGGACGCGCCCGTATTGGTTCAACAGATCGAGCCCGTTATGGGAATAACGGCCCCGGCACAGAGCCCTGCGGATATTGACCGCGTGAATCTGGCTCAGAACATGGCCCCGGCTGCCGACGTCGCTTTCACGGCGCGTCCGGTAGAAGGCGGCCGGATATCCAGTAATTTCGGCCCACGCCCGGCCCGGCCCGCCGCGGCACCGCCTTTCCACAACGGAACCGACATTGCGGCCCCGGAAGGGACCGCCATTCTGGCACCGGCGGCGGGGCGTGTCGTGCATGCTGAATACGGTTTTGGCGGCAGCGAGGCATGGGGCAATACGCTGGCCCTTGATCACGGCAATGGCTGGCAGACCGTCTATGCGCATATGCAGGGTTTTGACGTAGCGGTTGGTGACACCGTGACCTCAGGCCAGCAAATTGGACGCGTCGGGAATACCGGCAATTCAACAGGGCCGCATGTCCATGTGGAAGTGCGTTTGAACGGCGAGCGCATTGATCCGGCCGATCACGTTCCCGGCCTGAGATAAGGCGTTCTCAGCGAAAGCGGGACCCGGGTTCGCGGTTCGAAATTGCGAAAGATCTGTTCTGCAACGAAAACGGCCGGGGAAAGCCCCGGCCGTTCCTGTTTCGGATCGTGCGGGCTAGATCCAGTCGACCTTCAAAATCTCGTAGGATTTCAGACCGCCCGGTGCATTCACCTCGATCACATCGCCAACTTCCTTGTTGATCAGGGAGCGCGCAATCGGAGAGGTGATGGAAATCTTGCCGTCTTTGACGCTGGCTTCGTCTTCGCCGACGATTTTGTAGACAGCTTCGGCATCCGTGTCCTCGTCGACGACGGTCACGGTCGCGCCGAACATGATGGTGTCACCGCTCAGCTTGGCGACATCAATCACCTGGGAGCGGGCCAGCTTGTCCTCGATCTCGGCCAGACGGCCTTCAATCCAGCCCTGACGTTCCTTCGCCGCATGGTATTCGGCGTTCTCGGAAAGGTCGCCGTGCTCGCGCGCCTCCGCAATCGCCTGAATCACCGCAGGGCGTTCAGTCGTTTTCAGGTGCTTCATTTCTTCGTCGAGGGCTTTGAAACCGTCGGCGGTCATAGGAATTTTTGACATTTTTGATTCTTGGCAGTTCTTATCTGCATTGAGGAGAGATCAATTAGAGTAGGATTGCAAGGCGTGCGGTTCAAGCGCTCCTTCATCAATCTTTTCAAGTGAGCGCACAGCCGCGATCGCTGCCGAGGCAGTTGTATAGCACGGCACCTTCAATTCCAGTGCGGTTCGACGGATGGAATAGCTGTCTTTATGGGACAGCCGGCCTTCCGTTGTATTGACGATTAATTGCACCCGGCCATTCTTGATGTCGTCTACAATGTGCGGCCGGCCTTCATAGACCTTGTTGACGACCCGCACCGGAATTCCGGCATCTGTGAAGGTTTTGGCGGTGCCTTTGGTCGCCAGAATCTCGAAGCCCAGATCCGCCAGTGCGCGTGTTGCGTCAATCATCAGCGGCTTGTCGCCTTCCTTGAGCGAAATAAAGACGGCGCCCTTGCGCGGCAGATTAACGCCGGCAGCGATCTGGGATTTGGCAAAGGCGCTCTCGAATGAGGAATCAATGCCCATCACTTCACCGGTGGACCGCATTTCAGGGCCGAGGACGGGATCCACGCCCGGGAAGCGGGCGAACGGCATAACGGCTTCCTTTACGGCGACGTGTTTGGGATTGGGGCGTTTCAGGCCAAAGCTGGCCAGCTTGGCTCCCGCCATGACCTTCGCGGCGATCTTGGCCACCGGGATGCCAATCGCCTTGGCCACGAATGGCACGGTGCGCGAGGCACGCGGATTGACTTCCAGTACATATATGGTGCCGTCTTTCACGGCGAACTGGACATTCATCAGCCCGCAGACCCCGATGGCCTTGGCCATGGCGGTCGCTTCGGCTTCCAGCTCAGCAATCATGTCCTTCGACAGTGAGAAGGGCGGCAGCGAGCAGGCCGAGTCGCCGGAGTGCACACCGGCTTCTTCAATGTGTTCCATGACGCCTGCCACGAAGACATCCTCGCCGTCGCAGATCACATCGACGTCCACTTCGTCGGCATTCTCCAGATAGCGATCGACGAGCAGGGGCGTTTTACCGGAAACGACGACGGCTTCGCGCAGATAGCGCTCCAGGCCTTCGCGATCGCGCACGATCTCCATCGCTCGTCCGCCCAGCACATAGGACGGACGCAGAACCAGCGGAAAGCCGATGAATTTCGCAATGGCGAGCGCCTGCGCGTTCTTCGATGCGATGCCGTTCGTTGGGCTGCTTCAGATCCAGCTTGTTGACCAGCGCCTGAAACCGTTCGCGGTCTTCGGCAAGGTCGATGGCGTCGGGTGTGGTGCCGAGGATCGGGAATGCCCTCGGCCTCCAGCCCGCGCGCCAGTTTCAGCGGCGTCTGCCCGCCGAATTGCACGATCACGCCGTGCAGCGTTCCGTTCTCCTGCTCGACGCGCAGGATCTCCATGACATGCTCGAGCGGTCAGCGGCTCGAAATAGCCGGTCCGAGGTGTCGTAATCGGTGCTGACCGTCTCGGGGTTGCAGTTGATCATGATCGTCTCGTAACCCGCATCCGAGAGCGCGAAACAGGCGTGACAGCAGCAGTAATCGAACTCGATCCCCTGACCGATCCGGTTCGGGCCGCCGCCCCGAGATGACGACCTTTTCGCGCCCGAGGGCCGCGCCTCATTCCACCTCGCCCATCATCGGGGCCTCGTAGGTGGAATACATGTAGGGGTTGCGCCTCGAATTCGGCGGCGCAGGTGTCGATCCGCTTGAAGACCGCATGCACGCCCAGATTGACGCGGGCGCGGCGCACCTGTTCTTCGTCGCGTCCGGTCAGCATGGCAAGGCGGGCATCGGTAAAGCCCATCATCTTTCAGTGGCGCAAGCCCTCTTCGGTCATCGGCAGGCCGTCGCGGCGGATACCCGCCTCTGCCTCTACGATTTCGCGGATGCGGGCGCAGGAACCACGGGTCAAACGCACGTGGCGGCGTTGATCTTCATCGACCGTCAGCCCATGGCGCATGGCCTGGGCGATGGTGCGCATCCGGTCGGACGGGCAGGGACCGAGACCGCGCGCGGGTGATCGCGTGCCTCGTCCAGTGCGCCCTCGATTCGACCTCGTCGAAGCCCGAAAGACCAGTTTCCATCGAAGCGAGCGCCTTTCTGAACCGGCTCTCGTGGAACGTCCGGCCTATGGCCATGGCCTCGCCGACGGACTTCATCGAGGTCGTCAGGATGTTTTCGGCGCCGGGATATTTCTCGAACGCAAAGCGCGGAATCTTGGTGACGACATAATCGATTGTCGGTTCAAAGCTGGCGGGTGTTGCGCCGCCGGTAATGTCATTCTCGATTTCATCGAGCGTATAACCGACCGCCAGCTTGGCCGCGACGCGGGCAATCGGAAATCCGGTAGCCTTGGATGCCAGTGCCGAAGAGCGCGACACGCGCGGATTCATTTCGATGACGACCATTCGGCCATCGGCCGGGTTCACAGCCCATTGCACATTCGACCCGCCGGTTTCGACGCCAATCTCGCGCAGGACGGCGATGGAGGCCGTCCGCATGCGCTGGTATTCCTTGTCGGTCAGGGTGAGGGCAGGGGCCACCGTAACGCTGTCACCGGTATGCACGCCCATCGGATCGATATTCTCGATTGAACAGACAATGATGCAATTATCCGCATTGTCGCGAACAACTTCCATCTCGTATTCTTTCCAGCCGAGAAGGCTTTCATCGATCAGAACCTGGCCGGTCGGCGAGGCCTCGATGCCGGCGCGGACGATGGTTTCGTATTCATCGAGATTATAGGCGACGCCGCCGCCGGTTCCGCCCATCGTAAAGGCCGGTCGAATAATGGCGGGCAGGCCAATCTCGTCGATGGCCTGCATGGCCTTGATCGCGCCCGCGGCCCGGTCATAACCAATGATGCGGCCATCTTCGTCCCTGATCTTGGGGGAGGAGACGACGACGGCGCGCGGGTTTTCAAGGCCGATCTTGTCCATCGCCTCGCGGAAGCGCTCGCGGTCTTCGGCCTTGTCGATGACATCGGCCTTGGCGCCAATCATCTCGACGCCGAATTTCTCCAGAATGCCGCGCTCGTCCAGCTGCAGCGCGCAATTGAGGGCGGTCTGTCCGCCCATGGTCGGCAACAGCGCATCCGGGCGTTCTTTCTCGATGATCTTGGCGACCATTTCCGGCGTGATAGGTTCGATATAGGTCGCATCCGCCAGCTCGGGATCCGTCATGATCGTGGCCGGGTTGGAGTTCACCAGAATGACCCGGTAGCCCTCTTCCTTCAGCGCCTTGACCGCCTGCACACCGGAATAATCAAACTCGCAGGCCTGACCGATAATGATCGGTCCCGCGCCAATGATCAGAATGCTGTTGATGTCAGTCCGTTTTGGCATCCCGGCCCCGTATAAATTTGCGCGCTTTTCGCCGCCGCAATGCGCGCATTTCGCGCGCGGCGGTGCCAGAAGCGTTCGGTTGTCGTGCTAGGAGGCGGTCATAGACCGGATTCGCAGGATTGGCGAGAGGCTTTACGCGCCGCTGACTGACAAGTTCCGCCAGATTTGTGGCTGAACATCAGGCGTCAGGCCTGACACACGATCCGAAATCAGCCAGTGTGCCTGTTCATGAAGAAGCGGGATGATGACTTGCTGATCCAGCAGGATGGCTTCCGCCTGTTGATAGAATCGCGTTCGTTCGCCGTCCTCCACAGCTTGGCGCGCTGCTGCGATTGCGGCGTTGAAAGCATCGGCTTCCGGCGCACCGGTTTCAAACCAGCCGGAATCGTCGGCGAACCCGCCTTCTGTGAATGGCTCCATCATGAAGTTGGGATTGGCTTTCAGACCGCGGTCAAAATGTGAGAGGGCGATATCAAAATCGCCGCCATCAACGGCCGAATAGAGATCAACCGGTGCCGTCGCCAATAATTCCGTCTGGACGCCCGCGCGGTTCCAGTCATCGGCAATTGCAATGGCCAGACGCTCGCGATCGCCTGACGTCGTGCGCAAAGTGAGCCGCGACAATTCCGAAAAATCGCCGGACGGGGGTGCCACACCGGCCTGCGGCGGCTGCAGACTATCGGGGATAACGGTTTGAGTTTCAGTCGCGGCCTCTGCCATGATCTGATTGGCGAGAAAGGCCCGATCAGTCACGACGGAAAGAAATCGGCGGAGCCGTACATTCTGAAGAGCGGGTCGGCGCAGATTGATTTTCAGATAGGTGAATTTCGGGGCCGGGAAGCTGTGAACCCGATTTCCCAATTGCCGGCGCAATAAGGGAATCTGCGTCGGCGGCGGGGCGTCTGCCAGATCAAAATCACCCGCTCTGAACATGCGTGTACGCGTGGACGCATCATCCACAATCTCGACATGGGCTGCGGCGACGGCTGCCGGCGCATAACTGAAATCATTTCGCACCAGATCAAAAGACAGAGCGCCGACATCTGCCAGCTTGAACGGCCCCGATCCCACAAAGTTTTCTGGACGCACCCAGTCATTGCCATGGGCCTCGATGGCATGCCGCGGGAAGGGATAGAATTCCCGCATCAGTGTTGGAAACAGGCCCAGAGGCTGTTGCAGGCGGAATTCAACTTGCCGCGCACCAACTTGCCGGACGCCGACTTCCGATGGCGGCATTTCCCCCGTCAGGACGGCGCGCGCATTCTCGACCGCATAGAAATCGCCGAGCTCGCCGCCCGCCGTAGCCGGGTTGAGGATGCGTTGCACCGACCACACAACGTCATCGGCGGTCAGCTCATGCCCGTCGGACCATCGCAGGTCCTCGCGCAGGGTAAAGATCCAGCGGCGTCCGGCGTCTTCTGCAGACCAGTTGTCCGCGAGCCCCGGCCCGACGCCAAGGTCATCAGAATAGTCCGTCAAAGGTGCAAAGAGTTGCTTGTAGAGGAGGGCAGAGGCGGCGAACTGGCCGATGGCCGGGTCCAGCGAGTCGGGCATGTTGCTGATGGCGACGCGCAAAAGACCCGGGGGCGCTTCACGACGTCCGCTGCAGGCGGCAACACCCAGCCCCGCCAGGCTGGCCAGCAGGGCACCGCGCCGTGTCAGGCCGGATGAAGCTGTCATACGGCCCGTCCCCGGTTATAGCGTTTCGACAACGCGCGCCGGATCGGCTTCGCGTTTCTTGCTCTCGACGAAATACAGCCCGCCCGTATCCCAGCGCTCAACCGCGCCGTAATGCTTCATGGCGTCGAGCGCGGTGTAGTGAGAAATGATGGCCTTGCGCAAGCGGTCCGGGTTCTTCGCCACTGTGCCGCGATGCAAAAGGCGGGCATGCCAGATCAGGACATCGCCCTTTTCGGCCGTGAATTCGACCTTTTCCAGATTTTCAGCCGCAATCTTTTCTTCGAAGAAGGGCGTCAGGACGCGCTCGGAATGGATCGGCCAGGCCCGCGTTTGCCGGACTTCCTCAGGCACGAAATTCAGGATTTTGCTTTTCTTGATATGCGGCCACTGGTGGGATCCGGGTACAAACTGGAACGGCCCCGAATCCGGTGTGATCGTGTCCAGCGCAAACCAGCAAGCGACATAGCGCCCGCGCACTTCATCCGGATTGAGATAATCGTCCTGATGCCAGTCGCGCTGGGTCGTCTTCCAGCCGGTGAGATTCAGATTCATCACCATTTCCTCGCCGATCAGCGAGTGAAGCGTATCGACCAGTGGCTTGTGGAGACAGAGATCGCGGATCTCCCTGATCTCCATATAGGGCGTCTCGTCATCCCAGCCGCCGTCTGCGGATATCCGCTCGCGAACGCGGCAATAGGCATCCACGACGTCTTCCGGAATGAAATTCCGCAAGATCAGATAGCCGTTTTCGCGCCAGTGTTTTTGCTGATCCGTCAACAGGCTGGCATCGACCTGCCGCCGGTCCAGCGGTGGCAGCATGTTGTCTGATGGTGTCTCTTCGGAAATATCCGACCAGCTGATCGACGCCTTGTGTGGGTTTTGGGCGTAGAAGAGCAGTTCCTCATCGCCGCCTTCACCACCGGCGAGCTGGGCCCGGCAAGCGCCAAAACCGGCGGCTCTGGCAGTTCGCTCCAGACTTTCGGGCGTGAAGAACCAACGTCGTACATTGGCGGCAAGGCTGGGCCATTCGGGGCCCTTTTCCTTGCGGATATCGGAGCCATAATTGGGCGTCGATACCATCAGCAGGCCGCCCGGCTTCAGCTTGGCGCGGCAGGCTTTCAGGAATGCGACCGGATCGTCGGTGAAACTGATGACGTCCAGCGTCGTGACGACCTCATACTTATGGCCGGGCAACTGGCTGTCTTCGATACGGACCGGTTCAACGGGAATGTTCAGGTGCTTCGTGCCCCAGGCGGCAATGGCCTGCCACGGGTCGACGCCCTGGACTTTCCAGCCGTGGGCGCGGGCATGAAACAGAAAATATCCCGGTCCCGATCCGACATCCAGAACGTGCTTGTCCCATGGGCCGGTCTTCACCACCCACGGCGTCAGGTCGCGGGCCGCGTCCATCATGCGATCGAACTTGAACGACAGGCCGGAAAGCTCCAGCGCCTTCCAGTCGTCCAGATAATGTTCGGCGCCCAGATGCGTGAAGTCGAAGGCAATGCCCGGATCGCGTTGGGCGAGGCCGCACGTATTGCAGGCATTGATGCCGGCTTTCTGGCCCAGCGGAATATCGAACGCCGCGTAGGCGGTCTCGAATGCGCCTCCGCACGCGGGACATTGCTGCGCGGGATTCATCAAGCAGTCTCTTTCTTCAACGATGCGACGAAACCGTCGAAGACAGCATAACTGTCTTGCGGGCCCGGGCTGGCTTCCGGGTGGTGCTGCACCGACATGACGGGCCGCGAGGTCAGACGGAAGCCGCAATTGGTGCCGTCAAACAGGGAGATATGGGTCTCCACCGCATCATCTGGCAGGCTGGACGCATCCACGGCAAAACCGTGATTCATGGAGACGATCTCGACCTGTCCGGTCTCATGATTTTTCACCGGGTGGTTCGCGCCATGATGGCCTTGCGCCATCTTGACCGTCTTGCCACCGAGCGCCAGCGCCAGCATCTGATGCCCGAGGCAAATGCCCAGCACCGGTATGCCGGCATCAATGACGCCGCGGATGGCGTCCAGGGCATATCGGCCGGTCGCTGCCGGGTCTCCGGGACCGTTCGAGACCACCACACCATCCGGCTTCAGCGCCAGCACGTCTTTGGCAGACGATTTGCCGGGCACGACGGTCACCCGCGCTCCAGCCGATACCAGCCGGCGGAGGATGTTGGCTTTCACGCCATAATCGAGTGCGACCACAAGCGGGCCGTCGGCTGGCCCGACGCCATGGCCGGTATCCCAGTCCCAGTCGCCGTCTTTCCAGTCTGCATTTTCGCTCGACATGACATCTGCGGCCAGTTCACGGCCTTCCATCGTCTGCGCGCTGCGCGCTTTTTCACGAAGGGCATCCAGATCAAATGCGTCCGTATCGGAGTGCGCAATCACGGCCATCGGCATGCCGCTTTCGCGGATACGCCGTGTGATGGCCCGCGTATCGACGCCGGAAACGCCGATTATGCCGCGCTGATCCATCCAGTCCGCGAAATGGGACATGGAGCGATAATTGGCCGGCGAGGTCATGTCCGCCCGCATGACCATGCCCGTTGCGGCGTGTTTTGCCGCATCACAGCTGGCTTCTTCATCCGCGTCATTCGTCCCGACATTTCCCACATGCGGGAAGGTGAAACAGACGATCTGGCCGGCATAGGAGGGGTCGGCGAGAATTTCCTGTTGGCCGGTCATGGCCGTGTTGAAGCACAATTCGCCGACTGATTCGCCTGTCGCCCCAAGGCCTTCGCCCGTGAATACGGTGCCGTCAGCGAGGACCAGACGGGCATAACCTGTTGGCTTTTGGGCTTGATTTTTTTGCGTCGTCGTCATACGAGCGCGCTCCTTGCAAAAAGAGGGCGGGGATCGCTATCTTTTATATCTTGGTGGCGCGCGAAGCTAGGAGACTGGCCGCAAAGCGTCAAGAAACGACCTGAGCAGGAAAACGGTTTAAAAACAAACGGCTTACGGATTTTCCGTCAGGCATTGAGGTTATCGGTGGCATGTCCATACGTGAAAGAATTACTTCTGATCTGAAAACGGCGATGAAAAACAAGGATGCCGTGCGTCTCTCCACGCTCCGCCTTGTATTCACCGCGATCAAGGATCGCGACATTGCAGCCCGCGCGGAAGATCGCTGCCAGGGCTGCGAGTCCGGCGAGATCATGGCCATCCTGCAGAAGCTGGCCAAGCAGCGGGACGAAAGCGCGGATACATACGAGAGCGCTGGCCGCCTTGATCTGGCAGAGAAGGAGCGGGCGGAAGCTGACATCGTGCGCGAATACCTTCCCAAGCCGATGGATGACGATGAAATCGAGGATGCTGCCCGCGGCGTCGTCGACGAACTCGGCGCAACAGGCCTGAAAGACATGGGCAAGTGCATGGGCGCTCTGAAAGAGCGTTACACCGGCCGTATGGATTTCTCGCAAGCTGGCGCGAAGATCAAGAACCTGCTGACCAACGCAGCGTGAGCCGTCGCCATTTGGCGCGCCATGACGTAGTCTGCCGGTCTTTCGAGCAGCCGGATTCGCCATGCGTCTGACAGACGATTTCAAGGATGAAATTCGTGCCCGGGTCCGGATGTCGGATCTGGTCGGGCGAAAGATTCAGCTGAAACGTCAGGGCCGCGAATTCGCCGGCCTGTCGCCTTTCAAGAAGGAAAAGACGCCGTCCTTCTTCGTCAATGACGAGAAGAAATTCTACCATTGCTTTGCCTCCGGTGAGCATGGCGATGCGTTTGACTGGCTGATGAAAATGGAAGGTCTGTCCTTCATGGAGGCGGCAGAGCAGCTGGCCTCGATCGCCGGTATTCCCCTGCCCAAAGCCGATCCGGAAGCGGCGAAAAAAGCCGAAGCTTCCAAATCCCTGATCGAGTGGATGGAGTTGGCGCAGCGCTTCTTTTCCCGGCAATTGCGGTCGGGCGCGGGCGCCGATGCGCGCCATTATCTGGAGCGGCGCGGCTATGGACCGGCAGAATGGGAAACATATGAAATCGGTTTTGCGCCCGATTCCCGTACAGCTCTGAAAGACGAGCTGATCGCGGCTGGCGCGAAACCGGACGAGTTGATCGATTGCGGCTTGCTGATTGCGCCGGACGATGGTGGTGCGCCCTATGACCGCTTTCGCGGCCGCATCATGTTTGCCATCCGCGACCCGCGCGAGCGGCTGGTGGCCTTTGGCGGGCGGGCGATGTCGGCGAATGCCCGGGCAAAATATCTCAATTCGCCGGAGACCCCCATCTTTCACAAGGGGCATAATCTCTATCGCTACCCGCAAGCCCGCAAAGCTGCAGCCAATCCTAAATCGGGGGCCCGCGGACTGATTGTCGCGGAAGGCTATTTCGACGCCATCGCGCTGGCGCGGGCCGGGATCGAACATGCCGTGGCGCCGCTGGGAACCGCGCTGGGCGAGGACCAGATGCAATTGCTCTGGCGCGCGGGCGGTGAGCCGACCCTGTGCTTTGACGGCGATAATGCCGGACGTATGGCCGCCAATCGGGCCGCAGAACGCGCACTCCCTCTGCTGGAGCCGGAGCGGACCTTGCGCTTTGTCTTTTTGCCGGAGGGCAAGGATCCGGATGACATGCTGCGGGATGAGGGGGCATCTGCCCTCACGGAAGCCTTGGGGCATTCGCGGCCTCTGGCGTCGATTCTGTGGGATATCGAGGCCGAAAAAGAGCCGTTGGACGATCCGGATCGCCGCGCCGGTTTTCGCAAGCGGCTGCGCGCCCTGCTCTATCGAATCGAAAACCCCGATGTACGGGCCGAGTATCAGCGCGAGTTTGACCAGAAGCTGGAGCAGATTTTCGGCTCGACGCGGCGATCGGGTGGGCGATACGTCAAAAAGGGCGCGGCCCTGGGCGCCACTGCCGAAACCAAGCGCCTTGTCGAGACGGGGCCGGTTCCGACGCGCTTGCGTCACTTGCTTCTGGCCGCGGTTGAATACCCGGAAATTGCAGAAAACCAGACCGAAATGTTATCTCTGCTGAACTGTGTGCAGCTGAATCCGCTTCGGGATGCTATTCTGGATGCACTGGCCGAAGGGCATGTCGAGCAGACGGGTGGCTTGCGGAATCACCTTGCAGGGCAGGGGTTTGCGAGTGCATTGAAGCGTCTTGATCTTGAAAAACAGCCCATGCGGGCGGCGCTGGGTGGTGAGACCGCAACTGTTATCCAGCGAGAAGAGGCTTGGACACGCATCGCAAGCGATTATATGGAACAGACGGGGTATAATAAGCAGCGGCAGGAAATGCGGTCTCGGCTCGCCGAGGAGATCGAGAATGATGATGCCGATACGTTGCGCGGCTTGATGGAAGTTCATCGCCGCGGCAAGGCGCGTCGGCAGACCGGCCAATAGGCCGGGCGAAGTCAGGAATTACGAGCGGCGTCATGCCGCCGGACAGGAAAAACGGATAATGGCAACAAAAACGAAATCGACAGCTCCAGCCAATTCCGGCGAAACGCCACAGGATGGACCGCTGCTCGATCTCACGGATCAGTCCGTAAAGGCGATGATCAAGGCCGCGAAAAAACGCGGCTTTGTCACGCATGATGAAATCATCAAGGTTTTGCCAGAGGAGGAATTTACCTCCGAGCAGATCGAGGACGTGCTGGCCCAGCTGTCCGAAGTCGGCGTCAATGTCATCGACAATGAGGATTCGCCCGAAGACGAGGATGAAGCCAAGTCCAAGTCTGAAGACGGCGACGACGACGAAAAGGATGACGAAGACGACGACGAGGGCGGCAAGGCCGTCAGCGCCAAGGGATCGACCGCTGTCACCGGTCAGAACACGCCATCGTCGGCTGATCGCACCGACGACCCTGTTCGTATGTATCTGCGCGAAATGGGCACGGTCGAATTGCTGTCCCGCGAAGGCGAAATCGCCATTGCCAAGCGCATCGAGGCCGGCCGCAATGCCATGATCCGCGGTCTGTGCGAAAGCCCGCTGACCTTCGAGGCCATCATGGTCTGGCGCGAGGAAGTGGCGGAAGGCCGCGTTCTGCTGCGCGATGTGATTGATCTCGACGCCACTTATGGCGGCAAGAATCCGCAGCCGGATTATTCCGAAACCGGACGGCCGGACCAGCAGCCGGGCGGCAAGCCGGAAGACAAGCCCAAGCCGAAAATGCCGGAAGGGCATGAAGAGAAGAACAAGGAAGACAAGGTCGAAGGCGAAGGCGGCGACGACGACGATGATGACGAGGAGGAGGGCGTAAACCTTTCCCTCTCCGCCATGGAAGCCGAGCTGCGCGAAGAAGTGATGGTGACGCTGGATGCGATCGCCGCCGACTTTGCGGCCTTCCGTAAACTTCAGGACAAACTCGTCACCGCGCGCGCCGAGGGCAAGGACCTCACAAAGCAGAGCCGCGAGAAGTATGAGGAGCTGGAAAACCGGATTGTCACCGAGCTCAACAGCCTTCACCTCAACAATGCCCGGATCGAGGCGCTGGTCGAACAGCTCTATGCGATCAACAAGGAATTGATGGCGCTCGAGGGCAAGCTGCTGCGCATGGCCGACGCACATGGCGTCTCGCGCATCCAGTTCATGGAAGCTTATTTCGGAAACGAAACAAATCCGAACTGGCTGGATGAATATCAGGACAAGACCAAGGCGTGGAAGCGGTTTGTTGAACGTGAGGCCGTCGAGGTCGAGAAGGTTCGCGAAGAAATTGCCGAGATTGCAACGCGGTCCGGTGTTCCCGTGGATGACTTCCGCCGTATCGTGAAAGCCGTCCAGAAAGGCGAACGCGAAGCGCGCATCGCCAAGAAGGAAATGGTCGAAGCCAATTTGCGTCTCGTTATTTCGATTGCGAAGAAATACACCAATCGCGGGCTGCAATTCCTCGATCTGATTCAGGAAGGCAATATCGGCCTGATGAAGGCGGTCGATAAATTCGAATATCGCCGCGGCTATAAATTCTCGACCTATGCGACCTGGTGGATCCGGCAGGCGATCACGCGCTCCATCGCGGATCAGGCCCGTACCATCCGGATTCCGGTGCACATGATCGAGACCATCAACAAGATCGTTCGCACCTCGCGGCAATTCCTGCACGAATGGGGCCGTGAGCCGACACCGGAAGAGCTGGCCGAGAAACTCGCCATGCCGCTGGAAAAAGTGCGTAAGGTGATGAAGATCGCCAAGGAGCCGATCTCTCTCGAAACGCCGATCGGTGATGAAGAAGACTCCCATCTCGGCGATTTCATCGAGGACAAGAATGCCGTCCTGCCGATCGATGCGGCCATCCATGCCAATTTGCGGGAAACCACGACTCGCGTGCTCGCCTCACTCACCCCGCGTGAGGAACGCGTGCTGCGGATGCGCTTTGGCATCGGTATGAATACCGACCACACGCTGGAAGAAGTCGGCCAACAATTCTCGGTGACCCGCGAACGTATCCGGCAGATCGAAGCCAAGGCCCTGCGCAAGCTCAAACACCCGAGCCGCAGCCGCAAGCTGCGGAGCTTCCTGGATAACTAGGCGACATCGCCCGGTTGAGGGCAGCGTATTGACGATGGGAGTGACTCGATGAGACGAAGCGAGGACCTCTATATCGACTTGCTCAAGAAGGCGCTGTCCTTTCAACTCTGGCCGGAACCACCTATGCCGGTGGATTATTTTGCGGGCCGCAATCGCACAGTATGGCGGCGGATCTTGCGGCGCCTGTCCGGCTTGATATCGCGATGGGACCTGATGATCGCCGAAACCCGGCCGGTGACGGCTGCAGAAAGGATCGGCGGCGAATACTGGCCTGGCTATGCCGATACCATGATCGGCCTCAAACGCCTCGATAATATCGAGACCTGCGTCCGCTCGGTGATATCGGACGACATAGAAGGCGATCTGATAGAAACCGGCGTCTGGCGCGGTGGGAGCTGCATCTTCATGCGCGGGCTGCTCGAAGCATTGGGTGATCGCGAACGCTGCGTGTTCGTCGCAGACAGTTTTGAAGGGCTGCCGCCTCCGGATGTGGATCGCTATCCGCAGGATGCCGGCGACACGCTCCATCAATACGATGTTCTTGCTGTGTCGGAAGCCGAGGTACGCCGGAATTTTGAACGGTATGGTTTGATGGACCACCGTGTGGTGTTCCTGAAGGGCTTTTTCGCCGACACATTGCCAACGGCCGATATCGGGCCATTGGCGATTCTCCGGCTGGATGGAGATATGTACGCCTCGACCATGGATGTACTTGAAGCGCTCTATGACAAGCTGGTGCCGGGTGGGTATTGCATTATCGACGACTATGGTCTGTCGACATGTGAGACTGCTGTAACGGATTTCCGGGCCAGACGTAGAATTTCAGATCCGCTGGTGACCATCGATCGCTTCGGCGTGTTCTGGCGAAAATCCTGACCCGACAACGCCGGCGCCCGGTCAAATGGACTGAAGCCGTTACGGTAACGAGAGCAAGGAGAGCATCATGACCGAACTCACCATCCGCGCTGCCCGGCCCAAAGACGCAGCCGCGATCGCGCGTCTCTCCCGCGAGCTGAATGAAGTCGTCAACGACTCGACAGAGCACTGCACGCCGGAAAACATCAAGGCGACTCTCTTCTCCCATGATGCGAGCTTCCACGTCCTCGTGGCGGAGAAGGATGGCGCAGCCATCGGTTATGCCGTCTGGCACGCCTATTATGACAGTGGTCATGGCGGGGCCGGAGCCTGGCTCGCCGAGGTCTGCGTGGGTCAGGATGGCCGGGGAGAGGGCGCGGGCCGCGCCCTGTTCGAAGCGGTGGTCGAGGATGTGCGCGACAGCCCGGCGACATTCATGATGTGGACGTCATCGGAAACCGACGCCGCCGAAGGCCTCTATGAAAGCTCCGGCGGAACGGCCAAGCTGGTCCGGCGCTGGGAGCTGAACGGGCTCTAGCTTATGCCTCAGACGACGCTTCGCCTTTCGACCACCGGCCCGGGCCTTTATGAATTCACCCGCGACGCTGACCATTTCGTTCGGGGCAATGCCGATGGCGAGGGCCTCTTGATCTGCTTTGTCCGGCACACCTCCTGTTCGCTGGTGATTCAAGAAAATGCCGACCCGGATGTGCGCCGGGATCTGGACGAATTCTTTCGCCGCCTTGTGCCGAATGGCGATGCCTCGTCCATGGCCTGGCTGCGACACACCACAGAAGGCCCGGACGACATGCCTGCTCATATCAAATCAGCACTCACGGCCACCTCGCTCTCCATTCCCGTCACGGATGGGCGGCTCGCATTGGGCACCTGGCAAGGACTCTACCTGTTCGAGCACCGCGACCATCCGCACGAACGGCAGCTCGTTTTGCATCTGTCGCGATAGCAGCTGGCGCCAGCGGACCATATCTATCTTCGAAGAAAGCGTCTGTTCGCTTGGTGTCGATGCAATGGCGAATGTGCTGATCCGGATGTTTTTCCAGAATTCCATGGCGCGCGGCGCGCTGCTGGATGCGGCAGGTGCGGGCTGATCAATCACGCCTGCCGCGCTACACTGACAACACTGATTCGTATTCAAGAGGGCTGCCGCCATGTCGACTGACCGCACGCTGGGTTCCAAATCCAACAAATCCAAATATGACTGCTATGACGACCTCGCCGATGACGAGCCCTACTTCGTCATTCGCGCCGACGATCCGCTGTCCAATGCTCTGGTCGAACTTCACGCCTATATCGGAGCCGGGCAACCGGGCGCGGCGCATAACAAGCTGGCGGAAATCATGGAGCTGACGCGCGACCGTGCGCCGCGCCCATCTGACAGTCCGAAATACCGCGAGACCTTTGCCATTTCTTCCGCGATGGAGAAGTGGCGGGAAGGTTAGACTATTCCCGCAATCCCGGCTTGAGCCAGGGCTTGAGTTCTCCCAGCCAGCCATAGGCTCTGGCGATCTCTGCGCGCCGCGTGAGGTCATAGTCCGCCGTTAAAACACTCTCCGTGTTGCCAGCCTGTGCGTGGAGAGCGCCGTCCGGTCCCGCGATCACAGAGTGCCCGCCATAGCTGGTCTCGCCTTCAACGCCGCAGCGATTGGCCAGAATGGAATAAACCGAATTCTGGAAGGCAAGCGTTCGCATTTCCCAGGCAAAAAGGTCCAGAGGTTCTCCCGCCAGATTGCAGGTCGGCGTCGCGATAATCTCTGCCCCCTGAAGGGCGCAAGCGCGATAACTTTCCGGAAAGTGCCTGTCATAGCAGATAACAATGCCGAGCCGGCCCGCTGCGGTGTCATAGACATCAAAGCCGGATCCCGAAGCGTAATAATCTTTCTCCCAGAAATTCTCGAACTGGGCGATATGCACCATCTTGGAGATACCCAGCAGCGTCCCGTCGGCATCAAAAACGGGCGAGGCATCAAAACGCGAGCCTTCATCATCCTGAAAATAGATATTCGCGACGGTCACAATGCCATGGGCTTTTGCCATTTCGCTTAACGCCGCTATGGCGGGATGATCCGCGGTCATGACGTAGCGGCCGGCATCATTTCCGCGGCGCACCGGGAAAAAAGGCGATAATTGCACTTCAGGAAAAACCGCAAGCTTCACGCCTGCTTTCGCCGCCGCCTCCAGCATTCGTCGTGCGGTTTCAAGATTGCTTTCGATGTCGGGCGACATTGCATGTTGAAGTGCGGCAAGTCGGGCCATCGGCATGCTCCGTTGCGGAAATGAACACAAACACTATATCCCCGCGCGCCGATGCGTTATATGCGCCGCAACATTCTGAACAGGTAGAGTCTGCCATGCGCCTCAAAATGATGAAATCAAAGCTGCACCGCGCCGCCGTCACCGAAGCGGATCTCCACTATGAGGGCTCGATTTCGGTGGATATGGACTTTCTCGATGCGTCAGGAATCCTGCCCTATGAGCAGGTCGATGTGCTGAACATCAATAATGGTGCCCGCTTCACCACCTACACCATTCCGGCACCGCGCGGTTCACGCAAATTCGGTATCAATGGCGCAGCGGCCCGTCTCGCCCAGGTCGGCGACCGGATTATCGTCGTCGCCTATGCCGAGATGGAGGCCGCCGAGGCCGAGCGCCACCAGCCGGGTGTCATCGTTTTCGATGAGCAGAACCGGCCGGTGGAAACGCGAGAGGCCGCTTAAGAATATCTAGACTCATTTCAGATAGAGTGTCCGGAACGATCAATGGCTTCCGGAGCAAATGTGACTTTCCGAGTCGATAAATCCATTATTGATCTGCCGGGTATTTTCCAAGCCTGTCTTCTCGGATCCAATGATTACCGGGTCAGCATCGAGAACGCACAGACACTCGTGAGGCGCTTTTCAACGGCTCCCCTCAATGGCGTGATTCTCGATTACTCCGGCTGCACACTGGGTCACACCATGCAGCAATATAATGATATCGCCGCGACTTTTGGCGATGGTCTGCCGGACGGCCTGCCCTTCGCCTATGTCTTCAACGAAAAGCAGGTCGCCCACGTCCTTTTCATGACACGTCTGTTAACCGGAAAATCCCTCCAGGCGCGTGCCTTCCCGTCAATGGAAGAGGCGCACGCCTGGATTATTCCGGCGGCTGGTCTGTATCGCGAAAACCGCGAACAGGCCGCCTAGTCAGCGATCTCGTAGACGCCATTGATTGTCACCGAAATCGTCAGCTGACCGGCAGCGACCGGTGTCGAGGCGTCCATGCTCTCCATACGCGCAAAGCTGGACACGGGCTGCGGGCGGAACCCGCCGCTTTCGGAAAACTCCAGCAAGCCACCGAGTTCAATCCCGAGCGCACCGGCATAGAGTTCGGCAATGTCCTGCAATTCAGCCACTGCATTCAGGCGGGCCTGACGGCGCGCATCGCTGTCATCATCCACGCCAAAGGTGACACCCTGGATATGGTTGGCGCCGGAGCTGACCAGCGCATCGATTGTGGCACCCAGGCTGTCGAGTTCATCGACCCGGGCCGTCACTGTATTGGTAGCCTGATAGCCGGTGATACGGCGTTCACCACCTTCCGAATAGTTTGACCAGACCGGATTGATCTGAAGATTCGAGGTCTGCACATCCTGGCGCGCGATACCGGCGCGATCCAGTGCGGCAAAAACACCGTTCATCGCCTGCGAATTGGCGTTCAGCGCTTCCGACGCGCTCGGGGCTTCGGTGACGACGCCGGACTGCACGGTGGCCATGTCAGGCGTAATGTTCACTTCACCGGTAGCAGACAACGACAGCCGGCCGGGCTCGTCGTCCTGCGCGTAGGCGGTCGCGGCAGGCAGGACAAGTGCGGAGGCAAGAATGAGGGCACGAAGCATGGAAATCTCCTTTTTGGCGATTGATCTGACTATAACGCATGAAGGAGGGGTTTGGCTCCATTATGGCGGAACTGTTCATGTCACCGTCATCGCCGCTTGGCGGATTGCTTGAGGACCGGTATTGCTCTGATCACTCCGTTGAAACGGGGGCCTGTAGCTCAACTGGTTAGAGCTGGCGGCTCATAACCGCTAGGTTGGGGGTTCGAGTCCCTCCGGGCCCACCATCTCACTTTTGGATTTGACTGCAGCCATCAGCGCTCTAGCCTTCAGTCCGGCTTGAACGGGGAGAAAATTTATGCGTTCCATGATGATTGCCGCTTGTGCTGTTGTCTTGCCGGCTGCCGCAATGGCCCAGACCGCTCCGCCGTCGGAAGTGCTGGCCATTCACGACATCGTCGCGGACGTGTCGGCCGAGCGTATCGGATCGGATATCCAGACGCTGGTGGACTTTGGCACCCGCCATACATTGTCGGAAACGGAGAGCGAAACCCGCGGCATTGGTGCGGCCCGGCGCTGGATCTTCGATGAATTCGAGCGCATTTCGGCCGATTGCGGCGGCTGTCTCGAAGTCATCTACGTATCCGACACGATTTCCGGCGAAACCCGCATCCCCGAGCCGACCGAAGTGGTCTCTGTCCTCGCCATCCAGCGCGGCACGCTGGACCCGGACCGCTATGTCATGATGGCGGGCGATATCGACAGCCGCGTCACCGATCCGCTGAACGGCACCTCCGATAGTCCGGGGGCCAATGACAATGCGTCCGGTGTCGCGGGCGTTATGGAAGCGGCACGGGTGCTGTCGCAGCATGAATTTGCCGGCTCCATTATCTATGCGGCCCTCTCCGGAGAAGAGCAGGGCCTGTTCGGCGGACAGATCGTGGCCGCGCACGCTTTGGAACAGGGCTGGCGCATCAAGGCTGTTCTCAACAATGACATGATCGGCAATATCACCGGTATTGACGGTGTTATCGACAATTCCACTGCGCGAATCTTTTCCGAGGGCACACGTGCAACAGAGACTCCGGAAGAAGCCATCACGCGCCGTTTCCAGGGCGGCGAGGTGGATAGCCCCTCGCGCAATCTGGCCCGCCTGATCGACCGCGTGGCAGATCAGTACATTCCCAATCTCGATACCATGCTTGTCTACCGCCTCGACCGCTTCCGCCGCGGCGGTCACCATCGGCCGTTCAACGATGTGGGCATTCCCGGCGTGCGCATCATGGAAGTGCACGAGCACTATGACCGCCAGCATCAGGATCTGCGCAATGAAGACGGCCGCCATTACGGCGACACGATCGAGTTTGTGGACTTCGACTATGCCGCCAAGCTGACCTCTCTGAACGCCGCCGCCCTGGCGATGATGGCCGGAGCACCGCCATTCCCGGCCAATGTCGAGATTGAAGGTGCGGTGTCGCCGGATACGACGCTGCGCTGGTCGGCACCGGACGCGGCCGCTGCTGCCAATCTGGCCGGATACCGCATCTACTGGCGCTATACCGACCAGCCGCAATGGCAGTATTCCCGCTTCGTCGGCAATGTCACCGAGTACACGCTGGAAAATGTCGTCATCGACAATTACTATTTCGGTGTGGCCTCCGTCGCTGCGGACGGCTCTGAAAGCCCGGTCGTCTTCCCTGGTGTGATGGGCAGCTTCGGGGAGTAGCTAGCGCCTTCCCACGACATAATCCCGCGTCGCACCGTCGAGCACCTCGCTTTGCATCCACGGAAAGTCACGAAGCTCCATGGCCACGAAATCATCGGCCTGATCGGCATAATGCGGTGAGGTCTCGTCCAGTGTCGCCGAGCCGAACTGGTGGATGGACCGGCTCTCCAGATGGCCGTTTGCATCCCATTCCACGGCCATGATGTAGGTGTCGCCGGCGACGCCAACGAACTGCCCGTCTTCGTTCAATTCCTGGCAGCCGCAATAGATGGCGCGCAAGATGTCCGGTCCGCCATCGACGGGCAGATCGACCTCGCCGCGCACATGCCGATTGACCTCGCCCCATTCCGGATCGAGCAGGCCGTGATGGGCCATCAGGTCTTCGGCGGAAGCGCGCAGGGCTTCTTCCGGCTCGCAGGTGAAGGGCCGTGTATCGTGACGATTCTCGATACATTTGATCGCCGTGAGTACGCCGAGTGCGGCAGACCGGTTTTCGATATTCGTCGAGAAATCCCAAGCCCGCAGCACGTCCTGCGCCTCGATCAGGAGGCGGTCTTCGTCCAGATCCATGGCCAGCAGCTGGCTGACCAGTCTGACAACCGGTGAATCCGGCGCATAGGACAGGTCGAACTTGTATTCGAGCGCTTCGGCCCCGCTGATCGATGGATCATTGATCAGCAGATTCAGCAGGCGCTGACCGCGATTGGTCATTTCATGTTCGATCCCGAATGTCGCGGAAAAGTCCTCACGGCGGAGATCATCAGCCGGGTCGGTCGCGCGGAAGGGTGTATTATTGGCATTCGTGACAAATCCCGATGCCGGATTGAGCAGGAGCGGCAGGGCGTCGAAGGGTTGGTATTCTGTCCAGATGAGATCGGACCGGTCGCCGGGCAGGTATTCCCGCCAGTCATAGCCTTCGGCCCGAACGGGCATACGCGCATTGTAGAGATAGGCGATATTGCCGTCGCGGTCAGCATAGACGGTGTTGAGGCTGGTGATGGCGCGCATCTCCATGGCCGCACGCCATTCCTCCCAACTGGACGCCCGGTTCATGCGATACCATTGCTCGACGCCGCGCACCTCGTCATGGCCGGAGAACCGGATCGCATAGGTGCCATGCGGTTGCCGGATGACCGGACCATGCGCGGACCATAAGAGCTCGCGATTGAACACCCATGAGAACGGTCCGAACAGGCGCACCCGAAGCGCGGCTGTTCCGGTCTCGAAATCCACCCATTCGCCATCCAGACGGTATTGATTTTCATTGTCCGGATTGATCTCCAGCACATAGATGTCGGCCAGATCAGGGGCGTTGACGGTGTGTGCCCAGCCAAGATTCTCATTATGGCCGTGCAGCACCAGCGGCGCGCCGGGGAAGGTCGCCCCTCCGGCATTCCAGCCTTCCGCGCTGTGCAGTCCGATTTCATACCACGCCACCGGGCCGGTAAAGGGTTGATGCGAATTGACGATCAGCCGCGTCGCGCCATCATCCGAGCGCGAAGGCGCGATGGCATACGCATTTGATCCGAGTTCTGGGTTGGGCCCGTCGATCAGGTGAAAGGCGGTTTCCGTCTCGCCGATGGAAATCGTGCGCTGGCGCTCGTCCTCGAACAATTCGCCAATGTCCGCGTCCAGCCCGTACATGAAGGGCGTCCGCAATACGAAGCCGGCGACAACATCCTGTCCCGTCATCGGAAGCACGCCGGATCTGACGCGGCCTCTGTTTTCTAGCGCCCAGGCGTTCATGCCGTCGGCATAGGCCTCGACAATAGCGCGGGCTTCGGCGGTCAATTCGGTCTCATAGCGGGCGGCGACCGTTTCCCGGATACGCAGAAGCTGGACGATATAATCGGTGGGTGCCGCGGCTTGACCATCATACCGGGCCAGTTCGCCACGTGCGGCGATCAGTGTGGGCTCGATTGTCTCCCAGTCATCCTCGGCATGCGCCCAGGCGAGCCCGAAGGCAACATCGGCATCGCGCTCACCGTAGATGTGCGGCACACCAAGAGAGTCGCGGATGATGCGGGCGGAATATTCTGCGGCGGCAGCACGGATGGCGGCTTCATCCACGCGCGGCGGGGCCGGTGTCCAGGCCAGAAATGCCAACACCAGTATGACGAGCGCCAGCACGCCGCCACCGATAGACAAGATCAAACGCATGAAATTACTCCCGAGGAAATTCAGACCGAGCCGGCCAACCAGGCAATATAACCGGCATAAAGCGCCAGCAACAGAGCGCCTTCGCGCCGGTCGACGCGCTGACCCGTAAAGGCGAAGACCAGCAATATGGCTGTCGCCGCCAGCATCACCCAGACATCCTCGCCCAGAATCCGTGCCGGAGTTTCGAGCGGTGCAACCAGCGCGGCAGCGCCGAGAATCCCGGCAGCATTGAAGATGTTCGAACCGATGACATTGCCGAGCGCAACATCGCCTTGCCGCCGGATAGCAGCGGCGACAGTCGCCGCCAGTTCCGGCAACGAGGTTCCGACCGCCACAATGGTCAGTCCGATAATAGCCTCTGGGATGGCAAGCTGTGTCGCAATATCAATCGCGCCGGTGACCAGAAAGCGGGCCCCGATGAGAACGCCCGCCAACCCGCCGGCAAAGAACAGCGCCGAAATCCATAGGCGTTCCGGTGCACCTGCACTGACGGCTTCCGCTTCATGCAGGGCAGCGGCCTTGTCACCGCGTCTACGGTCGAGCATATAGCTGAGGCCGATATAGGCCAGCAACAGCGCGATCATGACCGCACCCCACACCCGGCCAACGGGAGACTGAAACAGCAGGAAAACCGCCGCAGCCGAAATAATGGCGAGCGCCAGACCGTCCCGGAGCAACGCCTCGCGGACCGCAAGAATGGGCCGGATCACGGCACCGATCCCCATGATCAGGAGAATGTTTGCCGTGTTCGAACCGACCACATTGCCGATGGCCACATCCGGTGATCCGGCAAATTGCGCCTGGAGGCTGGTGGCGAGCTCGGGCATGGAGGTGCCAAACCCGACGAGGACCAGGCCCACGAACATGGGCGAGAGTCTGAACTTGGTGGCAATACCGACGGCACCGCGGACAAGCCCGTCTCCGCCAAAGGAGAGCAGCACCAGCCCGGCCAGAACCAGAAGCACGGAGATCATGTCGATTTGACCTTGGGTGGGTCCGCCTGCTTGTAGAACTTGCTTTCGCGCCACGTTTTCAGGGCATGCTTGGCCACAACGCTGCCGACCGCCACCATCGGCAAGGCGAGAAGCGCACCGAGGAAGCCGAACAGGGCACCACCGATCAACAGACCCGCCATGATCCACAGCGGGTGCAGCTTCATCTGCCCGCCCACCAGCCGCGGCGCCAGCCAGACGGTTTCAAGCACCTGTGCCACGCCATAGACGACAATGACGGCGAGGATCGGCCAGATGGAATCGAACTGGCTGATCGCCACCAGCATCGCGAGCGTAAACATGACCAGATTGCCGACTACCGGCACAATCGCCGAAAGACCGGTCAGAATTCCGATTGCCACCGAGTAATTCAGACCGATCACGGCCAGCGCCGCCGCGTGATAAATGGCCTGCACGAGGATGACCAGGCTTTGTCCGCGGACATAGCGTGAGAGTTGAACATTGATCTCTCTGACGATGCGGCGCAGCTCGTCCGAATAACGGCGGGGGGGCAGGCTGGCGATGGTTTTTTCGATGCCCGGCCAGTCTTTCAGGAAAAAGAAGAGGGCCACCGGAGTCAGGAATGTCAGCAACAGGCCGGAAAGGGCGCCGGTGACGGACCCGGCGATCCGGCTGCCAATGGCGCGCGCCGGATTGCCCTCACCGGACAGGCCTTCCAGCGTTATATCGGGGAGATTGAGCCCCATCGCCAAGGCCAGTTGGTCGGTCGCCTCGAGCGCATTTTCGATCAGCGTCGGCAGGCGTGAGATCAGATCCCGGCCTTCAATGATGACAATCGGCGTCACCGCCACGATCGGGCCGGCAATCACCAGCACGGCTAGCAGGGTGGAGGCCAGTGCAGCAACGGTGCGCGGTGCCCCCCATTTGCAAATCCGGAGCGTCAGGGGTTCAAGGATGACGGCCAGAAAGCCCGCGACCAGAAAGGGCAACAGGACATCGCCCGCCGCCCGCAATGCCCAGGCCAGTGCCAGCACAAGAAGTGCCAGCATCAGAAATCGGGCATCAACGGTGAGTTTCATGCGTTATGGGCTACCGCTCAACAGCTTCTTCCGCAAGCCGGGCTTGTCGATCTTTTCGGTTCCGCCCCTCGGAAGCGGCTCGTTGAAATGCCAGAGATGCTCGGGGCGCTTGAACGCAGCGAGATCGCCTTCCAGGAAATCATTGACCTCATCCAGCGTGATATCGATCCCGGGCTTGGTATAGATTGCCGCGCCGACAGCCTCGCCCAGCCTCTCATCCGGTACCGCAAAAACCGCTGCCTCCAGGATGCGCGGGTGTTTGACGAGCGCCGCCTCGACTTCAAGGCAGGCGACATTCTCGCCGCCACGGACGATCATGTCCTTCAAGCGGTCGACAATCGTGACCATGCCGTCTTCCGTCATGGTGCCGACATCGCCGGTCTTGAACCAGCCGTCCGGCGTTAAGGCCTTGGCGGTTTCTTCCGGCAGGTTGAGATAACCCGCGAAGATGCCCGGCGTCTTGATCCAGACTTCGCCGGCTTCGTTGGCCGGCATGTCCTGTCCGTCCGGCCCGACGATGCGGACATCTGTAACGGGCGGCACGGCCCGGCCGCAGGAGCCCGGATGATCCTGATAGTCGGCCAAACCGTTATAGGTACCTAGCGCGCTGGTTTCCGACAGGCCATAGCCGGTGGATGAATAGGCGCGCTTGAAACTGTCCGCGAGACGCTTCACGTGGGCGGCGGGGCGTTTGGCACCGCCCGCCGACAGATCGGTCAGCGTATCCAGGCTCTCGCCCATGCTTTCTGCTGCCAGCATCAGCTCGTGCGACATGGTCGGAACGCCGACAAAATTGGTGATTTTTTCCTGCTTGATCAGCCGTACCGCATCTTCCGGTTTCCAGGACCGCATCAGCACCATTTTCCGGCCCAGAATGAGCGACAGCATGAAGACCGGGTGTGATCCCGTCACGTGGAAAAGCGGCACCGAGACCAGAATGGCCAGATCGCCTGCGGCTTCGGCCATGGCCGCGCCCTTAGCGGTTTCCTTGGCGGCGGACATGACAAATCCGAACGACAACAAGACCGACCATGCGCCGCGATGGGTCAGCATCACGCCCTTGGGATCACCGGTCGATCCGGACGTATACATGATCGACATCAGATCATCGTCGTCGACTACTTCGGTCGGCGGTGTCTCTCCGGCACCTGCATCCCGGATCGAGGCCCATGTGTGATCCTGGCCGTCAAATTCGCCATGGCCGGAAATCAGCGTCAGGCCGAATTTATCCTTGAGGGGCAGGAATTTCGGAGACTGCTCGCTATCCACAAGGAGGATTTTCGCGCCGCAATCCTTCAGCGCGAATTCCATTTCGTGCGCGGTCCACCAGCCATTGAGCGGGACAATGACGGCACCGATCTGGGTGACGCCGAGATAGGTCGCCATCCATTCCGGCGTATTGCGCGTCGCCGTGGCGACAAAGTCGCCCTTCCTGACGCCCATTTTCGTCAGACCGGCGGCAATCGCGCGGCTTTCGCGGGCCAGATCGGCAAACGACCAGCGGACATCACCCGACACCACAGCCGTCTTGTCGCCATGCATGTCGCACATAAAGAGAAGGCCATCGGTATTGTTCGGCGCATTCGCAAAAACGCGATAGGTCGCGCCGCGAATCTCCGCTTCACCGACCGCAAAGAACGGGTTTTCGGCCATGATTTTCAGGCCGGCCTGCGTGATCTCGTCACGCGTGGGAGCGGGGAGGCGTGTCGCCATTTCGCAGATCTCCCTATGCGACTTCAAACAGGCCAGCAGCACCCATGCCGCCGCCGACGCACATGGTGCAGACCACGTATTTCGCGCCGCGGCGTTTGCCCTCGATCAGGGCATGGCCGACCATGCGGGCGCCTGACATGCCATAGGGGTGGCCGATCGAGATCGCGCCGCCATTGACGTTAAGGATGTCATTCGGGATGCCCAGCTTGTCGCGGCTGTAGAGCACCTGAACGGCAAAGGCCTCGTTCAGTTCCCACAGGCCGATGTCATCCATGGTCAGGCCATTGGCCTTCAGGAGTTTCGGCACGGCATAGACGGGGCCAATGCCCATCTCATCGGGATCGAGACCAGCCACGGCAATACCGCGATAGATGCCGAGCGGTTCCAGGCCGCGTTTCTCGGCTTCCTTGGCTTCCATCAGCACTGAGGCGGATGCGCCATCGGACAGCTGCGAGGCATTACCGGCGGTAATGTACTTGCCTTCCGCAATCTGCTGGCCATTGGCATGAACCGGTTTCAGGGATTGCAGGCCTTCCAGCGTGGTGGACGGGCGATTGCCTTCGTCTTTCTCCAGCATCACATCCTCGATGGTGATTTCCTTGGTCTCCTTGTTGAAGACTCCCATCTTGGAGGCCATTGGCACGATTTCATCGTCAAACTTGCCCGCTTCCTGTGCGGCCGCTGTCCGCTGCTGGCTTTGCAGCGAATATTCGTCCTGAACATCCCGCGAAACGCCATAGCGCTCGGCGACGATCTCGGCGGTTTCCAGCATCGACATGTAAAGCGACGGCACATGCTCATTGATCCACGGATCAAAGGCGCGGTGCAAATTCATGTGCTCGTTCTGGACCAGAGAAATGGATTCCAGCCCGCCCCCCACGGTGATCTGCATGCCGTCTGAAATGATCTGCTTGGCGGCTGTTGCAATCGCCATCATGCCGGACGCGCACTGGCGGTCCATCGTCTGGCCCGCGACCGAATTGGGCAGGCCCGCGCGGATCAGGCACTGGCGCGCCGTATTCTGGAAGGTCGAGCCTTGCTGCATGGCTGCGCCCATGACGACATCATCAATCTCGGCCGGATCAATGCCGGAACGCTCAACGGCATGCTTTATGGCGTGGCCACCCAATTCCTGAGCCTGAGTGTTGTTGAACGCGCCGCGATAGGCTTTGCCGATCGGCGTGCGGGCGGTGGATACGATGACAGCTTCGCGCATGATGAACTCCCCGGATTATTGTTGTACGACATGCTGATTGAATTACCGGGTTTGTCCAGTCTGACGCTTACGTCAACTTGCTGTGCGGCGGCAGGGGGCTGTGTCGCCTGCCGCGCGCATTGGCGTCGAAAACCCCGCAAGCGTCAGGTTCGTTTGCGATGCGCCCAGCGTTGCGACTGAACCTGCTTTACCGTCTTGGTAAAGCCTCGCTGCTTGTTGCGCTGCTCATGGATGGAGGTCTCATTACGTTCGATTTCACGCTCCAGCTTGCGGTAGCGCACCAGGCGGGCTTCATCGAGATCGCCGCTCTCAATCGCAGCCCGGACCGCGCAGCCCGGTTCCTGTTCATGGCGGCAATCGGAAAACCGGCATTGGCGGGTCAGCTCGAGCAAATCGCCGAACGTGGATTCCAGACCTTCCTGTGTCCCCGCCAGCGCCAGCTCCCGCATGCCCGGAAGGTCAATCGCCCAGCCGCCATTCGTCAGTTTGTGCATGGATCGGCCGCGCGTCGTGTGCCGGCCCTTGGCATCGTCTTCCCGAATGCCGGATACGGCTTCGTCCTTGCCGGTAAGGGCGTTCAGAATGGTTGTCTTGCCGACTCCTGACGATCCCAGAAGAGCCAGCGTCTGGTTCTTTCCCACCCAGATCATCAGCTTCTCGAGCTCGGCCGGATCGCGCGCATTGACGGTTTCGACCGGGCAGTCCCCGGCAATCTTCCGGGCCCGCGCGGCAAAGTCTGCCGCATCCTCTGAAAGATCGGCCTTCGTTAGCACGATGACCGGAAAAGCGCCGGCATCCCTCACCAGGGAGAGATAACGTTCCAGCCGCGGCAGGTTGAAATCATCATTGCAGGACGACACGATAAATCCGGCATCGACATTGGCGGCGATCAGTTGAACGCTGTGATCATGTCCGGCGGCTTTGCGCGCGAACAGGGTTTGCCGGTCCAGCACCCGGGCCGGCCGCTCCAGCGCACGGTCCATCAGCACCCAGTCGCCGACAGTGGGGCGCGCCTCGACCGGAGTTTCGATCGGCATCATATGCAGGCGTATTTCACCGTCCGGTCCGATCGCCTCATAGGCATCGCGGTGAACAGCAGAGATGCGGACCACATCGCTGATTGCTTCATGGTCCAGATCGAGAGATTGAAGAAAGGCCGGGCGCCAGCCCAGCTCGTCGAGTGTGTAATGCGTCATTTCAGAGTTTCCGTTCTGGCCGGATGGCCAAGCGCGCATGCGCTCCCGCGTGAGCGGCAGCGTGGACAAAAATGAATGTGCGGAACGAAATTCGGGCGCAGCCCAGACGGTCTGCCCTGACGACACACGTCAGTTCGCGCCGCCATTCAGGCGGAACATTGCAATGGCCATGAAGATGCCCTCCGGAACCGGAACCTGATTGTTTATCCGCTGACGCGGCCCGAAATACAAGGGGGATAGGGGATCACACCTTCTCCGCCTTGTACCAGACCATTTGCTGTGTCGTGGCCAGCAGCTTTCCGGAGCGCGACCAGATGCGGGCGTGCTGATCGTAAAACCCGCCACCGCCGCGCCCGGCATTGGCCTCGATCATGACCCAGTCACTGCCGGCCTCAGCAAGATCGGCATCGGACGCATGCAGATAAACCGTCATCGATATCGTCGAGAGCACGGTAAAGCCATGGACAATGAAAAACACGCGCGGCGTCGGCGTGTCAGCGAGGCAGACCAGCGCCACATCGTCCAGCGGCCGGGCGTCGGTAAACTTCACCCACAGCGCATTGCGGGTGGAGGTAGCGTTGAAAATATCGGCATTGATGCACGGCCGGATGGCGATGTGTTCGGCCCACGGACGGGGCGGCACAAAAGCCTCGCACGCCTCCGGCGGCGGGGCATCCGGCATCTCGCCTTCGGTCCATTCCACGGTTTCCCGGCGCTCTCCGAACACTGCAGTCGCCCGCAGCGCAGGGCTGGACGCGTCGGCCTGCTGGATGTTGGCGGCCCAGAACTCCGTCGACCGGCCCGCGCGGTGACAGATCGTCGACAGGCTGTAGGGACCGTCCTTCATCCCGGTCATGAAATCGGTAGTGATCGAGACCAGCTTCAACCCGTCACGGGCGGAACGCATCATGCCTTGCGCCAGCAAGGCGGCGCTTACGCCGCCGAAAGGGCCGATCATGTTCTGATAGGCTTGCGGTGTCACGCCCGCATAACGGACGCGGCCTTCCGCCGCTTCCGCAACCGTCAAGGTCAGCGCATCATCAAAACTATGGGTCATTCCGGCCCCAGCGATACGCCGAAATGTTTCGCGGCGGCAGCGACGAACTTCAGGGTCTGTCCCGATCCGTCGGTCAGCATGTCCTGCCCGGCCGGATCAAGGATGCGGTCGAAATTCGCTGCGATGGCCTCCGGCGTTTGCGCCTCCGGTGGCAGGTAGATTCCCGGCGTTTCATAGATGCGCGTTGCAGCGTAACCGCCGGCACCGGCGCACAGAATGGTGCGTTCAGGTCCCTCTTCGCTGACCAGATAGGCGAGCCCCGCCGACACGCTTTCAACGGTCATCAGATCCAGCGCGGCCGGTGGCAGAATATCTTCTGTCATCCGCGTTGCTGCGGTCGGCGACAGCGTATTGACCCGGATATTGTTCTTCTTGCCCTCGATGCTGAGGACATTCATCAGGCCGACGAGGCCCATTTTGGCGGCGCCGTAATTGGATTGACCGAAATTGCCATAGATGCCGGACGATGAGCTGGTCATGGCGATGCGGCCATAATTGCGTTCCTTCATGTGATCCCAGACCGCTTTGGTGCAGGTCACGGACCCCATGAGATGGACCTTCAGAACCAGCTCGAAATCGGCCAGTTCCATCTTGGCGAAAGACTTGTCGCGCAGAATGCCGGCATTGTTGACGAGAATATCGACGGCCCCGAAAGTCCTGATCGCCTGATCAACCATATCGGCCACCTGATCGGCACGGGTAACATCGGCACCATGGGCGATGGCCCTGCCGCCCTTGTCGGTGATTTCCTTCACGACGGTTTCGGCTGCTGACAGCGAGGCCCCGGAGCCATCGACTGTGCCGCCCAGATCGTTGACGACAACATTTGCGCCGCGTTCTGCCAGCAACAGGGCATGACTGCGGCCAAGACCGTTACCGGCACCTGTGATGATAGCGGTCCGTCCATCAAAGCGGATCATATCCAACTCCCATTCGTGAATCGTGGATGCGGAAGTTAGCGGGCAAGCGCCAGCGCGCCAGCCCCGGATTCCAGCTTTCGCAGGAAAACCCGACCCTAACGGTTGCTCCGGCGCGCCTCTTCCACGGAAAACACCGCGCAGACATTGGCTGTGACGCGCTGCGGCTCCCGATCTGCGGCCAGGGCATACCGGTCCAGATCGAGCAGCAATTGCTCGGCCGTCATCTCGCTGCCCGGCGGCGGAGGGGGCGGCGGCGGAGGGGGTGGAGGCGGCGGAGGCGGCGGCGCGCTGCTGTAGCGCGCATAATCATCATACCCGGCCTCGGTCGAGGGCGCGCCCATGCAGGGGCCACTCCCTTCCTGCAGCGTGGCAATTTCGCCAAGAATCGATCCCGCCGCGTCTGCGACAATCCGGGCGCGCTCGGCCGCGTCATTCACGGCCGCCGCGAAAGCCAGGCGCTGATCTTCAGCCGTGGGTTCGAGGAAGAATTGCACATTGCCGGAATTGACCGGACCGGCGGCTAGCGCGGCACCGCGCGCTGCGCTGGTCAGATCCGGTTCCAGCACCGTCACATTCATCGAGACCGTTGCAACATATCCCAAAAGCGCATCGGGGTGGCGGTTTTCGACCAGACGTTCATTATTCTCGCCATAGCGCTGTGTCACTTGTTCGTAATAGGGCTGTACGGACAGATTGGAGGTGATCCGGACCTCTCCATCAGTCGCCAGGCGCACGGCCTGAGCTGCCAGGTTGGCGCGTGTCACGGCCTGCTGGGAAGCATCCGGACTGTTGTCCGCCCGGCCTTCAAACGAAACCTGAAAACGCGCACGGTTCGCGGGCACTTCGATGAAGGCGCGGCCCTGCGCTTCGATCACCGGTCCGCGCGCCCAGACCGGAACAGGGTCTCCCGTAAATTGATCACATCCGGTCAGCGCTACCGCACTGGCCCCGATCAGCAATAATCCCAACTTATTCATGATATCCCCCTTGTATTCAGGTGCCGGGATTACGATACACGATCTGGGTGATCTGGATAGAAGGCCAAGCGATGACCGGAAAAGAAAAACGCGCGCGCTATGCGGAATTGCGCAAGGAAATTGCTGCCGTTGTGGCGGGCGAGACCAGCCGCACGGCCCGGTTTGCCACCGCGTCCTGCCTGTTGTCAGAGGCCTTCAAACCGCGTTTTTTCTGGACCGGGTTTTACGAGGTCGATCCGAACAAGCCGAGCGAACTCGTGGTCGGCCCCTATCAGGGCACGATGGGGTGTCTGCGGATTCCGTTCGGGCGCGGAGTTTGCGGCGCTGCGGCTGCATCGCTGGAGACCCAGCTGGTCGCGGATGTGCACGCCTTTGCCGGCCATATCGCTTGCGATGCGCGGACGAATTCGGAAATCGTTGTGCCTGTGCTGGATGCCAGCGGTGCGTTGGCCGCCGTACTCGACGTGGACAGCGAACAACATGATGCTTTTGACGAGATCGACCGCGAAGGGCTGGAAGCGATTTGCCAGGACATTCTGACCGTCTGACAATTGAAATCGATGGCCGACGTGTCGACTGTGCCATTGTGCGCAGTCCGCGGCGTCGCACGATTGCGCTTCAGATTGATCATGAGGGTTTGAGCATTCGCGCACCACAACGTGCCAGCGAACGACGATTGCGCGCAGCGGTGAATAGCCGCGCTGACTGGATATCGCTCAAGCTCGCCGAGTGGTCGACGCGGCCCAGGCCGCCTCAACGCCGGTTTGAACCGGGAGAGACGCTTCCGTTCCTGGGGAATGAGTTACGCCTCGAAATAATCGCGCACCCGACGCGGGCCCGCACAAGGGTCGAGCATCGGGACGATCAACTCGTTATTGAAATCGACCGGCAACTGTCTGGCGACATGCGTGCCAGCACCATCCGCAAGGGCATCGAGCGCTGGTATCGCCGGGAAGCTGATGCCCGCTTTCCCGAGCGGGTCCGGCACTATGCGGAACAATTGGGGCGGCCGGTCAGTGCGGTCCAGATCCGGGATCAGAAACGCCGCTGGGGCAGTTGCGATTCAAAAGGCATCATTCGCCTGAACTGGCGGCTTGTCGGGGCGGACCCGGCCTTGATTGACTATGTCTGCGCACACGAAGTGGCTCATTTGGCCGAGCCCAATCATTCAGCCGCCTTCTGGGCGGTCGTGGCAGAGCTGATGCCCGACTGGAAAGCCCGGCGGCAGCGCCTGAACGCCACCGCCGGCACTTTTGTCCCGTTCTGATCAATCCGCCGGCTGCAAGTGACGGTCGAAAAAGTCGAGAATGGTGCGGGTCCGGTGCCGGCCGCGCATTTCGCCGCGAATGCCGTGGCGCTGGCCCGGATAGGTCATCATTTCAAAAGGCAGGTCGTTTTCCTGCAGCGCGCTGAACAGCCGGGTCGAATTCTCGAACACGACATTGTCATCGGCCATGCCATGCATGATGAGAACCGGTGTTTCCCAGCCATCAAGATGCGCGAAGACCGAGGATTGTTCATACCCGTCCGGATTGTTCTGCGGCGTGCCCATATAGCGCTCGGTATAATGGGTATCGTAAAGCGCCCAGTCTGTGACCGGCGCGCCCGAGACCGCCGCCGCAAACGCGTCCGGCGCCTGCAGGGGGGTCATCAACGACATATACCCGCCATAGGACCAGCCCCAGATTCCGATCCGGTCCCCGGCGACATAATCAAGCGACTGCAGGAATGCGAGGCCGGCGAGTTGATCCTCGACTTCCACACCGCCCATGGCGCGATGCAAGGCGGTTTCGAAGGCGTGTCCCCGGTCCGGTGTGCCGCGATTGTCCAGCTTGAAATAGATATAGCCGTTCTGCGCAAAGAGTTGATCTTCAAGTGAGCCCCAGCTCATCCGCGTCCGACGGCCCACGCCCGGCCCGCCATAGACGTTGATAATGGCGGGATATTGCTGATCCGGATCGAAGCCGGCCGGCAGATACATGATGTAATGAAGCTCCGTTCCATCGGCAGCGGTGATCGAACCCCGCTCTGGCGTGATGTGGTTTTCAAGATATGGAAAGTAGGGATGTTCGGCATCCAGGGCGTTTTCCTCGATCCAGCGCAGGCGCTGTCCCGAAGCATCATAAAGCGCGGTGTGCGTCGGCGTTGCGGGATCGGAATAACTGCCCAGAAATGTCTGCGCGCCTGCACCCATTGAAATGCCGGACCACCATCCCGCACCCGATGTAATCCGGATCGGAGATTCGCCGGACTGGACATAGGAAACGGAATAAAGCTGGCGCTGGCGCGGATCGGTCATCCAGCCTGAAAAATACACCCGGCCGGCATCCTGATCGACGCCTTCGATGGCATTGATCTGCCACTCACCGGAGGTGATCTCGTCAACAAGCTCGCCATCGGCGGTGTAATGATAGATATGCCGGAATCCGGTCCGTTCGGACGTCCACAGGAAGCTACCGTCTTCGAGGAAAGTCAGATCGTTCGTCAGATTGACCCAAGCGGGATCCCGCTCGGTCAGAATGACGACGCCACCACCGGTTTCGGGATCAATAGCGATCAGATCGAGCACAGTCTGCGCCCGGTTTTGCCGCTGGATGTACAGGCGTCCGTCTACGCCCCAATTGGCCCGTGCGAGATATATATCGCTGTCTTCGCCGAGGTCAGCCTCCACGCGTTGGCCCATCTCGATATTCTCGATGAAAAGCCGGATGCCGACATTGGCCTCGCCCGCATACGGATAGCGTTGCTCGGTGACGGTAGCTCCATCGCCGGCAATGTCGACGCGGTAGGACACGGGAATCGGGCTCTCATCCACTGCGGTAAAGGCGACATGGCGATCATCGGGAGAGAACCAGTATCCGGTTGACCGTCCCATCTCTTCCTGGGCGACGAATTCTGCTGTCGCATAGGTGAGCGTGCCGCCGCCATCAGACGTAATCGCGCGGGTTTCGCCGCTTTCGATATCCTGGACGAACAGATTCTGCTCGCGGACAAAGCCGACATAACGGCCCGACGGAGAGATACGGCTGTCGGTTTCTGCCGCCTCGGTCTCCATCAACCGGCGCGCGACGCCTGTTTCCAGATCGTAATGGAAAACATCACCATCCAGCGGGAAGAGCAGTGCGTCTCCGCTTGCGTCCCAATCATAGGAGACAATGCCGGAGCCGCTGATCCGTGCGCGTTCGCGCAGCTGGATTTCGGCCTCCGACAACTCGCGCTCTTCCGGTACAAGCTCCCGGCTATCGACCAGAACAAATGGCTCTCCGCCATCGACATCGATCGCCCAGAGATCCCGGACGCTGGCATCCTCCGCCTTGCCCTGCAGGAAGGTGATCAATCCGCCATCCGGCGAAAACCGCGTTGCCGAGGCGACCGGACCATTCAGGCTCGGGCTGGCGTACAAGCGTTCGATCGTCAGTTCAGCGGGTTCGGCATCCTGTATCAGTGTCAGGCTCACCAGCAGCATCAGGGAAGGGCTCATCATCAATCCTCGCGGTCGTGGAACCTATCCTTAAAACGGACGCAGCCCGCTGGGAAGCGGGCTGCGTCTTGGGACGGGCAGATGCCCACCATGGTGAGCAGACTAGAGCGGCGGCAACATCCGCGTGGGCGTCCATGGAGCCCCCGCCCCATCCAGCGCGGCTTCGAAGGCCGCGCCGCGTTCATGCATCGGCGTATCCAGACGTTGGCGTATGTCGTCATATTCGGTTTCCGCCATATCCAGCTGATGTTCATGCGCCGGGTTCGGGCCGCAGGTCGCATACGCCGTACCGGTCTGGGCAAAGCCGATCGTGACGTCACGGTCGAGGGTTCCGAGCCGTAAAGCCGGATTGCTCCTTGCGCGCGGCTCCGCTATACGCCGCGCAACAGTTCAAATCCCCTACGCTTCAAGGATGACCCGCCCCATGGCCGCCTATCAATACGTCTATCATATGGACAAGCTGTCGAAGACCTATCCGGGGGCTGCCAAGCCGGTTTTTCAGGGTATTTCCCTGCACTTCCTGCCCGACGCCAAAATCGGCGTTGTCGGCTCAAACGGTGCGGGTAAATCCACGCTTCTTAAGATCATGGCGGGCATGGACACCGATTTCACCGGCGAATCATGGGCCGAAAAAGGCGTGCGCGTCGGCTATCTGCCGCAGGAGCCCCAGCTCGACCCGGCCAAGACCGTCTGGGAAAACGTCATCGAGGGTTCAGCCCACAAGAAGCTGGTCGATGATTTCAATGCCGTCTCCATGAAGCTAGCGGAGGATTATTCCGACGAGCTGATGGAGGAAATGACCGAGCTTCAGGAAAAGATCGACGCCGCAGATGCGTGGGATATCGACAGCAAGATCGAAATGGCGATGGACGCCTTGCGTTGCCCGCCCGCCGATTGGGATGTGACCAAGCTTTCTGGCGGTGAAATCCGCCGTGTTGCGTTGTGCCGCCTCCTGCTCTCCGAGCCGCACATGCTGCTGCTCGATGAGCCGACCAACCACCTGGATGCCGAATCCGTCGACTGGCTGCAACATCATCTGGAAAACTTCCCCGGCGCCATTCTGGTCGTCACCCACGACCGCTACTTCCTCGATTCCATCACCACCTGGACGCTGGAGCTCGATCGCGGCCGGGGCGTGCCATACGAAGGCAATTACTCCTCCTGGCTGGAGCAGAAGCAA
This sequence comes from Hyphobacterium sp. CCMP332, assembly GCF_014323565.1. Taxonomy (NCBI): domain Bacteria; kingdom Pseudomonadati; phylum Pseudomonadota; class Alphaproteobacteria; order Maricaulales; family Maricaulaceae; genus Hyphobacterium; species Hyphobacterium sp. CCMP332. Next base: position 412,147 of record NZ_CP058669.1, read on the forward strand.
AAGCGCCTCGCGCAGGAAAGCCGCGAACAGGGCGCAAAAGAACGCGCACTCGCTCGCGAACTGGACTGGATCCGGTCCTCGCCGAAAGCGCGTCAGGCCAAGTCCAAGGCGCGGATCAAATCCTATGAGGAATTGCGCGACCAGGCTGACCGTCAGGAAATCAACCATGCCCAGATCAACATTCCGCCGGGCCCGCGTCTCGGCGGAGTCGTGGTCGAGGTCGAGAATCTGAAGAAGGGCTTCGAGGACAAGCTTCTGATCGATGGCCTGTCCTTCAAGCTGCCACCGGGCGGCGTGGTCGGGGTCATCGGCCCGAACGGCGCCGGTAAATCGACGCTGTTCCGGATGATCACCGGACAGGAAACGCCGGACGAAGGCACGCTGCGCCTCGGCGAGACCGTGAAATTGTCCTATGTCGACCAGTCCCGCGATACGCTGGATCCCAACAAGAATGTCTGGGAGGAAATCTCCGGCGGCAACGACATGATCAATCTCGGCGGCAAGGAAGTGCCGTCCCGGGCCTATGTTGGCGCGTTCAACTTCAAGGGCGGTGACCAGCAGAAAAAGGTCGGACTTCTGTCGGGTGGGGAACGCAACCGCGTACACCTTGCCAAGACGCTTCAGACCGGCGGCAATCTGCTCCTCCTCGATGAGCCGACCAACGATCTCGACGTGGAAACGCTGGCCGCGCTCGAACAGGCGCTGGAAAACTACCCCGGTTGCGCCGTGGTCATTTCCCACGACCGCTTCTTCCTCGACCGTCTGGCCACTCACATCCTCGCCTTCGAGGGCGACAGCCATGTGGAATGGTTTGAAGGCAACTTCCAGGAATATATCGAGGACAAGAAGCGCCGTCTGGGCGAGGACGCCGTTACGCCCAAGCGGGTCAAGTTCAAGCGCTTCAGCCGTTAGCAGGCGGGGGTGGCCTGACGGTCACCCTTTTCCGCCAGCCGGGCACTTCGTATCCGGCGATTGTCTTGTGCCTGTGCCTGGGACATGAGCGCCAGAGCGCGATTCCGCGCTCAATCGGCAATCCATGTCGCAGCGCGTGTTGGCAAATGCGCTGTCGGCAAAAAGATAATCATGGGATTTCTCATCCTTTCCATTGAAACCACCGCAGAATGATATAAAGATATCTTTATACCTTTTTCAGGTAGGATATCGACATGGAACATCTGATTGGACAATTGAAAGCCCTTGCGGAGCCAACCCGGCTTCGCGTGGCGACGCTTCTGGCGCTGGGCGAGCTGACGGTTTCGGAGCTGGTGCAGGTCCTGGGGCAAAGTCAGCCGCGTGTCAGCCGCCATCTGAAATTGCTCACCGATGCCGGGCTGGTGGAACGACAGCCTGAGGGCGCTTTTGTCTTTTATCGTCTGGTATCCGCCGGTCCCGGCCAACGCATTGCCAATGTCATTGGTGATCTGACGCCGCCGGATGATCCTGTTTTGAAGCGTGATCTGGACCGTCTCGCCACCGTCAAGGCCGCCCGGGCAGCCGCGGCGGAATCATATTTCCAGCGCGCCAATGAAGACTGGAATCGCATTCGAGCCCTGCACTTGTCCGAGGACGAGGTGGAGGCCGCCATGCGCGACGCGGCGGGCAGCGGGCCTTTTCAGTTGATGATCGACGTGGGCGTCGGAACCGGACGTATACTCGAAGTTTTTGCGGACCGTGTCACGGAAAGTGTCGGCATCGACGTCAATCATGCCATGTTGAACGTCGCGCGGCTTAATCTGGAGCGGGCTGGCCTGACCGGTGCCTCGGTTCGCAAGGCCGACGTGTCCGCCCTTCCGTTTGATGACGGTGTGGCGGATCTGGTGACAGTTCATCAGGTGCTCCATTATCTTGATGATCCTGCGGTTGCGATCGCCGAATGCGCGCGCGTTCTCAAGCCGGGTGGTGTTTTGCTGATCGCAGATTTCGCGCCGCACCAGCTGGAATTCCTGAAAACCGATCATGCTCACAGAAAGCTCGGCTTCTCGGATGAAGAGATGACCGAGTGGGTGGAGAATTCAGGACTGGAAATGCGCCGCCGGTCCGCGCTTCATCCCGAAGAGCCGGAAAACCGTTTGACCGTGAAAATATGGTCGGCCCGCCGAACCCCCGTCCGGGCGAGCCAGCCTCCCGTATCCGCCAGGGATTTGACCGCATGAGCCATCAGCCGACACCTTTCACCTTTGGCCGCACATCCGCGCCGACAGTTTCGTTTGAATTCTTCCCGCCGAAGACTGATGCGATGGAAGCCCGCCTATGGGAAACCGTCGAGAAGTTGGAGCCATATCAACCCGACTTCGTTTCGGTCACCTATGGCGCTGGTGGTTCGACGCGCGAGCGAACCCGCAACACCGTCAAGCGGATTCTGACGGACACCCGCCTGAAGGCCGCGGCACACCTGACATGCGTCGGCGCAACCCGCAGCGAAACCACGGATATCATTCGTGATTACAAAGCCGCAGGCGTTGATCACATCGTCGCCTTGCGCGGCGATGCACCCGAGGGGGTGGGTGAGGCCTATACGACGCATCCGGGCGGTTTCGAGTGCACATCTGAACTGGTTCGGGCGGCGCGCGATGCAGGCGTGAGCCAGGTATCTGTCGGCTGTTATCCGGAACGCCATCCGGACAGTCCATCGTTTGAGCACGATCTGGATGTCCTGAAGCGCAAGATCGACGCCGGTGCCACCCGCGCGGTCACACAGTTTTTCTTCGATCCTGACGTGTTCTTCCGCTTTCGCGACCAGGCCGTTGCGGCCGGTGTGAATGTGCCCGTCATTCCCGGCCTGATGCTGCAATCCAATTTCAACGGTTTGCAGCGTATGGCCAATCTGTGTGGCGCGAGTGTCCCGGAGAGTTTGCCGCCGCTATATGACGGCCTCGATGATGATCCAGAGACGCGCGATCTGGTGACGGCCAATGTCGTCGCCAAGCTGGCGCGCAAGCTGGAAAAGGGCGGGGCAGAGCATTTTCACTTCTACACCCTCAACCGCGCCAGCCTCGCCATTTGTCTGGTTCGCCTGCTGGGTGTCCGCGCTTTGGCGGAGGCTGCCTGAGCCATGTCAAATCGATGTACGCGTATCGAGGCGCTCAAAACGGCAGCCAAACGCCGCATTATTATTCTGGATGGCCCGAAAGGGACCGAGATCCAGAACAAGGGACTGACCGAGGCTGATTTCAGGGGCACGAAATTTGCCGGTCACAATCGTGACCTCAAGGGCAATAACGACATCCTCAACCTGACCCGGCCGGACCTCATCGAGGCGATCCACCGCGATTATGCCGAAGCGGGCGCGGAAATCATTTCCACAAATTCGTTCAATGCCAACGCAATCAGCCAGGGCGAGTATGGTCTTGAGCGTGAAGCCTATGCGATCAATGTCGCGGCCGCCCGGGCCGCCCGCAAGGTCGCGGATGAATTCACGACGCCGGATGGCTTGCGCTGGGTGGCCGGGGCGATGGGTCCGACCAATGCCACGCTGTCGCTCTCGCCGGACGTCAACAAGCCGGAATTTCGTGCCACGGATTTCGACTCCATGGTCGCGGTTTATTCCGAAGCCGCTGCCGGTCTGATAGATGGCGGTGCGGATTATCTGCTGATCGAGACCGTCTTCGATACACTGAATGCGAAGGCGGCGATTGCCGCCGTTCTGGATCTGGAGCAGGCGCGGGGTGAATCCATACCGATGGCGCTGTCGATGACGGTGGTCGACCGCTCGGGCCGCAATCTGTCCGGCCAGACGGTCGAGGCCTTCTGGGAGTCGATCCGTCATGCAAAACCGGTTAGCGTCGGTCTCAATTGCTCTCTGGGTGCTGACCAGATGCGGGCCTATGCCGCCGCCCTTTCTCGTGTCGCTGATACGCTGATCCATGCCTATCCGAATGCCGGCCTGCCCAATGATCTGGGCGGCTATGACGAGCCCCCGGAAACAACCTCGGCGCATCTGGGCGAATGGGCGCAAAGCGGTCTGCTCAACATTGTCGGCGGATGTTGCGGAACCACGCCCGCACACACGCGAGCCATCGTCGCTGCCGTGGCTGGAGCAGCACCGCGCAGGCCTTCACAGCGCCCGCCCGCCATGCGTTTGTCCGGCCTGGAACCGTTCGAGCTGGCGTCATGAGCGCGGCCGCCTCCTTCATCAATATCGGCGAGCGTACCAACGTCACGGGTTCGGCACGCTTTCGCAAACTGATCACCAATGGTGACTATACAGAGGCCCTTTCGGTTGCGCGCCAGCAGGTCGAAAACGGGGCCCAGATAATCGACGTCAACATGGATGAAGGCTTGCTGGATTCCAAAGCGGCGATGCGCACTTTCCTGCGCCTGATTGCCGGCGAGCCGGATATTGCCCGCGTACCCGTCATGATCGACTCGTCCAGATGGGAGGTGATCGAGGAAGGGCTGAAAAACCGTCAGGGCAAGTCCATCGTCAATTCGATCAGCCTGAAGGAAGGCGAGGCGCTCTTTCTGGAGCAGGCGCGTCTGGTCCAGCGCTACGGTGCCGCCGTTGTGGTCATGGCATTCGACGAGGACGGCCAGGCCGAAACCGCCGACCGCAAATTCGCCATCTGTCAGCGCGCTTACCGCCTGTTGGTCGATTCTGTCGGTTTCGACCCGAGCGACATCATTTTCGACCCGAATATCTTTGCCGTTGCGACCGGCATTGCCGAGCACGATGATTACGGGGTGGCCTTCATCGAGGCGACGCGCCGTATTCGCGCCGAACTGCCCCGCGCGCATGTGTCCGGTGGTGTCTCCAACCTGTCTTTCTCCTTTCGCGGCAATGAAGCAGTGCGCCGCGCCATGCACTCCGTCTTCCTCTATCACGCCATTCAGGCGGGGCTGGACATGGCCATCGTCAATGCCGGTCAGCTGGATATCTATGATGATATCGAGCCGGAACTACGGGACGTCGTCGAGGATGTCATTCTCAACCGCAAGGCCGGGGCCGCCGATCGCCTTCTGGAAATGGCCGAACGCTTCCGGGAAACCGGTGAGGCCGAGGAAAAGGCGGCTGCCGAGTGGCGCGGCTGGCCGGTCGCGCGCCGTCTGGAGCACGCACTGGTCCACGGCATAACCGACCACATCGACGATGATACGGAAGAAGCCCGGCAAGCCTTCGACAAGCCGCTGGAGGTTATCGAAGGCCCGCTGATGGACGGCATGAATGTCGTCGGCGATCTTTTTGGCGCGGGCAAGATGTTCCTGCCGCAAGTGGTCAAATCCGCCCGCGTCATGAAGAAGGCCGTCGCCCACCTTCTGCCCTATCTGGAAGAGGAAAAGCGCCGCTCCGGAAATGCCGGGAAATCCAACGGCAAGATCGTGCTGGCGACAGTGAAGGGCGATGTCCATGATATCGGCAAGAACATCGTCGGCGTGGTGCTGCAGTGCAATGGCTATGAGATCGTCGATCTCGGCGTGATGGTGCCCGGCTCTGATATTCTCGAAGCGGCGAAACGCGAGGGCGCCGATATTGTCGGCCTCTCAGGACTGATCACGCCGTCTCTGGATGAAATGGTCGATGTGGCCAGCGAGATGCAACGCCTTGGCTTTGACCTGCCCCTGTTGATCGGCGGTGCCACGACCAGCCCGGCACACACGGCGCTGCGCATAGAGCCGGCCTATTCCGGCGGTCCGGTCGTCCACGTCAACGATGCCAGCCGCGCGGTCGGTGTGGTGTCCAAACTCTTGTCGAACGATCGCGAAGCCTACGCCAAGGGCGTCAAGGACGAGCTTGCCCGAATCCGTGAAGTGCGCGCCCGGACGCAGTCGGCCCGGGATCGGCTGAGCCTCGATGCGGCGCGCGCCAATGCCCATTCTGTGACACTGGCAGTACCCAGGCCGCGCCAGCCCGGCCTGACGGTAATCGATGACATCACCGTCGCCGATCTTGTGCCCTATATCGACTGGACACCGTTCTTCATGAGCTGGGACATGAAGGGTGTCTATCCGCAAATCCTCGATGACCCGAAACGCGGCGAGGCGGCGCGGGCCTTGTTGGCAGATGGTCAGAAGATGCTGGCGCAAATGGCCAGTGAAAACTGGATCAAACCCCGTGGCGTCGTCGGGCTCTGGCCGGCCAATCGCGTGGGCGACGACATCACGATCTGGCAGGATCACAGCCGGACGGACAAGCGCGCGACTTTCTTCGGTTTGCGCCAGCAATCGGCCAAGTCCAACGATCGTCCGCATTTCTCGCAATCGGATTTCGTTGCGGAGACAGGTGATGACTGGATTGGTGGATTCTGCGTGACCGCCGGGGACAATCCGGCAATCGCGCAAGCGTTCAGGGATGCCAATGATGATTATTCCGCCATCATGTTTGCCGCCCTCTCAGACCGGATTGCAGAGGCGTTTGCCGAATATCTGCATCGTCGCGTGCGCACGGAAATCTGGGGCTATGCGCCCGATGAATCCCTATCCAATGCCGATCTGATCAGGGAAGCCTATCAGGGTATCCGCCCGGCACCCGGCTATCCCTCACAGCCGGATCATACTGAAAAGCTGACCCTGTTTGAATTGCTGGACGCGCCTGCCACCTGCGGTGTCGAGCTCACCGAGAATTTCGCCATGACGCCGCCATCATCGGTCTCCGGCCTCTATCTGGCGCATCCGGACAGCGAATATTTCGTGGTCGGCCGCATTGGTGAGGACCAGGTCGCCGATTATGCGCGGCGCAAGGGCTGGACGCTGAAGCAGACCGAGAAGGCACTGGCCCCCATCCTCGGATATGATCCGAAGACAGAGGCCAAGAAGGACGCAGCCTAGAACCGCCCTGTCTGGTAATCCAGCATCGCCTGGCGGACTTCACCTTCCGTATTCATCACGAAAGGTCCGCCGCGGGCGACGGGTTCCCGCAAGGGTTTTGCTGCAATCAGCAACAGGCGCGCGCCATCCGGGCCCGCTTCCAGCCGCGTCAGGCTGCCTTCGCCCAGCACGCCCAGCTCGCCGCGATTGACGGCCATCGGCGCTTCGCTGCCGGTCCGCGGCAACAGGATGGCCCCGTCATGGACCGCAACGATGGCCGAATGATCCGCGGCCAGCGGCTCTTTATAGACCGCGCCCGGTTCGAGATGGATTTCGGCGAAGAAGGGTTGAACGGTGATCTTCTTCACTGGCCCCTCGACACCCGTCGACGTCGTCCCGGCAACGATTTTTGCCACCACGCCTTCACGAATATCCGTGGGGATCTGGTCAGCGCGGTATTCCTGATAGCCTGCGGGCTTCATTTTCTCCGCGCGCGGCAGGTTGATCCACAGCTGGAAGCCGGACATCAGCCCATCCTCCTGTTCCGGCATTTCCGAATGGACGATACCCCCGGCGGCCGTCATCCATTGTACGCCGCCTTGCTCGATCACGCCTTCATGACCTTTATTGTCCTTGTGGCGCATACGGCCGGCAAACATGTAGGTCACGGTTTCAAAGCCGCGATGCGGATGTGGCGGGAAGCCGGCCAGATAATCATCCGGATTGTCGGAATGGAAATTGTCGAGCATCAGGAATGGATCGATTTGAGGCAGACGCGGCGTGCCGAGCAAGCGATTCAGCTTCACACCGGCCCCATCGCTTGCGGCCATGCCGGGTTCGAGGTGAACGAGAGGTCGAAGAGTGGTCATGATAAGTCTCCTTTTGCCCGATATATGGGATAATATGAGACTGGCAGTAGGTTCGTCGTCGAAAACGCCGTTTTTCCAGAATGTCAGTAATGGACGCCGCCGCCTTCGCTGGCCTAGAGTGGCCTTCAGCCAAGGGGGAATCACATGCACAGATCGTTCGGCCTTCTCGCAATAGCGGCCTTGCCGCTTTCCGCATGCGATGCGGCGACCACCGAAACACAACCCGCGCCCGGATCTATGCAGACGGATATTTCCGCTGATCATGAGCCGCCGGCGGTCTCGGGGCAGAGTTTCACAGCCACGCAAGATGTGGCCGGCTATTATCTGCCTCAGGACGAGGTCGCGATTGGCAGTATCAGCCTCAATCACATTTCCGTTGGTCTCGACTGGGAATTCGAGCAATACCAGTCCGGGGCACCGGACGCCTTCACCCCGCTGGCCATCATATTCGATGACACATCCAGTCCGACCGGCGTCGGCGAGCTCGGCAATACCTATTACGAAGTCAACCATGTCCTCGTGCCGGACGCTTATGCCGTAAGTGATGACGGGCTGGTCCTGTCCGGCCAGCATGACGTGATGGGCGGTTTCCATTTCGAGGGCCGCTGGAATATGGCTGACGTCGAGCAGATGCAGGCGGGCTATCCGGAACAGGCACAGTCGGCGCTAACCGGCACCCTGACGCTTGGCGCTGTGGTTTTCGAAGATGTTGTTTTCCAGGGCTGGTTGGGAGACTAGAAAATTTCCACGCCTCGAAAATCCCAATTCACCATTGGCTGGCGCGAGTGGATCATTCTTCCGGATTTTGCAGAAACGCGGATCAAGGCGAAGATCGACACGGGCGCCCGGACGTCCGCTATTCACGCATGGGATATCAAGCCCTTCGAAAAGGAGGGCAAAAAATGGGTCCGGTTCGAGCTGCACCCGCTTCAGAAAAACAATTCGCAGCGTATTTCGTGCGAAGCCCCGGTCATGGATGAGCGTCTGATCCGCTCGTCAAATGGCCAGATCACCAAACGATTCCTCATTCGCACACGGTTGAAGCTCGGCAACCGGATCTGGCCGATTGATCTGACATTGTCGCGGCGTGACGAGATGGGCTTTCGTATGCTACTGGGACGCACGGCGCTCAGCGGCCGGACATTGATCGACCCGCTCGCGTCCTATCTCTGCGGGCGTTAGCCGGACGGATTAGCCTGAAATATCCAGAAGCCATTATTGGAAATCAAATGCGTCTTGCTCTCCTTTGCCGAAATCCCGACCTCTATTCGCACAGACGGCTTGTCGAGGCGGCAGAGGCGCGCGGTCACCAGATCGATGTTCTGGACACACTGCGTATCTACATGAACATCACCTCCCACCGGCCGGAATTGCATTATCGTGGCGAGAAACTGCCCAAATACGATGCGGTGATCCCCCGTATCGGGACCTCTATTACAGCTTACGGAACGGCAGTTGTCCGCCAGTTCGAGATGACGGGAGCCTGGACGCTGGCCGAGTCAGTCGCCATCACCCGCTCGCGCGACAAATTGCGGTCGCTGCAATTGCTGTCGCGTGAAGGCATTGGCCTGCCGGTCACGGCCTTCGCGCATGATACGCGCCAGCTGGACCATCTTCTGGAAATGGTCGGCGGTGCCCCCGTTGTGATCAAGCTTCTGGAAGGGACGCAAGGCGTTGGTGTTGTTCTGGCGGAGACACCGCGCTCGGCGAAATCGGTCATCGAAGCCTTCCGCGGCGCCAAGGTGAATATCCTGGTGCAGGAATTCATCAAGGAAGCCGGTGGCGCAGACATCCGTACCATCGTGGTCGGCGGCAAGGTCGTGGCGGCGATGAAGCGTCAGGGCGGGGAGGGCGAGTTCCGCTCCAATCTTCACCGCGGCGGTGGCGCATCCAAGATCAAGATCACACCGGAAGAGCGCGCGACCGCCGTTCGTGCAGCCAAAGTCATGGGTCTGCATGTCTCCGGAGTTGACCTGCTCCGGTCCAATCATGGCCCCGTCGTTATGGAGGTAAATTCCTCGCCCGGCCTTGAAGGCATTGAAGGCGCGACCGGATTTGACGTCGCAGCTCAGATCATCGAACTGATCGAGAAAACCGCCAAACCGGGCAAGACCAGAACGAAGGGGACGGGGTGAACCAGCCGCCACTCGAGTTCGCGGGCCATATAATCGCGCCGGGGACCCGCGCGAAAATAGAATTGCCCGTCGCATTATTGTCAGACCATACACCGGTCACGATGACGGTGATGATTATCCACGGCAAGAAACCGGGACCAGCCGTCTTTGTATCCGGCGCGATCCACGGTGATGAAATCATCGGTGTCGAAATCATCCGGCGGCTGGTGCGCGCCAAACAGTTGAACACGCTGACCGGCACATTGATTTGCGTGCCCATCGTCAATGCGTTCGGCTTCATCAATCATACGCGTTATCTGCCCGACCGCCGCGACCTCAATCGCTCCTTTCCAGGCGCGGCCAAAGGGTCGCTGGCGGCGCGGCTGGCAAAGCTTTTCATGACTGAAATTGTGGCCCGGTGCGAGGTTGGCATAGATTTGCACTCGGCCGCCGAACACCGCGTGAACCTGCCCCAGATCCGGATTGATGGCGGTTCGAAAAAAGCCATGGAGCTGGCAAAAGCCTTTGCGCCTCCCGTCATCATGGTCTCGAAGCTGCGCGAAGGGTCTCTTCGCCACGCGGCACGCGAGCAGGGCAAGGATGTTCTGGTGTATGAATGCGGCGAGGCGCTGCGGTTTGATGAAACCGCCCTTCGTATCGGCGTAACCGGCATTCTGCGTGTTTTGCGGGAGATCGGAATGATCCGTCAGGCCAAGGGGATCGGTTCGCCTCTGACATCGGATGTCAGCCAGTTATCTGAATGGATGCGCGCGCCAATGGGCGGCGTGTTGCGGGCCTTCAAGACCATCGGCGCCTGGGTCGAGGAAGGCGAGGTGATCGCCGCCCTGTCTGATCCGCTGGGCGACGGCGAAGTCGAGGTGCAATCATCCACCACGGGCATCATTATCGGCCGGACCATGCTGCCGATCGTGAATGAAGGCGATGCATTGTTCCATATTGCCGAAATCGTCAGACCGAAGACCGAGGACGGCCATACCGGGCTGGAACAGGCCTTTGAAGGCCACCCCCTGTTTGACGAAGACGAAATTCTCTAGTCCGGACAAAGGACCGCCCGCAGACGGGGCGCGTCTGCGGGCGGTATCAAGAGCGGGCCTCATGAGACAGGGAAGGGACAGCCACGCTCTGACGTTACGCGATCAGCCTCTCATCTCTAGTCGGGCATGATCACCTGATTGATGACGTGAATGACGCCATTGGATGCATCCACATCGGCTGAAATCACAGTCGCGCCATCAATCATGACCGAGCTGCCGGTCGCATCGATGTCAATCGTATCGCCCTGGACGGATGCGACGGACAGTGATTGACCCGCCAGGTCGCCAGCGAAATATTCGCCCGGAACGACGTGATAGGTCAGTATGGACACCAGCTGATCACGGTTTTCGGGCAGCAGAAGCGAATTGATCGTGTCTTCGCCAAGAGCGGCAAAAGCTTCGTCCGTCGGGGCAAAAACCGTGAACGGACCTTCGCCTTGAAGGGTTTCAACGAGGCCAGCGGCCTGAACAGCCGCAACCAGTGTGGTGAAGGATCCGGCATTGATCGCGGTTTCGACAATGTCGCCCTGCATTTCAGCATGATGGTCGAACTTGGCGGCGGCTTGATCACCGGCGAAGGCCGGTGCGGCCAGAACGGCGGTTGCGGCAACAGAGAGAAGGAAATTACGCATTATGTGTCACTCCTGAGTCGTGGGGGACAGGGCGGAGAATGCCGCCCCTGACTTGACCCTTATTGGACAAGACATGGGAGTTTACGGCGGCCGGACCGGGCCGGTTCACCACATTAAACATCTTTTATTTTATGGATTTAGGCTGGAAATTGCCGGTGAGCGCCCTAACACGCGCGCCCGAAGCCACCGCCGCCCGGCGTTTCGATCTCGATGCGATCACCCGGCTGCACCGTCACCGAAAACAGCCCCTTGAGCGTTTCGATATCGCCATTGGCCCGGATGATGCGCTGTGCGCCGCAAAGCCCGTCGCCACCTCCGGCCAGCCCCATGGGGGCTTCGGTTCGGTGGGACGATAAGAGCGCGACGTTCATCGACTCCAGGAATTCGATACAGCGAACCGAGCCATCCCCGCCACAGAAAGCACCGGATCCGCCAGAGCCATCGCGAATACGGTGATGGATCACGCGTACCGGGAAACGGCGTTCCAGCACCTCCGGGTCGGTCATGCGCGAATTGGTCATATGGGTATGGATCGCATCGGTCCCGGCAAAGCCCTCGCCGTCCGGCCCGATGCCCGCGCCCGACCCGCCGCAAATCGTCTCATAGTACTGGTGTCGGTCATTCCCGAAGGTGAGGTTATTCATCGTGCCCTGCGCGGCTGCCATACGGCCTGTCGCCGCAAACAGGGCATCGACCACCATCTGGCTGGTCTCTACATTTCCGGCCACAACAGCCGCCGGATAGGCCGGATTCAAAAGACTGCCCTCGGGGATGATCAATTCGAGCGGCTTCAGGCAGCCTTCATTCAAAGGGATCTGATCGCCGACGAGACAGCGGAAAACATACAGCACTGCGGCGCGCGCCACACTGGACGGAGCGTTGAAATTATTGGTCAGTTGGGCGCTTGTACCCGTGAAGTCGACGATGGCGGACCGCTGGGTCTTGTCCACGCGGATGGCCACGCAGATCTCCGCACCATCATCCATCCTGATCCTTGCTGCTCCGTCTTCCAGCGCATCAATCACGCGGCGCACGGCGCGCTCTGCATTGTCCTGTACATGTCCCATATAGGCCGCCACCACGCGTTCACCGTGGTCTTCGACCATGCGCTTCAATTCAGCTGCGCCCTTGGCACAGGCGGCGAGTTGGGCCTTCAGGTCAGCAATATTCTGATCCGGGTTACGGGCGGGCCATCGACCCGCGGACAGGATGGACCGCACCTTATCCATCTGGAACTGGGCTTTTCGCATAATAATTTCGTTAGCGAAAGAAATGCCTTCTTCCGCGATGGAGGTTGAGAAGGGAGGCATGGAGCCCGGGGCGATGCCGCCGACATCGGCATGATGCCCGCGCGCCGCGACATAGAAAATCCGCTGGCCTGACAGCTCGTCATGCACCGGCACGACTACGGTGATGTCGGGCAAGTGCGTGCCGCCCTCATACGGCGCATTCACGGCCACCGCATCGCCCGGGCCGAGGTCCGGGTTTGCGGCGGCGGCGGCCTTCACGCTCGCCGACATGGAGCCGAGATGAACCGGCATGTGCGGCGCATTGGCAACAAGGCCGCCATCGGCATCAAAAACGGCGCAGGAGAAATCCAGACGCTCTTTCATGTTCACAGAGTGCGCCGTGCGTTCGAGCGCAACGCCCATCTGCTCGGCAACCGACATGAAGCGCTTGTTGAAGAGCTCGAGCCGTATCGGATCGAGTTCCGTGACTTCAGCTTCGGCATGATTGCCGCCGGTGTGATCGAGGACAAGCATGCCATCCGCGAGCCGTTTGATATTCCAGCCCGGGTCCACAACGATGGTCGAGTTCGGCTCGACGATCAGGGCCGGACCGCCAAGCGCCATGTCTGCTCCCATCTCCGATAGCCTGTAGACAGGCCAATCGGTCCAGGCCCCGTTCTGAAAAACCGGCCGCGTTTCAATTGCCTCGATCGGCCTGTCGCCATCGGGCAGGTCAATGCTCCAACCGCGCGCGCCTGGAGGTTCCGCCTCGGCTTCCGCGGCTACCGATTCAATGACCAGATCGCCTTCAGGGACAAAGCCGAACAGCCGTGCATGGGCAGCCTGAAAATCGTTTCGAACGTTTGTCATGTCATTCAACGGAACAGGAATGGCCGTATCAGATCCCGAAACCCGCAGGCGGATGGAATACTTGACCGCAATGGCGGCCGCGTCGGCTCCCTGCGGTACAAGTGCGGCCGCCGCATCCCCTCCGAGTTGCCGGGACTTGTCAGAGGCTCGCGCAAATGCCATCGGGAAATCATCTTCAATCGCGGCCTCGCGGGTTTCTCGCAATTCCGCCAGACCGATCCCGAGCGCTGACAGCAATCCGGCATAGGGATGGATCAGAACCGTTTTCATACCGATGGCTTCAGCCACCTTGCAGGCATGCTGACCGCCTGCGCCGCCAAAGGCCGAGAGGGCATAACGCGCCGGATCCACGCCTTCGCCGATCGAAATCTGCTTGATCGCCTGAGCCATGTTCTCGACCGCAACGGCGAGAAAACCCTCTGCAGCCTCTTCCGCAGACGGAAGGCCCATTGCCCTGGCCAGATGGCTGAGTGCCTCACGGCTGGCAATGGCATTCAGTGGAGCTGAGCTGTCTGCACCAAAGGTTTTCGGAAAATGATCGGGCTGGATACGGCCTAGCACGATGTTCGCATCGGTCACCGCAGCTGGCCCGCGCCGGCCATAACCGGCTGGGCCAGGCATGGCGCCGGCGCTGTCGGGACCGACTCGCGCGCGCTCGCCATCAAAGCTCAGCACCGAGCCGCCGCCGGCCGCAACGGTGTGCACGGCCATCATTGGCGCGCGCAGGCGCTGACCGGCAATCACCGCCTCGCCAACGCGGGCATATTGATCGCCGTCATAACGGGAGACATCTGTGGATGTGCCGCCCATATCAAAGCCGATGACAAGCGGGTATCCGGCGGCCTTTGCGGTTTTCGCCATACCGGCAACGCCGCCCGCCGGGCCGGACAGGACCGCATCCCTCGCGGCGAACCGCGCGGCGGAGGTGAGGCCGCCCGATGACTGCATGAAGTAGAGCGGCGCGCCATCGAGCCGTTCGGCGACCCGATCCGCATAATCACGCAAGACTGGTGTCAGATAGGCATCCAGAACCGCGGTGGAGGCCCGCGGGACGATCTTTACCAGAGGGCTGGCATCAATCGAGCAGATAACGGTTTCAAAGCCGCATTCCCTCGCCAGCTTTTCAATATACTTCTCATGTGAACTATTGGCGTAGGCGTGCATGAGGGCGATCGCGCAGGTCTTGGCACCTGATGCTCTGGCATCTGACAATGCGGCTTGTAGTGCCGACTTGTCGACGGCCGCGATCTCCTCGCCGTCCGGGTCCATGCGGGCGCTGACGGACACGACAAGTTTGTGCAGCGGTTCTGGCCGATCAATCTTCATCGCGAAGATATCCGGCCGCGTCTGGTCGCCAATCACGAGCAGGTCTTCAAAGCCTTCTGTGACGACAAGGCAAGTGTCCGCGCCCTTGCGTTCCAGCAAGGCGTTGGTGGCAACCGTCGTGCCCATTTTAACAGCGCTGACACGGCCGGCGGCGATGGACTCGTCCGCCTCAAGGCCCAGCATCCGGCGCACGCCCTCGGAGGCGGCGTCGGAATAATCCGGGCTTTCCGAGAGGAGTTTCATGGCCCGCAATGTGCCGTCCGGCTGGCGCGCAATCACATCTGTGAAGGTGCCGCCGCGATCAATCCAGAATTCCCAGGTGCCCGACACGCCTTCTAATCCCCCGCCAGCGGCGTTACATGAACGGGTGGAGACTAGACTCATGGGTTTTTGGCGCAAGCTGACTGACTTCATTTCCGGCCAGCCCGACCCCTACGATTGTGAGGGCGAGGATTGCGGTCCCGGCCATCGCGTTGATGACGCGGATTTTGCCATCGCCCTCATTGGTCTGGGAGCGAAGATGGCGAAGGCCGATGGCGTGGTCACCCGGAATGAAATCGCCGCATTCCGGCAGGTCTTCAAGGCTCCGCCGGATGGTGAAGACATTTTGATTCGTGTTTTCAACCTCGCCAAGGAAACCACTTTGGGCTTTGACGGATATGCCAGTCGTCTGGCCCGCCGTTTTCGTCATCATCCGGCTGTGTTGGAGGATGTCATTGATGGACTTTTCCACATCGCCAAGGCTGACGGTGCTGTGACCGGCGATGAGCTGGATTATCTCCAGGCCGTTTCCGATATATTCGGCTTCTCAGCGCGGGAATTCAGGCGCATGCGTATGTCGCACGGATTGGTGGATGCCAGCGATCCCTATGTCATTCTCGATGTCGACCCGGATGCAGATGACGCCGAATTGAAGCAGGCCTACCGGAAAATGGCAGCGCGAAATCATCCGGATGCCCTGATGGCCCGCGGTGTTCCGGCGGAATTGCAACGCCTTGCTGTCGAGAAAATGGCCGCGATCAATGCAGCCTACGCCGAGGTGAGGGACGAACGTGCCGCAGAATCCCCCTGACTATTTTGTCGCGGGTTATTGACGCGAGGGGCGATGGCACCGAAATTGTAAGCAAGACGTTAACGCGTCGACGCATGAGACAAGTGTGCCGAAAGGGGCATTGATGACCCAGACCCAGACTTTCCGTTTCCCGCATACTGCCGGTAACTGGCTGCGGACGCTGATCGCTGCCGTTCTAGCCGTGGCATTCGCCGGTCTCATTCTGATGTTCGCTGCCATCTTTGCAGCCGCGGCTCTGGTAGTGATTGGTGCTGCCATGCTGGCGGGAGGTGCCTGGTGGCTCTGGCGCAAGGTCCGGGGCCGTAATCAACAGGCAGCTGATGATGATATCACCGTTCTTGTCGCCCGGCGCGGACCGTCTGGATGGACGGTCGATGGCGAAGCGGACAATCGCCGCTGATTTCGAAACATTCCGTCACTTGGTGAATTCATGAATGCGGTCTAATCCGCCGATCATGAATCTACGCGATCTCACCGCCTTCATCGCCGTTTGCCTGTTCTGGGGCCTGAATTTCGTTGTTGCGAAATTCGCCATCACCGGTTTGCCCGGCTGGTCGCCCGGCTTTGGCGGTGTGCCGCCCATCGCCTTTGCGTTTCTGCGCTTTCTGGTGCTCGCGCTGATCCTCTTCCCCTTCTTGCGGCCGCTTCCCAAACAATGGGGCACGCTGGTTCTGGTCGCGATGGGGATGGGCTGCCTGCAATACGTCCTCATTTTCATCGGGCTTGAAACGGCGACGCCGTCCGGCATGGCGCTGGTCCTGCAAAGCGGCGTGCCGTTTGTGACCTTGCTGTCAGTTGTCTGGCTGAAGGAAAAGATCGGTTGGGCACGGGGGACCGGCACGGCGCTGGCCATTGCCGGCGTTCTACTGGTCGTCGCCAACCCGGCCGAGCTGACGCTGGCCATCGGTCTGCTTTACGGTCTGGGCGCGGCTCTGGTTTCGTCGGTCGCCATGATCCTCATTCGCCGGATCGATATGAAGCCGATGCGCCTTCAGGCTTGGATCGGGCTGATTTCCGCGCCGATCCTTTTTATCGGAACTGCTGCCTTTGAAACCGGTCAGGCCGAAGCGGTCATGTCGGGCGGCTGGATGTTTGCTGCGGCACTGGCTTTCACCGTCATACTGGTCAATGTCTATGGTCACGGCGTCTTTTACTATGTGCTGCAAAAATACGAGACCACACTTGTGGCACCGCTCACGCTGCTCGCGCCATTGATTGGCGTCGCCTCCGGCATTTTGTTGACCGGTGACCCGTTCGGCTGGAGGCTGGCAGTCGGCGGTCTGCTGACGCTGGCCGGTGCCGGGATTGTCGCTTCCCGGCCGAACAAGGCCCTGCCGGATGCGGCACTGGTTCGTGAGGAATCGCTTTGAATTTCACTGATGCCCCTTCGCCGAACTTCAATGACCGGAAAAAGCCGGTGAGCCTGATCGTTCTGCACTATACCGGCATGGAATCGGGGCAGGCGGCGCTGAACCGTATGCGCGATCCCGAGGCGAAGGTCAGCGCCCATTACATGGTCGAGGAAGATGGCCGCATCTTCCAGCTGGTCGACGAGGAAAAGCGCGCCTGGCATGCGGGTGTGTCCGAGTGGGCGGGTGAAACAGACATCAACTCCATTTCCATCGGGATCGAGATCGTCAATGGTGGACATGATTTCGGCCTGCCGGATTATCCCCAGGCGCAAATGGACGCAGTCACTTCGCTTACGAAACAAATTATGGTGAGGCGTAACATTCCGGCGCACAGAATTGTTGGTCATTCGGATATTGCGCCGGGCCGCAAGCAGGATCCGGGCGAGAAATTTCCCTGGGTCCAGATGTCAGAAGCGGGCTGTGCGATTCATCCCAAAGTGATGATCGAGGCGGGCGACACGCGGTCGGGGCTGGCGGCTATCGGTTATGGATTTTCAGCCGGTGAGACAGCTGTTATCCAAGCGTTCCAGCGCCGCTTCCGTCCTGCCAAAGTGGACGGTAATCTGGACGACGAAACGGCCAGCCTGATTTCGGCAGTGGCGGTACTTACGCCGAAATCTTGACCTTCCGCTCGAAAACATCGACATAGACCGCGATCAGGCGGCCGGGCGACCGCGCTTGCAAGTCCCGAAAGGGCGCAAGGGAGGAAAGTCCGGGCTCCGGAAAGGCAAGGTGCCAGGTAACGCCTGGCGGGGGTGACCCCAGGGATAGCGCCACAGAGAACAGACCGCCCGCCAGAGCTTCGGCCATGACGGGTAAGGGTGAAACGGTGCGGTAAGAGCGCACCGCCCCGACCGTAAGGAAGGGGGCACGGCAAGCCCCACCTGGAGCAAGACCGAATAGGGATGGACGCGGGTCAGACCGCACGCACGCCTTGCTGCGCCATCCGGGTAGGTCGCGTCAGGCCCGTCGCGAGGCGGGTCGCAGAGGAATGGTCGTCGCGTTCTTTCCGTCATGGAAAGAATGGCACAGAACCCGGCTTACAGGCCGCCTGATCACACTTATCCACATTCTATCCACACCCTATCCACAGATATGTTCTCAATCTGTTCTTTTGCTGCGCCGCAGCAATTGATGCGAATACTTGCTGTGCAACAGAAAAAATGGCGAAAAAGAGTCTTTCTCCATTGTTTCCCATGAAATCCCATGTTATCCCATTGTTAACCGCTAGGGGTCTGCGGACAGGGGAGCTCGTCGTGTTTGTATCCACCGCCACCAATGGAATTGATGCCAAGGGCCGTGTTTCGGTTCCGGCCGGATTCCGTTCGAATGTGGCAGGCGGACCTTTCGACGGGATTTACGTCTGGCCGAGTTTTGATGGTCCGTGGCTGGAAGGCGGCGGGCAGGCCTTGATGGATGACTATCTCGACATGATCGAGGCGATGGATCCCTATGACGAGGCGCGTCAGGCGCTGGAGCAATCCATATTCGGTGAGGCCCGCACGCTGTCATTTGATGCCAATGGCCGGATCACACTGCCAAAAGACCTGGCGGAGCATGCCGGTCTGGACGGGAAGGTCACTTTTGTGGGCCTTGGCCGCCGGTTTGAAATCTGGAATCCGGACAGCCATGCCCGGCGCGCGACAACGGCGCGGGCCTTTGCAAAGGAAAACAAGCTCAAACTCCGCCGCCCCGCCCGGCTGAAGGCGGTGGATCAATGAACCATGTCCCCGTTCTGCTCGACGAAGTTCTGACCGCACTCGCCGCCCGCGACGGTGCCATATACATCGACGGCACGTTTGGCGCAGGGGGCTATACCCGTGCCATCCTGTCGGCTGCTGATTGCCGCGTCATCGGTATCGACCGCGATCCGTCGGTGCGTCCGGTGGGTGAGGATTTGAAGCGGGCCTCCGGCGGGCGCTTTGTGCTCGTCGAGGCGCCTTTTTCGGCGATGCGCGATGTTGTCGCCGATGCAGGCGGCAATCAGGTCGACGGCATTGTCCTTGATCTGGGCGTCTCCTCCATGCAGCTGGATCAGGCCGAGCGCGGCTTTTCCTTCTCGAAGCCGGGGCCGCTGGATATGCGGATGAGCGATAAAGGGCCGAGCGCAGCGGATGCGATCGCACAGCTGTCCGAAAAAGAACTTGCCGACATTTTCTACATATATGGCGAAGAGAAAAAATCGCGCCGAGTAGCGGCGGCGATTGTCCGCGAACGCGCTGAAACGCCTTTCACCACGACAGACCATCTGGCCGCGGTTGTGGCCAAAGCTGTCGGCGGCAAGCATACGAAGACCCATCC
The DNA here is from genome assembly GCF_014323565.1 of Hyphobacterium sp. CCMP332. Lineage (NCBI taxonomy): Bacteria > Pseudomonadati > Pseudomonadota > Alphaproteobacteria > Maricaulales > Maricaulaceae > Hyphobacterium > Hyphobacterium sp. CCMP332. Next base: position 431,768 of record NZ_CP058669.1, read on the forward strand.
CGCCACACGCTCTTTCCAGGGCCTGCGGATTTTCGTGAATGACGAGCTGGGTGAGCTCGTTCGTGCGCTCAGTGCAGCGGAACAACTCCTGTCTCCGCTCGGGCGGCTGGTGGTCGTCACCTTCCATTCCCTCGAGGACCGGATCGTCAAGACCTTCCTGCGTGCCCGTGCCGGTATGAATGCCGGCGGATCCCGCCACATGCCGGAGCTGGAGCAGGGGCCGGAACCCTCTTTCCGTCTTCTTACCCGCAAGGCCATCGAGCCTTCGGTCGAGGAGGTTAACGTTAACCCCCGCGCCCGGTCTGCAAAACTGCGCGCTGCCATCCGCACCGAAGCGCCGTCCTGGCCCATTGATATTTCGCTTTTCCCCAACGCGCCGTCGCTGTCACGGCTGGAGGCTTCCTCATGATACGTGCTCTTAATGTGCTCGCATTCATCGTCGCATCCGTTCTCGCCATCGCCCTTTATATTGCGAAGACCGAAGCCCAGGAAGCGCGGCAGCGACTGGTGGAAATCCGGGCCGATCTCGCCGAAGAGCGCCGCCAGATCAATGTCTTGAATGTCGATGTGGCGCATCTGGAAGACCCGGATCGCCTGCGGGCGCTGGCGCGCCAGTATCTCGGCTTTGAGCCGCTGGATCCGCGCCGCGAAGTGGCCATGTCGGATCTGCCCCTGTTGATCGAGCGGCCTGCACAGCCCTATGCGGTCGTCAGTGAAGGCCCGTCCGAATCCGCCGTTCGTGAGGTCGGGGGTCAGCAATGATCGGCCGCTTCTGGCAGCGAAAGAAGAATACACCGCGGTTTGAATCCTATTCGGACAGCGCGCCTTTGCCTGAGGCCGCACCGGACAATCTGACCCGCGTTTTGCGTGTTGAAAACGAAGACGCCTCCATCGTCGAAGATGCCCGCCATCGCATGATGGTCATCGGCTTCACGCTGGTGATTGCTTTTGGAGCGCTGGGCATTCGCGCCGTCTCACTGGCCCTCTCCGGGGATGAAGCCGTTGCTGTGGCGCCTGTTCTGGCCGACACGCGGCGCGGCGATCTGGTGGATCGCAATGGTCAGGTGCTGGCGACAACGCTGGAAACCTGGTCGCTCTTTGCGGACCCCCACCTTGTCTGGGATGCCCGAGAGACCGCCGAAGCGCTGGTCACCGTCTTGCCGGATCTGAATGTCGACGAGCTAACGGCAGATCTGTCATCGCGGCGCCGTTTTGTCTGGATCCAGCGCAATCTGACACCTCGTCAAAGGCAGGCCGTTTTCTCGCTTGGACAGCCCGGACTGGAATTTCGGACCGAGCCCCGCCGCGTGTATCCGCGTGGACGTCTTGCGGCCCACGCGATTGGACATGCAGGTCGGGACATGACCGGACTGGCCGGAGCAGAGCAGGCCTTCAATTCGGCGCTTTCCAATGATGGTGGCCGCCCGGTGGCGCTGTCCATTGATATGGGCGTGCAATTCCACGTCGATGAAATCCTGCGCCGCTATATGGCCGAGTTTCAGGCCATTGCGGCCACGGGCATTGTCATGGACGTCAATACCGGCGAGGTGCTCAGTCTCGTTTCCTTGCCGGACTTTGATCCCAATCAGGCCAGCACGGCCAGCGCCAATGATCTGCTCGATCGCGCCCTGCAGGCGCGCTATGAAATGGGTTCGACGTTCAAGGCGTTCACGGTCGCGCTGGCGCTGGAAACCGGCATCGCGTCACCCGGCGAAACCTTTGATGCCACGGCACCCTTGCAGATTGGCGGATATACCATTGAAGACTTCCACGCTGAAAATCGCGCCCTGACGCTGGAAGAGATTTTTACGCATTCCTCCAACATCGGGTCGTCTCGGATCGCGCTGGAAGCCGGCGCGGATCGCCAGCGTGATCTTCTGCGTCGGCTCCGGCTTCTGGAGCGTGCGCCGATTGAACTGGCGGAAAGCGCCACGCCGCTTTTGCCACAACGCTGGGGCCCGACCGAAACCGCGACGATTTCCTACGGCCACGGCATTGCGGTCAGCCCGCTGGCCGTGGCGTCTGCCTTCGCCGCCATCGCCAATGGCGGCACCTATGTGCGGCCGACATTGCGCCCGGTCCGGTCTGATGAAACCGTCGCCGGAGAACGCGTTCTGGCGCCAGAGGTCGCGCAAAGCGTGCTTGATATGATGCGCGACGTTGTCGAAAACGGCACAGGTAGCCGCGCTGATGCGCCGGGCTTCCGCGTCGCCGGGAAAACCGGCACGGCTGAAAAACCGGGACGCGGTGGATATGACGAGGATCGGTTGATCTCGTCTTTCTCGGCCGTCTTCCCCTATGACGATCCGCAATATGTTGTGCTGGTGATCCTCGACGAGCCGCAAGGCAACGCCTCCACATACGGGTATGCAACGGGCGGGTGGACGGCAGCCCCCGCTGCAGGCGAAATCATCTCGCGCATCGCATCGATTCTGGGCGTTGAACAGGAAGACGATTCCCTGACCCGCTCCGCCATGGTGCGCGCCGCTTTGATGCCTGACCCTGAACCCGTGGTGAGATCCGACCCGTGAAACTTTCCGAGCTGATATCCCCGGACAGGCTTTCCGGACCGGATGCCGATATCACCGGACTGACGCTCGACAGCCGGGCGGTCCAGCCCGGTTTTCTGTTTGCGGCTCTGCCTGGGCTCCATGTCAACGGTCGCGATTTCATTCCGCAAGCCATCAAGGCCGGCGCGTCGGCGATCCTGACAGAGCCGGGGGTCGACACCGGCGGCGTGCCGGCGGTTTTTGACGAAGATCCGGCCGCTCGATTTGCCAGGATCGCCGCGCGCTTCTATCCGCGGCAGCCGGAAATCATCGCAGCGGTCACGGGGACGAATGGCAAAAGCTCGACCGTCGATTTTCTGCGCCAGATCTGGCGCGATGCGGGCATTGATGGGGCCAGCCTCGGCACGCTGGGTGTGGCGCGCGGGCAGGGCTGGGTCGAGACCGGCTACACGACACCCGATGCCGCCGCCGTCCATAAGGCGCTGGATGCGCTGGCCGTCGATAATTGTACCCATCTGGCGATGGAGGCCTCCAGCCACGGCCTGAAGCAGAAGCGCATGGATGGCGTACGGGTGACGCTGACGGGATTCACCAATCTCACGCAGGATCACCTCGACTATCATCCGGATTTTGCCGACTATTTTTCCAGCAAACTGAAACTTTTCCTCGAACTGGCACCCGATGGCTCGCCGACCATTATCAATGTTGATTCTGAATGGGGCGAGCAGGTTGCAGAGAAATGCAGCGCGCGCGGACTGGATGTAATTCAGGTTGGCTGGCGCGGCCGTGATTGGCGCATCCGAGAGATTACGCCGCGCGCTGCGAGCCAGCTTGTGACGCTGGAAGTCGATGGAAAGACAAAGCGGATTGAACTGCCGCTCGTCGGCGAATTCCAGGTCGCCAATGCGGTCGGTGCCGCAGCGATGGCGGTGCATTCCGGCGTGACGCAAGACGCCGCGCTGGCGTCAGTCGGCAAGCTGAAAGGCGTGCCCGGACGGCTGGAGCTCGCCGCGCGGACATCAAACGGATGTCCTGTGCTCGTTGATTTCGCCCACACCCCCGACGGGCTCGACAAGCTGATCCGCGCCGTTCGTCCGCATACACGCGGGCGTGTCGTGATTGTATTCGGCTGCGGTGGTGATCGCGATCCGACCAAGCGCAAGCCAATGGGTGAAATTGCGGTGAAACTCGCCGACCACGCTATTGTCACAGATGACAATCCCCGTTCCGAAGATGCCGCCACCATTCGTGCCAAAATCATGGAGGGCGCCATCGGGGCCGAGGAGATCGGCGACCGCGCCCGGGCCATCCGCACAGCGCTTCACCAGTTGAAGCCGGGCGATACGTTGCTCCTGGCTGGAAAGGGCCATGAAACCGGCCAGAAAATTGGCGATGTCACCTATCCCTTCGATGATCGCGAAGAAGCCCGGAAGGCGGTCGCCGGCATGGAGGGCGATCATGGCTGACACGCTCTGGACAGCCCGGGAAGCCGCAGTCGCGACATCCGGCCAGCTCACGGGCGGCGAAAACTGGTCCGCCAGCGGGATTTCGATCGATACAAGGTCGATCAAACCCGGCGATCTGTTTGTCGCCTTGCAGGACCAGCGCGACGGTCATGATTTCGTGCCGGATGCCATGGCGCGCGGCGCGGCGGCGGCACTCGTCGCCCGGTCGGATTGTGGCCCTGGTGCCAAATTGGTCGTGGAGGACACGCTTGATGGATTGCGCAGTCTGGCACGCGCGGCCAGAGAGCGTTCGGCCGCCATCCGCGTCGCGGTGACAGGAAGCGTTGGAAAAACCAGCGTCAAGGAAGCCCTCGCTGCCGTTTTCAGAAGCGTGGGCACAGCGCATGCGTCTCAGAAATCCTATAATAATCATTGGGGTGTGCCCCTGACGCTGGCGATGACTCCTCAGACTTCCGAGCGCGCCGTCTACGAGATGGGCATGAACCATGCCGGCGAAATCCGCGAACTCTCGACACTCGTGCGTCCGCATGTTGCGCTCATCACCAAGATCGCCCCGGCGCATCTCGAAAACCTCGGTTCGATGGAGGCCATTGCCGATGCAAAGGCCGAGATATTCGAAGGCTTGAACCCGGACGGTGTGGCGGTCTTCCCCGCCGATGACGAGTTTTCGCCGCGCCTCGCTGAACATGCCGCCCGGAGCGCCGCAGCATTCATGCTCGAATTCGGGCGTGAAAAGTCTGCCGCTATCCGTATCCTAGATTTCGAAACCGGACCAACGGGCGGCAAAGGGCGGATCAGCGTGCTCGGCAAAGAGGTCAGCTTTTCAGTCGCGGCACCCGGGGATCACTGGGCATGGAATGCGGCAGCGATTTTTGCCACAGCCATTGCATCCGGCGTGGATGCGGAAGCGACGGCCGATGCGCTGGCCGGGCTGACGGCCGGGGCCGGACGCGGTGCGATGCGTCAGATCCCGATCCGGGGCGGGCACTTCACGCTGATTGATGACAGCTATAATGCCAATCCGGCCTCGATGCGCTCGGGGCTTTCCATTCTGGGAGCCACAGAGCCGGCAAGCGGACGCAGGATCGCCATCCTGGGTGAAATGCTCGAGCTGGGCCCGGATTCACCCGCGCTTCATGCTTCGCTGGCAGACCCGATTCATAAAGCACATGCCAATGCGGTTTTTCTGGCGGGCAAGGGAAATGTTCCGCTGCGGGATGCGTTGCAGATCGGACGGCTGGCAGCTTACGCCGAAACGGCAGACGAGCTTTGCAAGCTTGTTGCGGGTTATATCGGACCGGGGGATGTGGTGTTCGTGAAGGGATCAAACGCATCGGGGGTTCACAAAATCGCCCGAATGCTCGCCGAAGACGATCTTGGCGCTCGGGGACAGGGATAGAAATTCACCATGCTGGAATGGTTGCTACTGCCGTACGCTGAAGATTTCGCCATCTTCAACCTTCTGAACTACATTACTTTCCGCACCGGCGGCGCGCTGATGACGGCGCTGGTGATAGCCATTTTTGGCGGGGCTCCCTTTATTCGCTGGTTGAAAAAGAAGCAGCGCGAAGGCCAGCCGATCCGCGATGACGGTCCGGAACGGCATGTCATTGAGAAAGCGGGCACGCCGACCATGGGCGGTTTTCTGATCCTTGTCGGGATCATCGTGGGAACCTTGCTCTGGGGCGATTTGACCAACCAGTATCTGTGGGTCGTGCTGTTCGTCACCATCGGGTTTGGTGCCATCGGCTTTATTGATGACTACCGCAAGGTGACACAGCGATCGACAGCGGGCCTGTCCGGCTGGATCAAGCTGGTGCTTCAGTTTGCGATTGGCGGTGTGGCCGTCTGGTGGATGACCAGCCTGCTCGGCGAGGCACCGGATGTCCCGGACGGATTTGCAACCTCGGTAGCGCTGCCCTTCTTCAAGGATGTGCTGATCCCGCTCGGACCATTTTTCCTGCTATTCGGCATGTTCGTCATTGCGGGCTCGTCCAATGCGGTCAATCTGACGGATGGTCTGGATGGCCTCGCTATCGTACCCGTGATGATCGCCGCGGCGAGTTTCGGCTTCATCGCCTACATCGTTGGCAACGCCATTTTTGCAGATTACCTGCAGCTCAATTTCACGCCCGGGACCGGTGAACTGGCCGTCTTCTGCGGCGCGCTGCTGGGCGCGTCTCTGGGCTTTCTCTGGTATAATGCGCCCCCGGCAATGGTGTTCATGGGCGATACCGGTTCGCTATCACTGGGCGGTGCGCTGGGAACGATCGCCATCGCGGTGAAGCACGAAATCGTGCTCGCCATAATCGGCGGTCTGTTTGTGCTCGAAATGGTGTCGGTGATGGTGCAGGTCACCAGTTTCAAACTCTTTGGCAAGCGCGTCTTCAAGATGGCGCCAATCCACCACCATTTCGAAAAAATGGGCTGGCAGGAGCCGACCATCGTTGTCCGTTTCTGGATTATCGCGGTCATTCTGGCCCTGATCGGCCTGTCTACCCTGAAATTGCGCTAGGCTCATATGATCCCGGTTCCCGGATATGAAGACCAGCTTGTCACCGTCTTGGGGCTGGGTCGAACCGGGATAACCGCGGCCCGCGCCCTGACAGCAGGCGGCGCCAGGGTTCTGGCGTGGGACGATAATGCGGAGACGCGCACACGCGCCAAGGCCGCCGGGCTGGAACTGACCGATCTGGATCGCGCCGACTGGATGGACGTGAAAGCGCTGGTTTTGTCGCCCGGCGTTCCGCTCACCCATCCTGAGCCGCATCGCTTCGTGAAAAAAGCCGCAGAACATGATGTGCCCGTCATTGGCGATATGGAATTATTCGCTCGGGCCATGCAGACCCTGCCTGTGGATCGCCGTCCGAAAATCATCGGTATTACCGGAACCAATGGCAAGTCGACGACGACCGCATTGATCGGCCATATCCTGAAGAAGGCGGGCCGTGATGTCCGCGTCGGCGGCAATATTGGCGATGCCGTTCTCGGACTTGAACCACCGCGCGCCCACACCGTCTATGTGCTGGAATTATCGTCCTACCAGCTCGACCTGGTGCAATCGCTTCACTGCGATGTCGCCATCTGGCTGAATCTGACCGAAGACCATATCGAGCGCCACGGCGATATGGCGGGCTACAAAGCCGCCAAGTTCCGGATATTCGCGAACCAGTCCGCAGACGATCTCGCAGTCATCGGTATCGACGACGATCATTCCGCCGGGGTTATGAGCCGCTTGAAATCCGGCGGCGCTCAGCAGATCACGGCCATTTCGTCCGGTCATTCTCTGGGCCGGGGCGTATATGCCATCGGCGGCAAACTCTTCGATGCAACGGGCAATACCTGCCATGAAGTCCTCGATCTGGCGTCGGCTCCCGCGCTTCCCGGACGTCATAATGCGCAGAATATCGCAGCCGCCTATGCAGCTCTGCTCCATATCGGACTGAGCGCCGATCAGATGGCCCCGGCGATCCGGAGCTTCCCCGGTCTGGCGCATCGTCTCGAATTTGTCGGCGCGCTGAAACACATTCGTTTCTTCAACGATTCCAAGGCCACCAATGCAGATGCGGCGGCCAAGGCTCTGGCCAGTTTTGACAATATCTACTGGATTGCCGGAGGCCGCAAAAAGGAAGGCGGTATCGGCTCTCTGGCTGAATACTTCCCCCGTATCACCAAGGCCTATCTGATTGGAGAAGCAGCCGGCGAATTTGCGGCAACGCTGGCCTCGGCTGTGCCGTGTGAAATGGCCGGGACGCTGGAAAACGCCATCGACCTCGCCGCGCGAGATGCCGGTTCCAGCGGACGGGCAGCGCCGGTCATTCTTCTTTCACCTGCTTGCGCGAGTTTTGATCAATTCAGGGATTTTGAGCATCGCGGAGACGTTTTCCGGATGCTGGTGCAATCCCGGATCGGAAAACCGTAAGGGGCAGACATGGTTGCGATCGAGGCACGGCATTTCGGGGATTGGTGGAAGTCGATTGACCGGACGCTTCTATTCGTGGTGCTCGCCCTGATCAGTGTGGGGCTGATCCTGTCGCTGGCGGCCAGTCCCGCGGCGGCCGTCCGCGAAAATTTCTCCGACCCGTTTCACTTTCTCTATCGTCACAGCTTTTTTGCGGCGCTCAGCCTGATCGTGCTGTTGGCGGTTTCGTCGCTGTCCCGACGTAATATTCGCCGCCTGTGCGCGCTGACGCTGGTCGGATCACTCGCCCTGATCGTGGCGACCGTTCTGATGGGACACGAAGTGGGCGGCGCATCCCGCTGGTTAAGGGTCGCCGGCTTCTCGCTACAGCCGTCAGAATTCCTCAAGCCGTCCCTGATCGTGATGTCGGCCTGGCTGTTTGCCGAAACCCGAAATGGCGCGCCTATTCCGGGCCGGGTGATTGCTTTCGGTCTCTATCTGTCCAGCGTGATCCTGTTGATGATGCAGCCCGACTTCGGTCAGTCCATCCTCATCACGCTTTGTTTTGGCGGCGTTTTCTTTGTGTCGGGCCTCAACTGGCGCTGGATGGCCGGACTGGCCACGACGGCGACGGCCGGCGTGATTTCAGCCTGGATGTTCCTGCCCTATGTCGCGACCCGCGTGGAGAGTTTCCTCAATCCGGATTCCGGGGACCGCTATCAGACCGAAACCGCCATCGCCGCAATTTCGCGCGGGGGCCTGATGGGCGTCGGACCGGGCGAGGGGATCATCAAGCGTTCGCTGCCGGATTCGCATTCCGATTTCATCTTTGCGGTGGCCGCCGAGGAATTCGGCCTGATGGCCTCGCTGGCCATTATCGGGCTGTTTTCCATTCTGGTTGCACGCGCCTGGATGAATGCGCTCAAGCTGACCGATCATTTTGCCCAACTGGCCGTCACCGGACTGGCGCTTCAGTTCGGCTTGCAAGCGGTCATCAATATCGGGGTCAATCTGGATATTATTCCGCCCAAGGGCATGACCCTGCCCTTTATCTCCTATGGCGGCTCCTCCATGCTGGCGCTGGCAATGGGCGCCGGACTGATGCTGGCATTGACCCGGCGCCGTCCCGGCGCGTATCTGCGCGCATGACAACACCAAAACGGGCATTGATCGCGGCAGGCGGCACGGGCGGGCATATGTTTCCGGCGCGCGCCGCCGCGCAGGAACTGGTTGCGCGCGGCTGGGAAGTGCGGCTGGTCACCGATGCGCGCGGAATGAAACACACGGACGGATTTCCCGCCGTCTCGGTGGATCAGATTCGCGCGGCCAGCCCGGTCACGAAAAACCCGGTCAAGCTGGTCAGGGCATGGATTGAATTGCTGGCCGGACTGATGTCCTGCCGCAATATCATCAAGACCTGGAAGCCGGACGTGGTCGCCGGGTTTGGCGGCTATCCGGCCTTTCCGGCGCTGATGGCGGCGCGGCAGAAAAACCTGCCCTTTGCCATTCACGAACAGAATGCCGTCCTCGGCCGCGTCAATCGCGTCTTTGCCAAGGGCGCGGGCTTTATCGCCTCCGGCTTCGAGCGTCTGGACCGAGCGCCCGAAACGGCCAAGCGGCTGATCACCGGCAATCCGGTGCGAACCGAATTCATTGCGGCACGGGAAAAGCCGTTTCCCGGCGAAACCGGACCGATCCGGATTTTCGTGCTCGGCGGCAGTTTGGGTGCCCGGATTTTATCCGAGACGGTGCCGGAGGCGATCGCAGAACTCCCGGAAAGGCTCAAATCCCGCCTTGAAGTCGCCCAACAAACCCGCGAGGAATCGCTCGCAATGGCTCAGGACATCTACCAACACGCCGGCATCAAGGCGGACTGCGCGCCCTTCTTCGGCGATGTTGCGGTTCGTCTGGCCGCCGCGCATCTGGTGATCGCGCGGGCCGGTGCCTCCAGCGTGTCCGAGATCGCCTGTGTGGGCCGTCCCGCCATTTTCGTACCGCTCGCCATAGCCGCCGACGACCACCAGACGGCGAATGCCGAAGGTCTCGTCGAGGCAGGTGCCGCCGATTCCATCCCCGAAACCGAATTCAACACCGAAGCCCTGACCGCCCTGCTCGACGTCCGGCTTTCCAACCATGCGGAGCTGACCGACCGGGCCGCGAAATCGGCGTCTCTGGGGCGACCGTCTGCCGCGGCGCTGTTTGCAGACGCGCTGATCTCGCTTGAACAAGGACACTGACCGCATGCCTCACAGAAGCCTGCCCGTTCGCGTTGGCCCTATCCATTTTGTCGGCATTGGCGGCATCGGCATGAGTGGCATTGCCGAGGTTATGCTCAATCTCGGTTATTCGGTGCAGGGCTCGGACATCAGGGAAAACCCGAATGTCGCCCGTCTGCGCGACAAGGGTGCGGACATCCGGATCGGACATGCCGCAGAGAATGTGAAAGGCGCCGGCGCGCTTGTCGTGTCGACCGCCATCAAGCCGGACAATCCGGAATTGGTGGCGGCCCGCGAAAAGAAGATTCCGGTTGTGCGGCGCGCGGAAATGCTCGCCGAGCTGATGCGCCTGAAATATTCTGTGGCTGTGGCGGGGACCCACGGCAAGACAACAACCACATCGCTGGTCGCGGCGCTTATGGATGCGGCTGAACTGGACCCGACTGTGATTAATGGCGGCATTATTTCCGCCTATGGCTCGAACGCCAAAATGGGTGCTGGCGACTGGATGGCGGTCGAGGCGGATGAGAGCGATGGTTCTTTCCTGAAACTGCGCGCGACTATCGGTATTGTCACCAATATCGACCCCGAACACATGGAGCATTATGGCAGCGTCGAGAAACTCCACGATGCCTTCTACCGCTTTGTCGAGGGTCTGCCATTCTATGGCTTTGCAGTACTTTGCACCGACCATCCGGACGTGCAGAGCCTCGCCTCGAAAGTCACCGACCGCCGCTTGATCACTTACGGGTTCAATCCGCAGGCCGATGTGCGCGCGGAAAATCTGGAGATGACGCCGGCGGGTTCGACCTTCGATGTTGTCTTCCGTGACAACGGCCATTCCGAGCGCTGGGACGGCGTTTTCCTGCCGATGATGGGCGAGCACAACGTGCTCAACACCCTCTCCGCGATTGCGGTCGCGCGCGAACTCGGTGCGACGGAAGCCACCGCAAAATCCGCCCTGAAGGCCTTTGGCGGTGTGAAGCGCCGCTTCACCAAAACCGGTGAGTGGAAAGGCGCGGATATCATCGATGATTACGGCCATCACCCGGTCGAGATTGCCGCCGTTCTGAAAGCTGCACGTCAGGCCAGCAAGGGCAAGGTGATCGCGATTGCCCAGCCGCACCGATATACGCGCCTGCACGATCTGTTTGATGATTTCTGCACCTGTTTCAACGATGCCGATTCGGTCCTGATCGCGCCGGTCTATGAGGCCGGTGAAACCCCGATTGACGGGGCCAGCGCCGAACATCTGGTGGAGGGGTTGAAGGCGCATGGCCATCGCGATGCCCATACCATCACGCGTGAAACCGTTGCGGCTGCGGTCGCAGAACGTGCTGAAGCGGGCGATGTCATTATCTGCCTCGGGGCCGGCGACATTACGGCCTGGGCTTATGCCCTGCCGGATGAATTGAAGGCGCTGGGGTGAGCGATCTCGTCAGAAAACTCCCGGCCGTTCGCGGCAAGTATCTGGAGAATGCACCGCTGGCCGACATGACATGGCTGCGCGTTGGCGGCCCGGCGGAAGTGCTGTTCCTGCCCGCCGACGAGGCCGACCTCGCGCGCTTCCTCGCAGAAACACCGGACGAGATTCCGGTACATATTCTGGGCGCGGGCTCCAATACGTTGGTCCGCGATGGCGGCGTGCCCGGCGTGGTCGTCCGCCTGACCGCGCCTTTTGGAAAAGTCGAGGCAATCAGCGGGACGCGCCTGAAAGCAGGGGCGGCCGCGCTGGACAAGAAGGTTGCCCAGGTCGCGGCAAAATCCGGCATTGCCGGCATGGAATTTTTCACCGGTGTTCCCGGCGCGATTGGCGGCGCGATCCGGATGAATGCCGGTTGTTACGGCACTGAAACGCGCGACGTGCTGATCGAGGCCGTGGCTCTGGACCGGGCCGGGCGGCGCTTTATCGTGCCGGTTCAGGACCTCGGATATGATTATCGCCATTCCGAGGCGCCGGAGGACTGGATATTTGTCGAGGCGCTTTTCGAAGGCGTCCCGGAAGATCCGGCCACCATCACCGCGCGGATGGACGACATCACGGCGCGCCGCGAGCAGACCCAGCCGATCCGCGAAAAAACCTCCGGCTCGACCTTCAAGAATCCGGACCCGCCCGGCACGCTGAACCAGCGCAAGGCCTGGCAGCTGATTGATCAGACCGGCTGGCGCGGCAGGAAAATCGGCGGGGCCTGTTTTTCAACCCAGCATGCCAATTTCCTGATCAATGACGGCACGGCCAGCGCAGCCGATCTGGAAGCTGTAGGCGAGGGCGCACGCACCGACATAAAAGCCGCGACCGGCATTGATTTGCACTGGGAAGTGCGCCGCATTGGCGTGGAGACAGCCAAATGACCAAACGCATCGCAGTACTTCTGGGCGGAATGTCCGCCGAACGCCCGGTTTCGCTGGTCTCCGGCAAAGCTTGCGCCGATGCGTTGCGCCGCAAGGGTTGGGATGTGGTCGAGATCGATCCGACGCGTGAACTGGCCAAACAACTGGCCGATGCCGCGCCGGATGTGGTTTTCAATGCTTTGCATGGTGAGTGGGGCGAGGACGGCAAGGTCCAGGGCATTCTCGAGCATTACGGCAAGCCTTACACGCATTCCGGCGTGCTCGCCTCGGCTCTGGCCATGGACAAGCAGAGGGCCAAGGCCGTGCTGGAAGTGTTTGGTGCGAAATGCCCGGAGGGCAAGCTGGTCGATCGCTATGAAGCGGCCAAAGACCATGCCATGGCCCCGCCCTATGTCGCCAAGCCGAATGCGCAAGGCTCGTCTGTGGGTGTGTTTATCGTGCTCGAAGGCACCAATCGTCCGCCGGCAGAGCTGGCGGACCCAAAATGGGAGCTCGGTAGCGAAATCCTGATCGAGAAATTCATTCCGGGACGCGAACTGACCGTTGCCGTGCTGGGCGACAAGGCGCTTGCCGTCACAGAAATTATTCCGAAGACTCGTTTCTATGATTATGAGGCGAAATATGCAGCCGGCGGCTCCGTCCACGAGATTCCGGCAAGGATTCCAAAGGCTATCGAGGACGAGGCCAAACGCCTCGCTTTGATCGCGCACCAGGCCATGGGCTGCCGCGGCCTGACGCGCTCTGATTTTCGCTACGATGAATCAGCGTCAGAGCCGCTATGGTTACTCGAAATTAACACCCAACCGGGCATGACTCCGACTTCCCTCGCCCCTGAACAGGCGGCGTGGAGCGGGATCGAATTTGACGATCTCGTTCAGTGGATGGCGGAGGATGCGACATGTCCAAGGTGAAACGCGCTCCGGCTCGGCGAAAGCCGACCCGGCGCAAATCACCCCGGAAGCAAACCGCCGCAGCGTCCGCGCCGCGGCGTTTTCGTAACTGGGTGGAAGCCCGGCTTCGCGGTGCGCGTTACAGCGCCGCCAATGCCGCACGCCTCTTTGCAGGCCTCGCCGCTGCATTGATCCTTCTCATTCTCGGCGGCTTTTTCATTTTTGGCGGGCTGGATGATCTGGGCGCCTCGGCAGAGCGCATGGCCGCCAATCGCATGGCAGCGATGGGGCTCGCGATCGACATCATCGAAGTCTCAGGCGTCGAACCCGAACAGGCCGCAGAAGTCGCGACAACGATATCGGTCTTTCGCGGGCAACCCATGCTGAATTTCAACCCGAACGCCGCCCGTGCCGAAGTCGAGGCTCTGCCCTGGGTCAGAGAAGCCAGCATTGTGCGCCTCTGGCCCGACCGGATTGCCGTGATTATCGAGCCGCGCGCTGAATTCGCGCTGTGGCAGATCGACGGCGACATTCACGTCATTGACCGCGACGGCGCGGTGTTGGGCGAGGCCGATGCCAATGAATGGCCCGACCTGCCGCTTGTCGTTGGTTTTGGTGCCAATGAAGAGGCTGAATTCCTGATCGAGATCCTCGAACACCATGAAGAGATCGAGAGCCGGGTATCCGCGATGGTGCGCGTCGGTGACCGCCGCTGGAATTTGCGCCTCGTCAACGGGCTGGATATCAAACTGCCGGAAAGCGAAGTCGGTGCAGCGTTGGCGTTGCTGGCGGCCATGCATGCAGAGCGCGGTGTTCTGCGACTGGACGCCGAGAGTATCGATCTGCGCCAGCCCGGCGAAATGATTTTACGGGCGCGGCCTGAGCGCGCGCGCGCGGCCGGCATGGAGGAGCGCGAGGCGTGAGCTTGTTGTCCTTCCTCTCCGGCGAAAAGACTAAGTCAACGGGTCAAGCCAAGCCGGGCATTTGCGCGGCGCTGGATCTGGGTTCATCCAAGACGGTCTGTTTCATCTCACGCACAGAACAGACCGCAGAAGGCGCGCGGCCGCGCATTATCGGCGTCGGGCACCAATCCTCACGCGGCATGAAGGGCGGTGTCATTTCCGATCTGGAACTGGCGCGCGCCAATATTCGCGAGACGGTCCAGCGCGCCGAGCGCATGGCCGGCGTGGCGATCAGTCAGGTCAGTGTCGCGCTGACAGCCGCGCGGGCGCGGGGCGAAGGCATCACGCTGGAATCCGCCATTGCCCGTGGCGAGATCACGGAACGGGATATGCGCCGGCTACAGGATGCCGCCATCGCCGAATTTCAGCGCCCGGACGAAGTCATCCTTCACGCCATCGCGGTGTCCTGGGTTGTGGATGGTCAGGACGAAGTCAGCGATCCGCGCGGCATGTATGGTCGCAATCTCGCGGTCAACATGCACATTGTAACAGCGCCGGTAGGCCCCTTGCGCAATCTGCTCAATTGTATCGAGGGCTGTCATCTCGATCTCAAGGCCGTCATCGCCTCGCCCTATGCGGCGGGTCTGGCAGCGCTCACCGATGACGAGATCGAACTGGGCGCGACGCTGATCGATATGGGCGCCGAGACCACATCTGCGGCGGTGTTCGCATCCGGCAGTCTTGCCCGCCTGACGGCCGTGCCGGTCGGCGGTCGCCATGTCACCAGCGATCTCGCGCGCGGGCTCCAAACGCCACTGTCGTCGGCGGAGCGCATCAAGATCCTGTACGGCTCCGCGCTGGAAAGCCCGAGCGACGACCGGCAGATGATCGAGGTGCCACCCGTGGCCGGCGATGGCGACCGGATGAATGCGGCTCCGCGCTCCATGCTCAACTCCATCATTCGTCCGCGGCTGGACGAGACGTTCGAAATGCTGCGCGACAAGCTCGATCTGAGCGGCCGCCTGGATCAGAACCATCGCGTTGTGCTGACCGGTGCCGCCGCCCAGCTTCCGGGGGCCAGGGAAATTGCTTCCCGCGTCTTCGGCCGCCCGGCGCATCTGGCGCAGCCGCACAGCGTATCGGGTCTCGGGGATGCGGTCAGTGGCCCCGGCTTCTCGGTGGTCGCAGGCATTATTCTGCGCGAAACCCGCGGCGCGGCGGAAGCGATTTCCGGCCCGCCGAAGCTGAATGCCGCACGCAGCAGCAGGGGTGCAAAGCGCGCTCAACCGCAGCGGGAAACGGTCTGGCGGTGGCTGGCTGAAAGCTTTTAGAGAAAACCCACAAAGAATCTTGTGGATTTAACCCGCAATTAATCGCTGCAGGACGAAATTGTCGTCGAATCCTGCGTTAACCTTTAGGCTTCGTATACGGAGCGGCCATGGCCCTGAATATATCTGTTCCAGAAACTACCGAACTTCGCCCCCGCATCCTCGTATTCGGAGTGGGCGGCGCCGGTGGCAACGCCGTCAACAACATGATTGAATCCCAGCTTGAAGGGGTCGACTTCGCCGTTGCGAACACCGACGCACAAGCGCTGGCCCGATCGAAAACCGAGCGGCGTGTCCAGATGGGCGCGGCGATTACCGAAGGCCTGGGCGCAGGGGCTCGGCCGGAAATCGGCGAGCAATCGGCCGAAGATTCACTGGCTGAGATCATGGAGCACCTGGCCGGTGCCCATATGGTCTTCATCACGGCCGGTATGGGCGGCGGCACCGGGACCGGAGCAGCGCCGGTCATAGCCCGCGCCGCGCGCGAACAGGGCATTCTGACCGTTGGCGTTGTCACGAAGCCGTTCCAGTTTGAAGGCTCTCGCCGTATGCGCATTGCAGATGCGGGCATTGAACAGCTTCAGGAGCATGTCGACACGCTGATCGTCATCCCGAACCAGAACCTGTTCCGCATTGCGACTGAAAAAACCACCTTTGCCGAAGCCTTCCAGATGGCGGATGATGTTCTCCATTCCGGTGTCCGCGGCATCACCGATCTCATGGTCGCCCCGGCCTGATCAACCTCGACTTCGCCGACGTCGCGCGGTCATGGACGAGATGGGCAAGCGCGATGATGGGCACCGGCGAAGCCTCGGCGAGGATCGCGCGAATTGCAAGCAAGAAGGCCATTGCCAATCCGCTGCTCGACGAGATCAGCCTGAAGGGTGCCAGGGCGTTCTGATCAACATCACCGGCGGCTATGACATGACCCTTTACGAGGTCGATGAAGCGGCAAACGAAATCCGCAATCAGGTCGATCCCGATGCCAATATCATTGTCGGTTCGACCTTCGATGAAGCACTGGACGGCACTATCCGCGTGTCCGTCGTTGCGACGGGCATTGATGCCGAGCAGCAGGTGGCGGTCGATCCGCGCCGCGCCCAGCCCCGGTCAAATGCCGCGCCAGCCGTGGATCCACACGCCGGCATTCTGCCATGGAAGCGTGATGGCGTAGGCGAGCGGCCCGGCAAGGCGGCCACCGCCAGCAACGAACGCCAGGGCCCGCTTGTGCGCCGTCTGCACGAGGAAAAGGCAGAATACCGCCCCGCGCCGCAAGCAGAAAAGCGCGAGCCGGAAATACAGCAATATGCAGATCCGGTGGCCGCGGAGATCGAGTCCGATCCGTATATGGATCAGGATACGCGCCCGCAGGTTATTCGCGATCAGGAGCGTGTGGCTGCCGAGGCTGAACGTTTCCGCCCGGAAGCCAAGCCGCGCCAGGAACAGCGCGTTGAAGCGCGCGAAGACCTGATCGAGGAACCGGCAGAAGAGCGCAAGTCAGCCTTCTCCCTTTTCGGCCGCCGCAAGCGCCCCATGGCGCCATTGCCAAAGACGCCGCCTCGCCAATCCGATGACGACGTGGCCCGGCCACGCAACCCTCGTCCGGCGACGGGAGATCTCTTCGGCGAAGACGGAGAAGACACAGATCTGGAAATCCCGGCATTTCTGCGCCGTCAGGCCAACTGACCGGGCGTTCCAGGCGCGTAACAAACTGCAACAATGCTTTAATTGCAGCCGTCAACTCCGGCCTCTAGGACAACCCTTGAAGAAATCTGCGCTATTTGCGCCTGACCTCGTTGGTCTGATTTGTGTTTCGAAGGGTGTTGAGTGTGAGTAACCGGAAGACATTGGCAGCCGTATCGGTGTGTGCAGGGATTGGCCTCCACTCCGGTAAGCGCGTGCGCATGGTGTTGAAGCCGGCCGCTCCGGGCACTGGCATCCATTTCATCCGCTCCGATCTGACGGGCGATAACCGTATTGCCGCGCACGTAGACAATGTTTCGACCGTTCGCCTCGGCACGACCATCGCGAACGAGGCCGGCGCCAGTGTAGCAACGGTTGAACATCTGATGTCGGCTTTCGCGGGTCTGGGCGTTGATGATGCGATTGTCGAGATCGATGGTCCGGAAACGCCCGCCATGGACGGATCGGCCGCACCCTTTGTCGAGCTCATCCGTCAGGCGGGCCTGAAGGAAACAGCTGCGCCCTTGCGCGTCATCCGTATCCTGAAGCCGATTTCGATCGAGATGCAGGGACGCACCGCAACCTTCCTGCCCTCCATCAAGCCTGCGATCGATGTCGAGATTTCATTCCCGCACCCGACCGTGGGCCGCCAGCGTTATGCGTTTGATGTCTCCGACCGGATTTTTGCAGACGATGTCGCCTCTGCGCGCACCTTCGGCTTCCGCAAGGATGTCGAGGCGATGCATGCTGCCGGTCTCGCGCTCGGCGGCTCGATGGATAATGCGGTCGTGATTGATGATTCCGGGATCGCAAACCCGGAAGGCCTGCGGTTTGCTGACGAGTTTGCCCGTCACAAGGCGCTGGACGCGCTGGGTGACCTGTCGCTGGCCGGGGCGCCGATCTTCGGGCGTTACTTCGCACATCAGCCGGGTCATGCTCTGAATGTTGCGGCTGTACGGGCGCTTCTGGCAGACAGGTCGGCTTGGAAAATGGTCTCCTACGCGGATGTGGATGCCCGGCTTGAGGTCGCCTCACTGGAAGGCTGAACCAGCGCTTTCAACGCCGCTTCGCTTGCGCTACAACACACATCGAATTGAGTGACCCTGCCGGGTCTGTCGGCCTTGCGCGGAGTAATTATGACCTTTCTGACGCGTTCCCTGATTTTAGTAATGGCAGCCGCGACCCTGACGGCCTGTCAGTCTCGCCGGATTTCAGAATCGAGTGTCTATGTCGAACGCGAAGTAGAGGCGATTTACGCCGCGGCCGTCGAGCGGCTGGACGACCGGCGCTGGTCCGATGCAGCAGATCAGTTCGACGAAGTCGAGCGGCAGCACCCCTATTCGGAGTGGGCGCGTCGCGCCATGCTGATGGCAGCTTATGCCAACTATCAGGCCGGCAATTACGAAGAGGCGATCTCCGATGCGGAGCGCTTTATTGCGCTTCACCCCGGCAATCGCAGTGCGCCTTATGCCTATTATCTCGTCGCCATCAGTCATTACGAGCAGATCATTGATGTCGGCCGCGACCAGCAATCGACAGTGAGCGCTTTGAATGCGCTTCAGCAGGTGGTCCGTCGTTATCCGGAATCCCGCTATGCACAGGATGCCCGCCTGAAAATCGACATGACCCGCGACCATCTGGCGGGCAAGGAGATGGCGATTGGCCGCTGGTATCTGCGCCGCGGTTTCCACCTGGCGGCCATCAACCGCTTCCGGAATGTTCTCGAGAATTTCGAGACCACGACACACACCCCCGAAGCCCTGCACCGGATTGTCGAGTCTTACGTGGCACTCGGCATTGATGAAGAAGCCACTCAGGTGGCGGCCGTCCTCGGGCACAACTTCCCGGGCACCGACTGGTATGAAGATACTTATCGCCTGCTGACCGAGGAAGGCATTGCCATTCCGAATCCCGATTTGCAGCCGGAAAACCCGTCCTATTGGCAACGGGCCATGGACCGGCTGTTCGGCTAGGGCGTTTGCCGGATGCTGACAGCTCTTTCGGTCAGAAATATTGTTCTTATCGATGCGCTGGACGCAGAGTTTGACGCCGGTCTGTGTGCGCTGACCGGCGAAACCGGCGCCGGCAAGTCCATTCTCCTCGGCGCGCTAGGGCTGGCAGCGGGCGAGCGGGCCGACCGCGCGCAAGTCAGTGCGGGCCATGATGACGGCAGCGCGTCTGCCACCTTCGAGATTCAGGACGGCCACGCCGTTGCCGGTCTCCTCGCCGAGGCGGGGCTCGATATAGAGCCGGGCGAGGGGCTGGTTTTGCGCCGCCGCGTCACCGCCGATGGCCGCAGTCAGGCCTGGATCAATGATCAGCCCGCCAGCGTCAGCCTGCTGCGGCGTATCGGCGAGACACTGGTCGAAGTGCATGGCCAGCATGACGGGCGCGGCCTGCTCGATCCAAAAACCCACCGGGGACTGCTGGATGATTTTGCAAACAATGCAAAAGAGCGCGCCGCTGTTTCCGAGACCTGGAAAAAGCTGAGCGAAGCCCGCGAACGGCTTCAAGCCCTGGAAGAAAGCCGCCAGACGGCAGCCGATCAGGAAACCTTCCTGCGCCATGCGCTCGAGGAGCTCGATGCGCTGGAACCGCAGCGCGGTGAAGAAGCGACACTCGCCGAAGAGCGAAAATTTCTGCAGAACGCTGAGCAGGCGCTCACTGAACTCGATGAAGCGCGCAGTGCGCTGGAATCCGATGGTGGATTGTCATCCCGGCTGAACTCTGCCCTGCGCGGTATGGAAAAGGTCCGCTCATCTCTGGGCGAAGGCGATGCCGGCAGTGCCGGGGCGGCGCGGACCGCGCTGGATCGCGCAACGGGCGCGCTCGACCGGGCGCTGATCGAATTCACCGAGGCTGAAGATGCGCTCTCGGATGCCGCCAATACGTTTGAAATTGAACCCGGACGTCTGAACGAGGTCGAAGAACGACTCTTCGGTCTCCGCGCCGCCGCGCGCAAGCACGATGTTGCGGTCGACGATCTGAGCGATATCCGCACCGAACTTGGCGAAAAGCTCGACGCGATTGAAAATGCCGATGACCGGGTCAAGGAAGCGGAGAAGGCGCTTAAGGCCGCAGACGCCGCCTTCGATACAGCCGCCGGCAAGCTGACGCTTTCGCGCGAAAAGGCCGGGAAGGCCCTGGCAAAGGCCGTAATCGCCGAGTTGCCACCACTGAAACTGGACAAGGCACAATTCCGGGTCGCGATCGAGACAGACCCCGACCGGTCCGGACCAAACGGCCGGGACCGGATCGCCTTCGAGGTCATGACCAATCCGGGCACGCCCTTTGGCCCGCTCGACAAGATCGCCTCCGGCGGCGAACTCGCGCGCTTCGCGCTGGCGATCAAGGTCAGCCTGTCCGGTGGCGAACAGGGGCTCACCCTGATCTTTGATGAAGTGGATCAGGGCGTCGGCGGCGCCGTCGCCGCGGCGGTTGGCAAGCGGCTGAAACGGTTGGCCGAAACCGGTCAGACCCTCGTCGTGACCCATTCGCCACAAGTTGCCGCCATGGCCGATCATCACTGGAAGATCGAGAAGGCCGAGGATGGCAAGGGCCGCGTGCGCACGACTTTGCGGCCGCTGTCCGGGGACGAACGCCGTGAGGAAATTGCCCGCATGCTGTCGGGTGAAAATGTCACCGATGCCGCGCGGGCCCAGGCCGATGAGTTGATGGGGACGGCATGAGCGCGCTCAAGGATGCCGGTGATCTCACCACGGATGAGGCAGAGGCCGAGATTGCGCGTCTGTCGGCCGAGATCCGCAAGCATGACCGTGCGTATTATCAAAACGATGCGCCGAAGATATCCGACGCCGCCTATGACGCCCTTCGCCTGCGGTTGATTGCGATTGAAGATCGCTTCCCGCTGCTGGTGAGGCCGGATAGCCCGACGCAGAAAATAGGCGCGGCCCCGTCCGGCAAGTTCGGCGAAGTGCGTCACGCCCGGCCCATGCTGTCGCTCGGCAATGCCTTCAATGATGAGGATGTCGCGGACTTCATCGCCCGTGTCCGGCGCTTTCTGGGGCTGAGCGACGCCGATGAGGTCCGGTTTACGGCTGAACCCAAGATCGACGGGCTGAGCCTGAGCCTGCCGCTACGAGAGCGGCCACCTAGTGCAGGCCGCGACCCGCGGCGATGGCGAGACGGGCGAGAACGTCACCGCCAATGCCCGCACCATCGACGATATTCCGGTCCGGCTGCAGGGCGCGCCCGAGGTATTAGAGGTGCGCGGCGAGGTCTATATGAGCCATGCCGATTTCGAGGAACTGAACGCGCGGCAGGCCGCGTGCGGCAAGACCTATGCCAATCCGCGCAATGCCGCCGCCGGGTCGCTTCGGCAGCTCGATCCAACGTCACCGCTGCGCGTCCGCTGCGGTTCTTCGCTTATGCCTGGGGCGAAGTCGGCGCCGCTCGCCGACACGCAGATGACGCGATCAAGCGGCTCGGCACAGCTCGGCTTTCCGTCAATCCCTGACCAACCTGCGAGGCCCCGCTGAACTGCTGGCCGCATTATCGCGAGATCGAGCGGGCGCCGCGCGATGCTTGATTATGATATCGACGGGGTGGTCTACAAGGTGGACCGGCTGGCGCTGCAGGCGCGGCTCGGCTTTCGCTCGACCACGCCGCGCTGGGCGATTGCGCATAAGTTCCCCGCCGAACGCGCCACCACCAGTCTCAATGACATAGAGATACAGGTGGGGCGCACCGGTGCCCTGACGCCCGTCGCCAAGCTGGAGCCCGTCACGGTGGGCGGGGTCGTTGTGTCCAATGCCACGCTGCACAATGAAGACGAGATCGCCCGCAAGGACATTCGCATCGGCGACACAGTCGTCTTGCAGCGGGCCGGGGATGTCATCCCGCAGATCGTGGAGGTGATGCTGGATTTGCGGCCGGAGGGGGCACCGGTTTTCGAGCCGCTGGCAACCTGCCCCTGTCCTCTGCAAACGCCGACGGCGCGCGAATTCAACGAACGTACCGGCAAGATGGACGCCGTGCGCCGTTGCACGGGCGAACTCGCCTGTCCCTTCCAGAAGAAGGAGCATTTGAAGCATTTTTCTTCCCGCAAGGCGTTCGACATTGAAGGTCTGGGCGAAAAGCAGATCGAGTCCTTCTTCGAGGAAGGTCTGGTTCGCGAGCCAGCCGATATCTTCACCTTGGCAACGCGCAACCGGGAGGGTGCGGTGCAACCACCCTTGCAGGAGCGCGAGGGGTGGGGCGAAACCTCGGTCGGCAATCTTTTTGCGGCCATTGAAGACCGCCGGACCATTGGTCTGGCCCGCCAGCTCAACGCCCTCGGCATTCGCCATGTCGGCGAGGGGACGGCGCGCCTGCTTGCCCGCGCTTATACCAGCTGGGACGCCTTCAAGGCCGCTGCGACGGCGGCTGCTGAAGATGGCGAGGCGCGCGAGGGCCTGCTGGGCATTGACGGTGTGGGAGAGACGGCCACCGACGCGATTGGCCGCTATTTCGCCGAGCCGCATAACCTCGAGCTCGTCCAGCGGCTCGAAGACCAGATCACCATCGAGGATGCCGAAGCCGTGGCGGCCGACAGCCCCGTCGCCGGCAAGACGATCGTCTTTACCGGCACGCTGGAACGCGTCACGCGCGATGAAGCCAAGGCCAAGGCCCAGTCACTCGGCGCAAAAGTCTCTGGCTCGGTGTCGGCGAAAACCGATATCCTCGTCGCCGGTCCGGGGGCGGGGTCGAAGCTGAAGAAAGCCACGGAGCTGGGTGTTCAGACCCTCACCGAGGACGAGTGGTTTGAGCTGATCGGGGCTTAATCCCCGACCCGCCGGTAGATCCCGTCAATGCGCATGTCCTCGCCCTCGAACTGGATGAGATAGGCGCTCATCGTCTGTTCGAGCACGCCGAGGTCATCGACCTTGCACAGGCCTTCCTCGTCGGGCGCGAGGCCGATCTCCTCGCGCGTGGCTTCGGCAAGCTCTGAACAATCGGGGATGTGATAAGCAATCACGCCATCTTCATAGACCCACATCAGACCGTAGGAAAACGCGCGCGGTCCATCACGGGCGGGAATTTGCGCGAGCCAGACATTGCCGCCCATGGAGCGGAAGCGCGAATTATTGTGCGGGAAATTGTCGGCGCGGGAATAATAGCGCATGCCGCGCCCGCGCCGGATTTCACCTTCCCAGGTCGCGCCCGCCCATTCCACGCCATTTTCCGGATCGACCGGCGCATGGACGAAATAGCCGTCCTCCAGCGGTTCGCCCGCCAGACGTTGGGAGATCAGTTCCTCATCGGAATAGAAGCATCCGGCCGCCAGCAGGGCGAGGCCGATGACGGCCAGAATACGCATCAGGGTGTCGCGCCGGACAAGGGTTCGCACGCCCGGATCAGCCAGCTGGCGGCATCGCCATCCAGCAGGGGCAGGACACGCTCGCGCACACCGGCATGATAGGTGTCCACCCACGCCACTTCCTGCGGTGTCAGCAAATGCGTGTCGATCAGCGCCTTGTGCAGCGGCGCCCATGTCAGGTTTTCAAAGCCCATCATGTCGATCTCGCCGCCCTCAATGGGTTCCGGATCGGTGACATAGATCAGGTTTTCAATCCGGATGCCGTATTCGCCTTCCTTGTAGAAGCCCGGCTCGTTCGAACAGATCATGCCCGGTTGCAGGGGTTCGTCAGAGCCTGCCTTGGCAATGCGTTGCGGGCCTTCATGCACGCCAAGGAAACTGCCGACGCCGTGGCCGGTACCGTGACCATAATCCAGACCTGCCATGTAGAGCGGTAGACGCGCGAGAATGTCCAGCTGTCCACCCGTCGTTCCCTTCGGGAAGCGCACCATCGCCAGACCGATATGGCCCTTGAGGACCTGTGTGAAGCGGGTCCGCATTTCCGCGGTCGGCTCGCCAATCGGCACGGTGCGGGTCACATCCGTGGTGCCGTCCGGATACTGGCCGCCGCTGTCCACCAGATAGAGCGAACCGGGTGCCAGCATCAGATTGGAGGCTTCCGATACGCGGTAGTGCGGCAGAGCCCCGTTCGCGCCATAGCCGGAAATCGTATCAAAGGAGAGGTCGCGCAATTCGGTCAGCTCGCCGCGCAGGCTGGCCAGCTTCTGGGCCGCAGTGATCTCGTCCACTTCGCCCGATTGCGCCTCGGTATCCAGCCAGTGCAGGAAGCGTGACAGCGCCGCACCGTCGCGCACATGGGCGGCGGCCGCGCCCTTGAGCTCGGTTTCATTCTTCATTGCCTTGGGCAGGGCTACGGGGTCGCGGCGGCGCACCGGCGTCGCACCGGCCGCGCTCAGCGTGTCAAACACCCAGGCCGAGCAGGACGCGGGATCTACGCTGACTTTTGATCCGGCCAGCTCTTTCAGACCGGCCTCGAATTCGCTTTCCGGACGCAAGGCGACTTCATTGCCGAGATGCGAGCGCACCTCGTCCGTCACTTTTTCAGGCGCGACATAAAACGTCGCCGTACCATCCTTGCGGATGATCGCGGCGCCGAGTGGCAAGGGCGAGCGCATGACGTCACCGCCGCGCAGATTGAACAGCCAGGCGATCGACGCCGGCGCCGTGATGGCGGCAGCTTCCGCGCCATCTTCGGCAATCGCCTCGCCAATGCGGGTGCGCTTGTCGGCATGGTCCTCGCCGGTAAATTCGGTGGGATGCGCAATCAGCTGGGCCATCGGCGCGGCCGGGCGGTTCTCCCAGGCGGCATCAATCGGATTGCTCTCGACCGCCACCAGTTCGGCCCCGGCCTTGCGCGCCGCTGCCAACAGGCGATCCAGCGCGTCCGGGCTGTGCAGCCTGGCGTCATAGCCGATCTTCGATCCGGAAACGGCATTCTTGGCGAGCCATGCGGCAACACCGCCACCGGTCAGATCTTCCAGGCTGAACAGGTCCTGATCGACCTGCTCGCGCGATTGCACCGTATAGCGGCCATCGACGAAGATGGCGGCCTTGTCGGTCAGCACGACGGCTGCACCGGCAGAGCCGGTAAAACCCGTCGCCCAGGCCAGGCGCTCGGCGCAATCGGGCAGGTATTCGTTATTGTACTCGTCCTCGTGCGGGATGATGAACCCGTCGAGCCCGGCTTCGGCCAGTTGCGAGCGGAGTAGCGGCAGGTGGTCCCGGCCCAGTTGCGGGCCGCCCTTCACCTCAAAAGATTGTGCGCGATAATGTGTCATGGCGCGGAAACTACGCCGCCGAGGGGCGGCTTTCAATGGAAGTCCTCGGCTATGCAAAACTAAATGGCAGGTTTGAATTTTTCGCACTTCTCAGCCGGGCCGGGCGGGCGCATGTGCAGCGCAACAAAGGAGCCCGAAAATGTCTTCCACGAACTGGCTTGCCGCGCTGAATGGCGGCGACGCAATGACCCACCACCTCGATCGCACCCGCAGCCGGTCCGGCATCCGCCGCCGCGCGGCCACAACCGACGTCAATGCTTTCCTCGACGCCGCCGGCATCAAGGGCCGCAAGCGCTAGCCGCAGCAGGCGGCCGAAGGCTTGGGATTTTCCTCAAGCCGGGCGCGCTCGGGTGCCGTATCGTCACCATAATTCGTGGTCTGGCCGGTCGTATGGAAAGTTTCCCAGGCAACACCGTCCGGATCACGGATCCATGCCTTTTTTGAGTCGGCATAGCAGCAATTGACCGCGTCCTGATCGAAGATGGGGCTGTCGGCCTTGACCAGCCGCTCGCGGATGACGGCCAACTCGGCCTCGTCATTGGCCTGAATGCCGACATGGTCGATTCCCGCAATCTCGCCCTTGGTCGAGACAGAGAAATTGATAAAGGGATCGTCCAGCATCCATTTCGCATAATCATCCTTGCGGACGGTCGGCTGGGTTGCGAACAACTCATTGTAGAATCGGATGGATTTATCCAGATCCTTGACGGTCATATTGACGTGAAAGCGTTTCATATCGGCCTCCTTCAGGCACAACTCGCTGCAACAGGCTGCACCACTTCCGGTGCACCACGGCAGCAATCCATCATCAGAAAATTGATCAAATCCCGCATGCCATCATAATTGGCGGCATAGCGGACAGAGCGCCCATCGCGCTGGCGGGAAATCAGCCCGGCGCGGTTCAGAATGGCGAGATTGGTCGACATCGTGTTCTGGCGCGCATCCAGCCGCTCGGCGATGTCGCCGGCGGGCAGGCCTTGCGGGCCCGCTGTCACCAGGAGGCGGAACACATCCAGCCGGGTTTCCTGTGACAAGGCGGCGAGGGCGTCGAGAGCATTTAACTTATCCATATATCGAGAAATATCGATATAAAGAGTAGGAGTCAAGCGGGGTGTTTGAGAATGACCCCCTCTGTTTCTCGCTTTCTTCGAAACACCTCCCGCGTAAACAGGGGAGGAAACCAAATGTTCAAACCGTCATCCTCCGATTTAATCGGAGGAACTCGCCCTTTGATAGGATCATCCCGTAAAGCCCCCTTCGAGGATCGCTGTCGCTCGCACCTCAGGATGAGGTGGGTAGATGGCGATTATAAACTTGCCTCATGCTGAGGTGCTTTCTGCAAGGAAAGCCTCGAAGCACGCACTAGGCCTTCCGCACCACCAGCGTTGACCAACCCTCCAGCGGATCCTTGCGCTCGATGTGCAGGCCAAGCGCCAGATAGGCGGCGCTGACCTCATCGGCCTGGCTTTCCAGGAGGCCGGAGAGAATGGCGATACTGCCCGCATGCAGGGCGCGGTCGATGGCGGGCGCGAGGTCGACCAGCGGGCCCGCGAGGATGTTGGCGAAGATCAGATCAAAATCGCGCTCGACCAGCTTGATATGTTCAAACCCGTCCGCGGCGAAGAAATCGATATCCGCCGCGCCATTCTTCTCGGCATTGCTGACGCTTTCTTCAACCGCATCCGGGTCGATATCGGTGGCGAGAATCTCCGCATCCGGCAGCGCCAGCCGGGCGGCAATGGCCAAAGCGCCGGTTCCGGTGCCAACGTCCAGCACACTGGCGGGTGCAAACCCGTCCTCCAGCAGCGCATCAAACGCCAGCAGGCAGCCGCGCGTCGTACCGTGATGGCCGGTGCCAAAGGCGGGGCCGGCCTCGATCAGAATGGCCAGCTTGCCGTCGGGCGCTTCATCATGACTGCCATGGAGGGCAAAGCGCCCGGCAATGACGGGCGGCAGACCCGATTGCGACAGCTTCACCCAGTCTTCATCGGGCAGCGGCGCGCACGTGGCCGGATAAGCCTTTGAAAGCCCGGTGATCTGTCGCACAGCCTCCGCGTCCGGCTCGGCCTCGTAAAGCAGCTCGATCCAGCCCTCGGTCTCATCCTCCTCGCGCTCGAACAGGGAGACGGACAAAGGCCCGTCCTCCAGCGCCATCATGGTTTCGGATGCGGCATAGAGCGGGCCCATAGGCCCGGCGAAGACAAGTTTCCAGAAGGTCACGGCTCGCCCCTCACAAAACTGTCCACCACTTTCTTTTCGCCCGCCTTGTCGAAGGAGACGGTGAGTTTGGCGCCATCGGCGCGGGCGACGGTGCCATAGCCGAACTTGTCATGAAAAACCCGGTCACCGGCTTTCCATTTGCCCGAACCGGCAGAACTGGTTTCAACAAAATTGGCGCGGCCTTCGATCACCGCCGGTCCGCCCTTGCGGCCGGCACCGGTCGCAGCCTGATAGCGCTTCCAGCCGGGTGAGGAATAGGTCGAGATGAACGGGTCGGCCTGTTCCTTCACACCCTCAAAGCCCGGCCCTGAGTCATAATAGCCGGTGTCGGACACCGCCTCGACATTATCGGCCGGCATTTCATCGACAAAGCGTGACGGGATGACGGCCTGCCATCGGCCAAAGATCATCCGGTTGGCGGTAAAGGAAATGACGGCGCGTTCGCGCGCCCGCGTAATGCCGACATAGGCGAGACGCCGTTCTTCTTCCAGCGCGCTGGTGCCGCCTTCATCCAGAGAGCGTTGCGAGGGGAAGACCGTCTCTTCCCAGCCCGGAAGAAAAACGAGCGGGAATTCCAGCCCTTTGGCCGCGTGCAGCGTCATCAGGGAGACCTCGTCTCCGCCCGATGTCGTATCCAGTTCAGCCACCAGTGAGACATGCTCCAGATAGGCTTCCAGCGTGTCAAACTCGCCCATGGAGCGGACGAGTTCTTTCAGATTGTCGAGCTTCCCGGCGGCTTGCGGGGATTTGTCCTCGCGCCACATGGCGGTGTAGCCGCTTTCATCGAGAATGATCTCGGCCAGCTCGTCATGGCGCATCGTGTCGGCCGCTTGCGCCCAGCGATCAATATCGCGCAGGAAGGTTTTCAACCCCGTCTTCGCCCCGCCCCGGATTTCATCGGTCTCGGTCATCAGGCGCGCCGCGGCCGCCAACGACAGGCCCGCCGACCGGGCCGCATGGGCGACTTTCTGCACCGAGGTCGCGCCGATGCCGCGCTTGGGCGTATTCACGATCCGCTCGAACGCCAGATCATCATCAATCGAGCGCACCAGCCGGAAATAGGCATGGGCATCGCGGATTTCGGCGCGCTCGAAGAAGCGTGGTCCACCAATCACCTTGTAGGGTATGCCCAGCATCAAAAAGCGGTCTTCAAACGCCCGCATCTGCCATGAGGCCCGGACCAGTACGGCGGATTCCCCATGCTGCCGGCCGGAATTGACCCAGCTTTCTATTTCGTCTCCGACAAAGCGGGCTTCCGCCTCGCCATCCCAGATGCCGCGCACCTGAACCTTTTCGCCGGGTTCATCCTCGGTCCACAACGTCTTGCCGAGGCGCGACTTGTTCGCCGTGATCAGGCCGGAGGCCGCGCCCAGAATATTGGCGGTCGAGCGGTAATTGCGTTCCAGCCGCACCACTTTCGCGCCCGGAAAATCGGTCTCGAAACGCAGGATGTTATCCACCTCCGCCCCGCGCCAGCCATAGATGGACTGATCATCATCGCCCACACAGCACAGATTATGCGAGCCCTGCGCCAGCAAGCGAAGCCACAGATACTGGCAGACATTGGTATCCTGATACTCGTCCACCAGCAGATAGCGAAACTTCCGATGATACTCTTTCAGAACGTCCGGATGGTTCATAAAGATGGTCAGATTGTGCAGCAGCAGATCGCCAAAATCACAGGCATTCAGAATGCGAAGCCGCGTCTGATAGGCCTCATATAGTTTCTGACCGGCCCCATCGGCAAATTTGTACTTTGCATCTTCGGGCAGCTTGTCCGGCGTCAGTCCGCGATTTTTCCAGCCATCGATCAGCGAGCCCAGATAGCGCGGCGTCCAGCGTTTCTCGTCAATGCCTTCGGCCTGAATGAGTTGTTTCATCAGGCGCAATTGGTCGTCTGTATCCAGAATCGTGAAGGAGGATTTCAGTTCCACCAGCTCGGCATGACGCCGCAGGATTTGCGCAGCGATGGAGTGGAACGTGCCCAGCCACGGCAAGCCTTCCACCGCTTCGCCAATCAGCTTGCCGACGCGCTCCTTCATCTCCCGTGCGGCCTTGTTGGTGAAGGTCACTGACAGGATTTGCCACGGCTGCGCATGTCCGGTCGCCAATATATGCGCCAGCCGGGTGGTCAGAACGCGCGTCTTGCCCGTGCCCGCACCGGCCAGCACCAGAACCGGTCCGTTGATTGCCTCAACGGCTTCGCGCTGCTCCGGATTCAGCCCTTCCATATAGTCGGCATCTCGCCGGGGCGGCTGCGGGCGGGCTTGCTGGGAAATGGGAAGTGAGCTCATGAAAACCATCTATCACGACGATTCGGGAAATGAGAACAAATATAGCACGAAAAAGATGATCCCGATCAGTTTGACAGCCCGCGGCCCAGGGGGTCGAATAGCGCCATGACCAATCTGTTCGATGAACTGACGCGGCTGATCAGCAAACAGGGCCTGAGTGTCTATGCAGAGGGCGAAGCGACGATCATTCAGCGCGCCGCCACAAGAGCGGTCATCCCGACCGGCAGCACGCCGCCGGATGAGGCCACGCCAGAGCAATTGCTGGTGCGCGCGCTGATCGTCATCACCACCTATGAAGACAGCGAGGACTTTCTCGACTGGTGCAGTGAGTTTGGCTATTCGGCCAGCGATCCGGGCCATCTCGCCGACTTCAAATCCATCGGCGCGGGCATTGCCAGTCTCCAGGCCCTGATCGGCGAGGCGCGACTATCGGAACTGGGCATGTTGCTGCGCATCGGGCAGGCGATCAGTCTGGCGCGGCCGCGCTAGCGGTGTTCTTCCTCATGCGCATCGGCCAGCGCCCTGG
This sequence comes from Hyphobacterium sp. CCMP332, assembly GCF_014323565.1. Classification (NCBI taxonomy): domain Bacteria; kingdom Pseudomonadati; phylum Pseudomonadota; class Alphaproteobacteria; order Maricaulales; family Maricaulaceae; genus Hyphobacterium; species Hyphobacterium sp. CCMP332. Next base: position 462,213 of record NZ_CP058669.1, read on the forward strand.
CATAGGCGGCATGGGCATCGACGCGGGACAGATAGCCGACAACGCGCTGTTCGTCCGATCGTGACCGGACAATCGTGCCATCCATCGCTTCAGCCGACAGAAACCCGATGGCGCGGCCGAGATAGTCATCTTCGTAAAGGCACGGGGCCTCGCTATCCGTATCCGCCCCGGCTTCGCTTTCCAGCAACGGCGTCATGATATCGCGGACGCGGATGGTTTGCAGAAGAACGCGCGCCTGACCGCGTGAGAGATCATAGCCACGGCGTAGAACCTGTAGATGGAAGATACTGCCACCGGCCAGCGACTGGCTGAGCACGGTCGCCAGCGATACGGCGATCAGCACCGCCACCGACGCTTCATAGCTGGCGGTCAACTCAAACACGATCAGCGTGGTCGACAAAGGTGCGCCCAGAGCCGCGCCTGCGACCGCGCCCATACCGACCACCGCATAGAAGGGGACGCCTGCGGTCTCTGCCCCCGTCATCGCCAGAAGACCGCCAAATGCGGCACCCAGCATCGCACCCAGATAGAGGGAGGGCGAGAAGACCCCGCCGCCAAAGCGGAAAGCGAGTGTGATTCCGGTGGCCAGCATTTTTGCGGCCAGCAAGGCGAGCAGCATGATTATGCCATAGCTCCCGGACAGGGCATTGGCGGTAGCTTCATAGCCGACGCCGAGAATTTCAGGAGCCAGCAGGGCCAGCGCACCGACCCCCAGCCCGCCAATAGGCGGAAGCGCCCAGAGCGGAAAGCCGATTGTTTCGGCCTGCACCGCGACTATGCGGGGGGCATAGACCGCTGTGCGGATATACAGGGTGGCGACAAGAGCTGCGGCCAGGCCAAGGCCGATCACACCGGGAAAATCCCACAGGCTGGCGGGCGACAGGAGCGGCATGGCAAAGGCGGGCGAGGCACCCAGATGCAGGCGCGAGATCAGGGCGCCGGTCACACTGGCGATGGCAACCGGCGCAATCGATCTGAGGGCGTAGTGACCGAGCACAATCTCGAAAGCAAACAAGGCGCCCGCCACCGGCGCGTTGAAACTTGCGGCCACCGCAGCGGCCGCGCCGCAGGCCAGCATGATTCTCACCGCCCGGCCCGGCAATCCGAGGCGCCGCGCGATAAAGGAGGCGATGGCCGCACCAAGATGCACAACGGGGCCTTCGCGACCCGCTGATCCCCCGAAACCGAGCGTGACCGCTGATATGGTGGCGGACAGCAATCCGTTTGCGAGGGAAATATTCCCCTTGGCCGTTGCCCGGGCCTCCATCACATCCGAGACCGCGCTGGATTGCTGCCGTGGCAGCCATTTTTGTCTATGGCCCAGCCACAGCAAGGCCGAAACGATCAGCCCGCCGGCGACCGGCGCAAGCAGAATGATCCAGAAAGGCAGATCCGCGGCCCCGCTCGCCAGGGAATCGTGCCCGGTATTGAAGACCAGATATGAAATGCCATGCAGCACCAGAATGAAGGCGATCGAGGCATAGGCAGATATCAGTCCGACAATAATGCCCAGCAACCAGAGCGCGGGCGAACGGCCTTCGCGCCATTGGCGGGCCAGCCACGTCAGGGGTTGGAAGGAGGCGGCGCTTTCGGTCACGTTTTGGGTAAACGCCGCCAATCGCCCCCCGTCAAGGCCGCCCGTCGAGATGGCGCGCTTTTCGAAGCTCCGGGAAGAGCTTGGCCCAGATCGCCGCGACAGCCAGCGTACCGGCCCCGCCAATCACAACCGTCGCCTTTGCGCCGATGGCGGCGGCGACGACACCGGCCCGGAATTCACCCAGTTCGTTGGAGGCACCAATGAAGATCATATTCACCGCATTGACCCGGCCCCGCAGCCGGTCCGGCGTCCACAGCTGGATCAGGGTTTCACGGATATAGACGCTGATCATGTCGGCCCCGCCCGCAAACATCAGCACGACGATGGAGAGCCAGGCCAGTTCGGAAAAGCCGAAGACGATGATCATGGCGCCGAAGACGCCGACGAAAATAAACAGGTAAAGCCCGGCATGATCCTTGATCGAGCGGGTGGCGAGATAGATGGCCACGGCAATCGCGCCGATACCGGGGGCGGCGCGCAACAGGCCCAGGCCGACCGGCCCGACCTCCAGAATGTCACGCGCAAAAATCGGCAGGAGCGCCACCGCCCCGCCCAGCAAGACGGCAAACAGGTCCAGCGAGATTGCGCCGAGCACGATCTTTTCATTCCAGATATATTTGAAACCGGCGAGAATGGTCTCCCAGCTGCGCGGCTCGGTTTCCCTGTGCTGCTCCGGCTTGGGGATGAAGAAGGTCAGCGTTGCCGCCAGCCCCATCAGCAACGTCGCCGCGGAATATGCGGCAATGGGCGAGACGCCATAGAGCAGTCCGCCCGCCACGGGCCCGACAATGGTCGCCAATTGCCAGGCGGAAGAATTGAGCGCGATGGCGTTGGATAACATGTGAGGCGGGACGATATTGGGCAGAAGCGCCTGCACGGCCGGGCCCATGAAGGCGCGGGCAGTGCCGAAAACCACCAGAAGTCCGAACAGGATCCAGACGATCTGGCTGCCCGAAACCGTATAGATCAGGAAGCTGCCGGCCACGCCGGCCATCGCCATCATGCAGACCGTCATGATCAAACGGCGTGGCGCGCGATCGGCCACAGCGCCGGTCACCAGCACCAGCAACAAGGCGGGAAGAAACTGTGACAGCCCGATCAGGCCCAAGAGGAATGCGCTCTCGGTGGCATCATAGACCTGCCAGCCCAGTGCCGTGATCTGGATCTGCGCCGCAAACACCGCAACCGAGCGCGACAGCCAGTAGATCAGGTACGGCGTATGGCGAAAGGCCGATAATTTCGGGGACGACGATATGTCAGAAGTCATAGGCGCTTAGAGCGCGCAGACGCGCGGCGGTCAAGCGGCGATGTAGCACCTCCCCTTGGCGGATGGCGGCAGACAGGCCATCATCCACCAAAAGGGAAGATGCCTCATGCGTATTTTGTTCGGAATCCTCATTACAGCATGTCTGACGTCCGGTGCCTTGGCGCAGTTTGCGGAAGGCCATCGCAGCGAATTTACCCGGTTCGACAATTGCGAGGATCGCGATCCGGGCGATCTGGCCCCCTATCTTCAGGTCTGTCTCGGGCCACAGGGTCAGGAAATCTGGCTGCCTTACAGCGAGCGCTCCTCGGCCATGGCCATCGGCCCGAACGGCATCGAGGCGCAGTTGGACGAACGCCCATCGCTGGCCGGGCTGGACATGATGATAGGTCCGGTCATCGACTGGCGCTACCGGCCGGATGAGGAAGAGCCCTACGCCGCCATTGTGCGGTATCGTGGATTAACCCCGAACTATAATCAGGAAACCGCCGAGTATACGGGCGGTGCGACCACGCATTCCAATATTCTCGTCATTTTCGCGCTACGTGCGGAAGGGCCGGTGAGCGCGTGTCATATGGCGTATATCAACGCGATGGAGATGCCGAACGCCAACGAGATCGCGCATGAGCTCGCCGCCGATCTGGCGCCGCGATTTGTATGCGGAGAAACGCGCTATCTCAATGAAGATCATCCCGCCTGGGACTGAATTGTCTGCAATGCAAACACCCGGCAGGCCGACGAGAGCGGTTGATCCGGATCGGCGGTGGCGCGCGCCTCGTCTATCTCGCGGATCAGCGCCGCAAAGGCCATGCCGCGCTGTTCGGCCGCGGCATCCAGAACGGCCCAGAATTCAGGCTCCAGCGCGAGACTGGTCCTGTGGCTGGATATCGAGAGCGAGCGTTTGATCAGCATATTGGGTGTCTAGCGGAAAGCTGATAGATACAAAAGGCATAGTCGCGGGGGGATGCCGCATGAGTGATTACGAACTGGCCAGCCTGTTTTTTACCATTATGGAGGCCGCTCAGGCCACATTCGCCAATTTCCTCGCCATCATTTCCGGCATGATCGCGGTCAGTTATTTCTTCGCTCACAAGCTCGACCGGACCTTGTCTGCCCTGTTGCTGGTGATTTTCTCGCTGTTTTCGCTGGGCTTTATCAATGAGATTTTTGCCGCCTATAGCGATTTTGCCCGATTGGGCGCTCAGATCAGCGCACAGGGCCAGTTGCCCGAGACCGGTCTGGGCTGGATGGGCCCGGTCATTAGCGGCGCTGGCGGTCTGGCACCTGTGCCATGGATCATTCTCTCAATGACCATCGCCTCCTATCTCGCGACGATCTGGTTTTTCTTCCATGCGCGGGGCATGAAGCGGGACTAGATCAGCTCTTCGTGTCGCTCCGGCACACTTCCCGGCAAGCAGAAGAGGTCCGATCCTATTTCGGCTTGATCATGTCCGCCGGCACGACGGCCTTGTCGAACTCTTCCGTCGTCACAAAGCCCAGCTTCACCGCCTCTTCCTTCAGAGTCGTGCCATTCTTGTGCGCGGTCTTGGCGACCAGTGTGGCATTGTCATAGCCAATGGTCGGGGCCAGCGCGGTCACCAGCATGAGGGATTTTTCCATCAGATCGGTGATGCGGTCTTCATTGGCGACAATGCCGGTGACGCATTTGTCGGTGAAGGACACACAGGCATCCGCCATGATCCGGATCGATTGCAGCATGTTGTAGGCCATCATCGGCTTGAACACGTTGAGCTCGAAATGGCCTTGCGCGCCGCCTATCGAAATGGCGACGTTATTGCCCATCACCTGGGCACAGACCATGGTCAGGGCCTCGCACTGGGTCGGGTTGACCTTGCCCGGCATGATGGACGAACCGGGTTCGTTCTCCGGCAGCGAGATCTCTCCGAAACCGCAACGCGGACCCGAGCCCAGCATGCGGATATCATTCGCGATCTTGTTGAGCGAAGCGGCCAGCGTGTTCAGCGCGCCATGCGCGGACACATAGGCATCATGCGCGGCCAGCGCTTCGAACTTGTTCGGCGCGGTCTTGAACGGCAGTCCGGTATAATTGGCCACGTCTTCGGCGAAGGCCACGTCAAAACCCGGTTTGGCATTGATGCCGGTGCCGACCGCTGTGCCGCCCTGGGCGAGGTAATAGAGATAGGCGAGGCCTTCATTGACGCGCTGCATGCCCAGATCGATCTGCGCCACATAGCCGGAAAATTCCTGGCCGAGCGTCAGCGGTGTCGCGTCCTGAAGGTGGGTGCGGCCAATCTTGATGATATCCTTGAACGCTTCTGCCTTGTCATTCAGCGCATTGCGCAGCGTCTGCAATGCCGGCAGCAGGCGGTGATGCATTTCCTCGGCCGCCGCAATGTGCATGGCCGTCGGGAAAGTATCGTTGGAGGACTGCGAGCGGTTCACATGATCGTTGGGGTGGACCGGGTCTTTTGAACCGATCTCGCCGCCGAGGATCTGGATCGCCCGGTTGGAGACGACCTCATTCGTATTCATGTTGGACTGCGTGCCTGACCCCGTCTGCCAGACAGAGAGCGGGAAATGGTCATTCCACTTGCCTTCGGCAACCTCACCCGCGGCCTGTTCAATGGCGTCAGCGAGCTCCGGTTCCAGATTGCCGATGGACTTGTTCACCCGCGCGGCCGAGCGCTTGATGATGCCGAGCGCGCGAATCATCGGCGCCGGCATGGTCTCTTCGCCAATGGCGAAATTGATCAGGGAGCGAGCCGATTGCGCGCCGTAAAGCTTGTCATTGGGAACTTCCAGAGGACCAAAGCTGTCTGTTTCGGTGCGGGTTTCGCTCATGGCGCGAGGCTCCTTGCACATCTGCCGGTTAGAGCAGAAGGTTAATATCGATTCGGATTAGCGTTTATCACCGGGGCGGCATGGATCAAGACGGCGCACTGGTTTGGACTGGAAAAGGACGGGTACAGGCCGCTATGTCAGCCGATAGTCTACACTTGCGCGTCGACGCGCTTACCTCGCAATCGAAGCGGTTCAAAACCCTGATTGGCGAGTTTTTTCGTACAGAATTCAAACGCGTCCGTCCGAAATACGGCCCCTATGAAGTCGAGATCCGTATCGAGCGCACCGAAAACAGCCCGGTCCATGATGTCGACAATGTCGCCAAGGCCGTGCTCGACGCGCTGACGGGCTGTGTCTTCCATGATGACAGCCAGGTTGAAAAGCTGATGGTCGAAAAAGTCCTGTCCGACCGCGCCCGTGTGAAGGTGAGGGCGCGTCCGCTCAATCGCGACGCGGCCTAACGCCGTCCTCCAGCGAGTTTCACAGCCTCCGGCCTTTGCCGCAACCGCCACATAGCCCAGACGCCAAGCATTGGGCCAATCGCCAGCGGAATGAAGGCATAGGTCCAGCCTGCAAAGCCGATCCACCGCGGCAGAAGCTGCACGATGATGGCCGTCAGGGCAAAGCCGGTGGCGGTCTGGATTGTCAGAAGCGTCCCGATCTTTTCGGGCGGACCAAGCTCGGTGATGGCGGCTGAAAACTGGGCGCTGTCGGCGATGACGCTGATCCCCCAGATCAGCAATACCGGCACCAGCAACCAGACCGGCGCCCCGAACAGAAATCCGGATATCAGTGCGCAGAAGCCGCTGACGCTCATCGCCGCCATAGTTATGGTGGTTCGCCCAAAACGGTCCGCGGCCCACCCGGCAAACAGACATCCGCCAGCACCAATCGCCACGACGCTGAATGCCGTCAGATCGGCCGCCACTGCATTCGAGCCATAATAGGCGTGCAGAAATACGGGCACCCAAGCCCACATGGCATAGAGCTCCCACATATGTCCGAGATAGCCGAAATTGGCATAGCGCAGCGCCGGGTCGCGAAAGGCCAGAAAGGCCGCGCCGGGGTCAAAACGGAGACCGGGCCTGAATGCCGGACCGGCGCGGGCAAAGCCGATAAGTAGCGCCGCGAGGCCCGCAGCAATCGTGCTGAACAGGAAAGGCGTTTGCCAGCCCAAGCCCATATCAAACAGATTGAAGGCAAAGGGTGTCGCCGAGCCGAGCGTCAGCGCCCCGACCAGCAGGCCAACTAGCAGCCCGGCATCGCCTTTCGCCCAGCTGGCCGCCAGCTTCATGCCAACCGGATAGACCAGGGCAAGCGATGAGCCGGTCACAGCGCGCATCGCGATCATGGCCATACTGCCGGGCTCGGTCAGCATTGCTATGGCATTAGCTGCGCCCGCGAGCAGCGCTCCGGCCATGAAGACCCGCCGGGGGTCAAAACGATCAGCAAGGCCGAGAATAGCGCTGGTCAGCGCCCCGACTACAAAGCCGACCTGGACCGAAGAGGTTAGGGCGGCCTGAGCCGCGCTGCCGATATCTGCCGCAGTATTCAGTGCGGGCAGGGCGGCCGTCCCGGCAAACCAGACGGATAATGCCAGCACCTGCGACAGTGTAATCAGCGTAATTGAAACGGCTTTAGAGGCCACGTTCTTTCCGGATGCGCTTCACTTCCTCATGCGATTTGTGAAAGCAGGTCGCGCTGGACTTGGTCAAGAGTTTACCGTCGGCATCCCACAGCCAGCCTTCGGTGAAGAAGAATTGCTTGCCCTTCTTGATGACCTGACCACGGCAACGCAGCTTGCCCGGCCAGACCGGAGAGATGAAGCTGGTCTTCATTTCCAGCGTCGGCACCACGCCGTCAAATCCTGCCACGGTGACTGCGGCCAGCGACATCGTGTCATCCAGCATGGCGGTGACCATGCCGCCTTGCACGGCGCCCGTCGGGCTGCAGACGCGCAAGTCGGGCTCCCACTGGGCGTCGAACCACATGTCCTCGGAATTCAGATCAATGAATTTGAAGCCCAGCAGCTTGGAGTATTCAAGCTGGGTCGGAACTTCGGTGAAAAACCGGCGAATGGTCGCCTCATCCCAGGGCGGTGTGGGATATTTCATTACTTCTTGCGGAAGCTGTCGAGACTGACAACCTGCGCGCCATCACCATTGGTCGCCGCAATTTCCGCCGGCGTGGCAGCCCCGGATTTTTTCGCCTTTGGTTTTTTCTTGGCCGCAGTTTTGAGCTTGGCGGGCTCCTTGGCCGGCTGATCTTCCGCCGCATCGCCCGCTTCCCGCATCAGCGGTTCAAACTGCAGATGGAAGCCGACGGACGGATCGTGGAACCGATTGACCGCGGAATACGGGACTTTCATGTATTTCGGGACACCGCCGAATTTCAGCGTGACCTCGAAATAATCCTCTTCCGGGTGAAGGTCCCAGAACTGATGCTCCAGAACGATTGTCATCTCTTCCGGATAGCGTTCGCGAAGGCTTTCATCGATATCGACGCCAGCCCCTTCGGTCTTGAAACTGATATAAAAGTGGTGAGCCCCCGGCAGACCTTTGGGTCCGGCGGCGCGAATCAAAGCTTCGCGGATGACGCCTCTCAATGCTTCCTGCGCCATCAGATCGTAGCGCATTAGATCAGTCGCCACGATGAACTCCCCCTTGATCAACTGCGCCAAAAGTAGCCAAGCCGGGCGGGTCGTCAACGATGTCTGGATTGTCGCACTGCTATTTTTTCGCGATGCGCTAGATTGTGCCACACTGCAAAAAAGGCGCGATTTCCCGTGACAGCCGAAACCGATTTCATTCCTCCGATGCCCGCGCGCCAGCGCAAACCTCTCGGTTTGCTTGGCACAGCACGGGTCTTGCGCCATTCGCCCGTCGAAATTCTCCCCCAGGAGGCGTTTCAGTTCACGCGGATTTCCGCGCCCTTTCTCGGCCGGACCGTACACACCCTGTCCGGCCCCGAGGAGATGAAGGCGGTGTTGCAGGATGATCCGGAGGCCTGGCGCAAGTCTCCGCTGATCCAGCGCATGCTGCGGCCCATACTGGGCGAAGCGATTTTGACCGCGCATGGCGATTGGTGGAAGACACAGCGAAAGGCGATGCAGCCCGGATTTGTCCGCCAGCGCATCATGAATCTGGTGCCGGCCATGTCGGACGCAGCGGCCTTTGCGGCGAAATCCATTGCTGATCAGCCTGCCGGAACGGACATTACCCCGGCGCTCAATCGCGCTGCCCTGAGCGTCATCGAGCGCGCCCTGTTTACCGAAGCCAATGATTTTGATCGGGGACAGATCCGGTCCGCCATCGAACTGGTCTTTTCCGAAACCGGCCGCACGCGATTTACCGACCTCCTGCCTTTACCGGAAACCACGCCGCGTATTCTCGGGCCCAAGGCACTGAAAGCCCGGAAAACATTGCGCGCTGCGGTGAGTGCGGAAATCACCGCCCGGCGGCAATCCGGGACGACGCGGGAAGACCTGCTCCAGCTGATGCTCGAAGCGCAGACAGAAGCGGGAGAGGCGGCCCTGTCTGACATTGATGTCCGCGATAATGTTCTCAGCCTCGTCATTGCCGGGCACGAAACCACGGCCATCGCCATTGGATGGGCGCTCTACATTCTTGCCTGCCGGCCGGACTGGCAGGACAGGGTGCGGGCCGAAGCCGCCGCTGTGTCCAGCGGTGCCTTTGCGGCGGACGATGTGGCCCGTCTCGTCTTCACACGTCAGATTATTGACGAGACCCTGCGCCTTTATCCGCCCGCGCCATTGGTCGGGCGTCAGGCCATCCGCGATACGCAAATTTGCGAGCGCTCGGTGAAGAAGGGCGATGTTGCCATCATCGCGTTTTACGCACTGCACCGCCATCATCGCTATTGGGAAAGGGCGGACGTGTTTGATCCCGAACGGTTCAATCGCGAAAACCGGCCATCAGATCCATGGGTGTTCAAGCCCTTCGGTGGTGGGCCTCGCGCCTGTGTGGGTTCGGTCTTCGCGCTCACCGAAGCCGTTGTCATTCTGGCGACCCTGGTCCGCGATCTGGAATTCAGCGTGCCCGGCGGATTCGTACCGCGCCCGGTCATGACGGTGACGCTGCGCCCGGAAGAGGGTCTGCCACTGGTTGTGAAGCGGGTTTAACAGGCCGTCCTTCGGGGCTTACTTCGTGGGCATGTCAGCCTCGCGCCAAGCCGAACGCCGCCACTTCACGATTCCTGCTCGACACTGTCCGGGTCGATCCCGATGGCCTGCATGCGATCACGCCACCGTTCGCGGGCGAGCGCCTGCATATCGTCCACGCGATCGAGCTCATCGGTGATCTCGAGTCCGATCAGGGTCTCGACCACATCCTCCAGCGTGACGAGCCCCTGCAGGGTGCCGAACTCGTCAATGACCAGACCGATATGGCTTTTTTCGTGCATCAGCCGGTCGAATGTCGCCGATGCGGTGGTGGTGTCAGCCAGCACCAGGAAGTCGCGTCGGAAATCATTCAGTGTGGTTGCAAATTCGTCCCGCGCCTGCGCCACAAGCAGGTCGGTCTTCAGCACATAGCCGGTGATATCGTCGAGGCTCTTGTCAAAGACGGGAATACGCGAAAAGGGATTGTCCGAGTACTTCGCGAAAAAATCCTGCACCGTCATGCCCGCGCCGACGGTAAAAATCACCGGTCGCGGCGTCATGATGTCCCGCACCGACAGCTTGCGCAGGTGCAGGAGATTGGTGACAATATTGAATTCCTTGCTTTCCAGCGCGCCTTCCTCGGCCCCGATCGCGGCCATCGCCGACAACTCGTCCCGGCTGAAGGTATGCGCGCCTGCGCCGGACGGCGACAAGAGCCGGGTCAGCCGCTCTGACATCCACACAAAGGGGAAGAGCAATCGCGTCAGCGCACGGATGAGGATCGCCATCGTCGGCGCAAGCGCCTTCCAGTGGGTCGCGCCGAGTGTTTTGGGGATAATCTCGGACAACACCAGGATCAGCAGCGTCAGCACCGCCGATGTGACGCCGAGCGAATTGCTGCCGAAGACAATGGCAGCCTGCGCCCCGACACCGGCGGCACCGACCGTGTGGGCGATCGTGTTGGCCGTCAGGATGGCGGCCAGCGGACGGTCCAGATTTTCGCGGATTTCCGACAGGGCGCGCGAGCCCGTACCGCCCTTCTTGGCCAGCGCCGCCACGTAGGACGGGCGGACCGACAACAGCACGGCTTCGGCCATGGAACAGAAAAAGGAGACGACCAGCGCCAGCAGGAGATAGAAAATCAGGAGTGTCATGAGCCTCGCCAGATCCGCGGAATTGAACCGGCGCATCGCCGGAGCGTTGAATGGAAAACAGGTATAGCGGCGGTCCGGGCGCATGTCTGCCCGGCCCGGTGAAGTGGTATGAATAAAAGAAGGAAAGTGGAGGCTTCTGTTGCCAGGCGCCTCCGGACCCCGCCTGAGCTTGCTATGGGCTCAGGACTTTAAAGCGAGATACTCGCACCGCATTACGCGGCGAGAGCGACCTCTTCAGCATAGTTGTCGTTTGCAACTACTAAAACGGGCATTTAACGGTACCCACGCGAACGAAAGTTACGTCTTTAGCTGCCTGTCGATCCTGATCAGCCCCGTAAATCCGGCACGTTAGCGAAGTGCCGGGAGAAATTGGTGGAGCTGCCGGGAATCGCACCCGGGTCCAGTTCAGTTATTACACGCACCATTTATCGTCATAGTCGGCGAACCGACAAAGCCAATATAGGCATGATTGGCGTGAATTTGAAGTGAAAGACTCCGGATTTCCCTAAAGCGAGCCCAGCAGGATGAGGCCCATGGCAACGAAGACCGCCCCGGTAACATATCCAAGAAGGATGGGAATGGCACGCAGGCTGGCCCCGATCCAGCTGGAACCATAAAACCCGCGATCGAATAAAAGAAATCCCGTCAACATTGAAAGAAGCGCAGTGATCGCCAGCCCTATTGCGCCCCACAGCGGCAGGCCGGGAATATAAATCCCGAGGAAGATAAAGCCGGCAAAGGGCAGCAGAAGCGCTGCATGGAAATAGAGGGCGTGGACGGCATGTTCGATAATCGGCCGCCGGGGATGGAAGAGTCCTGACAGCAGCGCGAAGACAAAAACCATCAGGATCATGGCCTGACTAGAGGATGCCGCCGCTTGTTGTTCGACCGCTTCCGGAGCGGTCATGGCGCGCAGAGCGAGGCGTTGAATAGGCCCGGAAATATCCGCTTCGCGGGCTCCTTCCATGACAATTTCCTGTTCCTCCGGGGTCATGACGTGTGCTTCACCATCACGTCGGGGCTGGAACATTGTGATGGTCAGATTTGGATCGCCGACATCATCGATCGTGCTGTCCACGGCAACAATCCGGACACCGGACGTCTCCATCAGAGCGAAGAATACCAGACTGACAATCAGATAAAGCCGCAGTGGCGGGGTATGGCTCTGCCGCTTCCCGTCGATATAGGCGCGTGCAATTTTCCCCGGTCGGGCAAACAGCCGTCGGAAAGTCGTCAGCAATCGGCCATCCCAGTTCAGCACGCCGTCCATCGCTTCCGTCAGAAGCGTCAGGAAGGGGCGTTGAAGTTCGGAACGGGATTGCCCGCACTGCGCGCAATAATCGCCGCTGAGCGCTGCGCCGCAATTGGCGCAGGTTTCAGCCTCAGCCGGCATATCTGAATTTGAATCCGTCATCCCGGCAGGCAGGATAGCCTGCCCGCCGGTCAATGACGAGAGACTCGTGCGATGGGTCTAGGACGGCGCACCGGTCATGCAGAAGACGTTCAGCTTGTTGCCGTCCGGATCGCGGAAATAACCGGCATAGAACCAGTCGCCGCGCGCGCCGGCCGGGCCTTCATCCGTGGCACCCAGCTCGATGGCCAGCTTGTAGATTTCATCGACCTGCGCAGGGCTGTCGGCCTGCAAGGCCGCCATGACGCCATTGCCGACGGTAGCCGGTTTGCCATCGAAGGGCCTGGTCAGGCCAATGCCGGCGCCGCCATTCGGCTTGCCCCAGGCGATGAAGGTGTCGGATTCCATCATGCGTCCGACACCCAGCGCGCCACACAGCTTGTCGTAGAATGCCGCACCCTTTTCAAGGTCGTTGGTTCCCAGTGTTACATAACCCAGCATTTGAATGTTCCCTCTATGTTCTGATGATCCCAATCTATCGAAAACGGATCGGCTTGCAAGCGGAATTCGATGACGCGTTTGAGTCAGCCAGGCCGCGCCCGCATCTGGAAGCGGGACACGATTTCGACCAGTGCGACCGGCACAGCGTGACCGGCCAGCCCGACTGTCCACCAGATCGTCGCCCATTTCATCACAAAGGCACCCTCAGACAGGTTGATGGCCAGAAATACCACCATGCCCATCAGATAGCCGACGAGGTGAATCAGGAAAGACAGGCGCAAGCCGGCTGCCACTTCGGTATTGCGCTGCTGCACAATTTCGTCGGCCTCGGTTTCGGGATCAATGCACAGCGCAATCGCTTCGACATTGAACGCCGCGGCGATGGCCATGATCGTGTCACGCGAGGCCTGTTCGCCATTCTCGATACGCTGCACCGTGCGGATGCCGACACCGGCCAGCTCGGCCAGGTGTTCCTGCGACCAGTGACGCTCCTCGCGCCAGCGTTTGATTTTTGCGGAGTCAGTTTTGAAAGCCATTTCATTTCCCTCGTTGTGGGTTTGTAATCGGAGGACGGCAAAAAGCCAAAATCCGCCTTCGCCCGCCACGCCAGCCGGGCGTCAGCGTCACGCCAGTCCCACGCCACGAGCCCGCCATTGAGGCCAATTCGGTCGCAACTGCAGGCGTCTGCGATAATCTGTGGATAGCCCGGCGATTCCGGGTGCGATCAATTCACGCGAATCGCTAGAGTATGGCCTCGAAAGGATCGCGCCATGGCCAATGCAGAAAGACTGGATGATTTCCGCCCCGACCGGTCCGGGGGATCGGACGTGGAATCGGCCTATCTGGATTTGCTGGAAGACATTCTGGAAAATGGCGAGCGTCAGGACGACCGCACCGGCGTCGGCACGCTCTCTGTCTTTGGCCGTCAATTGCGCTGTGATCTGTCCAAGGGCTTTCCGCTTCTGACCACCAAGAAGGTGCATTTCAAATCTATCGCCATCGAGCTGTTCTGGTTTTTGCGCGGCGATACCAATATCCGCTGGCTGCAGGATCGGGGCGTGAAGATCTGGGATGAGTGGGCGGACGAGAATGGCGATCTCGGCCCGGTCTATGGCAAGCAATGGCGCCGCTGGGAGGGCCCGGACGGCACCGAGATCGACCAGCTGGCCAACATGATCGAGCAGATCAAAAACAATCCGGCCTCCCGCCGCCTGATCGTCTCGGGATGGAACCCGGCCGATGTGCCCAACATGGCGCTGCCGCCCTGTCACACGCTCTACCAGTTCAATGTTTCGAACGGGAAACTCTCCTGCCAGCTTTATCAGCGTTCCGCCGACATGTTCCTCGGCGTGCCGTTCAACATCGCCTCCTATGCGCTCTTGACCCATCTGGTGGCGCAGGTCTGTGACCTGGAAGTCGGCGACTATATCCACACCTTCGGCGATGCCCACATTTATACAAACCATATGGATCAGGTGAGGGAGCAACTCTCGCGCACGCCGCGCGCTTTGCCGAAACTGGCGCTGAACCCGGACAAGAAAGACCTCTTCGATTTCGAGTTCGAGGATGTCGCCATCGAGCATTATGATCCGCATCCCCGGATCGCGGCGCCGGTGGCGGTGTGAGTGAGGCGGCTGAAACGCCGCCGGCAGAGGCGGAACTCAGCGACCGCGAGCTTGACCGGTTGTGGGAACTGGCCCTGCATGAAGAGCGCGTACTGAACGAACGCTCGGGCTATTTCCTGATTGCACACGCCATGTTGCTCGTCTTCGCGGTCACCGCGATTGAATATCTCCACATCTTTGCCGTTATGGCGTGCATCCTGATCGGGGCAGTCATGTCGATTCTGTGGCTGATCGTGAACGCCCGGCAATTGCAGGAAATGCGCACGGCCGCCGGCATCGTGCGCGACAAGCTGCCCGGCTATGTCGCCTATCGCAAAGCCATACCATCCCGGGGCATTCGCAAATTCGGCCCGGGGGCCTTTGCCTTTGGTATTCCACTGGCGGTAGCGGGTATCTGGCTGATGTTTGCCACCGAGCGCTTGTGGGGGCTGATTTGGCCCGCATAAGCTTCGTCGTCGCGACCGGGAAAAACGGCGTCATCGGTGTGGATGGCGATCTGCCCTGGCGGCTGAAAACCGATCTTCAATTGTTCAAGAAAAACACGCTGGGCAAGCCGGTCATCATGGGCCGCAAAACGTGGGAAAGCCTGCCCTTCAGGCCTTTGCCCAAACGCCTCAATATTGTTGTGACGCGTGACGCCGGCTATACTGCCGAAGGTGCCATCGTGGCCGTCGATCCCGGTGCGGCCCTCGCCGAGGCCCGCAAACAGGCGCAGCTGGATGGTGTGGATGAGGTCTGTATCATAGGGGGCGCGCAGATCTACGCCGCGACCCGCCAACTGGCCGACCGCATCTATCTGACCGAGGTCGACGCCGAACCGGAGGGTGACGCCGTGCTTGAACCTTTCGACCCGGCCACGTGGAAAGAAATTCACCGCGAGGCCTTCCCGGCGAGCGATTCGGATGATCATGCTTTCGTCTTCCGGATTCTGGAACGGCGGTAAGAGGGACGCGCAGCGCACCGGTTCCGCTTGAATCTGCGGGCAAAGGCGTCCACATACACGCGCAAGACTGATCTTAACGGAGGAATGCTCCTACATGCCCTGGAATGATAATGCAGGTGGAGGCGGCGGTGGCCCTTGGGGCTCCGGCGGCAATGGCGACAGAAACAGGAATAACCCCTGGGGTCAGAATGGCGGCGGCGGTGGTGGCCGTAGCGGTCAGGAACCCCCGGATCTCGACGAGCTCGTCGGCAAGCTTCAGGCTGGCCTGAGCGGCCTGTTTGGCGGCGGTGGTTCCGGCGGATCCGGCGGCGGCAAGTCCGGCAAGGGTGGCGGCATTTTCGGTGCCATCATCATTGCGGCGGCCGTCGGCTTCGGCGTGATCATCTGGCCGGGGCAGGCCGTCTACCAGGTCCAGCCATCCGAAGTCGGCGTGGTCATGCGCTTTGGCGAATATGTGCGCACCGCACCGCCGGGCCTGAATCTGAAAATGCCGTGGCCGATTGAATCGGTCGAATTCCCGAACGTCACCGAAACCCGCACCATCTCCATCGGCAATAACAACATTGCCGAGAGCCAGATGCTGACGCGCGACGAGAATATCGTGGACATCGCCTTTGAAGTGCAATGGCGTGTGGATACGGCGAACATCGACAACTTCGTCTTCAATGTCCGTGACCCCGAAGCGGCTGTTCGCGCCGTTGCCGAAAGTGCCATGCGTGAAGTAGCCGGCACGTCGGACCTGGTGCCGATTATCACGACCGCGCGAGCCGAAGTGTCCCAGCGAACCCGTCAGGTGATGCAGGAAACACTCGACGAGTATGAAGCCGGCATCCAGATCCTCCAGGTCAACCTGGAACGGGCGCAGGCGCCTCAGTCGGTGATTGACGCCTTCCGGGACGTTGATTCTGCCGCTCAGGATGCAGAACGCGTTCGGCTGAACGCCACCGCTCACGCCAACCGGGTGATCCCGGAAGCGCGTGGTAATGCAGCTCAGTTGCGTCAGGAAGCCCAAGGTTATCGCGACTCGGTGATTGCCGAGGCCCAGGGTGATGCTGACCGCTTCGTGGCCATTTACAACGAATACGCACTGGCGCCGGATGTGACCCGTCGCCGGATGTATCTTGAAACCATGGAACGCGTGCTCGGCGGGTCCGAGCTCATCATTCTGGACGAGCAGGGCGGGGCGATACCATATCTCCCGCTGGATCAGCTTGGCCGTAACCGTACGCAGGGAGGTCAGTAAAATGGGACGCCTTATTTCCACTCTTCTGATCGTGATCGGCGTTGGCGCTGCGGTCGTCGTTTCTCAATCCATATTCGTCGTCAATGAGCGTCAGAGCGCCTTGATCCTGCAATTCGGCGATCCTGTTGGTGTGGTGAATGAAATGGGGGCGGATAATGCCGGTCTGCATTTCAAGATGCCGTTCGTGACCCAGGTCATTTATTTCGACAAGCGCAATATCGAGTTTGATATGCAGCCCGAAGAAATTCAGGCGGCAGACCAGGAACGCCTCGTGGTGGATGCCTTCCTGCGTTACCGGATCGCTGATCCATTGCGTTTTTATCAGACCGTGCGTGATGAACAGGGTGTCCGCACCCGCCTGCGTTCCATCATGAATGACAGCCTGCGTGGCGTGATCGCATCCATCCCGTCGCAGGACGTGATTTCCGGGCAGCGGTCCGAACTCATGGATCGCGTTCAGGAAGCGGTTGAAGCACAAGTCCGCACTCAGGACCTCGGCATTGATGTGATCGATGTCCGTATCCTGCGGGCCGATCTGCCGCCGACGATTGCCGAACGTGTCTTCGAACGCATGCGCTCGGAACGCCAGCAGCAAGCGGCCGGTATCCGGGCCCAGGGCGAACAGGTCGCTCAGGAAATCCGGGCCGAGGCAGACCGCGACGCCCGGATCATCGTCGCCGAAGCGCGGGCAGATGCCCAGCGTCTGCGTGGTGAAGGCGATGCCCAACGGAATGCCATCTATGCCGAAGCCTATAACCGGGACGCGGAGTTCTTCTCCTTTTACCGGTCAATGCTGGCGTATGAAGAAGCCATTCAGAGCGGAACACCGATCGTGATCCCGCCGAATTCGGAATTCTTCGAGTATTTCGGAGCTGAAAACGGCGACAATTAAGGCGCAGTCATGCTGATCTACATCCTTCTGGGTGTGGGACTGGCTCTGGCGGTCGAAGGCTTTGTCTACGCCGCCGCGCCAGGTGCGATGAAACGCATGATGGCTGAAATACAAAACAGCCCGGATGGAGCCCTGCGCTTCGCCGGGCTGTTCGCTTTGGCCCTCGGCGTGGCAATCGTCGCGCTCGCCCGGCAATTGGGCGCGGCGTGAAATCCTGCACATATTGTTGACGAATTCGTCAGTTATCTTGCCCCGTGTCGCGCTTCGCGGCATGTAGGGGTCGGATTTGACCGTTCTGGAGTTTTGTATGCGTATTCTTGCCGCCTTCCTGTCTTTCATCGTGCTCACCGGAGCGGCGGCAGCGCAAAGATTTCCGGCAGAAGGCTTTGCTGATCTCAACGACCGGCTGGCCCCGGCCGTGGTCAATATTTCCTCAGCCCAGCGCCTCGGGGATGATGAGGGCAACATGCCCGACTTCCCCGAAGGCTCGCCGCTGGAACGCTTCAACGAATTCTTCGGCGATGCGCCGCGTATCGCCAATTCCCTCGGCTCCGGTTTCATCATCGACCCCAGTGGCACGGTCGTGACCAATAATCATGTCATTGAAAACGGAGATGAAATCGAAGTGACGCTGACAGATGGCCGGACATTGTCGACCACGCTGATCGGCCGCGACCCGGTCACCGATCTTGCGGTGCTGCAAATACAGTCGGCGGATGAAGATTTCCCCTATGTCTCTTTTGGTGATTCCGATGCTGCCCGCGTTGGTGACTGGGTCATTGCCATCGGTAACCCGTTTGGCTTCGGCGGTTCCCTGACGGCGGGTGTCGTCTCTGCCCGCGGCCGCGATGTCGGCGGGCGCTATGACGATTATCTGCAGTCCGATGTGGCCATCAATACCGGTAATTCCGGCGGCCCGCTCTTCAATCTGGATGGTGACGTGATCGGCATCAACACGCTGATCTATTCGCCGACCGGGGCCAGCGTCGGCATCAGCTTTTCCGTCCCCTCGGCGATTGCCGAACGCGTGGTGGGACAGTTGATCGAATATGGTGAGACCCGCCGTGGCTGGCTGGGCGTGAGCGTCCAGAACGTCGATTCCGATCTTGCCGAAAGCCTCGGGCTGAGCGCGCCGCGGGGGGCACTGGTTCGCCGGATTACGGCGGGTGGGCCTGCGGCAGATGCCGGGCTCCAGGAGGGCGATCTCGTCCTCAGCTTTGATACGTTCGACATCGTCGATGACCGCATGTTCTCGCGCCTCGTCGCGGAAACCGAAATCGGCCGCCGCGTTCAGATCCGGGTTCAGCGTCGCGGCCAACCGGTGACGCTCGCGGCGACTGTGGAACGTTTGACCGAGGAGCGCCCTGAAAATCGCACCCTTCGTACCCGGCCCGAAGTCGAGGCCGGCGAAACCGAAATGTTTGGTCTGACCCTCGCCGAACTCGACGCCGCGTCACGCCGCCGCTTCCGTGTCCACCCCGATGCCGAAGGTGTGCTGATCGTGGCCGTTGATCCGCTCAGCGACGCCGCGGCAAAAGCCCGCCCCGGTGATGTCATCACGGAGATCGCCTACACGCCGGTCGAAACGTTGGCCGAAGCCGTCACGGTTCTGGAAGAATACGAAGACGGAGAAGTGGCGCTGTTCCAGCTCAATCGCGGCGGGCAATTCGTTTTCCAGTCCATTCGCCGGTGATCGCGAACACAGATCCCGTCATATTGCTGGCCGGACCGACCGCGTCGGGGAAAACAGCGCTGTCGGTAGAGCTCGCCGGGGCTTTGAATGGCGAGATCATCAACGCCGATTCCATGCAGGTCTATCGCGATCTGCGCATTCTTTCGGCCCGGCCGGCAGCAGACGAGCAGGGCGGGATTCCTCACCATCTCTTTGGAGTGCTGGACGCGTCCGAACGGGCATCGGTTGGCTGGTGGGCCGACGCGGCCATGGCCTGCATTGCCGGTATAAGGTCACGGGGCAAGCGGCCCATTCTCGTCGGCGGCACCGGGCTCTATTTCAGTGCGCTGGTCAAGGGGTTGGCCGCCATGCCGGAGATATCGGCGCGCACCCGCCAATCGGTCGAGGAGATCGCCGCCCAGGGGCTGGACGCCTTGCGTGAGCAGGCGATGGCCTGCGATCCGGTTGCCACGTCGCGCATCAAGCCGGCCGATCGGCAACGCATGATGCGGGTCGTCGAAATCGGGCTGGAGACCGGCAGGGCGATCTCTGAATATCAGGCCGATACGCATCCGCTGTTGGCACAAGGCGATTGGGCCGGACTCGTCATTGAGCCGGACCGCGCCGCGCTTTACGCCCGCATCGAGCAGCGGTTTGACCGGATGCTGGAGCAGGGCGCAATGGAGGAAATTGCAACGCTGGCCGAACGCGCGCTCGATCCGGTCCTGCCCGCGATGAAGGCCCTGGGTGTGCCGCCTCTTCTGGCCGTGCATGCGGGTCGCCTCGATCTCGCCGACGCGGTGCATCAGGCCAAGCAGGACTCGCGCCGATATGCCAAGCGGCAGCTCACATGGCTCCGCAACCAGATGCCGGATTGGCAGCGTGTGCCTTGCCCGGATGGAAAGATTTCTCTCGCAGACGTGATTTCACAGCTGGATCGTTCAGACGGATAGTTGAATCCTCAAGTCCGGGGGTGATTATGCCAATATCTTTTGTTTTTGCGGGCGCTTTGGCGCTGTCGATGATGCAGAATGCCGACGTGGCCGTCGCGCAGGCCATGCGCACTGATCGTGAATTTGCCGCCTATGCTGCCGAGAACGGCATTGCGGCAGGGTTTCGGCTCTATGCAGCCGATGATGCCCGCCTGATCCAGCCGAATATCGATGACATTGTCGGTCCCGATGCCATCTATTCGTCACGCGAAGGCGCAACGGGGTTGCTGCACTGGGAGCCGCGCGGCGGATATGCGGGAGATGCCGGAGATTTCGCCGTCACTTACGGTGACTGGAGCTACCATCCCGACGGAAATCGCGACACCGCGCCGGCCGTAACCGGCAATTACGTCTCCGCCTGGCGTCTCGGGCCGGAGGGATGGCAATATGTGCTGGATACCGGTGTGTCCAATTCCCGCGAAACACCCGCGGCGGAAGAATAGCCCAGATTGCTTGCCACTTTGAGTTATTTGGCTAGGTTTGCCGCGTTGCAGCATGAGCGGAGCGCGAGTCGATGGCATTCAAGCCGGTCAAGGAACGTCCCTACGGAGACCCCAAATCGGTGGTCGCCGCGCTATTTGAGGAAGCGGGCGGTGTTCCTGCAGTCATGCAATTGCTGGAATTGTCCCGGACGCGTGTTTACGCGCTGGCGGATCCGGATGCGACGAACGAAATCTCCTATTCCCGCGTTGCCAGGCTGACCGAAGCAACCGGGGCGACCTCCGCAGCGAAGGATCTGGCCTATCTGGCCGGAGGCATCTTCATGCCTCTGGATCAGTCGGACGATGACAACTGGCTGTCCCTGGCCGGTGAGGCCAGCCGCAAACATGCGCGGAATATTACCGCACTGATGGATTCCCTGAGTGAAACTGAGCGCTCTCCGGGTGAAATCGACGAGCAGGAAGCCCGCGAGATCCTGAAGGTTCTGGATCAACAGCTGGCCGTTCTGGCCCGTCAGCGCTCGAAGCTGGCCCGTATCGCCAATGGCGAACGCGACCCGTCGGTACGCCCGGTGAGCGATAAGGATTGATACAGCATTCATGCGTGATATTGGGAACCAGGAAATAGCCGGGCCCCGGACGCGATGAACCGTTTTCTGCATTTCATTCTGAATATGGACGCCCGGGCTCAGCGGGCGGTCATGGTGTCCTTTGCCTTGCTGACCTCCGTCGGCATGGTCTTTGTGTTTGGCCGGCTATTTCTGGATGCCAGCACCGACAATCTTGGTGAAGTCTTCGAGGCCGCCGCCAGTCAATGGTATGCCCTGCCGCTAACGATTCTGATCTACATCATCATGTCGCTGTTCGGCGCACCGCAATTTGTGCTGATGGCGGCGACGATGCTGGCTTTTGGCCCGATCTACGGCTTCGCCTATGCGTGGATCGCAACGGCGTGTTCGGCCTCGGTGAATTTCTGGATGGGGCGCAGTTTCGGGGCCGGGCTTCTGGAACGCTTCGGTGGCGAATGGATGAACCGTGCGGCAGAATTTGTCGGCCGGAACGGGCTGATCGCCAGCGCTCTGGTGCGCATTGTGCCATCGGGTCCCTTCATCGTGGTCAACATGGCATTCGGGGCATCGAAAACGCCGTATTGGGCCTTTATTCTCGGCGCAATGCTGGGCACCGCGCCCAAGATTCTGGTCGTCGGCCTGACCGGGCAGAGTCTGCTGACGGCCTTGTCGGGAGAAAACCTGCTTTACGCGGCGATTTTGATGGTCGTCGCGCTGGCCGTCTGGCTCGTCATCATGCTCGCAGCCCGCCGCCGCCTGCCGGTTCCGGAAGAAACCGACGAAGAGACTTGACGTGTGGCTGCATTGTCGCGCTTGCAATCCGCGCTGCACCATCGCACAAGGGTAATTCTTGAAAAATTGATCGCCTGACAGGTGATCGCAACATGAACGCGCGCCCATGTTCAATAGTCTCTTTGGTCTTCCTTTCGCCGATATCGCCATCGATCTCGGAACAGCCAACACGCTTGTCTACGTCAAGGGACGCGGCGTGGTGCTGAATGAGCCATCTGTGGTGGCCTACAAGATTGAGAAGGGCCGGAAACACGTTCAGGCCGTCGGGGCAGAAGCCAAGATGATGCTGGGCAAGACCCCCGGCAATGTCGAAGCGATTCGTCCGATGCGGGACGGCGTTATCGCTGATTTCGACGTCGCCGAGGAGATGATCCGCTATTTCGTGCGCAAAGTGCACAACCGGCAGAGCTTTGTCTCGCCGCAGGTCGTCATCTGCGTGCCCTCCGGCGCGACCGCTGTTGAGCGCCGCGCCATCCATGAATCGGCGCGTCTGGCCGGGGCCCGCAAGGTCTTCCTGATCGACGAGCCAATGGCGGCCGCTGTCGGCGCGGGCCTGCCCATCGACGAACCCACCGGTTCGATGATTGTGGATATCGGCGGCGGCACGACGGAAGTCGCTGTAATGTCGCTGTCGGGGATCGTTTATTCGCGGTCCGTGCGCGTCGGCGGCGACAAGATGGATGAAGCCATCATCAATTATATCCGCCGCTCGGCCAATTTGCTGATTGGCGAGACGTCCGCAGAGCGGATCAAAAAGGAAATCGGCTCGGCCATGCCGCCGCCGAAAGGCGAGGGGCTAACGCTTGAAATCAAGGGGCGCGACCTCATGAATGGTGTGCCGCGCGAGATTGCCGTGACCGAGGCGATGATTGCCGATGCGCTGTCCGAGCCGGTCGAACAGATTGTGGAAGCGGTCAAACAGGCGCTGGAAGCCACTCCGCCGGAACTGGCCGCTGACATTGTCGACAAGGGCATTGTTCTGACCGGTGGCGGCGCGCTGCTTCGTAATCTCGATACCGAACTGCGTGAACGGACCGGCCTGCCGGTGAGCCTCGCAGACGAACCTCTGTCCTGCGTTGTGATGGGCTGCGGCAAGGCGGTAGAAAACCTCAAGCTTTGGCGGCCTATACTGTCCGAGGCAGTTTAGCCCTGAGCCCAAACCAAAAGGAGTGTCGCCTTGGCGATCGGCGGATCTTCCAGGCGCAATGATGAAAGCGGAATCCGCTTTTCGCGTACCTTTACGGTCGCGCTCTTTCTCGTATCCATTGTTCTGATTGCGTTCGACCGGCCGCAGGCGCGGTCTCCCGCGCTGGCGAGTTTGCGTGCCGGGATCATGGATCTGTCAGCCCCCTTGCTCGATCTGGCGGCAGCGCCGGTGCGGGGCATCAGCAACATCGGGCCCTATTGGCGCAATCAGGCCCGTCTTGCCGAAGAAAATGCCGAGCTTCGACAGCGTTTGAACGAGACCCGTTACTGGCGTGACCTGGCCTTGCAGCTGAGGGATCAGCGCGAAGTTTACGAGCAAGCACTGAACGTCGAATCGCCGGCCACGCAAAACCGCATCGGCGCCTGGACGCTGGGTGACCCGGACGGTCCGTTCGTACAATCGCGTCTGATCGGGGCCGGAACGCGGCAGGGCGTCGATCCCGGCGACCCGGTTCTGAATGTCTACGGGTTGATCGGGCGAGTGGTAGAAACGGGGCGCGTCTCTTCGCGGGTTTTGCTACTGACCGATTTGAACAGCCGCATCCCGGTGATGGCCGACCGGTCCAATGCACGCGCCGTTATGGTGGGCGATAATTCCGAATATCCGAGGCTCGATTTTCTCACCCGTAATGCCGATCTGGAAGATGGCGACCGCATCGTGACATCCGGGGATGATGGCATCATGCCGCGGGGTCTGCCCGTCGGTCAGGCTCAGCGGGATCGTCAGGGCCGCTGGCGGATTCGTCTCTATTCGGATCAGGCGCCGGTGGATTTTGTCTGGGTCTTCCCCTTCGAGCCGATTTCGGCACCTGAAACCGGGGCGGACGGCAGCGACGAACAGCTTCTGACCGATGAAGCCGCTGGCGATACGGGCCCGGAACAGCCCGCTACAGACGGCGCGGAGACCTCTGCCGGAGGTGAGCCATGAGACCGCCAATCGATACGCGGCCGCCCTATGGCCTGATGGTCTGGGCGGTGCTCAGCCTGATCCTCGCACTGGCCTTTTATGCCGCACCGCTGCGCATCGCCAACGGGCCGGATCTGATGCCGATGCTGCCGCTCATGACGCTTTTTATCTGGTCGACGGTGCGGCCGCGATTCATTCCGCCGATTGTGATATTCGTGATCGGTATATTGAATGATGTGTTGACGGGCGGGGTTCTGGGTGTGTGGGCGCTGGCCTATCTGGTCTCGCTGACCATTGCCCGGTCGCGCGATGAGGATGGCCCGACGCGGGAATTCGGTCCGGTCTGGATCCGTTTCCTTGTCGTGCTGGCCATTGCCATACCTGTGGCCTGGAGTGCGGGCAGTCTGGCCATTGGTCAGCCAGCGCCGGTGCGGCCCTTGTTGATCGAGGGCGTCGCGTCCGCGCTCATGTTCCCGCTTCTGGCCTTCGTGTTTATTCGCCGCCGCAATCTGCGCGGCACCTTCGGGTCTTGATGCGATGAAGTCGGATCGTCAGGAACAACAGCTCAAATTCACCCGCCGCGCCCTGATGATGGGGGCGGGGGGAGCGGCTGTTTTCACGGCGCTTGGCGCACGATTGTATCAGTTGCAGGTTATCCAGACGGAGCGGTATCGCGTTCTGTCGGAAGACAATCAGTTCAATTTCCTGCTCACCGCCCCGTCGAGAGGGCGCATTCTGGACCGCTTCGGTGTGCCCATTGCCGACAATCGCGACAGCTATCGTGTGGTCATGATCCCCGAACAGGCCGGCGATGCCGAAGAAGCGCTCGCTCGCCTGGGCGGTATCATCGAGATCACGCCCGAGCAACGCGACCGCATTCTCCGCAATGTCAGCCGCGCCCCGCGCTTTCGTCCCGTGACCATCCGCGATGATCTCGATTGGGGCAGTTTCGCCGCGATCAATCTTCAGACGCCGGACTTGCCGGGCATAATTCCCGAGGTCGCAGAAATCCGCAATTATCCCTCCGGGCCGGCCTTCGCGCACATACTCGGTTATGTGCAACCGGCCTCAGAGGCTGATGCTGGCGATGATCCGCTTTTGCGCCATCCCGGCTTTCGTATCGGCCGGACGGGCGCGGAATCCGCGCGCGAGGAGACGCTGCGCGGCGCGGCCGGCTCCCTCAAGGTGGAAGTCAATGCATTCGGGCGCGTCATTCGCGAGCTGCCGGAACAGTCCAACCCCGCCACGCCGGGCGAGGATGTGCGTTTGACGATTGATGCGGATGTCCAGCGATTTGCTCACGAGCGGCTGGAAGGCGAAAGCGCGGCCTCCGTCGCCATGGATGTCGAGACGGGTGATCTCCTGGCTCTCGCCTCGACGCCCGGATTTGACCCCAACCTGTTCGTCACCGGTATTTCGCAAACCGATTTCAACGCGCTGAATCAGAACGAATATCGACCGCTTTATAACAAGGCACTACAGGGTACCTATCCGCCCGCATCAACTTTCAAGGCGGTCGTGGCTTTGGCTGCGCTCGAGGCCGGCGTCGTCAACACGACCGAGCGCGTATCCTGCACGGGCAGTATCCAGCTGGGAAATCGCGAATTCCACTGCTGGCGCCGGCAGGGGCATGGCCGGGTCAATCTCCGTGATGCTGTGAAGACGTCATGCGATGTCTTCTTCTATGAGATGGCACAGCGGCTGGGCATTGATCGTATCGCTGGTGCCGCACGTGACTTTGGCCTCGGCTCGGCACCGGATATCGGGTTGGCCGGCGTTTCCCGCGGCATTGTGCCGGACGAGCAATGGAAACTCTCGCGCTATGGCCAGCGCTGGTCACAAGGCGAAACGCTGATTACGGCGATCGGGCAGGGCTTCATGCTGGCTTCGCCGCTGCAAATGGCCGTGATGACGGCGCGTTTGGCTTCAGGCCGGTCGGTCAGTCCGCGCCTTTATCAGGACCGGCCCATGGATCAGGGACAGGCACTTGTTCAGAACGTGGAGCATCTGGAGGTGGTGCGCGATGCCTTGCGGGCTGTGGTCCATGAACCGGGTGGGACGTCCTATTACACCCTGGGCGGACTGGGCGTCGACGGCGTGGAGATGGCCGGCAAGACGGGTTCTGCGCAGGTGTATTCCATCAGCGCCGCCGAACGCGAGGCGGGCGTCCGGACGCAGGATGAATTGCCATGGCGGCTGCGCGATCACGGCATGTTCGTCTGCTATGCGCCTGCGGATCGACCGCGATATGTAGTGGCCACAGTTGTGGAACATGGCGGCGGCGGATCTCGCGCGGCCGCAAGACCTGCCCGTGATATCTTGCGATTCCTCATTGAGCGTGATCCGTCCGGTGCCGGACCCTTCGGTCCGGATTCAGGTGGGGGCCAACCGACCTGATGGCTGTCTTCAGAGAAACCGTACCCCGCACCTTTCAGGAAAAGCTGTTTGAGCTGAACTGGAGCATTGTCTTGCTCCTGTTGCTGCTCGGAGCCGTTGGCGTGGGCATGCTTTACTCCGCGGCCGAAGGCGCATGGGATCCATGGGCCAGCCGGCATCTGATCCGTTTTGCAATGGGCATCTCCATCATGCTCATTATCGCGCTCTTCCCGCCGCGATTCTGGATGGGCATGGCCTATCCCATTTATCTGGGGGCATTGACCTTGCTGGTCGGCGTCGAGTTTTTTGGCGATACGGTGAACGGGGCCCAGCGCTGGCTGGATATTGGCCCGGTGCGCATGCAGCCCTCCGAAATCATGAAGCTGGCCGTCGTACTGGCTTTGGCGCGCTTTTATCACGACCTGCCGCCGGAAAAGGTCAATTCCGCTTTCGGATTGTTGATGCCGGCTTTCCTGATCGGTGCTCCCGCCGCCCTGATCCTGCACCAGCCTGATCTCGGCACGGCGGTGCTGGTCGTGGTGTCAGGTGCCGCTCTGGTATTTCTGGCGGGGCTCAGCTGGCGCATCATTATCGGCGGCGCGATAGCGGCGGCTTTCGCGATTCCGGCCTTCCTGCGCTTCGGGCTGGAGGATTATCAGCGTCGGCGCATCTTCACCTTCCTCAATCCGGAAAATGATCCGCTGGGAGCAGGTTATCATATTCTCCAGTCCAAGATTGCTTTGGGCTCTGGAGGGCTGACGGGGCGCGGCTTTATCGAGGGCACACAGACCCAGCTCAACTTTCTGCCGGAGAAGCAGACCGACTTCATCTTCACGATTCTCGGCGAGGAGTTCGGCCTGATTGGCGGCCTGGCCGTGATCGGGATTTATGCGCTGGTTCTCGCCAATGCGCTGGCGATTGCGGCCTCCTGCAAGTCAACTTTCCTGCGCCTGATGGTGATGGGCATTGCTACCACCTTCGCTCTCTATGTCTTCATCAACATCGGCATGGTCACCGGCATGTTGCCCGTGGTCGGGGTGCCGTTGCCGCTCGTCTCCTATGGCGGGACGGTGATGCTCGCCGTGCTCTTCGGATTCGGCCTGATCCTCGGCGCGCACATTCACCGCAATGCCGAACCGCCGCGCGGCGCGGGCCTCTTCGGATAACGGTTAGATTTCCTTGACCCTTGCGTCAGGATGGGGAAGGTTTCCCGCCAGTTCAGGCGGGGATTTCCGCTGCATTTCTGGGGAGAATTGCCATGGCCGCAGCGGCTCATGCACACTGGTCGTCACGTTTTGGATTCCTGATGGCGGCCATTGGCTCGTCTGTCGGGCTGGGAAATTTCTGGCGGTTTCCGTATACGGCCGGGGAAAATGGTGGCGCGGCCTTCATCCTTATCTATCTCGCCTGCATCCTGTTGATCGGTTTTCCCATCCTGATGGCGGAATTGTCGGTGGGCCGCTACGGTCAGAAAAGCGCCATCGGCTCTGTCGAGAAAGTGGCCATGGACAATGGCTCCTCTCGGCTCTGGGCCGTGACGGGTCTGGTTGGCCTGATCGGCGGCATTCTGGTGCTTTGCTTCTATTCGGTCGTGGCCGGCTGGGTTGCGGCTTACATATTCAAGATGTTCGCGGGTGACTTTGCCGGGCAGGCCCCGGAAGTCGTCGAGGCGGCCTTCGGAACCTTTTCTGCCGACAGTTATAATGTGCTCGGTTGGCATACCGCCTTCATGGTGCTGACCGTTCTAGTCGTCGCACAGGGCGTGACCGGCGGGATTGAACGCGCCGCATCCATCCTCATGCCGATCTTCTTTGTCATGTTGCTGGGCATGGTGGTCTACGCCGGCATCGCGGGCGATATGGGCGCCGCGATTGGCTACCTCTTCGCCGTTGATTTCTCCGAAGTGAATGGCCAGACTTTCCTTGAAGCGGTCGGTCAGGCCTTTTTCTCCATCGGCCTGGGCTCGGCCATCATGATCACCTACGGCTCCTATCTCGACAAGAACGCCAATATTGGTCAGTCAGCCGGCATTATTTCCGCCGCGGATTCCGGCGTTGCGTTGATTGCCGGTCTGGCGATCTTCCCCTTCGTTTTTGCCTTTTCGATCGAGCCGACAGCCGGTCCGGGTCTCTTCTTCCAGGCGCTTCCGGCGGCCTTCGCCCAGATGCCGGGCGGAAATATTGTCGGCGGAGCCTTCTTCATCCTCGCCCTGATCGCAGCGCTGACATCGTCGATTTCGCTTTTGCAGGCCGTGGTCGCCTGGATCGAAGAAAATTCCAGCTTCCACAAAAGTACGATCGCCTGGACATTTGGCGGCTTTATCTGGCTGGTCGGCGCAGGCGTGGCCTTCTCCTTCCCATTCTTTGATCTGCTCGACTTCCTGTCGAGCTCCATCGCCCTGCCGCTCGCCGGCTTGTTGATGGCGATCTTTATGGGCTGGGTTGTGGACAGGAAAATCGCGCACGCTCAATTGTCGCATGCATCACCGCTGCTTTTCGGATTCTTCCGTTTCGTTCTGCGGTTCTTTGCCCCCATTGCCCTGACCCTTATTCTCGTTCTGGGTCTGGACTCCAAGTTCGGATGGGGTCTGTCAGTGATGCTGTTCGGCAGCTAACCCAAGCGTTGGGCAATTTCATCGGTGGCGCGCACCAGCGCGTCCACCGTGCCCGGCTCACCGGCTGAATGTCCGGCATCGGAGACAAACTCCAGCACGGCATTTCCATTCCAGGCCTTGGCGATGTCCCACGCGGCTGTCGGCGGCGTGACGACGTCATAGCGCCCTTGAGCGATATAGCCGGGGATGTGCCGGATGCGATTCATGTTTTCCAGCAACTGGTTGTCGCGGTCGAAGAAGCCCTTATTGACGAAATAGTGGGTTTCGATCCGCGAGATGGCGTCGGCGCGGGCCGGATTGCTGCGTGATGAGGGTTCCGGAGACGCAAAGGAAATCAGGGAATTTTCCCAGTCAGCCCAGGCTACGGCGTCATCCAGCCGCGCTGTGACATCGTCCTGCATCAGCCGGGCGTGATAGGCGGCCAGAACATCCTGTCTCTCTGTTTCATCAAGACGTGAGACAAGATCATTCCAGGCGTCAGGGAAAATCCGGTTCGCGCCATCGCGATAGAACCAGTCGAGCTCGGCCTGTGAACAGAGAAAGACGCCGCGCAGCACCAGAGCCAGAGCCCGCTCGGGATGGGTTTGTGCATAGGCCAGCGACAGGGTGGAGCCCCATGACCCGCCAAAAACCACCCATTTTTCGATTCCCAGCTCTTCACGAATGGCTTCAATGTCTTTCACAAGGTCCCATGTCGTATTGTTCTCCAGCGACGCGTGCGGTGTGGATCGCCCGCATCCGCGTTGGTCAAACAGGATGATCCGGTATTTGTTGGGGTCAAAAAACCGGCGCATCATCGGGCTTGCGCCGCCACCGGGCCCGCCGTGCAAGGCAATCACCGGCAGGCCATCTCCCCGCCCGCATTCCTCGACATAGAGACTGTGCCCTCCGGACACATCGAGGCGGAAATGGCGATAGGGTTCGACGGGCGGGAACAGGGCGCGGCGGGAAGCGTTTTTTTGCAAAGGACTAACCTGTATGTTTTACCTTGAAAGATACGGTGTTCTTGCCTCAAAGTGGAAACGGGGCAAGGGCTGACAACGAATTGTTGGCCACGGGGGCGGTCAGATCTGCCACTGAAGTGATTAGGGTTGGAAATATGATGTTTCGTACCGGAGTGATGTGTGCCTGCCTTGTGGGCCTGTCAGCGTGCGTAGCAACCCCTTCAGGGCCAGCAGAATTTGTGTCCCGGGCCCAATCCCTGTCCCAAGCGCAACTCGATCTCCGCCAGAATGCCGCCGCGCTGGATGCCCGCTTCCACGAAGCCGGATGGGTCGCAGAGGAGCACGGTGCCGTCGTCCAGCGCCTGACGGGCATGCTGATGTTTGGCCGCGGCGAGAACAATCGTCAGGGTCCGGTTGATATCTATCTTGAAGCGTCCGGGTTGACCGGTGCTGATCGTGCGCTTGTCGAGGCAACAGTCCGCCGCGACCTCGCAGAAGCGTCCACCCTGGTTTACAATCTGGCGCTGGATGGCGAACAGGTGGCCGAAGCGCGCGGTCTGACCGCCGCCAGCCTCAGCGACGATCTCGGAGCGCTGGAATATGCGATCAGCGATGTGCGCCAGGCAATTTCGCTATTCCGGGAGATCAATGAAGAAAATGGCGGTGGCGAAGATGATCTGTCGCTGCAAATCGGATCGCTGGAACTGGCGTCCGAGCGACTGAGTCAGGCAGCAAATGCCCTGATGTCTCGCCGGCGCGAATTGCGCAATACGCCGGGCAGCTGATTTCCCCATGAATCCGGATTCGGTCAAAGGGTTTCTCGACCCTGAAGAAGGTGCTGCGCTCGCGCGCTATGCGGTCGGCACCGCGCATCTTGGGCCGTTTCTGGAAATTGGCGGCTATTGCGGCAAGTCAGCGCTCTATCTGGGAACTGCCGCGCGCGAAGCCGGCACGATTCTGTTTTCCATCGACCACCATCGCGGATCTGAAGAACATCAGCCCGGTGAGGAATATTTCGATCCCGAACTCTATGACGACATCGCGGGAGCTGTGGATACGCTGCCGGTCTTCCGGCGGACGATCCATGCCGCCGGGCTGGAAGATCATGTCGTTCCTCTGGTCGGCAAGTCGGGCGCGATCGCGCGCTATTGGTCGACGCCTCTGGGGTTCGTCTTCATCGACGGTGGACATTCCATGCCTGCTGCCCAGACCGATTATGACGGCTGGGCACCGAAAGTCGCACCCGGCGGCAAGCTCGCCATTCACGATGTCTTCCCCGACCCGGCCGATGGCGGACGTCCGCCCTATGAAATCTGGAAGCAGGCCGTTGAATCGGGTGATTTCGAACCGGTGGAGCGGATCAGGACGCTTGAGGTTTTGCGTCGCGTCGCTTCGGACTGACCGCTTTCAGCGGCGTAACCAGAAGGTCCGAGCCCGGCGACAGATGCTCGATCGCATCGGCTGCCAGAATGACGGCGGCGGACGTCCATGCCGGACACTCATAGGGCCAGAGAATTTCTTCCTCGAATTGCCAGCCCATCCAGTAACCGCCCGAACGTGCGGCCAGAGGTGCCAGATCGGTAATCAGCTTGCGCGCTTTCGCGGTCCAGCCGACAGCCTGACAGGCGAGGGCGAGTTCGGCCGTTTCGGCGGCTGTAACCCAGGGTTCATCCGCCACGCAACGTGATCCCAGCCCCTCGATCACATAGCGCGACCAGCCGGCCTCCAGCCGCCGCTGGGATTCCTCGCGCGAATGCACGCCCGAGAGGACAGGGTAATACCAGTCCATCGCATAGCGGCGGCGGTCGGTGGACTTGCGGTCGAACCGCCAGTCCTTGTCGTGCAGCGCGTCGGCGAGGCGTGCCCGCGCCGCGATCAGAGGCGCAATATCGCCCGACAGCGCAGTTTCGAGGCGGATCGCGCATTCGAGGCTCTTGTAGAGACAGGCATTTCCGGCGCGCAGGGAGTCGACGTCGTTGAGTTTTTCGCCCACGTCCGGTTTTCGCCAGACGATATCGCCCTCGGGGGTCTGGCAGGAAAGCACAAAATCCATGGCGCGGCGGACCGGTTCGGCATAGCGGTCGAGCCAGCCGGGTTCATTCAGGGCGAGGGCGCTGCGCAACACCGTCACGGCAGCATAGCCGGTAAAATTCGTGTCCCGCGCTGTCGCCGGATTATCCACGACCAGCCGCCGATTGGTGTCATCCAGCGGCACGCCGGCTCCCAATTCCCCGGTCCAGCCGCCATCGGCTTCCTGACGATCAAACAGCGCATTCAGTGCCCGCTCGCAGGTCCGGGTCCGCCCGGCGACGGCCAGTGCCATGGCACTTTCGCCGTGATTCCAGGGGTCCCACAGGCCCGCCTCGATCCACGGAATGGAGCCATCCGGTTGCTGCAGCGCTTCAATCCGCGACGCGGTGGCGGGCAGGTTGATCAGATCGCTCATACCGGCTTCACAAAATACATGACGAGGCTCTTGCCCATGACCGGGTTGAGCAGGCGTTCCAGGGTGCGGGTGATCCAGGGCGCTTGCAGCAAATCCCACTCCAGAAACCGCCGGTAGGCCTTTACCAGACCGTGCTCCTCGCGAATGTCCCAGACGGCGCATTGCAGCCACCAATAGGGGCTGTGCAGGGCGTGCGCCCAGTGATGGCCGGTCTTGCGAAGGCCGGTCCGGCGGGCACCGGCATGCAACTGGTCCTGATGGAAAATACGCACATGCCCGCCCGGCGAGTTCTGATAGCCCCTGGAGAGTTTCCAGCAGATCCATTCCGGCCAATAGCGCGGGACCGACAGGGCGACACGCCCGCCCGGCCTGGTGACACGCGTGATTTCCGCCATGGCCGCATCCGGGTCGTCGACATGTTCGAGCACTTCCGAGCAGATCACCGCGTCGAACGTATTGTCGGGGAAAGGCAGGCGCTGGGCATTGCCCGCGGCCAGCGTCCCGACCCGCAAGGGCGATTCGTCCGGCGGCGGCAGATCGGCGAAACTTTCCAGCGTCGCCATGACATCGGCTTCCGACAGGTCCAGCCCGGTCACATGAACGGGGGCATCATGCCAGTACAGGGCGTGGGTGTGACGGCCCCGGCCACAACCAAGGTCCAGCACTCTGTCGCCATCGCGCAGATCGAGCCGTTTGAAATCAATGGTCAGCACGCGGCAATCGCCTTTTCGTAGAGCGCGCTGGCGGCAAGAGCATGGTTGCGCCAGCTGAACACGTCCCTGGCGCGCTGCGCACCGGCTGCACCCATTTCGCTTGCCATGTCCGGCTGGTTCAGCACGGCGCGGATCGCGGTTTCGAGCGCCACGGCATCGCCTGCGGGAACGATGCTGCCCGCATCGCCGACGACTTCCGGCAGAGCGCCGCCATCGCTTGCCACTACGGGAGCACCACAAGCCATCGCTTCCGCGGCGGGGAAGCCGAAGCCTTCAAACCGGGCCGGGCAGACGACAACGCTCGCGCGGCGATACAGGTCAGCGATGTCTTTGCGGGTGACGCCCGATTTCGCGTGGACCCGGTCCAGTAGACCCGCCTCGCTCAATATCTGTTTGGCGCGGCCTTCGCGTAACTGGCCTATCAATTCCAGCTTCAGCGAAGGGTTCTGGGCGGCCAGCGAAACAAAGGCCCGCATCAGCACGTCCAGCCCCTTGATCGGAACATCTGCGCTGGCGGTCGCCGCAATCAGATGAGGTTCGCGCGGCGTCTCGGCGTCAGGACAGAAGACGGCATGGTCGATGCCGTTAAAGCTGACGCTGGCTTGTGCGGCTTTCATGCCATAATGCGCGGCATGGCTGTCGCGGGCGGCTTCCGACACGGCCAGCATGCAAGGCAATGCCCGGACGGTCCTTGCCTGCATTTCGGTGAAACCGTACCAGCGCCGGGTCAGCGCTTTTTCCCACCATCTGGAAACGCCGTCCACGGCAAAGCCGCGGTCAATCGCGACGGGATGGTGGATTGTTGCGACAACCGGCACCTGCCGCGCAATGTCGATAAAAGGCGGCATCAGCGTCTGGTTGTCATGGATCACGTCAAAGCGGTGCGCCTGCGTTCTCAGCCACGCCTGAAGCCGATAGCTGAAGGCCAGCAATTCGCCAAACGCGCCGGTATTGTGCGCCAGCCATTCCGAGCGATCTGCCTTTGACAAAAGGTGTTTCGGGCGAAGCGCCAGAAATGCATTCTTCTCTTCAAACAGATTGAGCGCTGGAAATTCGATCAGCTCGACGCCATCCGGGACGTCGGGATAGGGCGGACCCGATGCGATCGTGACATGATGGCCCAGATCGCGCAGCCCGATGGCCAGTTCGCGCAGATAAACACCCTGTCCGCCGACATGCGGATGTGACCGGTATCCGGTCAGCAAAACGCGGCGCGGATGCAGCGCCAGTGTCTTGTTCCCGGGCGATCCGGACGCCGGAATATCCGGCGTAATATCAGCAAGGGCCTGGTCCATAAACAGTGTTCACCTTTTTGGATCGGCGAACCTAGCCGCGCTTTGCTGCACTGCAAAGGTGCGAATGCAACAGGCTTTCCATTTATGTGCAGACAGGCTATCGCCGCGCTCATGAACGGGCGGATTCTTCATCCGGCGGGGCTCCGCTTTGCCGCGCATTATGGCGCTTTCTATCTCGCCTTTGGCGCGTTTCTGCCTTACCTGCCGGTCTGGCTGGAGACGCGGGGCCTGTCGCCCGAACTGATCGGCATCGCCCTCGCAGGCGGCATGATTGGCCGCACCGTGCTGGCGCCCGCAGGCGCCGCCTGGATGGACGGCGCCAGCCGCCGCCGGGACGCCATTGTCGGCTTCGCCTGGGCCGGTCTGGCGGGGTTCCTGCTGGTCGCCCCATTCCGCGATGCTATTCTGTTGACCATCGTCGCGGCGCTGGCCGGGGCCACGTTCAGCGGACAGATCCCGCTGGTGGATGCCTTTGCGGCATGGTCTTCCCGAAAGGAGGGATTTGCCTTCGGCCCGGCCCGCGCGGTGGGATCGGCGACCTTCATCATCGCCAACCTGTCTGCGGGTGCCCTCATCGGCCAGTTTGGCGGCGAGGCGGCCCTGGTCTGGATGGCGGGCGGCGCAGCACTGACCGTGGCGACCGCTCACTGGTTGCCGGTGGGGGATCGGCAAAAACCTGCAAAGGGCACTGACCCGCTACCACTCCGCTTGTTGATCACACGGCCATTCGTTCTGGCGCTGTTGGCATCCGCGCTCATTCAGAGCAGCCATGCCTTCTACTACGTCTTTTCGGCGATCAGCTGGCAGGCCGATGGCATCCAGCCGCAAATGGTCGGGGCGCTCTGGTCAACGGGCGTCTTGGCCGAGATCGTCTTCCTGACCCTGTCCGGGCGATATCTGTCTCGCTTCCGGCCGGCGCATCTGATGATGATCGCTGCCGGGGCGGCTGTTCTGCGATGGACGCTGACCGCATTTTCGCCCCCGCTGGCTGTGCTGTTTGCCCTGCAAATGACCCACGCCTTGAGCTTTGCAGCGGCCTATCTCGGCTTTCTCCGCTTTACGAGTGAACATGCGCCAGATCGGCTGCAAGCCAGTACCCAGGCGGCCAACTCGGCGCTGTCCGGGGGGCTGGCTCTGGCGGCGATGAGCGCGGCCTCGGGCATCATTTATGACTATGTCGAAGGTGCGGGATTTGCGCTGATGGCCGTTCCAGCCGCAATCGGCGGCATATGCGCCTTTCTACTGTTGCGGGTTCGCACTCCCTAAGTCGGAATGAATCGACTAAGACTGGCGGCGAAGGGGTGAAAAAGCATGACGGCGGGTCGCATCGCAGACATCAATGTCCGGCAGGAAGGTCAGCACGTTATCGTGGAGGCCATCGGCGACTGGGTGATTGACGCCATTACACCTGTCTATTCCGAAATCGAACGTATTGAGTCCGAATATGATGCCGGGCGGGTTGTTATCGATCTTTCCCGCCTCGACCATATCGATACAACCGGCGCCTTTTTGCTTGGACGGACCGTCTATCAATGCGCCAGTCCCAATGCCGATTGGCATTTTCGGGGCGAGCACGCATCGGCGCGCCGCCTGATCGGTGAGATCCTGGAGCGCGTGATTGATTGCGAGCCGGATGCGCCGGAGAACCGCTATGGCTTTGTCCGGGCCTTCGAGCGCATTGGCGCAGGTCTCGACGCCTTCGTTCAGGAGACGGTCGAGACGTTCGGCTTCTTCGGGCGCACGCTGACAACCGGCTTTTCGCTGTTATTGCGTCCTCATCGTTTTCGCTGGACACCGACCGTCTATGTGATGGAGGAAGCCGGTGTGAACGCGCTCCCCATCGTGGTTGTGCTCACCTTCTTCATCGGGGCTGTTGTCGCCTTCATGGGGGCTAACCTGCTCGAGACCTTCGGCGCGTCCGTCTTCACCGTCGAACTTGTCGGCATTGCGGTCTTGCGGGAATTTGGCGTTCTCATCACCGCCATCATGCTGGCGGGCCGATCAGACTCCGCTTTCACGGCAGCCATTGGTTCGATGAAGATGCAACAGGAAATCGATGCCATGCGCGTGCTCGGGCTGGACCCGTATGAAGCGCTGGTCGTGCCGCGCGTTATCGCGTGCGTCTTCATGGCGCCGCTTTTGACCTTTGGCGCAATGATGGCCGGTATCTTCGGCGGGATGATGGTCAGCTGGGCAACGCTGGATATTTCCCCCGGCTTCTTCATAACGCGCATGCATGAAACCATCGACTGGAGCCACTTCTGGGTCGGGATGTCGAAAGCCCCGGTCTTTGGCCTCGTGATTGCCATTATTGGCTGCAAGCAAGGCATGCAGGTCGGCGGTGATGTAGAATCGCTGGGCCGCCGCGTCACGGCGTCGGTCGTGCAGTCGATTTTCATGGTTATCGTTATCGATGCCATCTTTGCCATGATGTATCTGGAGCTCGATATATGAGCGATGACACAATCATCGAGGTCCGGGGCATCAAGACCGCCTTTGGCACGCACGTCATTCATGATGGGCTGGATCTGTCGGTCCGGCGGGGAGAAGTTCTGGGGCTTGTGGGCGGCTCCGGCACTGGCAAGTCGGTGCTGATGAATACAATCATCGGCCTGAAACGCCCGGATGCCGGCGAGATTTTCTTCAACGGTCAACGGCTCAACTCAATGACATCGCATGAGCGCCGCAGACTGGAATCAAGCTGGGGTGTGCTCTTCCAGAACGGGGCCCTGTTTTCCTCTCTGACGGTACGCGAGAATGTCATGGCACCGCTGCGCGAGCATATGAAAATGCCCAAGCGCCTGATGGTCGAAATTGCGGACATGAAGATCGCCCTGTCAGGGCTGGGCGCGGAAGCCGGACCCAAATATCCCTCAGAATTGTCGGGCGGCATGAAAAAGCGCGCCGGGCTGGCGCGCGCCCTGGCGCTGGATCCGGCGATCCTCTTTCTGGACGAGCCCACAGCCGGGCTGGACCCGATCGGGGCCGCAGCCTTCGATATGCTGATCAAGGACCTCAGGGAAACGCTGGACCTGACGGTTTTCATGGTCACCCACGACCTCGACAGTCTTTACACGATTTGCGACCGCGTCGCCGTTCTGGCAGATAAACGTGTGGCCGCAATTGCACCCATCAGGGAGCTGGAACAGAATTCCCATCCCTGGATACAGCAATACTTTCACGGACCGCGGGGGCGTATGGCCGCCGGCGCACAGGGAGGCTAGGTCATGGAGACGAAAGCCCATCACGCACTTGTCGGCTTTTTTGCCGTCTTTCTCATTCTCGCGGGCGGATTTTTCGCGCTCTGGCTGGGGCAGACGACGTTCGACCGCGATTACGCCTTCTATGATGTTGTCTTCGACGGCCCGGTCCGCGGCCTCCGGGAAGCCGGCGAGGTCCGGTTTAACGGCATCCAGGTCGGCGAAGTGACCGAGATCGGTCTCGACCCGCAAAACCCCAACCGGGTGATTGCCCGTATCCGCTTGCTGGCGGAAACGCCGGTGCGTGTGGATTCCAGCGCCCAGCTTGAGCCACAAGGTCTGACCGGCCTGTCCTATATCCAGATTTCAGGCGGCACCGCCGAAGCCCAACGTCTGCAGGGCACTACGCGCGGGGATCCGCCGCGCATCTATGCCGAGCAGGCGCAGATCGAGTCGCTCGTGGCAGGTGGTGAGGATGCGCTGGAGGCGGCGCAGCGTGCCCTGTATCAGGTCTCGGTTCTGTTGAGCGAGGAAAACCTCGACCGCATTGCCTCGACCTTCGAGAATATCGACGAGATTACCGAACGGCTGGCGGGCGAAGATGCGCTGGTCGAAGAATTGCGCTCGGCCATCCGGAGCCTCGAGGCCACTTCGGTGGATGTTGGCGCTGCCGCGCGGTCGCTGGAAATCTTTGGCCGGGACGCCACCACGCTGGCCAATAACGAGCTCACACAGGCTTCGATTGATGTGTCGCTCGCCGCTCAGCAGATCGACATTGCCGGACGGCAGGCGCAGGAGCTGATGACGACGCTGCAGCCTGCGATCGAACGATTGTCAAACGAGGGCACGGACGAGCTGACGCGGACCATGGAAGATGTTCGCCGATTGGTCGCCACGCTTGATCGCATCGCGCTCGAAATTGAAGACAACCCGACCGGATTTATCTCCGGCGAACAACGCCGGACAGTTGAGGTGCCACAATGATCCGTAAATCCCTGACAGCCGCCCTGATCGGGGCCGCAACCTTTCTGACAGGCTGCATCAGCTTTCTGCCGGAAAACACGCCGGCGACCGTCTACCGTCTGTCGGCACCGGAACCGTCGAGCCAGCTTCGCACCGAGGCGGTGATTGTCGGTGTGCAGCGTCCACTGACGCCGCGTGCCTTGTCCGGTGATCAGATTGCCCTGTCACAGAACCGGGGCCAGCTGGTCTTTGCATCCGGCGCGGAATGGATCACGCCCGTGCCGCGTCTGGTACAGGACCTCATTGTCGAATCGATGGATGCCTTCGAGCCGTCTCTGATCGCATCGCGTCCCGAAGACGGTGTGCGCGCAGAATTCGAACTCGCGACCGAATTGCGGTCTTTCGAGGCCAATTACATCAATGGCGAGAATTCGGCGCCGACGGTGGTTGTACGCATGCGGGCCCGTCTGATCCGCATGAGCGATCGCCGCCTGGTGGCGGTGGACGCCATTGGCGCACAAGCCCTGGCACGGTCGACCAGTTTGAGTGATATCGTCGCCGCTTTCGACGCCGCGTCACAGGAAGCCATGGCCAATGTTGCGCAGTGGACGGCCGAACAGGTTGCGGAATTCCACGACGCGGATCATCAGCACTAATCACCAGCCCTAGTCGTCCCGGTCCTCGCGGTCACGCGGGTCATCTTCATTGCCGGGCATGTTGGAAAGCAGATCCTTCCAGCGCCAGCCCGGCTCACCGGCACGGCCTTTTTCCGGAAAGGCGATTGTGTCGCGTTTGGGCGTCGGACTGGCCGGGGCGTCCGGTGTGTCTGATTCATCCTTTGGCGGGCCGGATTTCCGGCCGGACAGCGGGTTCGGCAATTCATTGCCGGGCAAATCAATGGCGCGGCGTCCGCCGGCGACAGAGCCCATCCGAAGCATGAAGTCGCTCAATAATTCGTAATTCTGGCGAATACGGGACTGGAAGGCCGCATCAATTTCCTGAGCTTCTTCAGCGGCGGCCATTGCGGCGGCGTTCAGTCCTTCCAGACCATTGCGCAAGGCATCGGACGCTTCCTTCGCACGCAATTGCGCTGCGGCAGGAAGTTCGGCGAGCTTGTCCGTCAGCTTCTCGATCTCCCGTTCGATGGCGACGGATTCTTCTTGCGCGGTTTTCACAACGGATGACAGGCGGCGCTTGACGGATTCGGCGGCTTCGTCGGCTGCCAGAGCGGCACGCGAGGTCAGTTTTTCAGCCTCCTTCATGCGGGCGGCAAAGCCTTCATCGG
Source organism: Hyphobacterium sp. CCMP332 (assembly GCF_014323565.1). NCBI lineage: Bacteria > Pseudomonadati > Pseudomonadota > Alphaproteobacteria > Maricaulales > Maricaulaceae > Hyphobacterium > Hyphobacterium sp. CCMP332. Next base: position 502,140 of record NZ_CP058669.1, read on the forward strand.
CCTTGCGCGCGGCCTCGAACGCTTTTTCGTTGACCTCTTCGATGCGCGACGAAACGTGGCGGGTCTGTTCATCCAGCGCATGCGCGGCGGCTTCGGAGGCCTTGCCGGCATTTTCGGCGGCAGCTTGCAGCGCCTCCATCGCCGTCAGGTGCGATTCGGCGGCTTTGTCAGTCTCGGCCCGGACCTGCTCGGCCATATTGCGGGCCCGCTCCAGCGCGGCATCAATCGTCTCCTTGAACGATCCCGAGCCTTGCGTCGCCGCTGCGTTGAGGGCATCCGCCCCCTCGCGCGCCGTCCGCGCCATCACCTCCAGCTCGGCACGATGGAAATCGAGCGCTGCCGCGATTTTCTCCTGCTCCTTGCGCAGACCTTCTCCGGCCTCGCCCAGACGCCCCTTGTGGCGATGATAGGCGGCTTCCAGCTCGGTGGTCCGGGTATCCAGAAGGGATGCCATTTCGCGCAATTCAGCCGATCGTGTGTCGATCTTGCCGGCTGCAGACTGGGCCGAGTCGGAAATCAGGTTGCCGGCACCGGTGAGGGATTCGATGCTTTCGCGCAATTTCTTCTCGGCGTCGCTGGCCGTGTCGCCCGCCAGTTCGGCGGCGGCGGCGACCATGCGCGACTGGTCGGAAATGGCCGCTGCGATCAGCGCCGCCTTGTCGTCCAGTGAATCTGAAACCTCCTGCAGGCGTTCACGTTCGCCGCGCAAATCCTGCAACAGGCCTTCCGCGCGATCGCGCGCATCGCCAGCCGACTGCTCCAGCGTATCGGCGTGATGGCGGATCACCTCCTCCATCGCCGCCAGCCGGGCGAGGGCGCTTTCCAGCGACGCATTGATCCGGTCGATCTCGCCCGTAATCGCGCTGGACAGGCTGCGCACTTCGGATTCGGCAGCCTCGGCCGGCGCAGCAAGACGGGAAAGGGCCGCCTCCACGCCGCGTGTGCGGTCGACGGTCTGGCGCAATTCCCGGATGATCAGCGCGGCCATGATGAAAAGCAGGGCCGGACCCAGCGCGAAAATGGCCAGTCCCGCGAGTTGCGCCGGTGTATGGGCCGCCAGCGGATTGGTGATATCGACACCGGCATAGGCGGTCAGATACGCGACCGTGCCCGCCGCCCAGATGAAAGCCGCCGTGAACCCGAAAAACAGATACCAGCCATGCTTGCGCTTCGGCGGCAGGTTTCGGGCGGCTTCGACGCGGCGATCATGATCAAGTTCGCCCCGGCTATGAGGGTCGCTTAACGCTGCCATGAGCGCGTCGCTGGACGTTTCGCGGTCGCGTGTTTCGGTATCGGCCATGGTTTGCGCCACTATCCTTGAATCGCAAAATTGACCCGCAATCTTTGCAGGGTCTGCCTTCTTAACGCAGCTTTTGCATTATTCGAAGGGTGGGAGTCGGTTCGGCGCAAATCAGATGCGGAAAACCCGCGCATCATCGGCGTCTTCAGCCTCAAAGGACGCACAGTCCACATCCCGCGTTTCCGAAAGCTCCACGGACTCAACGTAGTGGACGGGAACAATGTGAATGGCCGCAGCACAGTCTACCGGCGCGGAATAACTCAGCCCGAGAAACATCATGGCGAATCCGGCGACCCATTCGATCAACATTATCAGGAAGTGGAGCATCGGTCCCTCGCGCTCAAAAAGTAATCTATAGTGTTGATAGACACCTTCTATGGCTTGAAACAGGGGGACAGTTCAATTCACAATCCCGTTTTCGGCCATTAAAGATGTGTAAGATGGTGACGGGGACAGGGGAGAATACCATGACAGATGCTGCAACGCCGCACGCAGGACAGGCCGCGCCGAAACTGGAACGTTTTACATCCATCGACACGCTGCGCGGCTTTGCCGTCCTCGGCATCCTGATGATGAATATCCAGGCCTTCGCCATGCACGCCAATGCCTATCAGTACCCACTCGCACACATGGATTTCACGGGCGCGAACCAGACGGTCTGGTGGATCGCCTTCACCTTCTTCGAGGTGAAGTTCATTACCATCTTTTCGGCCCTGTTCGGCGCCGGTATCGCGCTGATGCTGGGCGACGACCGCAGCCAGGGAACGCGCCAGCATTATCCGCGCATGCTCTGGCTTTTGGCCTTCGGCCTGATCCACGCCTACGTTTTCTGGTTCGGCGATATCCTCGTCACCTATGCCCTGGTCGGCATGATCGCCGTGCTCCTGCGCGGGCTTTCGGTCACCAAGCTCCTGTTCTGGGGACTGTTCGCCATCGCGATCAACGGCCTGCTGTTTCTGGGAATCTTCGCTTCGTTCAATCTCATCCCCGGCGAGATCGATCCCGTCGAATTGGGCATGATGCCGTCAGCCGAGGACTTGCAGGATACTGTCGCGCTCTACCAGTCAGGTTTCCTTGATCGTCTGCCCTACAATGCCGGCTTTGCCGCGCTGGGGCAGACCATGGGCATGATATTCTTCGGCGCGCGGACGTTCGGTCTGATGTTGATCGGCATGGCGCTGTTCAAATCGGGTTTCCTGACGGCGCGCTGGCCTATGCTGTCCTATCTGGTCTGTGGGCTGGTCGCGTTGGGCATTGGACTGCCAATTGCCGGTTGGGCCGGCAACGCGGCGATCGCGGACGGATTTGACCTGCGTCATATGTGGGAACATCAGGGCGCAAACTACTTCGCCAGCCTGCTGGTTTCCTTCGGCTACGCCTCTGTCGTGATGCTGCTCAGCAAGCTCAGCGTGTTCAAACTCATCCTCTATCCGTTCACCGCCGCCGGCCGCATGGCGTTCACCAACTATCTCAGCCAGACACTGATCATGACCTATCTGTTCGTCGGCCCGCCGGGGCTGGGCTGGTTCGGCACGCTGGAGCGCGTGGAGCAGGCCCAGCTGGTGATCACCGTCTGGATCGGTCAGCTCATCTTCTCGACGCTTTGGCTGATGGTATTCCGCTTCGGACCGTTCGAATGGCTGTGGCGCACGCTGACCTATGGCAAGCTGCAACCCATACTGAAAACCCGCGACAGCGCACCGGCTGCCGCGCCGCCGGGCGGCTAATCCGGTCTAGTGTCCGTCTTCGGGGGCGTCGGGCTGGTTTTCCGGCTTCGCCGCCTCGAAGGCGGGATGGGCGCGGGCGGCTTCATCGGCCGCTACCAGACGCGGGAAAGCCGCTAGATCCACGCCAAAGCGGCGCGCATTATACATTTGCGGCACCAGATAGATGTCGGCGAGCGTCGGCTTCGATCCCCAGAGATAGGGGCCGCCGCGGCCATCCGCCGTGACCATCGCCTCCAGCGCGGTGAACCCGTCACGGATCCAGCGCTGGGCCCAGGCTGTCACGCCATCCGCATCCTGCCCGTGTTCGGCCCGGATATATTGCAGGACGCGCAGATTCTGCAGCGGATGGATGTCGCAGCCAATGACCGCCGCATAGGCCCGGATGCGCGCGCGCTCCACAGGCGAGCCGGGCAATAGCGGAGGCTCCGGGTGGGTCTCGTCAAGATATTCCAGCAGGGCCGGCGACTGGATCAGCTGCACCCCGTCAATATCAAGGAGGGGCACCAGCCCTTGCGGATTGAGCTTTTTGTAGGCGGCTTGCCGCTGCTCCCCGTCCTTCAGATTGACGGGCACCTGATCATAGGCGATGCCCTTCAGATTGAGCGCAATGCGCAAGCGGTAGGACGTGCCGGAACGCCAGTATCCATGAAGCGTGGTCATCGTGTTCAGGCCTTTCGGTCGGTCATCTTGAAGGAAAGCGGGGGCAGGCCGTCGATCTCGGCCACGACCTTGTCGCCGGGCAGGAGCGGCCCCACGCCGGACGGTGTCCCGGTGAAAACCAGATCGCCGGGCATGAGGGTAAAATACTTGCCGATCAGGGCCAGAAGTTCGGGCAGTTTCCGGTTCATCTGGGCGAGATCGCCATCCTGCCTGACCGTGCCATTGACGCTGAGCCGGATCGCCCCGCTCTCCGGCGGTGGCCCTGGGCGCAGCGTCCCCATCACGGCACCCTGGTCAAACGCCTTGCCGGTTTCCCAGGGCCCGCCGCGTTTTTTGGCCATGCCTTGCAGATCGCGCCGGGTTAGATCAATCCCGACACCCGCCGCAATAACGCCGTCCGGACCGATGGCCGCGACCATCTCCACCTCATGATGCAGGTCAGTGGTCACAGGCGGATAGGCGACATCCGGCCCGAGGGTGAGGGCGCTGGCGGGCTTCATGAAGATGACGGGTTCAACGGCGGTATCCGTGCCGCCCATCTCCCGGATGTGCTCGGCATAATTCTGTCCGATGCAGAAAATCCGGTTCAACGGAAACGGGTTGGCCCCTTCGACAGGGACAGAAACGGGCGGGGCGGGCGTAAAAAGATAACTCATGAACATCCGCATACCGCCCCTTGAAGTTGGCGTCGAGCCGACAATTTAGTTGCAAATGTAACTAAATTCCGTCATGAGGGGGACAGGTTTTCGAGGTGCGGGCGATCCGCCCCCTCGCTGTCTGCCGACATCAAAGGAGCATGGCCATGGCTGATCTGTTTGAAAATCCGATGGGAACCGACGGGTTCGAATTTGTGGAATATACCGGCCCTGATACCGATGCGCTGGAAAAGCTGTTCCGGTCTCTGGGTTTTGCGGCGGTCTCCAAGCACAAGACCAAAGATATCACCCGTTTCAAGCAGGGCGATATCAATTTCCTTTTGAACCGGGAAAAAACCGGTCAGGCGGCCGAATTTGCCAAAATCCACGGACAGTCTGCCAATGCGATGGCCTTCCGCGTCAAGGATGCGAAATTTGCCTTTGAAGAGGCCCTGAAGCGCGGCGCTGAAGCCTTCGGTGACGGCATCTGGACCAATCCGGACGAAGTGCCTGCCATCAAGGGCATTGGCGGTTCGGTCCTCTATCTCGTCGACAAGTATGGCGACAATGGCGACATCTACGGCGATTTCGAAGCGACCGGCGAAGTCGATAATGGCGGCGTCGGGCTCGAAATTCTCGATCACCTGACCCACAATGTCGATCAGGGCCAGATGGCTGTCTGGGCCGATTTCTACGAGCGCGTCTTCAATTTCCGCGAGATCCGCTATTTCGACATCAAGGGCAAGAAGACCGGCCTGTTCTCGAAAGCGATGACCGGCCCGTGCGGCAAGCTGCGTATCCCGCTGAACGAGAGCCAGGACGACAAATCCCAGATCGCCGAATTCCTCAACGAATATAATGGCGAAGGCATCCAGCACATCGCGCTGACAACGCCGGACATCTACAAGACCGTCGATACACTGCGCGAGAATGGCGTCATCTTCCAGGACACGCCAGACACCTATTACGAGCTGATCGATGCCCGCGTACCGGGCCATGGCGAGCCGGTCGCGGAACTGGCCAAACGCCGCATCCTGCTCGATGGCGATGTCGAGAAGGAACAGGGTCTGCTCCTGCAGATTTTCACCCAGACCGTGATTGGCCCGGTCTTCTTCGAGATCATCCAGCGCAAGGGCAATGAAGGTTTCGGCGAGGGCAATTTCAAGGCCCTGTTCGAATCCATCGAGCTGGACCAGGAACGCCGCGGCGTTCTGGCCTAGGCGCACAATGCCAAGGGACGCCGCACTCCGGCTCGAGGCCTATCTGCCTTACCGCCTGTCTGTGGCGTCCAATCGCGCCAGCCGCTGGGTCGCGCGCTCCTATGAAGCCAAATTCGGCCTGTCCATCTGGCAATGGCGTGTGATGGCCGTTCTCGGCGGGGCCGACCGGCTAACCGCGCAGGAACTCACGGCCGCGACCGCCATGGACAAGGTCAATGTCTCGCGGGCGGTCCGGGCGCTGATCGAACGCGGGCTGGTGAACCGGCAAAAGCATCAGAGCGATGGCCGCTCGGCCCTGCTCGAACTCACGCCCGCCGGCCGCAGCGTCTATGACGAAGTCGCCCCGGTCGCCCTGCGCCACGAGGCGGCCTTGCTGGACGGGTTCAGCCCGGACGAGATCAGATTGCTGACGGATCTGTTGTTGCGGCTGGAAAGACGCGCTGAGGATTTGGCGCAGGATTAGGCCGTCAGGCTCATACTTATTAACTTACCTCATGGTGAGGTGCCGGCCGGAGGCCGGCCTCGAACCACGCATTACACCCCCACCACCGTCATCCCGGACGGCGTAAAACGACGATCCGGGAGCCATGCCGAGGCGTCTCCGTCCCGGCATGGGTTCTGGGTTCGCACTGATGTGCGCCTCGGAATGACGGAATTTGCGCTTTTCTGGAGCCGAACCTCGAACCACTCTGTGCGCTGGACGCCTCCTTCGAGGCTCGCTGACGCTCGCACCTCAGGATGAGGTGATTGGGATAGGATAGGTGGGGTTAACCCGGCAGAATGAACAGGGTCAGCCAGTGCGCGCGGATGGCGGGCTGTTCCTGGCCCTCAACCTCCACCGTCACATCCCAATGGCTGAGCCACTGACCCGGCTTGCGTTCTTCCACTTTCGACAGCTTGAAGTGCGCGCGGATGCGTTTGCCCACCGGCACGGGCGCGGAGAAGCGCACCTTTTCGAAGCCATAATTCATCGGAATGGCATTGGGCGGCATGGGCGGCAGGCAGGTTTCACCGAGATGCGACAGCATGGACAGGGTGAAATAGCCATGCGCAATCGTGCCGCCAAAGGGCGTTTCCGCCTTGGTGCGCTCGACATCCACATGGATGAAATTGTGGTCAACGGTAAGGTCGGCAAACTGGTTCACGCGGTCCTGATTCATTTCGAACCAGTCGGAGACGAAGGTCTGGCCAGCCAGAGAGCGATAGTCCTGAACGGTCATGATGTGATCCTATACGTGGCACAGCCAGTTGCGCGTATCTTTTGTCTTTCCGGAAAACAGGCCGACAAACGCTTCCTGCACCGACCTGGTGATCGGGTAATCGCCCGTTCCGACGTCGAGCCCATCCACCTTCTTAATCGGCGTGACTTCGGCAGCCGTCCCCGTGAAGAAGGCCTCATCCGCCGTATAGAGCGCTTCGCGCGGCAGGGCCTGCTCGACCACCTCATGGCCCATATCCGCCAATAGCTTGATGACGGTGTCGCGGGTAATGCCCTTGAGGATGGAGGCAGCGCCCGGCGGGGTGCGGATGACGCCATCCTCGATGATGAAGAGGTTTTCGCCCGATCCTTCTGACAGAAGGCCGTCCGTGCCCAGGCCAATGCCTTCGGCGACGCCGCGATCCTTGGCCTCATAGCCGATCAGCATGGAGGAGAGGTAATTGCCGCCCGCCTTAATGCCCGGCGGGATGGTGTTCGGCGCCAGCCGGTTCCAGCTGGACACGGCGACATCGACTCCATTCTCCAAAGCATCCGCGCCCAGATACGTGCCCCAGGGAAAGGCCGCGATCATCAGATGGATCGGCATGTCGCGGGCGGTCACGCCCACCGAACCCGCTCCGCGAAACGCCAGCGGCCGGATATAGCCCGCCGTCAGCTTGTTATCGCGCACGGCCGCGCAGCAGGCCTCGCAGACGGTCTGGACATCATAAGGGATTTCGATTCGATACATCCGCGCCGAGCGGTAAAGCCGCTTGATATGGTCTTCCAGGCGGAAAATCGTCGGGCCGTCCGGCGTATCATAGACGCGAATACCCTCGAAGACGGACGAGCCATAATGCAGGGCATGGCTCATCACATGCACCGTACAGTCTTCCCAGCGGCGCATCTCGCCATCCATCCAGATAAAGTCAGCTTTTTTCAACGCATTTCCTCCTGATGAATGGTGTTCGCCGGAAGAGATACGACAAAAAGCCGGAAAGGGGGAGGGGGCGGAATCGGTCCGCTCCTAATCCTTCCCCGCCTCGATCGCCTTGAGGATCAGCTGGCGCGCAACATCCGCCCCTTTCCAGCCCTGCACCTTCACCCATTTATTGGGCTCAAGATCCTTGTAGTGCTCGAAGAAGTGCGTGATCCGCGCCAGTTGCGCCGGCAGGATGTCGGAATAATCCTTCACGTCATCATAATAGGGCGTCAGCTTGTGATGCGGCGCGGCGAGGATTTTTTCATCCAGCCCGCTTTCATCTTCCATCAGCAGGACACCGATCGGGCGCGCGCGCACCACACATCCCGGGATCAGCGTGGTCGAGCCCAGGAGCAGGACGTCAATCGGGTCGCCATCATCCGACAGCGTGTGAGGGATGAATCCGTAATTGCACGGATAGCGCATCGGCGTATGCAGGAAGCGATCCACGAAGACCGCGCCAGAGGCCTTGTCCATCTCGTACTTGATCGGATCACCGCCGATCGGCACTTCCACGATCATGTTGAAATCTTCGGGCGGGTTCTCACCGATGGAGATGGCGTCGATTTTCATGGGCTGGGGTCCTGCATTCCGGGGAGGCGCGGCATAACCGCAGAGGCCCGTCAGGGCAAGCTTTCAAATTCACGCACATGGATAGTGTCGCCAAACTCGGACATGTCGTCATTGGCATCATTCACGGCCAGCCAGAAGCGCACCGGCGCTTCACTGTCTCCGGCAATCCAGACAATCGGCCAGTCCCCGGCGGCGCGGGTCGAGCGCACCGCATGTTCACGCGCTTCGGTTGACGCATCTGCGCTTTCGAAATGCCCGGCACTTGCCACCAGCTGGAAGCCGTTGGCGGCCCCCGCACCGGACAGGCGGACGGTGATGTCGTATCGCTCGCCCGGCGTGTAAGAGGCGGGCAGTCCGTCCAGCGACAGGCGCGGGGAGGCCGTCTGCAACACACCATCCCAGTGGCAGCTATAGCACGTGCCGGTGTCCGGTGCGCCGGCATGGCCCCAGGGCGCGCCTTCGGGATAGACGCCACCGGCGAGCAGAAGCGCCAGCCAGATCACTCCTGCGGCATCACCACGGCGCGGCCGATTGTATTGGTGTCGGCCCCGAACCATATCTCGCCCGTGGGCTCATAAAACTGCATGTGCCGGATCGTGCCGCCGCCCGAGGGCACTAAGGTTTGCGAAAAGAAGGTTTCGCTGGCCGGATCAAAGCCGACGAAATTGTTGGCCTCCGGTCCGGTCTCGACAAACCAGATGCGGTTTTGCGCATCGACGGCCATCGCATAGGGACGGCTTTCTGCGCCGTTTGGTGCGGGCCATTCTTCCACCCCGCCAGTGGCCGGATCAAACGCACCGACATAGCCTTCGGCGTAATCAACATACCAGATATAGCCATTATCCGTGATGCCGATACGGCGCGGACGTGCGGCTTCGCGCGGCAATGTGACCTCGGTGATTTGCAACGTATCCGGATTAATTGCGGCAATCTTGTTGGTGCCCAGCAGCACCACCCAGACCATGCCATTGGCCCCGATCTCGATGCCATAGGGCCGCGCCCCTTCGGTCGGGACATCAATGATATCCACCTCATAGGTCGAGACATTCAGGCGGCCGATCTTGTTGGCACCCTGCGCGGTAAACCACAGATACTGTCCGCCCTGGTCCATGATCAGCGTGTGCGGGTCGCGCGGAATGCCATCGGGCATCTCGATGCGCATGAACTGGTTGGTCGCCTGAGAATAGCGGCCGATATAGGCATCGCGATTGCCGGCAATCCAGATATTGCCCTCGGCATCGACGATCTGGTTGTGCGGCCCGGTACCGGCGGGCAGGTCCAGACGCCCGATCTCGCCGGTGGCCGGTTCCAGCCAGCCCAGATAATCGCCGCGCTGACCGACAAACCAGACGCGCTCGCCATCCGCCGTGAAGGGATCGCGCGGGCGGGTGTCTTCATAGGGCACCCACCATTCGTCGATCTGCACATCATCGCCGTCCATGGTCGCGGCATTGGTGTAATCCTGTGCCAGGGCCGGGCTGGCAGCGAGGGCGAAAATGGAGGTCAGAAATGGCACAGCTAGAAGCGCCAGAGACATATTCCGTGATCTTCGCCCGCAAATTGCTGCAGCCGAAAACACGCGATCCAAAACTGACATATATCCCCCAGCGTCGCTGCTATGGCGACTTATTATCATTTTGTTAATATTTGCATTTTTTATGCAATGACGCAAATGGCTTCCCCTACGGTGGTCTTCCCCTCGACAATGGCCGGGTCTTCGCAAGAGGCCTGCCAAGGCGGTAAAGATTTTCGACGGCGGATACAGGGCGCGCGCTCGGCCTCAAATACAATCCCGAAACGGGTGAGGGGAAAGACGGTCCGCGGTCTTCGACGTTGCGAAGTAGTCAGTTGAAACTGACTCCTCCCGACGCCACAGGCTTCGCAAGCGCGACTGCGCGCCCGCAGCTTTAGCGAGGAAAGTCCGAGCGGAGGCGAGAGAGGATAGAAAAGTTGGTTTGCCCGGCCGAAGCTCACGTCAGCGATCGAAAAATGGTGCGCCCACAAGGATTCGAACCTTGGACCCGCTGATTAAGAGTCAGCTGCTCTACCAACTGAGCTATAGGCGCACATAGCCATCTCAGGCGGGGGCTGGCCCCGCTGGAAGGCCGCGGAACATACGCCTGAATTTGACAAAATCAAGACGGTTTCCACGCCCGGCAAGGAAATCATAACCGCTCTGCGCTATCAGGGCAGGCTCGCAACCTGCCGGAAGGACTGGCGTCATGATTTTCGATCGCGCCCATCTCAATCAGTACACCGCCGGTGACGCCGCGCTGGAAGCCGAACTTGTCGGCCTGCTGCGCGATCAGGCGGAGCGCTGCCTGGGCGCGATGCAAGCGGCGACGGACATCAATGCCTGGCGGGCGGCCGCCCATACGCTGAAAGGCGCATCGCGCGGCGTCGGCGCGTTCGAACTGGGCGAGGCCTGTCAGCGGGCCGAAGACGCGCCGCAAGCCGCCTGGCCCATGGCGGTCATCGAAGTGCGCCGGGCCGCCGATGCGGCGTTCGCCGAAATCGACAGTGTTCTGGCGGCCTAGGCGCGCGTTTTGTCCCAGACGGTAAATTCGTACGCAATCGAGGCTTCCACCAGGGTTTCCCAGACGGGTTCGGCAATGGCGCGCGGCAGGCCGGCGGCATCAGCGGCCGCGCCCACCTTGGTCAGGACATCCTGTTTGCGTGCTTCATCGCGTACCGCGTCCCGGTCCGGCTTGATCCGGGCAGCGGCCTCCATATAGCCGGTGCGGATCGCGATCAGCCGCACCAGCTCGCGATCTATCGCATCCACGCCTTCGCGCACTTCCGGCATGGTCTGGCAGTCTTCGGGCGCGTTTGCGTTCGTCAGGGTCACAATCTTGTTGCTCGCATTTGGTGTCGTCTCCTTCTATGGCCAAGTCGCGCCAGCGCCAAGTCATTGGCCTGCGGCACGCAGCCGCGCTAGTCTGGCCGCCAGAGGTGAGGAGATTCGGGCATGTCGAACATTACGCTTTATGGTTCCTCCACCAGCGGCAATTGCCTGAAGACGCGCTGGATCGCGGACCTGATGGGCGTCGCCTATGACTGGCGCGAGATGGACGTTTTTGCGGGTGACACGCGCACTGAGGACTTCCTGGCGCTCAATCCGGCCGGACAGGTGCCCTGCATGGTGCGCGAGGACGGGCGCATACTGGCCCAGTCGAACGCCATCATGCTCTATCTGGCCGAAGGCTCGGCCCTCGTTCCCGACGATGCGTTTGACCGCGCCAAGATGATGGAATGGATGTTCTGGGAGCAATATTCCCACGAGCCCGCCATCGCCGTGCGCCGCGCGCAACTGAAATTTATGAATGTGCCGGAAGCCGAAATCGACCCCATGCTGATGCAGAAGGGCCGCCGCGCACTCGGCGTGATGGAATTGCGCCTGATGGCCCGCGATTTCATTGTCGGTGAACATTTCACGCTCGCCGATGTCGCCCTCGTCGCCTATACGCGCGTCGCCCATGAAGGCGGGTTCGATCTGGCGGATTTCCCGGCCGTGCGCTCATGGGTGCACCGGGTCGAGCGCGAACTGGGCCTGGAACCGGCGGAATACGAAAACATCGAGCTAGCCTGACACAATAAATTCATGAGAATTTTCAGCCGTTCTACTTGCGATTGCGCTGCCCATCTGGTTGTCTGTGTCGGGGGTCGGGGAGAGAAAAATGTATCGTATCGGCCTTTTGGCTGCCCTTTTGACCGCCTGCACGCCAGCGGCTTTTGGCCAGCAATTGCACATCCAGTTTGAGGTGGAGCAGTTCGCATCACCCGAAGCGGCCGAAGCCTATCTGCGGCAAACGGCTTCCGGCGCGGCGATCACGATCTCTGATCTGAATCTGACGGCAGGAACCGCCGGCATTGAAGGGGCACCGGGACGGCTTTTCCGTGCCGACCCGGTCTATCGCAGTGTCGTGGAAGACGCAGCCTCTCCCGTTGGTCACCGTTACGAGCTCGACCTGTCAAACGAGACGGCCATTGCCATGCGCGGCGAAGTCACGCCCTTGCGTCCGCACCGCCGGACCGGATGGGCCGGTGAACAATTGCGGGTCGTGGCCTACAGCGGTACGGGCGAACAGATTGCGGAGGCCTTCGTCGCCGATCCGCGATTTGTGCGCTATGAGGGATGGGACGGGGACGGGGCCCATATTGCAGGCTCGAACCACAGCTTTGTGCAGGACGTCCCGTTGCCGCCTCTGGCGGTGAGCTTGCCAGCGAATGCCGCGCGCATTGAGGTCTATGATCAGGCCGGGTCGATACAGGCACCAGCTGATGGACGCCGCATTGGCATTATTTCTGCCACCCGGATTGTGGCGGTGCCGCAATGATACGCCTCTGCGCCCTTGCCGTTCTGGCACTCGCCAGCCGGCCGATGTCTGCCGCTGCACAGGTCGCGCCGCACACGCTGGTTCCGATCTATTCAACCGGAGATCCAGACAGCCGGATCAATTATGTGATCATGGCAGATGGCTTCGCCGCTGCCGAACAGGACGCCTTTCGCACGGCGGCCGACGGTTTTCGCGATTTTCTGATCGGTGGCTCGCCCTATGCGCGCTACGGTGAACACTTCAACGTTTATCGGCTGGAAACCATCAGCAATGAATCCGGCGTGTCCACGCCGGGAAACCCTGTGGACACGGCACTGAGGTCCGAACTCGGTTGTTTCGATATTGACCGTTTACTCTGCGCCAACTCTCAGCGGGCAGGCGATATGCTTGCCGCAGCGGCACCCGATATCAATTTTCATATCCGGCTGATTGTCGTGAATTCCCAGCAATATGGCGGCGGTGGCGGGTTTTATGCCACGACGACGCTGAATGCTGCGGCTCCGTCGGTTTTCCAGCATGAGATCGGTCACAGCTTTGTTTCGCTGGATGATGAATATGTCGACAACAATATCTGCGCCCGGCAGCCCGGCCTTTATGGCCCGCCCAATGAGTTGAACACCACGGAACAGACCACGCGGGAAAACAGTCCCTGGCAGCCCTGGATCGATGCGCAGACCCCCATCCCGACCACAGCTCAGGCGGATGCGGTTCCGGGCATGTATGCGGGCGGCCATTACTGCCCCACGGGGGTCTATCGCCCGACCTATAACTCCCTGATGCGTTCCCTCAATCGTCCGATGGAGCAGATCAATACTGAGGAGTTCGTCCGTGGATTCAATCGCACAGCCCCGGGGATTGACGATGTCAGCCCAACAGCCGGCGATCTGACCGTCACCCGCAATTCCCGCACGCGCCTGTCGGTCATTCCCAAAACGATTGACGGCCGGGCCTTTGACATCACCTGGCGGGTTAATGGCGGCGTTGTCCAGACAGCTTCGCAACAGGCCGGCCTTGAAGCGCCTGCCGCGGACGGTATCGGATTCAGTGCGTCGGCGACCCGTTTGGTCTTCGATGCGGCGCAATATGGCGCTGGCCAGCATTCCGTGACGGCCACCGTTCAGGATGTGACGGAACTGGTCCGTCATGATCCTGATGGTGATACCGTCCATGAACGGACATGGACGATTACTGTGGAGGATCGTGACACGCCTGATGCACGTTTGGTGGCGGCGGTACTGCCCAATGCACGATCCATGTCAGGGTTCGCGCCAGCGACTGCCTTTGCGACGGTTATCAATAGTGGCTCGGTGGAGGCAACCAATTGTGCGTTGGCCCTGCAAGATACGGCTGGCGGTGCTTCGGTGCCCGCCTTTGCCTATCGCCAGACGGATCCGGTGACAAACACGCCAGTCGGGCCGGACAGTCCGGTATTGAATATTCCTGCCGGCGGTTCGGCGAGTTTTGTTTTCTCGGCGACCTATTCATCGGCTGCATCGAATGACGAGGTCTTCGTGGTTGCGGACTGCGAAAATTCTGACCCGTCTCTTCGGGGGTCAGGCGTCAATTCGGCGATTCTTTCGGCGTCGGCTGGCAATTCACCGGACATTGTTTCGGTGTCGGCCACAATCAGCACACCGGGTATCGCGGACTTGCCGAGCGATGGCCGCAGGGCCGCCGTCGCCCTTTCGGCTGTGAATATTGGATCGGCGGGCACGGTAACACTGCGCGGGGATCTGGGCCCGGCTGCCCTGCCACTCGAGATCGAGTTTTGTGAGACCGATCCGGTGGCTGGAACATGCACTGGCGAACGGGCGAACTGGCTGGACGTCACTTTTGCGCAAAACGAGGTCAAGACCTTCGCAATGTTCATTCGGGCCCACGGTCCGATCCGCTTTGTGCCGGAACGCTTCCGCGCTTTCGCGATCTTCCAGGAAAGCCGCGACGTCTCCCGTGGCGGTACCAGCGTGGCGGTCAGAACGGTGGAATAGGGCGGGGCGGTCAGCTGGCCTGACGCCCCAACGCCTTCAGCGCCCCAGCTCCTTCATTGCATTGTCGACCCCTTCCAGGGTGAGCGGGAACATGCGGTGTGGGCCAATAATGTCCTGGATGAGCCGGATGGAATAGGCGTGCTGCCACCATTTCTCCGGCTCGGGATTGAGCCAGACGAGGTCGGGATACTGTTCCACCAGCCGGTTGATCCAGACCGCGCCGGCTTCCTCGTTCCAGCCCTCGACCGAGCCGCCGGCATGGGTGATTTCATAGGGCGCCATGGAGGCATCGCCGACGACCACAATCTTCCAGTCTCGGCCGTATTTGTGCAGCAAGTCCATCGTCGGAATGGTCTCCGACCGGCGGCGGTAATTTGACTTCCACACGCCCTCATAGATGCAATTGTGGAAGTAGTAATATTCGAGATTCTTGAAGGTCGAGCGCGCCGCCGAGAACAATTCCTCGCAGGATTTGACGTAAGGATCCATCGAGCCGCCGACATCGAACAGCACCAGCACCTTGATCGCATTGCGCCGTTCCGGGCGCATCTTCACATCCAGCCAGCCCTGCCGCGCGGTCGCATCAATCGTATGGTCGAGGTCAAACTCCTCGCGCGCGCTATCGCGCGAGAATTTCCGCAGCCGCCGCAGCGCGACCTTCAGATTGCGCGTGCCCAGCTCGCGCTCGCCATCCAGATCCTTGTAGCGCCGCTGCTCCCAGACTTTCGCGCCCTTCTTGTGGGTGGATTTGCCGCCAATGCGCACCCCGGACGGATTATATCCGCCATGGCCATAGGGAGAGGTGCCGCCCGTACCGATCCATTTCGAGCCGCCCTCATGGCGCTCATCCTGTTCTTCCAGACGCTTTTTGAGCGTCTCCATCAACTCCTCGAAGGAGAGCGCTTGCAGTGCCTCCATCTCCTCCGGCGTCAGCAGCTTTTCCATCGCCTGGCGCAGCCATTCGGCCGGAATGTCCTCGGTTTCAAACAGGATGGAAAGCGCCTCCACGCCCTTGAAGACATGGCCGAATACGGCATCGAACTTGTCGTAATTGCGCTCGTCCTTCACCAGTGCGGCGCGGCTGACCGAATAGAAATGATCGATTTCCGAACGCACCGCGCCTTTGTCCAGCGCTTCCAGAAGCGTCAGATATTCCCGCGTCGTGACGGGAATTTTCGCAGCGCGCAGATGGGTGAAGAATTGGTGCAGCATAGCACCTAAGCTAGCGCAGAAGCACGTTGGTGCAACGGTCTAGTCATCGGTTGCATTTGAAATGTTGATGATCGATTGGCCGTCCGCGTCGATATAGACGCCAATCGACGGCTCGATATCGCCAGCGGCGATTTGTGCGATATGATCAAGGAAGCCCAGCGCGGACGGCGGGCCGTTATAGACGCCGTAAGTGTCCACCTGCCGGTCCAGGTGCTGGCTCATAATGAACGGGGTTCCCGACCGCGTGCGGCCCATGCTTCGCTCGACATTCCGCAAAGACCTGCTTTCTGCTGCGAGAATGTAGGGCACCTCGCCGTCCGATGGGCGGGCCACAAAACGCTGCGGCCGTCCGCGCCGGTCGACTTCGGCATAGGCAATCGCAAGACTGCCGATATCGAGGCGTTGAATGAAGCAATCGAGCGTATTGTCATCTGGCTGAAAAACGCCGACGGGATGGGGAAGCATGGAGGCCGTCAGCATTGTCAAGGAAACCCCCGCGATTTCTTCTTCGCGGCCGAACTCACGTCGCCCGCGTGACAGATCACAGCGGGAGAGGTGTTCATTCATACGTTCGAGACTGGCAAAGGCTTCTGTGAGCAGGTCATCGTGCAACACCTCGGGAATTGCGGTATCGGAATAGGAATCCAGCGTGACTGCCCAATCGCCAGACAAGGCGCGCCAGACCTGCATGGCACGGTCATCCAAATTGGCGACGTGATAGGTTAACGCTTGCCCGTTATGGATGAGCGGCACACCTTCAATGAATTCGGTTTGGGCCATCTCCGCTGAAAAGACGGCGGCAATATTTGCAATATGGTCCTGATCTGCGGGCCGATAAATATTAAAGCTTAAGCCTGAGCCGGGAGCTGCCGGATCAAGATAAATGCAGTTAGCGCCTAGACCGCTGGGCGAGTCAGCTTGCCATTGTGATAACGGCCAGTCATTCAGGGCTTGCGGGCACAAAAAGCCTGTAAATCTATGTCGCTGGCCATCGCGTTCAGCATTCCAGACCAGCGCCAGTCGTCCAGCATTCAATGACAGCAATTCTGCTTGCAGGCGTTGATGGCGGTCCAAGGCATCTTGCTGACGCGCGGCTTCGGCCTGACGTTCGAGGAAAGGGCGGAGCAGATCAGGCTGACCGCCGAGATTCTCACGTACCAGCTGGGCTCCGGCAAAGGCCTGGTTTTCAGCGTCCAGCCAGCGGCCCGCCGCCATGGCGATATTCATCGCGAGGTCATAGGCGCGCAGACGCTCTTCATCCGTGTCGGCGATGTCCAGCAAGCCCGTCGCGGCATCATAGCCTGCGGCGAGGTCGCCATCCTCGGCGATAAAAATGGCGTGGTTGATCGCATCAATATAGTCGTCGCTGACTTGGGCTTGGGAAGCCGAGAGTGAACTGACCAACCATACAACAGTGCAAAACAATCTGAACATGACGCCTCCTGATAACGCAATTCAGCACAACCGTGGGCATAGTGCGAGTGAAAACAGGCGATGCCGTTGTCGAGGCCGGGTAGCATCCCGGCCCCTTTGACTGCAGCATGGTCAGGGTGCCATAGCCTCCAACACGCCCACATCCTGCTGCATCAACGCATCCGACGCCGCGGCGATCCGCTCCACCGGCCAATCCCACCAGGCCAGATCCAGCATCCGGGCAATGTCGGCCTCGCGCAGGCGGTATTTCACGATCCTTGCCGGATTGCCCGCGACGATGGCATAGGGTGGCACATCGGAGGCAACCACGGCCTTAGCGGCTATGATCGCGCCATGGCCCACGGTCACGCCGGGCAGGATCGTCGCATCCCAGCCAACCCAGACATCATGGCCGATCGTGATCCCGCCCTTGTTCGGCCAGGGGCCGGGATCGGGCGCGCCAAACGCCGCGCCGAAAATCGGGAAAGGGAAGGTGGACAGCCGGTCGGCGAAATGATTGCCGCCATTGAGCACGAAGCTCGCCCCCTGCGCGATGGAGCAGAACTTGCCGATGACCAATTGGTCCGCGATGAAGTCGAAGGCGTATTTGATGTTGTCTGAAAACGCTTCCGGATCATCAAAGGAGTGGAAATAGGAATACTCCCCGGCGGACGCCTTGGGATGGTCCTTCAGGAGCGGTTTCAGGAAAAAGATAGACGGGGCGGCCGCAACCGGACGCAGAGTGTCGGGAGACAGGGGCATGGAGATGACCTCGCAAGCAGGCAATTCACTGGAATGTCTGGTGCTTGCGGGTAGCCCCGGAAGCACGGATCTAGCCGTGCTGAATCATGTCACTCTCCCGATAACCGCATCGGAATTTACCAGAACCTCCGGCAATGAAAAAGGGCCGCAAAGCACGAGGGACAGGGGAGTGCTTTGCGGCCCGGCAGGCCCCGCCATCTTGGGGAAGGCGCGGGGGCTACGGACTGGGCGTTGTCGTCAGGGATCAGACGCCCAGTGCAGGGTAATCAAGGCCGCTATTGCGGCGGCGGCGACGGCGGCGAAGGCGCGCCGCTGATCCGTCCCTGGCAAGCCGGAGCTCGTCTTTGACCTCCAGCTTCATCTTCTTCAGCGTCGCGATATCCAGGCTATCGGGGAGCGGGCGAGCCTGTTCTTCAGACAGCTTCTTCTCCAGCTCCGAGTGACGGGATTTCAGCGCGTTAAGACGGCCAATCATTGTTTTGTTTCCTTTGCGGTTATCAAGTCTGTTTCAATCGACACGGCGAATATCGGTGCAAGTCAGGCATCAATCAAATCGAATTAATCTTGACAAAGCATCGGAAAAACAGAATTAAAAATCATGGCTCAACCGACGTTCAAACAGCTGGCGGCACTGATCGCGATTGCCGACACCGGCATGTTCCGGACGGCGGCGGAAAAGCTGCATGTCAGCCAGCCAGCGCTGAGCGAACAGATCAGCCAGCTGGAATACCGGCTGGGCGCGCGCCTCCTCGACCGGGATCGCCGGGGGGCGCGTCTGACGCCTGTTGGCGAGCTGATTGCCAGCCGGGCGCGCCGCATTCTCGCCGATGTCTCCGAACTGGATGCGGTGGTGCGGTCAAGCGCGGAAAATCTCGGGGGTCTGATCCGCATGGGCGGGCTGCCGACGCTGGGCCCATATCTTATGCCCTATGTCGTGCCGGTCCTGCACGCGCGCTTCCCGGGATTGCGCCTTTATGTCCGCGAGGCCACCGGACAGGCGCTGGAGGACGGCATCCAGTCCGGCCAGTTCGATGTCGCACTGACGGTACAGCCCAAAGCCGGCGAACGCATGCGTGTCATGCCGCTCTTTGACGAGGCGTTGATGCTCGGGCTGGCGCATGAGGATGATCTTCTCCGCGAGGAGTGCATTAATGCGGCGGCACTGAATGGAAAGGACCTGCTCACCCTTGAGGATGGTCACCGCCTCACCGAGCAGGTCAAGGACATTGCCCGCCAGTCCGGCGCCAATATCCTCGAGGATTATCAGGGCACCAGCCTGGACGGTCTGCGCCAGATGGTCGGCATGGGGATGGGCGTGGCCATCTTCCCGCACCTCTATGAACGCAGCGAAATCCGCAATGACCGCGCTGTGATTGCGCGGCCCTTGCAAAGCGCAGACGCCTACCGGCAGGCTTGCCTGATCTGGCGCGAGAACAATCCCCGCGAAAAGGATTTCGAGACGCTCGGCGGCATCATCGCGGCCCGGGCGGCAGAATTATTGGCGGAAGGTTAGTCAGAGTTACGATCCGGACCTTGCTGCCGGCAGAATGGCTGTCATATTTAGCAAATAGCTTGCATAAAAATAGCGTGTAGCTAATATGTCGTGATGCGGTCGGTGAGTTACACGAAATCCGCGTTGAAAGTGTTGCGGAAGATGTCGCGGCCGGATGCTTTGCGAATTATGGCGGAAGTCGACCAGTTCGCTATTGATCCGGAGAGTCTGGCCAACAATGTGAAGCGGCTGCAGGGAAGCGACTTCATCCGCCTTCGCGTCGGAGACTGGCGCGTGATCATGGATGATCAGGGCGCTGTTCTGGCGGTCATCAGGATCGGACCGCGTGGCAGCGTTTACGAATAGGAGAGGGCGATGCAGACGATCAACACCCCGGATGGCGGCATCATGGTGATGCTGGCTCTGGAAGAATACCAAGCCCTGGTCGATGCCGCCGATATCGCTGAAGGTCACCGCATCAGACAGCGCCTGGCCTCCGGCGAGGAGGAATTGCTGCCATCAGATATGGTCCGGCGGCTCGTCGCCGGGGAGACGCCGCTCCGGGTCTGGCGGAAATATCGCGGCATTTCTGCGGCGGACCTGGCCCGTCAGGCTCATCTCAGCCGGGCCTATATCAGCCAGATCGAGACCGGAAAGCGCCAGCCCGGCGTCGCGGCCTTGCGCCGGATCGCCACAGTTCTGAACGCCGATCTTGATGATCTGGTGGCTTAGGCCACAGGCCCCGTAGGTCCGCTCGGCCCTGAAGGCCCGGAGGGGCCGCGCTGCTGGCGGCGGTGCATGAAGGCCAGCTTCTCAAACAGCATCACATCCTGCTCATTCTTCAAAAGCGCGCCATGCAGCGGCGGGATGAGCTTGTTCGGATCTTTCTCGGCCAGTAGCTCCGGGTCGATATCCTCGACCAGCAGCAGTTTCAGCCAGTCCAGCAATTCAGACGTCGAGGGCTTCTTCTTCAGGCCCGGCACGTCGCGGATCTCGAAAAAGGTCTTCAGCGCTTCCGACAGCAGCCGGCTTTTCAGGTCCGGGAAATGGACCTGCACGATCTCGCGCATCGTCGCCTCGTCCGGAAAGGCGATATAGTGGAAGAAACAGCGGCGCAGGAAGGCGTCTGGCAATTCCTTCTCATTGTTCGAGGTGATGATGACGATGGGGCGCTTTTCGGCACGGACAGTCTCGCCGGTCTCATAGACATGGAATTCCATCCGGTCGAGCTCGAGCAGGAGGTCGTTGGGAAATTCGATATCGGCCTTGTCGATCTCGTCAATCAGAAGGACGGGGCGTTCGTCGGCCGTGAACG
The DNA here is from genome assembly GCF_014323565.1 of Hyphobacterium sp. CCMP332. Lineage (NCBI taxonomy): Bacteria > Pseudomonadati > Pseudomonadota > Alphaproteobacteria > Maricaulales > Maricaulaceae > Hyphobacterium > Hyphobacterium sp. CCMP332. The sequence continues at coordinate 522,954 of NZ_CP058669.1, forward strand.
CCTCCCACAGCTTGCCCTTCCGGATATAGTTGGAAATGTCGTTGAAGCGCTCATCGCCCAGCTGGCTGTCGCGCAGGCGCGAGACGGCGTCGTATTCATACAGGCCCTGCTGCGCCTTGGTGGTCGATTTCACATGCCATTCGATCAGCTTCGCGCCGGTCGCCTGCGCCACCTGCCGCGCCAGCTCGGTCTTGCCGGTGCCGGGCTCGCCCTTGACGAGCAAGGGCCGCTCCAGCGCGATGGCGGCATTCACCGCGGCCTGTAATTCGCCATCCGCGACATAGCTTTTTGTGCCTTCAAAACGCATGAAACCGAGCTCCCATTGTCTGGTCCGGAAGCATAGGGCGGTGAAAAAGCGCGTAAAGCGGTGGCTGCCGTTGACGTGGGCGGCAGGTTGCTGCGCGCCTTGGGCATGATCGACAGTGTGACTGGCTTGTCAGTGGCAAAAATGGCCAATTCGCACGATTTGTGCGATATTTTACCCGCAAGTTCGTACGGGATATCACGATGTCGGCAAAATCAATCAGTGCGACCGAATTCAAATCCAAATTCGGTGCCTACAGTGCTCAGGTGCACAAGGGTCCGCTGACCGTGACAAGCCATAACCGCCCGCTATTCGTTGCGCTTGATCCTAATCATTATGAGCGTTTGAAGCAACGCGACCGTATTTTCGGTGAATTTGCCAGCCTGTCCGAAGAGGAGATTCTGGCGGCCATTCAGCCCATGGCTCCCGGGCATGAAACGTTGAATGCCGAACTGGATGATTAAAGTCAGGTATGGCGTTGCCCGAACCGGAAGCCGGTCTTGTCATTCGCTATGCATATTTGTGGAAGCGGGAGGCCGACGGCGGGCAGGTTGAGGGGGGCAAGGATCGTCCTTGTGCCTTGCTCGGCTGCGTCCGCCCATTTTATGACCTACATTCTTCAATGGATGATCCGTTTTGCGAATAAAAATGATCCCGCGAGGAACAATTTACAGCTGTACGATAATCACCCTCATCAATTTCAAAAAAATCATACTCAATTAAATGCTCTATAAGAATATAGTTTGCGCATGATACACCAATATTAATAGAGTTATTAAAAACAACTGGCATTCCATCGTATATTTCACTTTCAATGTGGTCTAAATTATAGATATTTGATCTAATAATTTGAATGTTTTCTACCCTATCGCCATAAAAAGGCTGAGAACGATAGTAACATAGCTCCATATTGTCACCGCCAGTCATATGGAGGCTTGTTAAAAGTAGCTCAATCAACATCCACTATTCCTCTGACCTGCGCCCCTTGGCTCCCTCGTTTATTGTGAGAGTCTGAGCCTTTCATAGCTCATGGATTGAAGGTTTGCGAGCGTGCCGGGAGCAGAGCCCCCGACGAGCTCGAGCGACCGGCACGCTGCGGGCGTAAGTTTACCTACGCCGCCTTCGCCTGTTTCGCCCGGTCGGCCAGCTCCGCCGCAATCGCCTTCATCGGGGTCGCCCAGTCGCCGAAGGTGGCGCCGTGGAAGAGGCGGGCCGTGGGATACCAGGGCAGGCCGTCACTGCCCAGCTTCGACCAGCCCTGTGCAGTGGGCGTCACGATCAGCGCCTCACCGCCCACGGCGCAGGTGAGGTTGGCGGTCGCATTCATCGGCCCCACGGTCACATCCAGCGCCTTGCCGAGCGCGGCGACACCGTCGAGATCCATTTTGAGATCAATATCGGCCGGTTGGTGGATTTTGACGCCGAATTCCTTTTCGGCGCGCGCCAGATCGTCCTCGACCTCGCCATATTGCAGATTGACGAGGGTGATGCCGGGTAGGTTCAAAACCGGCTTCCAGGTGTCGAACGCCGAGAAATATTTCTGGCGCTTGGCCGTCATTTTTAGCGATTTCCACAGCAGGCCGACCTTCAGCCCGCCGCCCAGCCTGGCCAGCTCTGCCTGCCAGTGCGCGACCTGTTCGGGATCGGCGGTCAGAAAGCCCGGCTCGGCTGGGAAAGCCTCAAGCGATTGCCGGAAAGCGCGCGCCGCATTGCCCACCGGAAACCACAGATCGGCCGGCGGCTTGTCCCTGATCACGCTTTCCGCCACACGCCAGTCACGGCCTTCCACACGCGCCGAGGCATGGGCCTCGATCATCAGATCGGGAAAGCTGCGGCGGAACAGTGGCAGCAGGCGTTTTTCGCAGGCGATGCGCAATTCACCGTCCGGGCCGATGGCGTCGATCACATCGCGCGCCGTATTCATGAACATGACCTCGTCGCCCAGCCCCTGCTCGCCCACCATGACCACGGTCTTGCCGCGCAGCTGCGCCGGGTCCGTGCCATCCCATCGCGGCAGGCTGATTTCAAACAATGTGGCGTCCTTGTAATCGGGATTCAGGCGCACGGCATATTCCGCCCAGCCGCGCTCCAGATCGCCAGCACCGAGATAGGACAGCGAGCGGCCATGGCGCATGATGGTCTGATCCTTCAGGCTGGTCGTGACCGCCAGCGCCCGGTCGAAAGCATCGATGGAGGCGATGGAATCGCCGACCAGATCGTGCGCATAGGCGAGATTGTTCCAGGCCCGCGCAAACTCCGGATTGATGCGCAGGCTTTCCTGGTAGAAGGTCGCCGCCTGCACCGGATCGCCGGATTCAATCAGCACCGTGCCCAGCGCATTCCAGAGATCGAAATGCTCCGGATTGGCATAGATGGTGGTGCGCAAAAGCTCGACCGCGTCATCAAATTTGCCCTGATCGCGCAAAATGCCGGCGAGATTGATCGTCCCGTCGACATTGCCCGGCTGCACGCGCAGGAAGATCCGCAGGAATTTTTCCGCCACCGGCAACATGTCCAGCTTCCACGCCGTCATCGCCAGTGACTGGTAGATATCCGGCGAATTGGGGTCCTTGTTCAGCGCCCGTTCGTAGAATGTGAGGGCCACGGACAGCCGGCCCAGTTCTTCCAGAGCGACCCCCATCACATGATTGGCAAGCGCGCTTTCCGGGTCCATGTCGAGGGCGCGCATGGCCAGCTTGGCGGCCGGCGCGCCATGCCCGGAATGGGCAAGCTTGACCGCGCGTTTCAGAATTTCCGCCATCTTGCGCAATTTCTTGCGCTCGGCCGGGCTGGCACGTTCGATGGCGCCCTTGAAGTCCGGCCCTGTCTCGACTTTGGCCGCATCGGTCAGATCGCGCTTGGCGGCTTCCTCGGGTTTGGCCAGCAAGTCATCAAGTTTCAGGTCGGACATCAAGCGCTCCGCAAATTTCAGAATGTGCGCCCAGCAAGGCCTGCTTCGCTTGATGTGGGGTTAACGCGCGCTAGCTGCTGTCAGGATAAACCGAGGGACAAGCCCATGCTGGAAAATCTGCCGGAAAATTATCGCGCTGTTGTCTTCGGCGCCAGCGGCGGCATCGGTTCGGCCATGGTTGCCGCGCTGGAGGATGATCCGCGCTGTGCGGGCGTCTGGGCGGGCAGTCGCAAGGCCCCGGCTGACACAGGCAAAGTGACCGGCTTTGCCTTTGACCTGACTGACGAAGCCTCCATCGCAAACGCCGCGGAAGCCATCGGGCAGGGCGGCCCGGTCCAGCTTGTTCTAGTCACGACCGGCATTCTGCACACCGAAACCCTTGGCCCGGAACGCAGCTGGCGCGAGCTGGACGCGGCGGCCATGGCGCAGGTTTTTGCGCTCAACACCATCGGCCCGGCCCTTATCGCCAGTCACATGCTGGACCTCATGCCGCGTGATGAAACGGCGATCTTCGCGGCGCTGTCGGCCCGCGTCGGTTCGATTGGCGATAATCGCCTTGGCGGCTGGCACAGCTATCGCGCCTCCAAGGCGGCGCTCAACATGCTGATCCGCAATTTCGCCATTGAGCTCGGCCGAAAACGCAAGCAGGCCATTTGCGTCGGCCTTCATCCCGGCACGGTCGATACCGGCCTGTCACAGCCATTCCAGCGCGGCGTGCCCGATGGCAAGCTGTTTTCGCCTGCATACTCTGCGGGAAAATTGCTGGACGTGCTGACCGGACTAACGCCGTCGGAAAGCGGTCAGGTCTTTGCCTGGGACGGGCAGGTCATCGCCTGGTGACGGTGGGCTAGAACCGAAACCTCGGTATGCGGGCCATCCGGATGTCTGTTTTCTCGGCAATCATCTCGTCGGCCAGGCGCTTGTAGAAGGATGTGTTCGGCTCGGATGCCCGCCAGTAGAGATAGACCGGGTGTATCGCGGCGGGATGGTCGATGCGGCGCACGCGCAACGAGGGATCGCGAATGGCCTCTCCCAGCGCATAAAGGCTGGGCAGTATGGCTATCCCGTCACCGCTGATCGCCATCTGGCGGATCGCATCCAGGCTGGCACCGGTGTATTCGGGGCTGATCGACGCGCCCGCCTTCGCGGCCAGCTTGCGCACGACCTGGGCGAGATGAAAGTCGAATGACAGGGTCAGAAACTGGCGCCCGGCCAGCTCGGACAGCGCGCATGCTGCGTCGCTGGCCATCAGCGGATCGCCGGGATGGCTGCAAAACCACAGCGTTTCGTCAAATAGCGGCAGACACTCGAGGCCGGGGGCGTCGCTGGCCGAGGCCACCACGAAATCCAGCTCGCCGGTATTGAGCCGGGCGGTCAGTTCCGTTGACGGGCCTTCGGTGAGGGAGATCCGGACATCGGGCAGGCGCGTTTGCAGGCGCTCGCGAAGGCTGGGCATGAAATAAGCCCCGATCGAGGGCAGCACCCCCGCCTGCAATCGCAGCCGCGCCCCGGTGACCAGCAATTTCGCCTCGGCGCGAAATGACCGCGCGGCGTCCAGCGTCTTGCGGGCGGCCTCCAGCAGGCTATCGCCTTCGCGGGTGAGCTCCACATGGCGCGAGGTTCGTTGGAACAGAGCCAGCCCCAGCTCGGCCTCCAGAACCGCAATCTGCTTCGACAGGCTGGGCTGGGTGACATGCAGGGCCCAGGCCGCCGGACCGAAGGCACCGGCTTCCGCGACAGCGATAAAATACTGCAATTGCCTCAGCGTGGGGCGCATGGGCCGGTCGCCTCCCGATCAATGCCCTCAGGTTATCAATCGCGGCCACAATTTCCATTGGTATTGTCACAGACACCTTCCTATCTCGGCTCGCGGTAGTTCACAGCCAGCTAAGAAGGACTTGGCGCATGAAAAAAATGATCCTCTCCGCAATCGTTGCCAGCGCAGCTCTGGTGCCCGCCGCTTTTGCAACCGATGCCATCACGGCAGAAGACGTCGCCGCTGCCCAGCAAGCCTGGGGCGAGGGCATTGTCGCCATCGGTGCCGCCTATACGGCGGGAGAAGACTACACCGCAGCGGCAACCGCCCATATCGAGCGTTTCTACGCCTACGGGTCACATGACGTGCTGTTCAAGCCGACCCTGGCCGCTGAAGACCAGTTCCGCGGTGATTTTGACGAGGCCCTGTCCTACTTCGTCGGCGGTGAGATCGCCGAAGACAATGGCTTCGCGATTGCGCCCTACACCAATGTCCGCTGGGAAAATGAAGGCACCTTCATCGATGAGGACAGCGCCATGGCCATGGGCAATTATTTCTTCACCACCACCGAAGGCAATGAAGTGAAAGTGGAATACAGCTTCGGCTATGTTCGCGGTGAAAACGGCGAGCTGCAGATCGTCCTGCACCACTCATCGCTTCCCTTCAGCGCCAACTAGAGCGCGGCGTCTTTCCTGACGCATGAGGTGTGCCGGGTATCGATCGATGCCCGGCGCATATCTTTTCACGGCCCGGATGGGTTCGCGAAACCCTTTCTAAACCTTGCCCGGATTAGCTTGCCTCAACGTACCGGTTTCAGGTGCGGGGAGGGGAAGGCAAATGCCGCTCAAATTGTCACTCAAGCCCGGCGAGAAATTCGTGCTCAACGGCGCTGTCATGCAGAACGGCGACCGCCGCGCGACGCTGGTCTTGCAGAACAAGGCGTCGGTCCTGCGCGAGAAAGACATCATGCACGAGCGCGATGTCACCACGCCGGCCCGCCGCGTCTATTTCCCCATCATGGTAATGTATCTGTCCGACAAGCCGGACGACAAGGCGTATGATGAGTTCGTCCTGCGTATGACCGAATTCATGAATGCGATCTCGTCTTCGGACGTGCTCCAGCAATGCGTCTCCGTCTCCCGCGATGTCATGGCGGGCGAGCATTACAAGGCGCTGATCCGCTGCCGCAAACTGATCGAATACGAAGACGAGAGGCTGAAGTAGTGTCTCTGAATGCTTACCAGAGTGCCGCGACGCGGGCCGAAGATCCGCGCTCGACCGAGTATCGCCTGTTTGCGCAGGTGACGCGCTCGCTGATCAATGCCCGCGAAGCGGATGTGCTCGACATGAAAACCCGGTCCGAAGCCCTCGACTGGAATCGCCGTGTCTGGAGCGCCTTTGCGATCGATTGCGCGGAATCCGACAACAAGCTGCCGGAAGGGCTGCGTGCCGCGATTATCTCGCTGTCGATTTTTGTCTCCAAACACTCCTCCGCCGTCATGCGCGAGGGCGCGGACATCGATATATTGATCGAGATCAACAAGACCATCATGCAGGGGCTTCAACCCCAGACGCAAGCCGCACCGGAACCTGTTGCAGGGTAGGCGATTTTGACCGGGTCGGCAGTCTTTGCCCGCAATATTGCTCCTGATTGATCGGCCGTTTTCCTGACCGCCATAATAATGCAATCTAATCAATAACTAACGGGCGCCTTCGTTTATTCGGCCATGGCGCGATTTTTGCGCGTGTCAGGGCAGGACAAAACGTCCTGGAGGCTCCGCAAAAAGCGGGGCCAATTCACTTCCAGAACGGAGGAACCCCAAAAATGACTCTTTCAGTCAACACCAACGCAGGTGCCATGATTGCCCTGCAGAATCTGAACAAGACCAATATGCAGCTTGAGGAAACCCAGTCGCGCATCAATACCGGCCTCGAAGTGGCCGGTGCCAAGGACAATGGCGGCATTTATGCCATTGCCCAGCGGATGCGTTCGCAGGTGAGCGGCTATGGGGCCGTCACCGACTCGCTGAACCGGGCGATATCCTCTGTGGATGTTGCGCTCGCGGCAGGCGAGGCGATCTCTGATCTCATCATCGAGATGAAAGAGAAGGCACTGGCAGCGGCTGACACATCTCTGGATACGGCCTCGCGGACCGCCCTGAACGAAGACTTCACGGCTCTACGCGACCAGATCAAGACGATTGTCGCCAACGCCGAATTCAACGGGACCAATCTTCTCAACAATTCGACGGCGCAGATCACCGCGCTGGCGAATGCAGACGGGTCCAACACGATCACGGTGCAAGACGAGAACTTTGTTCTGGGAGCCGGAAGCGCGCTGATCACGATCGCGTCCAATGCGTCATATGCTACGGCGACGCAGGCCGACAATATCGCCAGTCAGCTCGAAACCTCGCTCGACAACGTCAATGCAGCCCTGGCACGGCTCGGTACGCAATCAAAGGCGATTGGTATTCACAATACCTTCGTCAGCAAACTGACCGATGCTCTGGAAACCGGGATCGGAAATCTTGTGGATGCAGATCTGGCCAAGGAAAGCGCTCGTCTACAGTCGTTGCAGGTCAAGCAACAGCTGGGGATCCAGGCGCTGGGTATTGCCAATCAGCGGCCACAGGCGATTCTCTCCTTCTTCCAGTAAGAAGACCGGGGCCGCTTTCCACCACGGAGCGGCCCCATTTTTCCTGAATCATTTGAATCGGTTATTGCGCGGAATCTTTGACCGCCCGGCAAAAATTTCCCCGTGAATCCGTCATTGCCCGGCAGGTATTGCCGACCTCGAATTTGATTCGTTTTGAAAGCAAGAATATTATTCTGAATAATATCAATAACTAAAGCCATTCCCTAATTCGCTGGAAACTTTTCTGGCCCCACCCTTGCTGGTGATGGGGCGGGACAGAAGTCCCTGCGGGCAAAACGCCGGCATCATGACCAGAATGGGAAGGGCCAAGAAATGGCTACTATCAACACCAATGCGGGTGCGATGATCGCCCTGCAAAACCTGAACAAGACCAATATGGAGCTTGAGCAGGTCCAGACCCGGATCAATACGGGTCTCGCAGTCTCCTCCGCCAAGGATAATGGCGGCATCTATGCCATCGCTCAATCCATGCGCGCCGATGTGGCGGGCTATCGGGCTGTCGGCAATTCCATCGATCTCGCGCAGTCCACTGTTGATGTCGCGCTCGCGGCCGGTGAAGCGATTTCCGACATCCTCATCGAGATGAAGGAAAAGGCGCTGGCTGGCGCGGATTCGTCCCTGGATGCGGCCTCCCGCACAGCGCTGAACGAAGACTTCAAGGCCTTGCGCGATCAGATCGGAACGATTGTCGCCAACGCCGAATTCAACGGGACCAATCTGATTTCCAATGGCGCCGGCAATATTTCTGCCCTCGCCAATGCGGATGGTTCCAACAGTATAACGGTTCAGGCCGAAGACCTGTCCTTGACGGGCGCTCGTCTGACCATCTCCGCCACATCGTCCTTCGCCACAGGCACCCAGGCCGACGTTATTGCCGGTCAGATCGCCACCTCGCTGGACAACCTCAACGCATCTCTGGCGCGGCTTGGAACCGGTTCCAAGTCACTGGAGATCCACAACACATTTATCGGCAAGCTTTCTGATGCGCTTGAAAAGGGCATCGGGAATCTCGTGGACGCAGACCTCGCCAAGGAAAGTGCCCGCCTCCAGTCGCTGCAGGTCAAGCAGCAGCTGGGCATCCAGGCCCTCTCCATCGCGAACTCGGCGCCTCAGGCCATCCTCGGATACTTCCGCTAAGTCAGCGGGATAGCAGAATTCGGTGAGGGGTAGAAACCGTTCGCCGAATATTTCGGCCGGCAAAAAGCCGGCTTAAAAACCAGAATGGAAAGGGCCAAGAAATGGCTACCATTAACACGAATGCGGGCGCGATGGTCGCTCTGCAGAACCTCAACAAGACCAATTCGGAGCTTGAACAGGTTCAAACGCGTATCAATACCGGTCTGGCTGTCTCTTCTGCCAAGGACAATGGTGGCATCTATGCCATCGCTCAATCCATGCGCGCCGATGTGGCGGGTTATCGGGCTGTCGGCAATTCCATCGACCTGGCCGTTTCGACGGTTGATGTCGCTCTGGCCGCTGGCGAAGCGATCTCGGATATCCTGATCGAAATGAAGGAAAAGGCCCTCGCGGGTGCGGATTCTTCGCTCGATACGGCATCTCGTACGGCGCTGAACGAAGATTTCAAAGCCCTGCGTGACCAGATCAGCACCATTGTTTCCAATGCGGAATTCAACGGCACAAACCTGATCGACAACTCGATCGCCAGCATTTCGGCTCTGGCCAATGCGGATGGATCCAACTCCATCACTGTGCTGGACGAAAACCTGTCGCTCGGCGGCGGTGTGGTGACGGTCGCAGCAACGGCGTCCTTCGGGACGGCAGCCGCGGCGAGCACCCAAGCTACCGCTATTGCCACGTCTCTGGACAATCTCAGCGCGTCACTGGCGCGTCTGGGTACGGGCTCGAAATCGCTCGAAATCCACAAGACATTCGTTGGCAAGCTTTCGGACGCTCTCGAACGAGGCATCGGGAATCTCGTTGACGCGGACCTGGCCAAGGAAAGTGCCCGTCTCCAGTCGCTGCAGGTCAAGCAGCAGCTGGGCATTCAGGCGCTCTCGATCGCCAATTCGGCTCCGTCAGCGATCCTTGGATACTTCCGCTAGATCAGCGGAAGGGTGGGAATTCGGTGAACGGGAATACCCCGTGACCGGATAAATGGCCGGCAAAATGCCGGTGTCGTAACCAGAATGGGAAAGGCCAAGAAATGGCTACTATCAATACCAACGCAGGCGCAATGATCGCTCTGCAAAACCTGAACAAGACCAATTCGGAATTGGAACAGGTCCAGACCCGGATCAACACTGGCCTCGCGGTCGGATCGGCCAAGGACAATGGCGGCATTTACGCTATTGCCCAGTCGATGCGCGCCGACGTGGCAGGTTACCGGGCCGTCGGCAACTCCATCGATCTGGCCGTGTCTACAGTGGACGTGGCTCTGGCCGGTGGTGAAGCTCTGTCTGACATGCTCGTCGAGATGAAGGAAAAGGCGCTCGCTGCGGCTGACTCTTCGCTGGATGCCGCATCGCGGACCGCGCTGAACGCTGACTTCACGGCTATGCGGGATCAGCTGAAAACGATCATCGCCAACGCCGAGTTCAACGGTACCAACCTGATCGATGGTTCAACCACCGGCATTTCGGCACTCGCCAATGCAGATGGTTCGAACAACATTACGGTTGCGGATGAAGATTTGTCGCTTGCCGGTTCGGTCGTCACGATCGCAACCAATGCGTCCTTCACAACCGCCACCCAGGCTAGCAACATTGCCAGCCAGATCGGGACGTCTCTGGACAATCTCAGCGCGTCACTGGCGCGTCTGGGTACGGGCTCCAAGTCGCTCGAAATCCACCAGACGTTTGTTGGCAAGCTGTCGGATGCCCTGGAACGGGGTATCGGCAATCTCGTCGACGCGGATCTTGCCAAGGAAAGTGCCCGTCTTCAGTCGCTGCAGGTCAAGCAGCAGCTGGGGATTCAGGCGCTGTCCATCGCAAACTCTGCGCCGTCAGCGATCCTCGGATACTTCCGTTAATCGCGGGATTCGGGTGGCCGGAATTGAAGGGGTTCCGTTCCGGCCACCCACCCCTCGATGAAGGAGGATATCCGTTCACAAAAGGAGGTGTCGGCGGAGCACCCGCTGGCAACCCGAAATGAACGAGCTGATCAAAAATGTAACGTCGGCCACGCCGGTAGCCTTTTCAGGGCTTCCGATGGCGCAGGCTCCCGTTCGCGAAGCGTCGAAAGGCGGCGAGCGTGAAGCCGGTGACCAACAACCGGCCCCCGGTATGCCGTCCCTGAAAGAGCTGGAAGCGTCCATCGATCGAATGGCTGAAAAGGCCTTTGGCAACTCTCGTCTGGCAATCGAAAAACATGATGCCGCAGGTGTCTTCGTTTATCGGTTGATCGACAGCCGCAATGGCAGCGTCATGCGCCAATGGCCGAGTGAGGACTTTCTGGCCTTGCGAGAGTATCTGCGCTCCAAACAGGGCGGTCTGGTCGACCAGCGTATCTGACCGTCTCCGCCCGGCAAAAGGCGGACCACCCGGCGCAAAACAGCCCGGCAATTTTGACCGTGTGGCTGTACAGGCGAAGTGCGCCCGAAATTACCCCTTGAAAAATAACAGATAATTTTCGGCATGTTTCGGCATGCCAATTGCGACCCTTATTCCCGAACACCGGGTGAATTGTCTCCCGGCCCGTCCGAAGGACAGTTTAAGGGGAACCGCATGACCCTCTCTATTCATACCAACGCCGCGGCTATGGTCGCGCTGCAAAACCTCAACAAGACCAATGACCAGCTCGCCGATGTTCAGACCAAGCTGAATACCGGGCTTCGTGTTGGCGGCGCGAAAGATAACGCCGCCGTCTATGCCGTGGCGCAGGGGATGCGCTCCGACATTCGCGGCCTCTCGGCAGTCCAGACCAGTCTGGATCGCTCCGTCTCCATCGCCGATGTCGCGCTCGCAGCCGGTGAGGCGATCTCCGATCTCCTTGTTCAGATGCGTGAAAAGGCCACCGCCGCGATGGACCCCTCCATCGATACTTTCTCGCGGCAGGCCTATGACGCGGATTTCAAGGCGCTGATCGACCAGGTCTCGGTCATTCTCGAGAATGCCGAATTTGATGGCGCCAACATTCTCAACGGCGCGATCACGGGCGGCATTGCCTTCCTGGCTGACGCTGATGCCTCGCGCTCCATCACCCTGCGCTCTCAGGATCTCAGCCTGTCGGGCTCGGTTATCACCCTGTCCAATTCGGCCAGCCTCGGCACGGTCACCCTTTCGACGGGTATCGTCTCCCAGATCCAGACCAGCCTCGACAATGTCAATCAGGCACTCGCCAATCTCGGCTCCGATGCCAAGAAGATGGAAGCTCACCGCGGCTTTGTCGGCAAGCTGATGGACTCGCTCACCGAAGGCGTTGGCAATCTCGTGGATGCCGACCTCGCCAAGGAAAGCGCGCGATTGCAGGCCTTGCAGGTCAAACAGCAGCTGGGCGTGCAGGCCCTCTCCATCGCCAACTCCCAGCCTCAGATCATCCTCAACCTGCTTAACGGCTAGGACTGATCCACGTCATGCGGAAAATCAGCGGCGGGCCTCGGCTCGCCGTTTTTTTTATTCGTTGTCGACGTTCGCTGTTGTCTCAATTTGATCGATAATCGCGTTTTGTTCGGTTTTTTCTTGGTCCGTCAAAAGCCCGTTGAACACCAGCTGTTTTGCCGATCCGAGGTCTAAATCAAAACGGGATCGAATCTCAATAACGATGTCGAGAATGGCAATGCCTTCGTCCTTGAGCCGATCAATTGCGTTGTTTACTTCGTGGTTGTGCATGGCCCATTTTCACCGCTGATATGGTGTTGTCTATCATCCCACCATCTCTTCACTCAAGCGAGCGGGATTTTCCCCCTCCCCACAATGGGGGAGGGAAATAGGCACATCCCAGACGATGAAGCTCTTCCCCTCCGCCCCCGACTCCCGCCACATATAGGATATGACCTCGCGCTTTTTGCCCTATGGCCGACAATCCATTGATCAGGCCGATATTGATGCGGTGACCCGTGTCCTGAAATCCGACTTTCTGACCTCCGGCCCGGAAATCGAAAAATTCGAAGCTGCCATGTGCGCCGCAACCGGCGCGGCGGAGGCCGTGACCTGTTCCAACGGCACGACCGCCCTGCATCTGGCGCTGGCGGCGCTGGGCGTAGGCGAAGGCGACGTCTGTATCGTCCCGACCATCACCTTCATGGCGACCGCCAATGCCGTGCGCTATTGCGGCGGCAAGGTGGTGTTCGCGGATGTCGACCCCGACACCGGCCTGATGACGCGCGCAACGCTCGCCGATGCGATGGCCCGCGTCGACGGGCCGGTAAAAGCCATCCTGCCGGTCCATCTGGCGGGTCAGAGCTGTGATATGGCGGCGATTGCCGATCTCGCGCGGGAGGCGGGTGCATTCATCGTCGAGGATAGTTGTCACGCCCTCGGCACGGCGCGCGGCGAGGGAATGGTCGGCGACGGGCGCTATAGCGATGCCGCGACCTTCTCTTTCCACCCGGTCAAGACAATTGCGGCGGGTGAGGGCGGTGCCGTTACCACCAATGATCCCGCGCTCGCCGAGATAATGCGCCGCCTGCGAACCCATGGCGTCACGCGCAATCCGGAGGAATTTGTCGGCGATCCGTCCGAGCCCTGGCGGCAGGAATTTCACGATCTCGGCTGGAATTACCGCCTGCCGGATCTGTGCGCTGCGCTCGCCACCTCCCAGCTCTCGAAACTGGAACAGTTTGCCGCTCGCCGCCGCGCCATTGCCGATATCTATGATCGCGCCTTGCCGCGGCTGGGCGAGCATGTCCGCCCCTTCGCCCGGATGCCGGATCAGGACCCGTGCTGGCATCTGTATGTCGCCCTGATTGATTTTGCGGCGCTGGGCACAACGCGGACGGCCGTGATGAATGCGCTGCGCGAGCGCGGCATTGGTACGCAAGTGCATTACATTCCGGTCCATACCCAGAAAATCTACGGCGACCACCGGCATTTCCCGGGCGCGGAGGGCTGGTATCAACGCTGCCTCACCCTGCCGATGTTTTACGGCATGTCGGACGAGGACGTGCACCGCGTCGTCCGGGCGCTGGGGGATGTCCTCGGCATGAAGGCGTTATGATCTGGCTGCGCTGCAAGGCCGGGCTGAATATCGGCACCGGCCATGCCGTGCGTTGCCTGTCGCTGGCGCGCGCCATTGAGGCTGAAGGCGGTGAAGCGGGTATTATCTTCGATACCGATAACACCGCCTTCCTTGCGCAGGCTGACGCTGCCGCTATTCCGGTCCTGACGGTCACACCCCGCAATCATCTGGCCGACGAGGCCGCGGAATTTCCCGCCGGTCCGGTCCTCGTTGATCTGTCCAACCCGCTCCTGCTGGCCCAGCTCTCCGATTTGATCGCCGCTCTACAGGCGCAGGGGCGCAAGACCGCGCTGATCGAGGGGCTCGACAAGGAAGCCTATATCGGCCCGGCCGAACCCGATCTTGTTATCACGCCGTATATCGGTGCCGAGGCGGAAACGCCGCGTCCGGCCAGGCGCTGGATCGGCGGCGGCCGTTACGCCGTGCTCGGCCCGGAATACGAGGCGGCACCCACACCGGTCAGCCAGCGCGCCGGTGTGCTGGTCATGCTCTCCGGCTCCGACCCCTGGCATCTGACCGAAAAGGTGATGGGCGCGTTGGCAGACCGTGGCCCGGAGCTGCGCATCGCCATCGGCAATGCGATTCCGCATGACCGCGCGCTCAAACTCGCTGCCGCGGCTGAAGCCATCGGCGCCATGCCGCTGATGTCGCCCGACGGTCTGTTTGAACACTTCAATGCGGCCAGGGCCTGTATTCTCGGACCGGGTCTGGCCAAATATGAAGCCGCCGCTACGGCGACACCGGCGGTCATTGTCTGCCCGGATGAACGCTATGCGGCGATGCAATCGGCCTTTATCAGTGAAGGCTTGGGTCAGCTGATCAATGCGGCCGAGCCCGGTCTTGCCGGCAATCTGAACGCCGCGCTGAACAGAGCCCTCGTGCAGACACCTGAATATCCGGGGCCCATAGACGGGCAGGGTGCACGCCGCGTCGCCCGCGAACTCATCCGCACATTTGGCGAGTAATCGTTAAGACGAATCGCGTGAGGTTCGATTCAAGCTATCGGACCTGAATTCATGCCGCTCAATCCGTCCTCACCCCGATCCGCCTTCGCCATTGCTGGCCGCGAGATCGGTGAGGGCTGCGCGCCCTATGTGATTGCCGAGGTGTCCGGCAATCATAACAGGGAGTTGTCCAAAGCGCTGAAGATGATCGAGGTCGCCGCCGAATGTGGCGCTGATGCCGTCAAATTCCAGACCTATACCGCCGACAGCCTGACCCTGCCGAGCGACAAGCCGGAATTCCAGATCACGACCGGAACATGGGCGGGATGGAATTTGCACAAACTCTATCAGGAAGCCGCGACGCCCTATGAGTGGTTCCCGGCACTGTTCGATCACGGCAAGGCGCTCGGCATCACCGTCTTTTCCTCACCTTTCGACAACGAGGCGGTCGATCTCCTGGAAGGCCTGAACGCTCCGGCCTACAAGATCGCCTCCAACGAATTTACCGACTGGCCCCTGATCCGCCGCACGGCACAAACCGGCAAGCCGGTCATTCTTTCCACCGGCACGGCCAGCCTTGAAGAGATCGACGCGACCGTTCGCTTTCTGGAAGGCGAGGGCATCACCGACTACGCCCTGCTGCATTGCGTCAGCGCTTATCCCGCGCCCATCGACAGCGCCCATATGCGCAACATCATCGCCCTGCGCGAGCGCTTTCCGGTTCCCATCGGTTTTTCCGATCATACGCTGGATATCACCGCGCCGATTGTGGCCACCTCGCTCGGGGCCGCCATTATCGAAAAGCATTTCGTTCTGGACCGGTCCGAGGGCGGGCCGGATTCTTCCTTCGCCATAGAGCCCCATGAATTGAAGCGGCTCTGCGAGACGGTACGCGATGCCCATGCCGCCATGGGCGGTCCGCAATTCGGCATGAAGGACGCGGAAACCAAATCCCCGATATTCCGCCGCCATTTCTACGCCACGCGCGACATTGCAGAGGGCGAAGTGCTCGGTCCGGATAATGTGAAAGCGATCCGTGCGCGCCAGGGCATTGCCGCGCGGGAGTTCGAGCGCCTGTTCGGCGCGCGGGCCATGGCAAATATCCCGGCCCACGAGCCGGTTACATGGGAGGCGGTCGATGAGCGGTAAGCCACTCCTGATCTTCGGGTCAGCAGAAATCGCCGAGCTGGCACATTTCTATTTCAGTCATGACAGCGGGTACGACATCGTCGGCTTCACTGTAGATGATGCCTATGTCGAGGCCGACACTTTCTGCGGCCTTCCCATGGTGCCGTGGAGCGAAGCCCGGACGCGCTTTGGCCCGGAAACCCATGCCTGCCATGTCGCGCTCTCCTACATGAAGCTGAACCGTCTGCGGCAGGCCAAGTTCGAACAGGTGAAGGCAGCAGGCTATCGCCTGCCCAGCTATATCTGTTCAAAATCCGTGAGCTGGCCGGACCTGCAGATGGGTGAAAATTGCTTCATTCTTGAAAATCAGACCATCCAGCCCACTGTGAAACTCGGCGACAATGTCATGCTCTGGTCGGGCAATCATATCGGCCATGGCACTCATATCGGCAGTCATACCTATTTCGCCTCCCACGTGGTGGTCTCTGGTCATTGCCGGATTGGCGAGCGCTGCTTCTTCGGCGTCAACGCCACGCTGCGTGACTTTCTGAAAGTCGGCGATGAAGCCTTCATCGCCATGGATGCCAGCCTGACGAAAGACGTCGAGGCCGGCTCTGTGGTACTCGGTTCGCCCGGCACGGTCTTTGGTCCCGACGACCCCAAGGGGCGCAAGATCCGCAACAATTATTTTGGCCTCGATGACTGACTGGACAAAACTCGGCCCCGTTATCAAGCCTGATCCGGATCTGTCCTGGTGCCGGACCCATGCCATGTTGCCGACCCCGGAGCGCGTGGGCGGATCGCTGGTGCGGATATGGTGGGGCGGGCGCAATGATGCCAACCAATCCCATATCGGCTGGTCGCTGATCGATCTGGAACGGCCGGACAGGGTTCTGGAAACCGTGCTGGAGCCCGAACTCACGCCCGGCCGGCTCGGCACATTCGACGACAACGGTGTCCTGCCGTCCTGCGTCATCCGGACCGGCAGCGAAACGCGGCTCTATTACATCGGCTTCAAGCCGGGTGGCACAACGCGCATGGATCTGTTCGGCGGTCTCGCCATCAAGCCTGACGGCGCGGCGGGCTTCGAGCGCTGGTCCGAAGCGCCGATCATCGAGCGCTGCAAGGTCAATCCCTTCATCAATACCGCCCCGTGGGTGGTGAAAACACCCTTTGGCTGGCGCATGTATTACGTCGCCGGCGTGGAATGGGTGCACAAGGATTTGCCGCGCTACAATATCCAGATTGCGAGCTCCAAGGACGGGCTCGACTGGCAGCGCAAGGGCCGCGTGGCGATTGATTTTGAACCCGGCGAGAATGCTTTGGCGCGGCCCTATGTCTGGCATGATGGCGAGAATTGGCGCATGTGGTTTGCCGCCAAGGGCGAGGCCTATCGCCAGAAGCAGGCGGTCTCGGCCAACGGGCTCAACTGGACCCGCATTGACCCGCCGGGGCTGGAACCGGGGACAGGCGAGGACAGCGAGATGATCGAATATGGCGTTGTGCTGATCCATAACGGCCAGCGCATCGTCTTTTATAATGGCAATGATTACGGAAAGGGCGGCGTTCTGGCCGCGATCGAGGAATGACGCAGCCTGCCGTAAATCCCGCTCGCAAGTCCGCCGCCATCATGCAGCCAACCTTCCTGCCCTGGATTGGCTATTTCGGCCTGATGGCCTCGGTTGATCTCTTCATTTTTCTCGATGATGTCCAGTTCGACAAACGCTCCTGGCAACAGCGCAACCGGATCAAGACACCCAATGGCGTCTTGTGGCTGACGGTTCCGGTCCTCACCAAGGGCCGCCGCGATCAGACCATCTGCGACGCCGAAATCCAGCCCGACGCGAAATTCCCGGACGCCATGTGGCGGACCATCGAGATGAATTTTGCAAAAGCGCCCTATGCCTCGCGATACCTGCCGGCGCTGCACGGCATCATGGCAGATAACACCGCCACTATCGGCGAATTGAATATCGCCATCATCGAATGGATGGCGCGCGAATTCGGTATCGCCACCCCCACGGTGCGTTCGTCGCAAACACCGGTCGCCTCCGCCAAGGCGGATCGTCTGGTCGATCTCTGCCGGGCGCATGGCGTGACGGATTATCTCTCGCCGCCGGGATCGAAAGCCTATCTGGACGACAGTAATGCCTTTTCCGATGCCGGCATCGCGCTTGATTATTTCGGCTACACCCACCCGGAATATGCCCAGCTGCACGGAGCCTTCGAACCCTATATGAGTGCGCTCGACCTGCTCGTGAATGAAGGCCCGAAGGCGGGCGAGATTCTCCGCTCGGGGCTGGTCTTGTGATGCGCCGCATCGCCATCATCCCGGCGCGCGGCGGCTCCAAGCGCATCCCGCGCAAGAATATCCGCCCCTTCGCCGGCCAGCCGGCCCTGACCCATATCCTCAAGGCCGCCGAGGCCACCGGCCTGTTTGATATCATTCATGTTTCGACCGATGACCCGGAGATTGCGGAAGTTGCGGCCGAAGCGGGGCATCGCCCCGATTTTCGCCGGGAAGCGGTTATCGCCGATGATTTCACGCCCATCCGCACGGTGATGAGCTGGACGCTGCGCGAATATGAAAAGCGCGGCCAGCATTTTGAAACGGCGGCTCTGCTCTATGCGACCGCCTTCTTTGTCGAGCCGCAGGATTTGGCCCGCGCCATTGCCGATTACGAGGCCCACCGCACGCATCCCGTGCTCGCCGTGGCCGGGATCGGCACACCGTTCGAAAAACTCTTTATCGAGACTGGCGGCATTCTGCGAACCGCTGACGAAGCGAGGTTCGGATCGCGGACGCAGGATTTGACCCCCGCCTATCGGGACGCCGGCGCCTTCGGCATTTTCTCGGCGCCGACCCTGCTCGCGGAAGACGATGGCAGCGCGCCACTGCATTTCCGGCCTTTCATCCTCGATCGGCTGAAGGCGATTGATATTGATACCGAAGAGGACTGGGCCTTCGCCGAGCGCCTCCATGCTGCAAGGACACATTCATGACCTACAAGACCGAGCAGGAAGCCTTCTGGGCCGGACAATTCGGCGATGAATACCGCGAGCGGTGTTCGCTGGAGCCCGAGCTGGTCGCGGCCCGCACCGCCTGCATGGCGCGCATGTTGCGCAAGGCCGCGCCGGTGAAATCCGCCTTCGAGATCGGCTGCAATATCGGCCTCAACCTGGTGGCCATGAACCGGGTGTCGCCGGGCACCGAGCTGGAGGCCATCGAGATCAACGCCGAGTCCGCAGCCCAGGCCAACAGGCTGGGCGTGGCAAAGGTCGAGACCGGCTCCATCCTCGAATACACCCCGCCGCGCAGCTATGATCTGACCATGATTTGCGGCGTGCTGATCCATCTTGATCCGGAAGTGCTGCCGCAGGTCTATGACGTGCTCTTCAACGCCTCGAACCGCCATATCCTGCTGTTTGAATACTATAATCCGACGCCGGTCGAAGTCACCTATCGCGGCCATGAAGGACGCCTCTTCAAGCGCGATTTCGCCGGAGAAATGCTCGACCGTTTCGAGGGAAAGCTGACGCTGAAGGATTACGGCTTCTTCTATCATCGCGACCCGATTTCCTGGTCCGATGACGGGACGTGGTTCTTGCTGGAGAAGGGATGATCGTGCGTGGTTCGAGGCTGTCCTGCGGCCAGCACCTCACCATGAGGTAGGTCGGCGTAAATCATTCACCTCATCCTGAGGTGCGAACGAAGTTAGCCTCGAAGGGCGAGGTGAACTAAAGCCGCTCCCCCGCCACCGCATCAATCACGGCGAGCGCATTCCACCCGGCAGCCGAAATTTCCGCCGCGATCTGGGCATTCCAGTTGGGCGAGCAGAGCAGGAAGATGCGCGCCGATACGTCTGCTGCGACATCCGGGTGCGCAATCGGGACGGCCAGGCCCGGAAAGGGCGCACCGATTTTGCTGGCGGATTTGTCCACCACCTGCACCGATGAAAAGGCCTGCGCCAGCAGCGGCGCAGCGCGCTCGGCATATTCATTCGCGCCCCAGATAAAGACCGAAGCCGTGCCAGACGGATCAGCGTCGCGCGCCAGCTTTGCCGCGCTTTCCGCCGCCGCCTGCCGCCGGGCGCGGTCGGCCATGGCTTCGGCATAGGCCGCTTTCGCCGCCGCCAGCCGCTTGGGGCCACCGGTCAGACAGGCATCGGACGCCGGACGCGGGCACTCCGCCAGCGCCCGGTCCGTCAGACGCGCCGCAATCGCCTGCCCGTAGGCCACGGTCGGCGTCGGCTGATCAGGCAGGATGTCCAGCCCGTGCTGTTCCAGCAATTCGCGCAGCGTCTCCGGCGTGAAATGCAGCAAATGCTCCACATTCAGCGAGTCCTGCGGATGCGTGGTGTAATTGGGCACTTCCAGGATCAGAACGCCGCCATCCTTCAGGAGCGCCAGCGCCGAGCGCAGCCACGCCCCGGCATCGATCACATGCTCCAGCACATAATAGGCGATCACGGCATCGGCGGACCGGGGTGTAACGGACGCGACGCCCGCTTCCAGAAAGCCTTTCTCGACCCCGGCGGCCTCGTCGGCCTCGACCGGGTCAAAGCCGAACGCGTCATAGCCGGCCTTTGACAGCTCGGCGCAGAAGGCTCCGTCATTGGCACCGATTTCGATGATCCGCCCGCCGCCGGGCACGCGCGCCGCGACAGCGGAGAGGCGCGACGCCGCATCGAAATGCAATTCCCCGCCGCGATGGCCGATATGCGCATCGCGGTAATAGTCCATCAGGAAAGCCTCATCGGGCCGTTCCAGCGCTTGCACGAAACCGCACGAGCCACACGCGACATCGACGAACACCATCTGATGATCACAAGTCCGCCCGCGCACAATGATTTCGCGCTGGCCCAGCACGTCGGGCCGGGACGCGCCGCACAGGTCGCAGGCCACAGCCTGCCAGTTGGCGCGGCGCAGGGGGCGGTCAGGCGCGGCCATCAAGGCGCGCCTTTTGTTGCTCCAGCACGTAGCGGGAGAGAGAGGGCGTATAGGTCGAGGTCAGGGCGTGTGCCGTCGCCAGATCGTTGAAGCGCAGCTGCACCGAGATCCGCACCCGGTCCGACGCATTCGGCCCGCTCTTGTGGATCAGCGACTGGTTGAAGATCAGGAGTTCGTCATATCCCACTGCAACCGGCACCAGCGACGCCTCGGGCACCGGCTCGGCGGTTTCAAACCATTCATGCCCGGCCTCATAGGGCTTGAAGGCGCGCAAGCCTCCCGCCTGACTGCCCGGCAGGATGCGCAATTCGCCCATGTCCGGCGTCATCTGGCAGAGCGGCGTCCACAGCGTCACGGCATTGGGCGAGAGCAGGGAATACCAGCTGTCCTGATGCGCGGGCGTGGCAAAGCGCTGATCCCCCGGACGGTCCAGCCGGATCAGCGGCAGCGTTCCGGCCACAGCCTCTTCCACCCCGGCGGCGGCAATTGTCTTGCGCACGAAGGGGTGATGGATCAGCGCGATCACCGGCGGCAGGGCGGGGAAGACTTCATAGAGGGCGCGGGTAACAGCATTGCCGGTCTCGGCAGCGTGAATACCATCCAGCAGCGCATCAAACCCGGCATCCTTCGGCAGCGCCGCAAACACGTCTTCAGGCAGAAGGCGGCGCGCAATGTGCAGCGCGGTGGCGTGCAGCGTGGCGCGCACCTCGTCCTTCATCGCTGCAATCGCGGGGTCGCGGATCAGCGCATAGCCGTCTGTTGCGAATGTGCCGAAGGGATCGCCGCCCGCCATGTCTAGCCTGCCAGCGACTTCAGCCGCTGTTCGATCAGCCCCTGCAGGACGCGGGCATCCATGATTTCCGGGTTATTGTCGGACGCATAGTAGAAGTCTTCATCCACCGCGCGCGCGCCATCGCCGAGATAACGCAGGCGGATTTCCGCATCCATCGCCGGCAGGATGGCATAGCGATCCTCAATCTCCACCGTCTGGCGGGCATCATCAATCGGCACCATGACTTCATGCAGCTTCTCGCCGGGGCGGATACCGACGACTTTGTGAGGCAGGTCCGGCGCGATGGATTTGGCCAGTTCGGTGATCGACATGGAGGCGATCTTCGGCACGAAGACTTCGCCGCCGCGCGCCATCTCCAGGCTGGAGAGGACGAAGTTCACGCCCTGATCCAGCGTGATCCAGAAGCGCGTCATGCGCGCATCGGTGATCGGCAATTCACTGGCACCTTCAGCGATCAGCTTCTTGAAGAAGGGCACGACCGAGCCGCGCGATCCGATGACATTGCCATAGCGGACCACGCTGAAGACCGGACCATTGCGCCCGCCCATATGCTGGGCGGCGGTGAAAATCTTGTCCGAGGCCAGCTTGGACGCGCCATAGAGATTGATCGGGCTGGCCGCCTTGTCGGTGGAGAGGGCGACAACGCGCTTCACGCCGCGCTTGATGCAGGCACGCACGACATTCTCCGCGCCCATCACATTGGTCTTGATGCATTCGAACGGATTGTATTCGGCAATCGGCACATGTTTCAGCGCGGCGGCATGCACGACAATATCGACATCGCGCATTGCCATATCCAGCCGCGATTCATCGCGCACGTCGCCGATGAAATAGCGCAGACAGGGATAGTCCTGCGGCGAAAATTCCTGCGCCATCTCGTATTGCTTCAGCTCGTCGCGCGAGAAGATAATCAGCTTTCGCGGCTTGTATTCGGCCAGAACGGTTTTCACGAAGCGCTTGCCGAACGAGCCCGTCCCGCCCGTAATCAGGATGGTCTGGCCATCCAGATTGATACGCGGGGTCTTGAAATCCCGCTTGGAAAAGAGGCTCTCAATATCGGCGGGCGGAAGGGAAGCGAGCGTGGCCATGGCAATCCTGACGAATCGATTTTCACAAGCCTTGCGGTGCGCCGGTTAACGCGCCGTTAGGCTGTCGCGCGCATCCTCAATGGTAAGGAAAAAGGGGGATCGCCATGAGTTTGGCCGTCATCGTGCAGGCACGCGCTGCCTCTTCCCGTATTCCCCTGAAATTACTGGAATCCCTGGGCGAACGCAGCGCGCTCCTTCGCTGTATGGATCGTTGCCGCGAAATTGACGGCGCCGAACTGGTCATCGCCGCGGTTGCCGACGGCCCCGGAGATGATGAAATCGCCGAAGAAGCCAGTGATGCCGGCTATATGGTCACGCGTGGCCCGGAGGAGGATGTCCTCGCCCGCATGGCCGCCGCCGCCAGGGATTCCGGCGCGGAGACGATTTTGCGCGTCGAAGGCCATCATCCCTTCATTGATCCGCAAATCTGCCATCGCGTCGTCCAGTTGCTTGATGACACTCATGCCGATTTTGCCTGTAATGACATGCCCTTGCGCTTCCCCAACGGGCTCCAGTGCGAGGCCTTTCCGGTCCACCTCCTGCATGAGGCGGAACGCAATGCGACAAAGCCCTTTGATCGCCAGTCGGTAACGGGCTGGATCCGCACCCATCCGCGCATCCGCCGCGTCGCACTGACCGGGCCGGGCCAGGGCCTGGAAAATCTGCGCTGGACGCTGGAAGAACCGGAAGACTTGGATTTCTGCGCCGCCGTTTATGCCGAGCTGGGGGATCGCGCCGCCAGCATCGGTGCCGCCGAACTCGCCGCCCTCTGCCTGCGCCGCCCGGATATTGCGGGCCTGAATGCGGGTCTCAACGCCGCCGTTCCGGTCATTGGGACGCCGGAATTTGCAACGCCCCCGATGGCGTTTCGTGTGGCTGCTTAGTTTCAAGCCACTTTCGCTATCCCTCTGCAAATTATGATTGTTCTGCGCGTGGCGCTTGTTGGGTGGCCGCGTTGCGCTAACGTTTTGGCGTCAAATATGGATTGACGTAAATGGGGGTGTTCATGAAATACGCAATTATGGCGGCAGCACTGTCTGTCGGATTTCTCGGCGCGGCAGTGGCCGACGAGGTCTGGACAGATGAATTCGGCAATCAGGTCATCTATCAGAGCCAAATCGGATCGACGGCTGTTTTTACCGGCCCGGAAGGCGAAACCTATTTCATCGAGAATCTGGCCGGCAACTTTTCCGATCGCCGTGGAGATTTCGCAGGATTCTGGTTGGTGATGCCGCAGGATGCCGGTGAAGAGCAGTATGATTGCGCCTCAACGCGCATCGCACCAGATGGCCGTTCCTCTACCTATTGGGGTCCGGTCTCGATCCGGTTTGACCGTCCTGCTTTTCCGACGGGATTCACGATGACGCGCGGATATTGTGCAGACCTGACGAGCGATTATGCAAGCGAGCTCGTCGGCACCACCTATGACGTCAGCTATTCACCTGTGACGGCGGGCGGCGCGGAAACAGCCGACGCCTGCAATGGCAACAGCGTTTTTCCGATAGTCGGTGAGTTCGTCTTCGAGCCCGGCCGGCGTTACCCGTCACCGTGCGGCGACCATTACCTGACCTTCCAGACAGATGGAAATCTGGTTGTATATACAAGCGCCGGTCAGCCCATCTGGGCACTGAATTCCCGGACCAATCGCTGGGGGCAAAACCGATACGCGGTGTTCCAGAGTGACGGCAATCTCGCGACCTATACGGGCCGTGGACGCGGCTTTATCTGGTCGGCTCGGAACGTCGCATCGCCAGCGGGCTCACAGCTGCATCTGACAGAAGACGGCGAGCTGCAAATCATCGCCCCGAACGGCACGGTTCTTCTGAACGGTGGCCGCGGATAATTTCCGCCGTACCCGGGAGCCGACCATAAACGGAGCCCCTTTCTGATAGCAGGAAGGGGCTATTCTATTGTCCGAAAACCTTTCCATTCACCAATAAAATAAACGAAATCCCAATGTCTGGGGCGCACTCTGGAAGGTCAGTAGTCCGGAGCACCGTTCGGTGGACATTTCGCCCTTTGATTTCTCTGCCCTGACCGGGTGGTATCAGGCCAAGAACGCGACGCGTCTTGCCAACCTGACACCGCGCGCATCGGGAGCAAGTGCGGGCGAAGCCAACCCGGCGGCGCGTCAGGGCGCGGGCGTTCTGCCGCCCTGGGATGTGCGCGGCGAGATCACCGGTCTCGACGAGGTCAGCCGCAAGGTTCTGGCCAGCGGTAATTTCTTCGACTCGAAGCTGTCCGAGTTTTCCGGCACCGATGCCTCGACCGACATCAAATCCCTCTTTGCCATGCATCAGGGGCTGCGCCGCCTTTATGCGCTGGCCAATGAGGCGGCCGACAAGACCACGATTGACAGCCGCCGCAGCTTCCTGGACCGGCGCTTCAATGAGGGCCTGGGCCAGCTCGACAGCTTCTTTCAGGATATCGACCTGCAGGGCGTCAGCGTCCTGAAAGGCGAGGAATTGTCCAAGGCGGAATCCAGCGTCGCCGTCAAGCGCGGCCTGTCGGAATACACAACCGGCATTCTCCATTCCGGTGATTTTGATGCCGAGGTTGCAACCCTGACCGGCGATGTACAGTTCACCGTGTCTGTGAAGAAGTCCGGCGTCACCACCGCGATCAATATCGATCTCGCCGATATGGGCGCAACCGTGCGCAATCTCGACAATATCGCTGCCCACATCAATTCAGAGCTGGAAGCGGCGGAGATGATCTCCCGCTTCGAGCGCGTGAAGATCGGCGAGAAGGACGAGAACGGCATCGTCCCCGGCAATAATTTCGGCTTCAAGATCTCCGGCGCCTCGACCGAAGTGCTCACCTTCTCAGCCGCCAGCGCCAGCCCGGCCATCTATATTGCGGGCAATTCCGGCCTCGGCGATAGCGCCGCCGGTCAGGTGGTGAAGCTGACCGACATTGCCTCGGGCACGCCGACATCGGAATTTTCCCGCCGCCTGGAAGCGGGCGCGGACGAGCTCACCACCGTCGATGATGACGGCAAGGAAAAGACCACGACCGAAGCCAATCCGCTGGAAATTTCCGCCACCGCGCTGGGCCAGGATGGCGCGCTCTATGTGCTGGGCAAGACCAGCGCCGGCATTGAGGGCCGCATCGTCAAGGGCGAGAGCGATCTTGTCCTGCAGAAGATCGATTCCACCGGCAAGACGGTCTGGACCCGCACACTCGGGGCCGCCGACGAGGCCGCCGGGGCCAGCCTGACCGTGGATGCCAATGGCGATATCGTGGTTGCGGGCTCGGTGCAGGGCGCGCTGGGCGAGACAACCGATATCGGCGGCACGGACAGCTTCGTCGCCAAATTCGACGCCGCCGGTGTGGAGCAATGGCTGCAACGCTTTGGCGGCACGGGCAATGACCGGCCCGCCGCCGTCACCGTCGCCGACGATGGCCGCATCTTTGTCGCCGGACAGGCCGCAACTGCCTTTGGCGGCGAAGGCCATCAGGGCGGGGCCAATGACGGCTATGTCCGCGCCTTCAACGCTGATGGCACGCTCGATTTCACCCGCCGCATCGGCGCCTCCGGTGATGAGCGCGCCGAGGCCGTGGCCATCGCCTCCGATGGCGGCCTGCTGGTCGCGTCAAACGAGGATGGCCGCGCCATTCTGCGCAAGTATGACAGTGCGGACAGCAATTCCGCCGCGCTCTGGGAAGTCGATCTCGGCGATATGGAAGATGGCGCGATTGGCGGCCTGACCGTCGATGGCGATGACATCTATTTTGCCGGTTCCGCCGGTGCGGGCTTTGCGCCCAGCGCGCCCCTGACCGCCCATTCCGGCGGCCGCGATGCCGTCGTCGTCAAGCTGACCGATGGCGCTACGCCGACCACGCAATGGACGCAATTTGTCGGCTCCGATGCCGATGACAGCGCCTCGTCCATCCAGATCTCCGGCGGCAAGGTCTATATCGCCGGCAAGACAACCGGCGAGCTCTCCGGGGCGACACAGAACGGCACGCGCAATTCCTTTGCCGCTTCCATTGACGCGGCGACCGGCACCACCGATTTCGCCACCCAGATCTCCGGGCGCGGCGGGGTGTCGGCGGCGACCGGCATCGCGATTGATCCCGATGGCGACAGCATTCTCGATGATCTCGGCCTGCCTTCGGGCACGCTCGCCTATGCCGATACGCGCGTTGTCACCGACCGCACCTCGGTGCGCGATGGCGACTTCTTCTACCTCTCCGTCGATGGCGGACGGCGCAAGAAAATCACCATCGATGCTGACGATTCCATGCGCTCCCTGACCTTCAAGATCAACGCCGCGCTGGTGCTCGATGGCTCCGGCGATGTCGGCCGCACCAAGGCCGGCGATATCCTGCGCATCACGCCCAAGCCGAATGTGACGATCGAGCTCTTTGCCGGCTCCGAAGGCCGCGACGCGCTCGCCGGGCTCGGCCTGAAACCGGGCGCGGTGACGGGCAAGGAAAGCTTCCTCGATCGCGACAAGACCTCTGCCGCGCCGAAAGTCTTCGCGCTGGAGCTTTCCGCTGACTTCTCCCTCGCCAACAGGGAGCGCGCGAAAGTGGCCTCCAAGGCGCTGGAAGATGCCATGAATATCGTCCAGCGCGCCTATCGCGACCTGACCACGCCGCAAGCGCTGAAAGACCTGCTGAACGGTGAAGGCAAGGGCAATAAGGGCGGCAGTGTACCCGCCTACCTCTCCGCCCAGATCGCCAACTATTCCGCCGGTCTCGCCCGCCTGCAAAGCGGCGGCCCGGCGGGCGGCGGGTTTTTCTGATCGAATTTTCACTCCACCTCATCCTGAGGTGCGAACGGAGTGAGCCTCGAAGGAGGCTTCCAGATCGTGCGTGGTTCGAGGCTGCCTGCGGCAGCACCTCACCATGAGGTGAGTTGAGTTTAAGCCCGCTGGTTCACCGCGATCGATGGCGATGACGGGCGGCGCGCGCCGGGACCGTATCCCGCATCCTGATCCTTCAGGCGTCCGGCTTCATCGGCGACGGCGCGGACAATGCCTTCGGTTAAAACCCGCAGCGCCTCGACCGCGCGGCCATTGGCTTCCAGCGCGGAGGTAAAGCGCACCGTTACCTCTTTCAGCTGACGTCTGGCAGCTTCGGGCGCGCCCTCCAGCCGGTCGGGCTGTTGCTTCACGGCGGCAATCTCGCGCCGGTAGATGGTCGCAAGCTTGGACTTCTCATCCTGGAAGGATTGCGTTTCCAGCGGACGCCGGGCTTCGAACAGCGCGGTCTCCTGCTCGATCAGCCCGGTCAGGCGCGTGGTCAGGAGGATCAGCGCCTCGGCGCGTTCGGCAGGGGAGTTGGCGGCCAGAAGGCTCATGACATCGTCTCCTGATAGCGCAGGATTTCAGCGGTCAGATTATCCGACAGGCCGAGCCCGCCCGTACCCGCCATGACGCGGGCATATTCTTCATGCAGGAGGCCGGCAAAGGCGTTCTCGCCCGCACCGCCGGTGAATTCATTGTTCTCGCCCACGCCCTTGAACATGGCTTCCACCATTTGCGACAGGAAGAAGGCTTCAAAGTCTTCGGCAACCTGCCGGGCTTCGGCCTCGTTCTCGACACGGCGCAGCGTCGGCTCGCGGCCGGACGACGCTCCGGAGAGCGCTTGCGACAATTGCATGTCGGGAGAGAGGAGGTTGTCCATGCCTAGAGCACCTCGATCTCGGCCTGCAGCGCGCCGGAGGCGGCAATCGCCTGCAATATCGCGATCATGTCGCGCGGAGAGACGCCGAGCGCATTGAGGCCATCGACGAGATCCGACAGCGAGACGCCATCATCGAGCACGCCCAGCTGGCTCATATCCTCCTCGACGGAGACATTGGTGCGCGGCAGGACGACCGTCTCGCCATCGGAGAAGGGCGCCGGCTGGCTGGCGACCGGGCTTTCGGTAACAGAGATGGTCAGATTGCCCTGTGCAATCGCCACGGTGGAGACGCGCACATTCTCGCCCATGACAATGGTGCCGGTGGCTTCATCGATGATGACACGGGCGGGCAGATCCGGCTCGACGCGCAGGAGCTCGATCTCGGCCAGCAGGGCGACCATATCGCCTTCAAAGAAGTCCGGGCGGGTCAGAACGACCGTCGCCGGGTCCGATGCGCGGGCCGCTTCCGTGCCGAGATAATTGTTGATGGCGACGGCCGTGCGGCGCGCCGTGGTGAAATCCGGATTGCGCAGGGCAAGGCGGATGGCTGAGCGCCCGGCCAGATCAAATTGCATCTCCCGCTCGATCAGCGCGCCATTGGCAATGCGCCCGGCGGTGGGTACGCCGCGGGTGACGGCGGCACCATCGCCCTGGGCGGAGAAGCCACCGACGGCGAGCTGTCCCTGACCGACGGCATAGACCTGTCCGTCCGCCCCGATCAACGGCGTCGCGATCAGCGTCCCGCCCTGCAAACTGCCGGCATCGCCGATGGCGGAGACGGTGATATCCACCCGCGTGCCCTGCGTGCCGAACGGCGGCAGATGGGCGGTGACGATGACGGCGGCGGTATTGCGGGTATTCAGCGTCGCATCGCGCGTATTGACGTCGAAGCGCTCCAGCATGGCGGAGAGGGATTGCCGGGTGAAGGCGGCATTGCGCAGGCTGTCGCCCGTACCGTCCAGCCCGACCACCAGGCCATAGCCGACCAGCTGGTTGTCGCGGACGCCTTCCACGTCGGCAATATCCTTGATGCGGGAATTGGCGTGCGCCGGTGCATTCAGCACCAGACAGCCGATCACGAAGGTGAAGACAGCGAAGAAAAATGTGGCGCGGCGCATTATCGGGGTTCTCCCCTTGTTGTTCCTGCACACGACGGTGCGAATTCCGTGCCAATAAGCGGCGTGCATAACCATCTGATAAATATGGAAAAACAAAGCTGAACCCGAACGGCATCATAGGCAGAAAGCGCGAACCCGGCAGGATTTGCCGCGCACAATCACAGCCTTAAAAGCTTGTTAAGGCGAAGCAGCGGACTCTGCGTCCGTCATCAGTGACAGGTTTGAGGCACGTCGATCCATGAAGGTAACCGGACCCAATTCCGCATCCGCCGTATCATCGTCGAAGCGCCGCTCCGGCGCGGGCGGGGAGGGCTTCTCCGTCGAGACACCGTCCGGCGGATCTGCGGGCGTGGCCGCCACCAGCGGGGCCTCGGCATTGACCTCGGTCGATGCCATCCTGGCGCTGCAATCGGTCGGCGATTTCACCGAAGCGAAAAGACAAGCCACCGAGCGCGCCTTCACCCTGCTGGACGTGCTCGATGATCTCAAACTCTCGCTGCTGGAAGGCGGCATTCCGCGCGCCCGGCTGGTCGCCCTGATGGACGCCCTGCAATCGCGCCGCGAATCAACCAATGACAACCGTCTGGAGGCGATGCTGGACGAGGTCGAGACGCGCGCCGCAGTCGAGCTCGCCAAGCTCGAACGCTAACACGCGGATTACGCTTCGTTTTTAACACGAATTTGTGACGGCAATTTCCCCCGCCGGAACAGCATTGCCGCGTTGACTCACAAGGCCTCCTGAGTAGATTGCGCCGCGCCTGTCGAGGGGCGAAAAAACCTATCGGAGTAAGCGTTATGGCGAAGACTAAAAACGCCTCGGTCTCTGAAATCGAACTTCCGGCCGATTATGTGCCATCCCCGAAAGAGCCCTTCATGAATGCGCGTCAGGTGGAATATTTCCGCCGCAAGCTGAATGCGTGGAAGGACGAAATCATCCGCGAGAGCAAGACCACGCTCGATGCGCTGCAGGAAGATGTCGGCGCCATGCCGGATGTCGCCGATCGCGCCTCGACGGAAACCGACCGCTCTCTGGAACTGCGCGCCCGCGACCGCCAGCGCAAGCTGATCTCGAAAATCGACTCGGCCCTGCGCCGCATCGAAGACGGCACCTACGGCTATTGCGAAGAAACCGGCGAACCCATCAGCCTGAAACGCCTCGATGCCCGCCCCGTCGCCACCCTCTCGCTGGAAGCCCAGGAACGCCATGAGCGGTCTGAACGGGTGCATCGGGAGGATTGAGCAATTTTCCGTCCCTTGATTACGCACGGCCCTTTATGGCCGATGCCTTGAATTATTTGGAAGCGGCTGAACGCCTCTGGCAAGCCACCGGCGAATTTTCTCAACTATTTCAACCCATTGGCATGCTTCTCAATCACTCGGTCGAGCTGAGTGTGAAATCCTATTGTTTGTTTTGTGGGTATTCGGTCGACCGCCTTCGAGAAGAATTTGGGCACGATTTATTTCGCCTATATGAGTCAGCCATGGAAAATGACTTGGGCCGATGGCTAGAGGTGAGTCCGAACGATTCGGCACAGCTAAAACATTGGAATGAAGCGAACATTAGAAAGCACGGACGTTTTCCACGGCGATACGCGGAATTTGGCGAGCACCCCGGAAATGATAAGTATATCAGGGGACTTGCAAGACGCATGTTGGAAGCCTGTTTCCGAAAAAGTGTTGGCGACCCAAACGAAGTGGTCAATCTGGGCCTGACCGATTTTCCAGTTCGCTAATTTCTCTCGTCCTTCCACCTTACCATGAGTTGGTTGGGGCGGAATTATCTGCGTGCTTCGAGGCTTCCCTTCGGGAAGACACCTCAGCATGAGGTGGGTTATGGACGCCATCTTACGTTCCCGCCGTTTATCCCACCCTCTCACCTCATCCTGAGGTGCGAACTCAGTGAGCCTCGAAGGAGGCTTCCAGCGCTTTGCGTGGTTCGAGGCCCGGCTGCGCCGGGCACCTCACCATGAGGTAGGGGAGCGGATGCTCTGCGTGCTTCGAGGCTTCCCTTCGGGAAGACACCTCAGCATGAGGTGGGTTTATGGACGCCATCTTACGTTCCCGCTGTTTATCCCACCCTCTCACCTCATCCTGAGGTGCGAACGCAGTGAGCCTCGAAGGAGGCTTCCAGCGCTTTGCGTGGTTCGAGGCCCGGCTGACGCCGGGCACCTCACCATGAGGTAGGGGAGCGGAATGATCTGCGTGCTTCGAGGCTGCCTGCGGCAGCACCTCACCATGAGGTCGTTATTTGCTTGGGACATCGCCGCCGCGCCGCTTTGACAACTGTTTCAGGCCGTTCCAGTCGCCCGCAATGAACGCCTCTTTCTTGGCCCGGCTCCAGCCCTTGATTTGACGCTCAAAAGCCACCGCGTCAGCCAACTGAAAGGACCAGTCCGCCCAGACCAGTTCGACCGGCCGCCGGGAGGCTGTATAGCCGCCATAGGTGCCGGCCTGGTGTTCGGCCACGCGTTGCTCCACGCCATCGCCGCGATGCGTGCCCGTGTAATAGGAGCCATCGGCGCAGCGGAGAATATAGACCCAGATCATTTTGGGTGGCTGGCGCATGGGGGGATGATACCGCAATCCCTGCGTGCTTAGAGGGTTTTCTTCGAAAACCGCCTCAGCATGAGATAAGTTTATGAATGCTATTCGAAATCCCACCCTCTCACCTCATCCTGAGGTGCGAGCGCAGCGAGCCTCGAAGGAGGGCTCCAGAAGCCACCCTCAAAACAAAAAATAACCCCTGCCGTTAAAAACGGCAGGGGCCAAGGTGCGCCACTGGGTGGTGGAGGTTTGCTCTGGCCTTAGAAGGGCCAGAGAATGTCGTAGATTTCCTGGCCCAGGCGCGGGCGCTGGACGTCGGAGATATGGCCGCGGCCGCCATAGGAGATGCGCGCTTCGGCGATCTGGGTGTGGCGGATGGTATTGTCCGAGGCGATGTCCTGCGGGCGGACCACGCCGGAGACGAGGAGCTCGCGGATCTCGTTATTGATGCGCACTTCCTGCCGCCCGGCGATGGCGAGATTACCATTCGGCATGCGCCCGGTGACCA
This sequence comes from Hyphobacterium sp. CCMP332, assembly GCF_014323565.1. Classification (NCBI taxonomy): domain Bacteria; kingdom Pseudomonadati; phylum Pseudomonadota; class Alphaproteobacteria; order Maricaulales; family Maricaulaceae; genus Hyphobacterium; species Hyphobacterium sp. CCMP332. Next base: position 555,429 of record NZ_CP058669.1, read on the forward strand.
CGGCCGCGATGGACAGGTTGATCGTTTCCTGCCGGGTGACCGCGCCATTGCCGCTGTGCGAGCCGGACGAGCCGAAACTGGTCAGCGAGGCCGGGTCGACCGCATCATTGAAGAATTGCGACAGCGCCGCTTCGCCGCCGAGGAAATTGGTCAGATTGCTGTCTTCCGAGGCCGTGCGCGCCCGGTTGGTCGAGTTCTGCACATTGGCATTGTCGGAGATATTGATGTTCACCGTCAGGATGTCACCCGGAGAGGCCGCGCGCGGATCACCGAAGAAGGTCTGGCGGCCGGGCGTCCACAAGGAGTTGGTGGGCGAGGCGTCATAACTGGCCGGAATGGCCCCGGCATTGGCGCCATAACCGCTGCCATATTGCGAGGCAGGGGGCGGCGGATAGCCACCCTGAGCGCCCTGTCCGTTCTGGCCGCCGCCGGAAGTTTGTCCGCCTTGCGTAGCGGGGGCGTTATACTGGTAGGCCGGATTGGCGTTGCCGCTGGTGGCATAGAGCGCCGGGTTTTCAATCGGCGTCAGTTGGGGCGTGGAGCCGACTTCGGCGAGCCGGTCGGCGGTCGCACAGGCCGTCAGGGCGAGCGCGGCGGAGAAGACGAGAATTTTACGGATCATGGCAATTTTCCCAGGGCTGTTGATTTTATTCGTTTTCTTGGTCTTGGGCGTCGCAGTTGTAGTAGTTGTAGTAGTTGTAGTAGGAGACAAAACGCCGAAAATTGTAGGAGACTCCAATTTACCGTCAGGACGGTCCGGCGGTGACAACACGGGCGCGGCCCGGGCCTTCCACCATCGCGTCAATCGTGCGGTTGGACTGCAAGTTCACGAAGCGGGCGATTTCATCCGAGCCGGCATCTTCCAGCGCCCGCGCCCGCGCAGTCAGCGTCAATCCCGGAACGGTGAACACCAGATTCACGATATCACCGCGCGCCACCACGACCGGCGCTTGCAGATCATAGGCCCGCAAGGGCTCACCGGGACGAAGCGCCCGGCGGGCTTCCTGTCCGACCATGTGGTCCGGATCCATCAGCGCATCGGCGCGCACCCGGTCGGCGCGAACCGGCATCCAGTCGATATCGCCGTCATCAATAATCTGCCCGGCGGGAATGGCCCGCGCCAGCACCGGCACATCCATCGTCGCATAGGCCCGGCCCGACAGGCGCATCGGCGCCGCGCCATCATAGGCAATCAACTCGGCCTGGAACACGCCGGTGCGGTTGGAAAAGTCCAGCCGGGCAAGGTCCGGCAGACCGCCGGCATCGGTCGGCATGTGGATATTGCCCACGCCGGTCAGCTGGATCTCGTATTCATACCCGTCTCGCATATTCAGCTCGGCGGAAATCATTTCGGCGACCAGACCGGCATCGATCATCCGGCTGGCGCGCTCGATGGTGACGCGGCGCAGCTGGTTGGGATTGGCCCAGGCGAGGCCGTTATTGCGCGCCTGCTGACGCACATAGTCGGGATCCAGCGACGTACTGCGGCCCGGCTCCGGCGCACGGGCGATGACCACGCTGGCGGCGTCTCCGGTGACATCGAAGAGATCGCCCAGCGTGACGATATCGGCTTCGACGCGGATATCGCTGCGCAGCAATACGGCGTCGTCGGCGAAGGCCGTGGCGATGATTTGCGGCGGCGGGGCGAAGATAAAGACGAGGGCGAGAAGAATACGTTTCATGGCTCAATCCTCAGCGAAGGTTGGAGCTGGCAGCCAGCATCTCGTCAGACGCCGAGATCACCCGCGCATTCATCTCGTAGGCCCGCTGGGCCTGGATGAGTGCCGTGATTTCGGAGACCGCATTGACGTTCGACGATTCAACAAAGCCCTGCCGGACCACGCCGAACCCGGTCGAACCCGGCGTTCCGCTGGTGGCAGCCCCCGACGCGGCCGTCTCGGTGAAGAGATTGTCGCCGCGCGCTTCCAGACCCGCCTCGTTGAAGAAGTTGGACAATTCCAGCTGGCCGACAATCTGCGGGGTCGGGTCGCCATCAATGATGGCCTGCACCTGTCCCTGCTGGTTGATCGCCACATCGCGTGTACCTTGCGGAATGGCAATGCCGGGCGCGACGGTATAGCCGTCCGTGGTCACGATCTGCCCGTCCGGGCTGATGGCGAAATTGCCGGCGCGGGTATAGGCATCCTCGCCCGATGGCAGCTGGATGCGGAAATAGCCGCGGCCATTGATGGCCAGGTCATAGCGATTGCCGGTCTGGTTCAGACTGCCCTGCTCGGTGATGCGGTAGACCGAGGCGGCCTGCACACCGAGCCCGACCTGAACCCCGGTCGGCACGATGGTGCCTGCGTCGGACGAGGAAGCCCCCATCCGCTCGACATTCTGGTAGATCAGGTCCTGAAATTCGGCCCGCTGCCGCTGGAAAGCGGTGGTGTTCATGTTGGCGATGTTGTTCGAGATGACCTCGACATTCATCTGCTGGGCCTGCATGCCCGTTGCGGCGGTGGTGAGTGAGCGCATGGTGATACTCCCCTTAGACGCGGCCGAGGCGTTCGATCGCCTTCCGGCTCAATTCCTCGCCTTGCGAGATGAAACGTGAAACGGATTCGTAAGCCCGCATGGTCTCGATCATGCGGGTCAGCTCCAGAATGGGCTGGACATTCGAGCTTTCGACATAGCCCTGACGGATCTGGAATTCGTTGGCGATATCGGCTGGTGCCTCTTCGGACGCGGCATAACGTCCGGACCCGGTCTTCTCCAGCGCGCCCAGATTTTCAAAGCGGTAGACACCCAGGCGGGCAATCTCGGTATTGTTCTGAACCAGCGCGCCGTCTTCTGAGATCATCACCGTGCCCAGCGCCGGATCGACCGCAATGGGCAGACCCAGATCATCCAGCACCAGCGCGCCATCGGACGCTGCCAGCTGGCCATTATTGTCGATACGAAAGCGGCCATCGCGGGTGTAGAGCGCATCGCCATTGGCGGTCTCGACCTGAAAGAAGCCGTCACCCTCCAGGGCGACATCGAACGGGCGGCCGGTAAATTCCAGCGTTCCCATGCGAAAGTCGCGGCCGACGCCCCAGGCGTCGACATATTGAAGATCGTCCGGCCCGTCCTGCGAGGTGGCCGTCGGTGCAGCTTCATTGCGAAGCAAAAGGCTTTCGACGTGAAATCCGGGCGTGTTGGCATTCGCGATATTGTTCGCGGTGATATCCATTTCGCGGCGCAGCGTAAGCTGTCGCGAAAGCCCTATCATCAGAGCATTGTCCATGGCGCGTTCCGTCCGTTCTGGATCGATATGTTTCAGCACCGTCTTCCGCAGTGCTTGCCAAACGCATTGCAGACGATGTGCCATAGTTAATATCGCTATATTTCAGTGATTTATGATCTGGGCGCGTCCGGCAACACGCGCGTTCCCGGCAGATTGCTGCCCAGCAACCGGCAGGAATTGCCGGGTGAGGGGCAATTGCAAACGCCTCGTTAACCGGACCGGGCCTTAATCGTCTGGTGATTCCAAGAATCGGAGCCGGACAATGGCGGACGAAAACGAAGAGATCGAAGAAGGCGCCGACGGCGAGGAGGCTGAAGGCGGCAAGAAGAAGCCCGGGATAATGAAACTGGCGCTGTTTATCGGCTTGCCGGTTCTCATTCTTGTGCTCGGCGGTGCGGCCGCTTTCCTGCTGCTCTCGGGCGGTGGTGATGACGCGGATCAGCTTGCCGAGGCGGGCGAGCATGGCGAAGCCACGGATGATCACGGCGGTGGAGGTAGTCACGGAAGCGGTTCCGGAGCTGATCTTGCCGTGGCGACATTACCGGATCTGATTGTATCGATCACGGATGCAAACGGGCGCAACTCCCTTCTGACGCTCCAGCTCAGCTTCGAGACGCCGGATGAGCACCTGCTGGAAAGCCTGGTCGAGGAAGACGGAGAAACATTGACCGCCGACGGGCGCCGCCTTGTTGATCTGTATATGGGTTTTTTGCGGGAGTTGCGGCCTGACGATCTGTCCGGGAGCGCGGGTTACCAACGCATACGCATGGAATTGTTGAGGCGTGCCCAACTCGTGCTGGGTGAGGAGCGCGTTTCCGCCGTGCTCATTACAAACGTATTGATCGTTTAGGATTGTCCATGGCTGATGCCGCAGAAAAAGAAGCGCCCGAAGCCGAAGACGCCGAGGCTGCCGCCGGAGATGATCTCTCCGAAGAATGGCAGTCCATGGTCGGTGAAGACGGCAATGAGGGCCATGCCGGCGGCGCGCCGGAGCGCATTCTCAATCAGGACGAAATCGATAGCCTGTTGGGCTTTTCGATGTCTGATGACGACGACGGCGACAAGTCCGGTATTCGAGCCATCATCAATTCTGCATTGGTTTCGTATGAACGCCTGCCAATGCTGGAAATTGTCTTCGACCGCCTGGTCCGGTTGATGACAACCAGCCTGCGCAATTTTACGTCGGACAATGTCGAGGTCAGCCTCGATAACATTTCATCCATGCGGTTCGGCGATTATCTCAACTCCATTCCGCTACCGGCCATCCTGTCAGTGTTCCGCGCCAAGCAGCTGGATAATTACGGCCTGCTCACGGTCGATTCCAACCTGATCTATTCGATCGTTGACGTGCTGCTCGGCGGTCGTCGCGGCAATTCGGCCATGCGGATTGAGGGTCGGCCCTATACCACGATTGAGCGCACGCTGGTGCAGCGCATGATCGAAGTGGTTCTACAGGACGCCAAATCGGCGTTCGAACCGCTGACCGAAGTGGATTTCGCACTCGAGCGGATCGAGACCAATCCGCGCTTCGCCGCGATTGCGCGCCCGGCCAATGCGGCCATTCTGGTGAAACTGCGCGTCGACATGGAAGACCGGGGCGGGCGGATCGAGCTGCTTTTGCCATACGCCACCCTGGAGCCCATCCGCAAAATGCTGCTTCAGCAATTCATGGGCGAGAAGTTTGGCCGCGACAATATCTGGGAAAGCCACCTCGCTACCGAGCTCTGGTCCACGCAGATGGAAGTTTCTGCCGTACTGGATGAAATACGCATGCCGTTGGGCAAGGTCATGGAGATGAAGGTGGGTGACACTTTCCTTCTGGACGCCTCGTCTGACAGCGCCATTGAACTGAAATGCGGAAACGTTGCGCTCACCCGCGGACGCATGGGACGGCTCGGCTACAACGTCGCTGTCCGGCTTGATGGTCCTCTGACATCCCGCGCCAAAAAAGCATTGTTGAGAAAAGCATGACCCTTGCCACGCTCGTCTTTGAGGGCGCTGTTGCGCTCCTCGTTCTGATCGCCGCTGTAATGTTATGGCGCGTAGATGCCCGCCTTCGGGCCTTGCGCTCCGGACAGGACGGAATCCGGGCCTCCATCATCGCACTGGATGAAGCTTCTGAACGCGCCCGTGCGAGCCTGGCCGGCCTTCAGCGTGCGGCCCGTGAAAGCGGGGAAACGCTCGAACAGAATGTGCGCAAGGCGCAGGGCCTGTCTGACGAGCTCCGTCTTCTGGTGGAAGCCGGCGACCGCCAGGTCGACGGTATCGCGTCGCGCCCGCGCCGCAAGACGATTGCCGAGCATTTCCCCGAAGGCGGCCGCAAAACCATCTATTCTGACCTCAAGGATGTTCGCTAGCCATGCGCCCGGTCCGTCTCCTCGCTACCGCTGCCGTCCTTGCTGGCGGATTATTCGTTCTGAAAGCGCTCGAAGTGGGCGTGGGTGCGGCGGACGCATTGGCGACGTGGAATCTGTCGGATGAGGCTGACAACGCAGCGCCAGAAGACGTTGTTGAAGACACCAATGAAGCCGTATCGCCTTTGCCCGAAAATTCGATAGGCGAGCAAACATGTGCGCCCGTGCAGCCGTCCGCCGATCAGTCGGCCCTGTTTGCCGCGCGCGTCGGGCTCAGCCCCTCACAGCGCGATTTGCTGACGTCGTTGAGCGATCGCCGCAATGAGCTGGACGGCCGCGCGCGTGAGCTCGACACGCGTGAGCAATTGCTGGAAGCCGCCGAGATCCGTATCGACGAACGCATCACCGAATTGCGCACCTTGCGCGATGACATTGAAACACTGCTGGGATCATTGTCCGAAGCCGAAGAAGCAGAAATGATCCGGCTCGTGGCAATTTATAACCAGATGGAACCGGACGCTGCCGCTGAACGTATCGCGGCGCTGGATCCGCAAACCCAGGTGCAGATCATATCTCGCATGACGGCCCGGCAAGCTGGTCCAATAATGGCTGAAATGAATGTGCGGGATGCCGCCAGTCTCACGGCACTGATCGCATCGCGGCGCGACGTGCCAGATACCGCAGCTGAGTTGGAGGCGCGGATTGGCACTGAGGGCTAGCCTCCTTTCCTGCCTGACCGGTATCGCGGTCTGCGCGTCGGCCTATGCGGCCGAACCGGTGACGTTCTCGGCAGAGCGCACCAATGGCGTTTCGCGTATTCTGCTGACCTACCCGGACGCGTTTGCCGATGAACGCCCGGATGCCGAGGCTGAAATCCTTGGCGGGCAGGTGCTGGTGGTTCGTTTGACCGATGCCATCGAGGGCAATGCCGGCGAAATTACCTCCCGCCTGGGAGATCTGGTGGCTTTGGCGCGTATCGACCCGGACGGGAATGCGCTGAGGCTTGCTCTGCGAAATGGAGCCGTCACGCCTCAGATTTCGTCGTCCTACAATCTCATCGCCATTGATCTTGTACCATCCGGAGCGTCGCCCTTGCCGCGCATTATTTCACCGCGCGAACAGGCCGAAATAGACGCCGCTGCCGCCGCTGCTGCTGCGCCGCCACCGCCCCCACCGCCGGCTTTGGATGTCGCGGTTTCATTCGGGCAGGCTGCTGAATATACCCGTATCGAGCTCGTCTGGCCCGAGGTCGTTGACTACGAACTTGTGCAGGACAGCAATATCGCAACCGTGACGTTTTCCGCGCCTGCCGCAATGGATCTGGTCGATATCAGAGCGGCCGGGCCACGGCTTCTGCAAGACATTACCGGAGAGCGTCGAGACACGGACTATCGGCTGGCCCTGACCCTGGACGAGGGCGCGAGTGCGCGCATCTGGGATGAGGGCGAACGGATTGTGATCGACCTGCTGGCAGACGGGGTCAGCAATCCGACAGACGTGCTGGCGGCCCTGACGGCGCTGGCCGACGCACAGAATGCGACCGAAACGACGCCGCCCGAAGAAGAGGTCGCGCCTGCGTCAACGACCTTGGCCGAAGCCGGGATGGAAGAAGCGGAGATCGAACCGGGTCAGCCTGTTCCAGTGCCGGAAGTCGACGAGGATCATCTCAATTACGTCCCGGCTGTCCAGTCCGACCCGGTCCCCGCCAGCGGTATTGTGCAGGCCGAGGTCAGCGAGGCTGATGGCGAACTGACAGCCATCTTCGAGTGGGCAGCCCCTGTCGGAGCGTCCGTTTTCCGGCGCGGTTCCGCCGTCTGGATCGTATTTGATGCACAGGCCGAGTTGAACCTTGAAGAAATGGCGCACGGTTCAAGGGGCCATGTGATTGGCTTTACAACTGTGCAGGGGCAGGGATTTACCGCCGCCCGGATCGTCGTGCCGGAATCGACTCAGGCCGCCGTCTTCAATGATGGCCCGGTCTGGCGGGTGGTCTTGGCCGAGCGGATCGCATCGCCGCCACGCCCGATATCGGTGGAACGCGATGCGCGGCGCGGCACATCCGCCCGCATACTCGTTCAACTGGATGGGCTGGGACAAACGCTGTGGGTCGACGACCCAACGGTCGGGGACTCACTGGCGGTCATCACCGCGAGCGGACAAATTCAGGGCGCGCCATCGCGTCGTGATTTCGTCGGCATGGCTCTTCTGCCATCCAGCCAGGGTGCCGCAATGGAAATTACCGCGGATGATGTCGTCATGACGCGCCAGGGCGATGTCGTTGTGTTTGCACGCCCGGAAGGTCTGGCACTATCGCCGACTTCTGACAGCATTCTGGCGTCAGGCCGCCGCAGCCTCGATTCTCCTTCATTTATGGATTTTGAACGCTGGCAGCGTGGGGGCCGGTTCTGGCCGACCTATACAGAACTCTACGGACAGGCGGCTCGCGGCACGACGTCCGACCGCATTACGCTGGCGCGATACATGCTCGCAAATGGCCTCGCCGCGGAAACCCTGGGCGTTATTGACGTCGCAATTGATCGCGATCCTGCCATGCAGGGTAATGCCCACGCTTTGGCATTGGTGGGCGTCGCCAGCCTCATGATGGGCCGCGTGGAAGATGCGCGGCTGGCGTTCAATGCGCCTGAAATTCGCAATGATCCGGGCGCGACACCCTGGCAGGCCCTCATCGCAGCGGAACGCGAAGAGTGGGAAGAGGCCAGTCGCCGCTTTGCTGCTTCGCGTGAGGTCCTCTTTGATTATTCGCCGGAGTGGCGCGCCCGTTTCCGGATCATGCATGCCGAGACAGCGCTGGAGCTGAACGATTTTGCAACGGCAACCGAATTGCTGCGTCAGTTGGATAGCGACAATCCGGGACCGGAAATGGCCGCCCGGTCGGCTTTGCTGGAAGCCCGGCTTGCGGCGGTTTCGGGCAATACGGCGATGGCGTTGGGTCGTCTCGACACGCTGTCGACATCGCGCTTTCCGGAAATCCAGGCGCTCGCCCAACTCGAACTCTACAAGATACGCATTGAAAACGAGCTGATCTCTGCTGCAGAGGCCGTTGAAGGCCTGGAAATGCTTCGTCTGCGCTGGCGCGGGGACACCACCGAGCTGGAAACCATGAATCTTCTGGCTCAGCTGTATATACGCGAAGGCCAATACAGCGAAGGTCTGGAATTGATGCAGAATGCGCGCGCGCAATTCCCGGAGACCCGCGCGGCTCGCCGCACAGGTCAGGAGATGAGCCGCATTTTCAATGACCTCTTCCTCGACGGCGCAGCTGACCGGATGGATCCGATCGAAGCCGTCGCGCTATTCTATGAGCACTCCTACATGACGCCGATTGGCACCAACGGAGATCGCATGATCCGGCGTCTTGCCGATCGCCTCGTGGCATTTGATTTGCTGGAGCCGGCCGCTCAATTGCTGGCGCACCAGGTCAATGAGCGCTTGCGTGAACCGGCGGCACGGGCCCGCGTCGGAACCGACCTTGCAGTCATCTACCTGATGGATCACCGCCCGGCCGAGGCATTGACCGTGATCCGCTCCACGCGCGTTGCAGGCCTGCCCTCGGAGCTCGTCGCAGAGCGCCGCATTCTGGAGGCCCGCTCGCTCTCCGAGCTGGGTCGTCATGAACATGCACTGGAGCTCATCGAGCGGGATACCAGCGAGGAAGCCCGGCGCTTGCGCGCCGACATCGCCTGGGCGCAGCGAAACTGGCCGGATGCGGGCCGCCGCATAGAGGCCGCGCTGGGCAACCGCTGGAGCAATCCGGACCCTCTGACGATTGACGAGCAGGCCGATGTGCTGCGCGCCGCCATCGCCTATAATCTGGCCGAAGACCGGGGCTCGATTGACCGCCTGACAACGCGCTATGGTGCGCAAATGGCGGTCACGGATCAGGCAGAGGCCTTTGATGTCCTGACCAGCGACACCGCTGTCAGCGGTGATGTCCGCATTGGCGATCTGGCCCGCCAGATTGCGGGCGTGGATACGCTGGATGCCTTTATGGGCCGCTTCCGCGATCGTTTTTCGGAAGATAATGATCCCGCCTAACCAGGCGGTGTGACGGTCGCAAAACTCTGCACAAGACTTCCCGCGACGAGTCGCCAGCCATCCACAAGCACAAAGAAAATCAGCTTGAACGGCAGGGAAATCACAATGGGCGGCAGCATCATCATGCCCATCGACATCAGGATGGACGCGACCACCAGATCAATGATCAGAAACGGGATGAAAAGCAGGAAGCCGATTTCAAAGGCCCGCCGCAATTCCGAAATCATGAAGGCCGGTGCCACGACGTGAAACGGCGTTTCCTCGGCGCTGGCGGGTGGATCGCCTTCCATGAAACCAATGAAGAGGCCCAGATCATCCTCGCGTGTGTGGGCGAGCATGAAGGTCTTCACCGGCGCGCTGGATTGATCAAACGCTTCGGTCAGCTCGATTTCACCGTCCAGCAGAGGACGAATGCCTTGCTCGTAGGATTCGCTGAATACCGGTGCCATGATGAAGCCGGTCAGGAAAATCGCCAGCGAGATCAGAACCGCATTCGGTGGGCTCTGCTGAAGGCCGACAGCCGTCCGCAAAAGTGACAGGACAACGACGATCCGCACAAAGGAGGTCGTCATGATGACGATGGACGGGGCCAGCGACAGGACTGTGAGCAGCGCCATCAATTGCAGGACGCGTTCGGTCAGCGTGCCTTCATCGCCGAGGTCCAGGGATATGCCCGGCCCGCCCGGCGCGGCGGCCCAGACGCTGCCGGTGATCAACAGAAAGCCACCGACCAAAGCGAGCAGTCCCGCCCAGCGCTTGAAACTCATGGCGTCGGCCTTTCATCATGGGGCAGGAGGGTTTCGCCGGATGCGCCCAGCAGGACCGCCTGCTCCTTGCCATCGATTTCGATGATGACAATGCGGCGGCGCGGATCGAGCACGAGCGATTCAATCACCTTCATGCGGCGCTCTCTTTTGACACCGGGAACCTGACCGCGCGACAGGCCGACAATGAAACTGGCCAGCCAGCCTTGCCGTGCCCCCAGTGCGAGCAGGCCCAAAAGGCCCAGCACCACCGCCAGCGCAGCGATGTATCGGGTGAAGTCAAGAACATCCACGGTGGGCAATTCCTTCCTGTTTAACGCGGCGTTAAGCGACGCACTCCAGCTTCACACTCAACAGACCGGAGTAGTGATATGAGTCTGGATAACGCGCCAACACTGGCAATCTTGCGTGAGTCGATGGCTTTTCACAGTCAGCGGCATGATTTGCTGACGCAGAACATCGCGAACGCCAATACGCCCGGCTATACGCCGCAGGATTTGTCTGAAGCCGATTTCCATCGAACGCTGCAGCAACAGCTGCGCAATTCCGCCAGCATGTCTGCCGGAAGCCGCACCTATAGCGCGCAGGACCGCCCCGACAGCCAGACCACAGTGAACGGAAATTCCGTCATTCTGGAAGAGCAGATGGTGCGGGCTCAGGAAAACCGCATGCAATATGAAACCGCGCTGACGCTTTATCAGAAAAGCCTTGGCCTGATGCGCATGGCAGCGCGTCCGGTCGGCGGTTAGGAGATCGATAGATGACTGACGCAGCTGATGCATTATCTGTCGCCGCCGCCGGGCTTCGGGCCCAGTCTGCGCGGATGCGGATCATTGCCGAAAATATCGCCAATGCGAACTCGACGGCAGAGACGCCGGGTGGCGATCCGTATCGGCGGCAAATGCCGGTGTTCGAGGCCGAGCTGGATCGGGCGTCAGGGCTGGAAACCGTGCGCATGACCCGGGCCACGCCGGACATGTCGGAATTTCGCCTGGAATACGAACCGGGCCACCCCGCTGCGAACGCGGAAGGGTATGTCCGGTATCCCAACGTGCAGACATTGGTCGAACTGATGGATATGCGCGAGGCTCAACGCTCTTATGAAGCCAATCTCAACATGGTGGAATCCAGCAAGCGCATGATGGAGCGCGCGCTGGACCTTCTGCGCCGATAGGAGCTTAGACAATGGCAATGGATATCACAGCCGCTCTCAGCGCGTATCAGCAAGCTGCCGGCGCCGCAGGCAGCGCCGCTGCCGGCCCGGAAGCGGCCGAAGCCGGTGGCCTCAAATTCACCGAAATGGTGCAGGGCGCGCTGGAAGCGACAAATGCGTCACTGGTGCAGGCCGAGCAGTTGACCGCCAGCGCCGCGACGGGGCAGGCCGAGCTGGTCGATGTGGTCACGGCGGTTGCCGCTGCCGAAGTCCAGTTGGAAACGGTTATGGCGGTCCGCGATCAGGTGATCCGCGCGTACAACGACATTCTGAAAATGCCGATCTAGATATTCCTGTCTGATTACGAGAAAGGGCCCGCAGACAAAATCCGCGGGCCCTTTTCCTTTGATCGATTAACTGACCAGAAGAGGAATTACTCCTCTGCCTGAACCGCCTCGACCCACGCATAGACGCGCTCTTCGAGAATATTGAGCGGAACGGCACCCTGGGTCAGCACGACATCATGGAAGCCGCCCATGGTGAAATCGTCACCCAGCGCCGCCTGGGCTTCACCGCGCAATCGGAGAATTTCGTTCATCCCGATCTTGTAGGCCGTCGCCTGACCCGGGATCATGATGTAGCGGTCGATTGCACCGACGATATCACCCTGCGGATTGGGCGTGTTTTCAGCGAGATAATCAACAGCCTCCTGCCGGGTCCAACGGTAATGATGGATGCCGGGATCAACCACCAGCCGGCCGGCCCGCCAGAGCTCCATCGCCAGGCGTCCGAAGTTGGAATACGGATCGTCATAGAAGCCCATTTCCAGCGGCAGGTATTCGGTATAAAGCCCCCAGCCTTCCGTATAGGCGGTCACGCCGCCGAAGCGACGAAACGCGGGCACCCCTTGCAGCTCCTGCATGATGGCCAGCTGCATGTGGTGGCCCGGAATGCCTTCATGATAGGCGAGGGCTTCCATCTGATAGGTCGGCATTTCGGCCATATCCCGCAGATTGGCGTAATACCGGCCGGGACGCGAACCATCCTCCGACGGGCGATTGTAGAAGGCCTTGCCTGCGGATGCCTCTCGGAAGGGTTCGACGCGAACGACCTCCATATCCGCCTGCGGGAAGGTGTTGAAAAAGGCCGGCAGCGCTTCGCGCATGTTGTCGATGATCGTGGTCGCATCAGCCAGATAGGCGGCGCGGCCTTCGTCTGTATTGGGATAATAGAACTGCTCGTCGGTGCGCATGAATTCGAAGAAGTCCTGTAGGGAGCCCTCGAAGCCGACTTCGGCCATGATGTCACGCATCTCGCCGTGAATGCGGTCCACCTCGGCAAGGCCCAGATTGTGGATCTCCTCCGGTGTCATGTCGGTCGTGGTGTAGCCGCGTAGCAGATAGGCGTAATATTCGCCGCCATCCGGCATGGTCCAGACACCGTCATCATCGCCGGCCTGAGCTTCCATTTCGCCAAACATGGCGATCATCCGCTCATAGGCGGGCTGGAGGACGCTCACCATTGCGGCTTCGGCGTCCGCGATCAAACGCTGATGCTCGTCCTCCGGCAGATCCAGATCGGCAACCTTGTTACGGAAATCCGCCATGATGGGAGAATCCGTGCCGCTGTCATCAAACGGATGACCGCTGATGACGTTTTGCGCCGTCGCAATCATTGGCGGATAGGTCCAGCGGGCGGTCCGGATGCCCATATCAAAGGCGCGCCGGGCATTTGCCATCGATTGGTCGAGATAACCATCGACACTGTTCAGACGGGCGATATAGGCCTCGGCATCCGAGACATCGGCCACCCGGTGCTGGCCAATCAGGAAGGACGGCACAAAGCTGTGCGGACCGGCGCGGGGCGTAAAGATATAGCCATGGTCCTGCCAGCGGCGGCTTTCAATCGCACGCTCTGCATTGCGCTCGAACATGCGCCAGGAAATCTGCGCGCTTTCATCGAGCGCGTCATAATCGAACTCCGACCGCATACGGGCCAGATTGGCCTCGGTGATTGCGATGCCTTCCTCGGCAAATTCCGGCGAGACGTCACTCCACTGATCGTAGTCGGTTTTCCGTCCCAGAAAGGTTTGCGTGACCGGCGAACGGGCAACCCCCGCCTCATAGACCTCCTCAAACCAGGCATTCAGCCGCGCGGTTTCGGTTGTTTCGGCCGAGGTGTCGTTGCCGTTATCGCCATCATTATCGTTTGCCGCTGATGTGCTGGAAACGTCATTCGCAGGCGTGGACGGTTCCGGCGTCTCGCCGGACGGGCTGCACGCCGCGAGGAGAGCAGCCAGCGAAACGGACGTCAGAAAGGTCGGAAATTTTGTCATCGGAATTTACTCCTGTTCGAGTTCTTCGCGGCGTTCCGCCACATAGTCGTTGACCAGCTCCGTCAGGACCGCCAGCGGAATCGATCCGTTGGTCAGGACGACGTCATGGAATTCGCCATAATCAAACGCATCGCCGAGTTCGGCCTGAGCATAGTCACGCAGTTGACGGATCCGGATCTGGCCAATCTTGTAGGATGTGGCTTGTCCCGGCCAGACGATATAGCGCTCGACCTCGCGGGTCACCTCTTCTTCCGTGAAGGAGGTGTTCTCCAGAAGGAAATCGATCGCGTCCTGCCGGCTCCATTGCAAGGCATGAATGCCGGTATCCACGACCAGACGCCCTGCGCGCCAGAGCTCGTAGGCAAGCTGCCCGAAACGCTGATAGGGATCGGAAAACAATTCCATCTCATTGCCGAGGCTTTCCGCATAGAGCGCCCAGCCTTCGCCAAATGCAGAAAGATAGAGCAGGCGCTGGAACATCGGCGTGTTCTCGCGTTCAAGCGCCAGCGTCAGCTGAAAATGGTGGCCCGGAAGGCCTTCATGCATCGCCAGTGTCTCCATTTGATAGACAGCCAGATTCCGCATGTTGGATGTGTTGGCGTAGTAGATACCCGGACGCGCCCCGTCGGGCGAACCGGTATTGTAGAAAGCCGTGGGCGATCCGGCGGCCCGGAAGGGTTCGACTTCCCTGACCACCATTTCCCCGCTTGGTATGGTGTTGAAATAGTCCGGAACAGCCGCGCTGACCCGGTCGAAAAAGGTATTGACCTCATCGATGTAACGCTGACGACCTTCATCCGTGTCGGGATAGTAGAATTGGGGGTCGCTCCTCATGAATTCGAAGAATTCCTGAAGCGTTCCCTCATAGCCGACCTCATCCATCACGCCGCGCATCTCGTCGTGAATACGCGCGATCTCGGCCATGCCGGTATCGTGGATTTCCTGTGCGGACAGGTCCGGGATCGTGGTAAAACTGGCGAGCTGGGACTGGTAGTATTCCTCGCCGCGCGGCAGCTTCCAGGCACCATCACGATCATCGGTCATTTCGGCATGGCGTTCGAACATGGCGATCAGGTCACGATAGGCCGGCCCGACCTCGTTGGTCATAACCACCGTCGCGCGTTCAATCAGGGCCTCTTTCTGATCATCGGGAATGTCGAGCGCATCAACTTTCGCGGTGAAGTCGGCCAATAGCGGCGACGGCGTACCGGAATCGTCAAAGGGCGCGCCCGTGATGATGTTCTGCGTATTGCCAATCAGGTAATCGAAAGCAAAACGCGGCGGGATGACACCATTTTCCGCGCGCTCATCAGCCTGCGCGATCAGGCTTTCCAGTGCCGGAGCAATACCTTCCAGCCGCGAGATATAGGCTTCGGCATGCCCGGCTGTCTCCACGCGATGCTGACTGATCAGAAGCGTTGGAAAACCGGTATGCGGGCCGAACATCTGGGTGAAAATGTAGTTCTGATCGCGGAAGGAAAACTGCCGGATTCCGGTTTCTGCCAGATATTCGAAAACGAGGTAGGAGACCCGCGCATCATCATTCAATTCGGCTTCGTCAAAGTTCGAGCGGAGGTAGTCGAGACGCTCGATCCGCCGCTCATTGGCCGCAATGGCCGCTTCTTCCGTGACCGGGTCCCAGCGGCCATAGGCGTTAAGATCATCGATGCGCCCCAGCGCCGTCAGCGTTGTGGGCGAGTATTGAAGGTCCGCTTCAAACAGCGTGTCAAACCAGGCATAGAGACGCTCGGATTCCGTTTGCGCGTCGGCCGCCCCGTTCGAAGTTGACGAAACGGGTTCGACATTTTCCTGCGCGGGTGCCGATGCGGGCCTGGCCTCATCATTTGCCGGGCTACAGGCGGCGAGCAAGGCCAGGCTGGAGGCGCTGGCCAGTAAAATACGAAGTGTCATTTCAGGTCCTCCCCAGGACGTTTTATTCGGCGAGTGTCTCTTCGATATAGGCGTCGACCAGTTCACTGAGCAGGGTCAGCGGAACCGAGCCATTGCTCAACACCACATCATGGAATTCCCCGAAGTCGAAATCGTCACCCAGCGAATCCATGGCGCGTTGACGCAGTTCGAGAATGGTCAGCATGCCAACCTTGTAGGACATGGCCTGTCCCGGCCAGACGATGTAGCGGCGCACTTCGTTGCGAATATCGCCTTCCGTCATGGGCGTATTGGCCAGCATGTAGTCCATGGCTTCCTGCTCGCTCCAGTCATAATAGTGGATGCCGGTATCCACGACCATGCGCGCGGCCCGGAAGACTTCATAACCGAGGCGGCCAAAATCCTGATAGGGGTCCGTGAAGAAGCCCATATCCTTGCCGAGATTTTCGGCATAGAGCGCCCAGCCTTCGCCATAGGCCGAATACCAGGTGACGCGCTGGAACATCGGCACTTCGTCGAGTTCCTGACTGATGGCGATCTGCATATGGTGGCCCGGCAAGCCTTCGTGATAGGCCAGTGTTTCCATCTGGTAGACTGGCAATTCGCTCATCTGGGCCAGATTGACGTAGTAGGCGCCGGGCGCAGAACCGTCGAGGGGGCCGGGTTCGTAAAAGGCGCCGGTCGCCGTTTCAATACGATATTGTTCAACGGCGCGGACATCCATTTCGGCCTGCGGCAAACGTCCGAAAAATTCTGGCAGGCGTTCGCTCATTGTGTCGATCATGGCAGTTGCCTCGTCGAGATAGCGCTGCCGGCCCTCTTCGGTGTCCGCATAGTAGAACTGCGGGTCTTCCCGCAGATAGGCGAAGAAGTCCTGCAGCGAGCCTTCAAAACCCACCTGATCCATGATGTCACGCATTTCACCATGGATGCGTTCAACTTCGGCGAGGCCGGAATTGTGAACCATCTCGGCGGTCATATCGTCCCGGGTCGTATAGTTGGCGACCTGTGCTTCGTAGTATTCGGCACCGCGCGGCAGGCGGGAGACCCCGTCGATCTCGAGGCCTTCGGCAGCTTCCGCATGGCTTTCCATGGTCGCGATCAAACGCTCATAGGCCGGCCCCACGGATTCCAGCAATGCCGTCCGGGCCGCCTCGCGCAGGGCATCGGCGTCGTCCTCGGAAATTTCGATTCCGGCAAGCTTTTCGTTGAAATCGGCCCAGAGTGGTGAATCTTCGCCGCTCTCATCAAACGGTGCACCGGTAACAATTCCCCGCGCGGTATTGATGATCGTTGGGTAAGCAAAATCCGGGGGCAGAACGCCGGCGCGAGCGCGCTCGTCAGCTTGCGCAACGAGGGCGTCCAGTTGCGGCCCCATGCCCTCCAGACGGCGGACATAGGCATCGGCCTGATCGGCATTCCGGACCCGGTGATAACCAATCATCATGGCCGGCATGTCACTGTGCGGGCCGAAGAATTGCGTGAAGATATAATTGTGATCGCGGAACTCGCCCTGTTCCAGCCGGTTCTCCAGAACAAATTCCGCAAACCGGTAGGAGACCTGAGCCTGCGGCGTCAGGGCGTCAAAATCAAAATCGCTGCGCAGATTCTGCAGATCCGCAACGGTTCGGGCCTGTGCGGCTTCAAACGCTTCCAGTGACGGATCATCCCAACGCCCATAGGCATCATTGTCGTCAACAATGCCAAAATAGGTCTGTGTCTGGGGGCTGAGGGCCAGCTCTCTCTGGAATTGTTCTTCAAACGCCGCCATCAGGCGTTCGGTTTCGGATGGCGCCTCGGTCTCTGACTGGCTCGTTTCGGGTGCGGCCGTTGCAGCCGAGGAACCCGGTTCGGGCGCGCCACCGTCCGAACAGGCGGCGAGCAAGGCAATAGCGCTTACACCAACAAGAAAGTGACGCATGAAAATCTCCCCGAAATGGCCAAATGGCTAACTGCTGGCCTGTCTTAACGCAAAGGGCGGGAACGTAAACCTGACCAATCTGTAATGTTGGTGGACGGACGGGTTCGCCGAACCCGCCGGCGGCACAATCCGGAGTATTCCGGAAGGTGAATTTTCGGCGCGGCGTTTACCTTTGTTGACTCTTTCTTAACGCGAACAGCCGGAGCGTGCCCACCGTGATTTGCTGACAACGGTATGGCGGAGAAGCCGCGTGACGGGTTCAGAAGTTCTAGACATTGCCCGGGATTCGATCTGGTTGATGCTGGCGATGGCCGCACCGGTCATGCTGATTGGTCTGGCCGTCGGCGTGGTCATCGCTCTGTTTCAGGCGCTAACGCAAGTACAGGAAATGACACTGGTTTTCGTGCCGAAAATCATTGCCATCTTTGTTGCGCTACTCATTTTTCTGCCGATGATGGGCGCCTTGATGTCGGCTTTCATGGACGGGATTTTTGACCGGATTGTCGCGGCATGATTGGCGATCCGTCATTGCTGGTTTTTGCCGGCGCGCTGATTTTTGCCCGGCTCGGGGCGATTCTGATGCTGCTACCCGGATTCGGCGAAGGCAGTATCCCGCCCCGCATCCGGCTGGCGTTTGCTTTGCTTTTCGCGCTCGCGCTCGGTCCGATGCTGGCCGGCCAGATGCCAGCCGAACCGGAGCGGCCCCTGCAGATTGCCGGCCTCATCATCAACGAAGTTCTGATCGGGCTGATGATTGGCGCTGTGGCACGCCTGTTTCTGGCGTCGGCCGCCGTTGCAGGCCAGGTGATCGGTCAGCAGACCGGTCTCGCCATGGCTCAGGTATTTGATCCGTCACAGGGCCAGCAGGGGGCCCTGATGGCGACGTTCCTGAACCTGACGTTCATGCTGCTTCTGTTTGCCACAAACCTTCACCATCTGCTGCTTCAGGCCGCGCAGGGCAGTTACATGCTGTTTCCGGTCGGCGAACCGCCCATGATCGCGGATGCGGCGCAATGGGCGCTGAATGCGTTCATTGATGCCTTCACGATCGGCGTCCAGATCGCCTCGCCGCTGATCGTCTTTGGTCTGGTTTTCTATTTCGGGCTCGGGATTCTTTCCCGCCTGATGCCGCAGGCGCAGATTTTCTTCATTGCCATGCCGGTCAATATCATGGCCGGACTTTTCATCACCGCGATTGCGCTGGGATCGATGGCCACACTCTGGCTGGGTCGGATGGAAAGCTTTGCCGTGGAGTTTCAATGATCCATGGCTGAAGGTCAGGACGAAAGCGAAAAAACCGAAGAACCGACACAGCGGCGGCTGGATGAGGCGCGCAAGAAGGGCGATGTTCCCAAATCCCAGGAAATCCCGGGCTGGTTTGTTCTGGCGTCCGGCCTCGTCGTCATCGGTTTGATGGCGCCCAGTGCGGCGCGCTCGCTATCATCCGATCTCAGCCTGTTTCTGTCGAATGCCCATTCCATGAGCCTCGAGCCAGCGGCCTTGCGCGCTGAAAGCATGGCGTTGGGCTGGCGCGTGATTGCTGCGACAGGATTGGCGTTTGCGGTGATTGGCGCGGCCGGCCTGGCAGGCCACCTTCTCCAGACGGGACTGATGTTCACCACCGAGAAAATGCAGCCGAAATTATCCAAGCTGAATCCCCTCGAGGGCTTCAAGCGGATGTTCGGGGCCGAGGGCGTGGCAAATTTCCTCAAGGGCGTTGGCAAGATGGCGATTGTCTCCGCAGCCGTGTTTGTGGTCATCTGGCCAAAACGGGGCGACCTCGCCACCATGCCGCAAGTCGATGTCTCGGCGCTGCTCAGCATCATTCGCGAGGATATTCTTCTGGTGCTGGTTGCAGCGCTTGTGGCCTATGCCTTCATTGCCGCCGCAGATTTCATTTATCAGCGCCAGAGTTTCATGAAGCGCAATCGCATGTCGCGCCGGGACATCAAGGATGAACACAAACAATCCGAGGGCGACCCGATGGTGCGCGCCAAGCTCCGCCAGATCCGGCAGGAGCGTGCCCAGAGACGCATGATGGCGGCAGTCCCCGATGCTACCGTCGTCATCATGAACCCGACCCACTATGCCGTGGCGCTCAAATACGAGCAGGGTGAAACCGCGGCGCCGATTTGTGTCGCCAAGGGCGTGGACCAGGTGGCGCTGAATATCCGTGATCTTGCCGAAGAAAACGACGTGCCGATCGTCGAGGATCCGCCATTGGCTCGCGCGCTTTTCGCCAGTGTTGATATCGATGAAACCATTCCGGCCGAACACTTCCAGGCGGTTGCGAAAGTGATTGGCTACGTACTGACGCTCACCGGCAAGCGCGCACAAAAATCGCAACCGGGTTAGACTTAGACAGGCGGATATTGATTCGCATAAGGACAGAGCCATGGCTGATCTCACAGAACCCGTTGAAACCATGAAATCTCCGTTTTTGTCGAAAGGATTGAAGCGCGGCCTGCAATGGGTCATCGGCCTCGGATTGCTGAGCGTTTTTGCCGTCGCGCTGTTTGCGGCTTCGGCCATGGTCTGGAACGGCTTTATCCTGCTGTGCGGTGTCGCGATTGCCGCGTTCGGCATGCTCTACGCGCTGGCCGCGGGGGAGGCAGCTGGACGGTCCATGAAGGAAAAGGCGGATAGCCAAGCTGAGCCGGGGCCGGCCGGTCTGGCACTGGAAACGCTGGAGACGCTGGAAGATCCGATGCTGGTCACAGACCGGCGCGGCGCGGTGCGCTGGGGCAATTCGGCGTATCGCGAATTGGCGGGGCGGTTTGCATCAACGGGACAGGCGGCAACCCTGCCCGCGCTCGAGCGCATATGGGCGGCCAGTGGTGATGGCGCTATCTATCGTCTGGCCCGCGCAGCACGCCAGGGCGAGGTCGCACGGGAACGCTTGCCGGAATTGCCGGGCGAGGACGGTGTTGCACGCAATTTCTGCCTGGAAGCGCGGCCATCGGGCAAAGACCATATCAGCTGGCGCTTGATGCCGGTCTATGAAGAAACCAGCGCGGCCGGATCCGTGCCGACGGCGGACTGGACGCATAAATCCCCGGTGGGGCTTTTTGCATTGTCGGCCGAAGGCAGGCTCTTCGCGGCGAACGCGACCTTCCGTGACTGGTTGGGGCTGAACGCCGGCGACGCGCTGCCGGAATTGTCGGAAATTTTCGACGCCGGCATTGTTCGTGCGCTGGAAAAATCGCGGGGCGACGAAGATGTTTGCCGCTTTGAAACCCGTCTGAAGGGGCGCGATGGTATCGAGACTGATGCCGTCATCGCCCTGTCCTGGGACAGCGAGAAAAAACCGACGGCGCGCGGTGTTATCTACGGTCTGACAGCCACCGGCACGCCGTCTGGCGTGGCGCAGGCCATTGCCGGTGCCACTGGCGGCAAGGCTGGCCGCACATTCGATGACATGTTTGCCGCCGCACCTTTCGGTGTGGCGCGCTTGTCCGGCTCGGACCCGGCAACAGCGGTGATCGAGGATATCAATCCTCAACTCGTCCAGATGACTGGCGGACTGGCCAAATCCGGCGCGACTTTCGCGGACCTGTTTGATTGGGAGGCCGGGCGCGCGCCCGAGGACGTTTTTGAAAAGGCCTCGAAAAAGGGAGAGCCGGCCGAGGCCGTGCTCAAGACAGATCCGCCGATGGATATCCATCTGGTCTTTTCGCCGGCGAAGGGCGGAAAGCGCGCCGCCTACATGATTGATGTCACCGCATGGAAGGAGCTGGAGCGTCAGCTGAGTCAGGGCAACAAGATGCAGGCCGTGGGACAGCTGGCCGGTGGCGTTGCGCATGATTTCAACAACCTTCTGCAAGCTATCCGCCTGAATGTGGATGAATTGCTGGGCCGTCACCCGGTCGGTGATCCGTCCTATGGCGAGTTGCAGGTGATCAACCAGACCGTTGCGAGGGCGGCGGGGCTGGTGAAGAAGCTCCTCGCCTTCTCCCGCAAGCAGACCTTCCGAATGGAAGCGCTGGATGTGTCGGATGTCCTGTCTGATTTCACCGTTCTGCTTCGGCAGATACTGGAAGAGACCGTCAAGCTCGACATTGTCCATGGCCGTGATGTGCCGGCGATCCGCGCCGACAAGGGGCAGCTGGAAACCGCGATCATGAATCTCGCGGCCAATGCGCGGGATGCCATGCGCGAAAACGGCGGCGGGACACTCACCATCCGAACGTCCGCCGTAACGCCGAAGATTGTATCCGATGCCGGTGCGCCGGATGTGGAAGACGGCGACTGGGTCCAGATCGAGGTCATCGACCAAGGCACCGGCATGGACGAGGCCACGCGTATGAAAATCTTCGAACCCTTCTTCACCACCAAGGCGGTGGGGCAGGGGACCGGCCTGGGCCTCGCAACGGTCTACGGCATCGTCAAACAGTCGGGCGGCTTCCTGTTCGTCGACTCCGAAATCGGCAAGGGCTCGACTTTCCGTATTTTCCTGCCGGCCTATGTCGCCGGCGAGGACGAAGCGCCGGCGCCGGCTGAAAAGCCGAAGGGCGATCCCAAACCCGCCGACCTGGCGGGCCGCGGCCGGCTTCTGCTCGTAGAGGACGAAGACGCCGTGCGTTCCATTGCGGCGAAGACGCTGGCCAAGCGCGGCTATGAGGTCGTCGAGGCTTGCGACGGCGAAGAGGCATTTGAAATTCTGTCCGAAGACGAAGAGGGTTTCGATCTGCTCGTCTCGGATGTGGTCATGCCGGGGCTCGACGGTCCGGGTCTGCTGGCCAAGGCCGCGGACCTTTTGAAGGATACCCGCGTGATTTTCATCTCCGGCTATGCCGAGGAGCAATTCTCCGACACGCTCTCGCGCGACAAGAACATTTCCTTCCTGCCCAAGCCGTTCACATTGACGCAACTGGCGGAACGCGTGAAGGAAGTCCTGTCCGGCGAGGTTCGGGACGCGGCTTGATTCACGAATTGCGGCCAAATAAATGTTCCCCTTGCGTTCTGCGAACAAAAGCGGTACATATCCCTTAATTGCTCCCCGCACGGGGACGTGAAATAAGGGGATAGCATTATGGCTAAGGCAGCGATTCGACTGGTGAGCGACGTGAAGAGTGACGACAAGAAAAAGGCGCTGGAAGCCGCGCTGGGTCAGATTGACCGGGCCTTTGGCAAAGGCTCCGTCATGAAGCTGGGCGAACGCCCGGAGATGGATATCGAATCGGTGCCAACCGGCTCCCTCGGTCTGGACATCGCGCTGGGAATTGGCGGTCTGCCCAAGGGCCGGATCATCGAAATCTACGGACCGGAATCCTCCGGCAAAACGACGCTCGCCCTGCATTGTGTTGCTGAAGCGCAAAAGCGCGGCGGTGTCGCCGCCTTCGTCGATGCCGAGCATGCGCTTGACCCGGTCTATGCCGGCAAGCTCGGTGTGGACGTCAGTGAGCTTCTGGTGTCGCAGCCGGACTGCGGTGAACAGGCGCTGGAAATTGCCGATACGCTGGTTCGTTCCGGCGCGGTGGATGTGCTGGTCATCGACTCTGTCGCCGCCCTGACCCCCCGGGCCGAGCTCGAGGGTGAAATGGGTGACAGCCTGCCCGGCCTTCAGGCCCGGCTCATGAGCCAGGCTCTGCGCAAACTGACGGGATCCATTTCGAAATCTCATTGCATGGTGATCTTTATCAACCAGATCCGGATGAAGATTGGCGTCATGTTCGGTTCGCCCGAAACGACCACCGGCGGAAATGCGCTGAAATTCTATGCGTCTGTTCGCCTGGATATTCGCCGCATCGGCCAGATCAAGAATCGTGACGAGGTCATCGGCAACCAGACCCGCGTGAAAGTTGTGAAAAACAAGGTCGCGCCACCCTTCCGCGAGGTCGAGTTCGATATTCTCTATGGCGAGGGCATTTCACAGATGGGCGAAGTGCTCGATCTGGGCGTGAAGGGCAATATCGTCGAGAAGTCCGGGTCCTGGTATTCCTACGAATCCGAGCGCATCGGTCAGGGCCGCGAGAACGCCCGGAATTTCCTCCGGGAAAATCCGGATATTGCGGCGTCGATCGAGGCAAAGGTCCGGGCCAATGCGGGCTTGATTGCGGGCGAAATGCTGGTCGGTCCTTCCGCTGAAGATGATATTGCGGATGCGGGCTAGATAAGCGCGCCAACCCTCACTATCTTCATTTTCACAGTAACGGGTGCTTGGCGATGCCGGGCACCCGTTCGTATATGGGACCAGACAGCAAAATTTCGGGACGAAACAATGACCAGCCTGCGCGATATCCGCCGCGACTTTCTCAATTACTTCAAGGATTCAGGTCACGAAATCGTTTCCTCGAGCCCTCTGGTCCCGAAAGATGACCCGACTCTGCTCTTCACCAATGCCGGGATGGTCCAGTTCAAGAACGTCTTTACCGGTCAGGAAAAGCGCAATCCGCCGCGCGCAACGACGACGCAGAAATGTGTCCGGGCAGGCGGCAAGCACAATGATCTCGACAATGTCGGTTACACAGCGCGCCACCATACCTTTTTTGAAATGCTGGGGAATTTCTCCTTCGGCGATTATTTCAAGGAAGAGGCCATCAGCTATGCTTGGCATCTGATCACCCGGGAATTCGAACTGCCGGCCGACAAACTGCTTGTAACCGTTTACGCCGAGGACGAGGAAGCGGCGGGCCTCTGGAAGAAAGTTGCGGGACTGTCCGACGACAGGATTATTCGCATCGGAACGTCCGATAATTTCTGGATGATGGGCGACACCGGTCCGTGTGGTCCCTGTTCCGAAATCTTCTATGATCACGGCCCGGACATCGCAGGAGGACCACCCGGTTCGCCTGAAGAAGACGGTGATCGTTTCATCGAGATCTGGAATCTCGTCTTCATGCAGTTCGAACAACAGGAAGGCGGTGCCCGCATCAGCCTTCCCAAGCCATCAATTGACACCGGTATGGGGCTGGAGCGGATCGCCGCCGTACTGCAAGGGGTTCATAACAATTACGATGTCGACCTGTTCAAGGCGCTGATTGCCAACTCGGAGGATGTCCTGTCTTCGAAAGCACAAGGCGCAGCGCTTGCCAGCCATCGCGTAATTGCCGACCATTTGCGCTCGACGTCTTTTTTGATGGCGGATGGGGTCACCCCGTCCAATGAGGGCCGGGGCTATGTACTGCGGCGCATCATGCGGCGCGCCATGCGCCATGCACACCTGCTCGGCGCGAGCGAACCGGTGATGCACCGGCTTGTGCCGGAACTCGTCAATCAGATGGGCGATGCTTTCCCGGAGCTGGGTCGGGCACAAGCATCGATCGAATCGACGCTCCAAGCCGAGGAGGAGCGCTTCCAGCGCACACTGGGCCGGGGCCTGGCATTGCTGGATGAGGCCACGACCGGCATGAAAGAAGGCGATGCGCTGGCCGGAGAAACCGCTTTCAAGCTTTACGATACCTATGGTTTTCCGCTCGACTTGACGCAGGATGCCTTGCGCGCCCGTGGCATGTCGGTTGACGAGGATGGATTCAATACCGCCATGGACAAGCAGCGCGAAATGGCCCGCGCGTCCGGATTCAGCTCGGGTGAGGCGGCCCCCGATACTGTCTGGTTTGGCGTTCGCGATATGGCGGGTTCCTCTCAATTCCTTGGCTATGATGGCGTTGAAGGTAACGGCAAGCTTCTTGGCATTGTGACGGGCGGTAATGTCGCCGACGCGCTCTCGGAAAGGCAAAGTGCCGAGCTGGTTTTTGACCGGACACCATATTATGGCGAATCCGGTGGCCAGATTGGTGATGCGGGTTTGATCACATTTGAGAATGGCGCCGAATTTGTCGTCCATGACGTGCAAAAGCGTGCGGGCGATGTATTCGCCCATGCCGGCCTGCTGAAATCCGGAGCTGTGAAGCTCGGCCAGACGGCCCGTCTTGTTGTGGATGAGGTCCGGCGCAACCGGACACGCTCCAATCACTCGGCCACCCACCTTCTGCACCGGGCCTTGCGCGATGTGCTCGGTAATCATGTCAGCCAGAAAGGGTCCTATGTCGGCCCGGACCGGCTGCGCTTTGATTTCTCCAATAACGGCGCGGTGACACCGGCAGAGATTGCGCGGATTGAAGCGGACGTGAACGCCGTTATCCGCCAGAATGTGGCAGTGTCGACGCAAGAGATGTCGCCTGATCAGGCCATTGAGGCCGGCGCGCTGGCGCTCTTCGGCGAGAAGTACGGCGACTCGGTCCGCGTCCTGACCATGGGCTGTGATCTCTCCAGCCAGGACAAGCCATATTCGGTAGAATTGTGTGGCGGCACGCATGTTGCCCGTACCGGCGATATCGCTTTGTTCAAGATCGGGGGTGAAACGTCGGTTTCTGCGGGTGTTCGCCGGATCGAGGCCCTGACCGGTGAGGCGGCCAGACAACATCTGGAGCATCAGGCGTCGCTGGCCAGAATGTCGGCAGATACGCTCAAGGTTCCAACTCAGGACGTGCCGGCGCGTATTCAGTCTCTTCTGGAAGAACGCAAACAGCTGGAGCGGCAACTGGCCGACGCCAAAAAGCAGCTGGCCATGGGCGGCGGCGCAGGCGCGGTGCCCGCCGGGCCGGAGAAAGTCGGTGATATCAACTTCACCGGCCGTGTCGTCGAAGGCGTCGGCGGCAAGGATTTGCGCGGTCTGATTGATGACGCCAAAAGCCAGATGGGCTCGGGCATCGCCGCCTTCATCGGCGTGAATGATGGCAAGGTCGCCCTCGCTGTGGGCGTCACAGACGATCTGAAAGGCCGCTTCAACGCAGTCGATCTGGTGCAGGTCGCAGCCGTCGCTGTTGGTGGCAAGGGCGGCGGTGGCCGCCCCGATTTTGCCCAGGCGGGCGGCCCGGACGCATCGAAGGCGCAGGCGGCCATTGATGCCTTGAAATTAGCCATAGCGGGATGACCCGGCAGTCCACTCCCGGATTTAGCGAGATCGCCACCGATGCGATCCGCTTCTGGGAGCTCGGTCGAATCGCATTCAATGCCATATTGTTGGCTTTGACGGTGTTCATGCTGCGCGGCGAGGTTTTCACCCTTGTCTTGCCGCTTTTCGCCTACGCGCTGATCGCGAATGTCTTCTATTCCACCGCCTATATTCCGGACGTTTTCATTCAGCATTCGGATTTTCGGAGCCTGTGGCGCAAGCTTCGCTGGATTTTGTGGCTGGCTGGAACGGCTTTTGCGGTTTTTATCACTTTTCTGGTCCTGTTTGGCCTCGCCTTTAACGGCTGGAGCTGACAGACTTGAACCGGGACGGTAGCCGGGAAATCAACCGTGGAAAATGAAATCTGGCTGAAAGATGTGGCGGTATTTCTCGCAGCGGCGGGAATTGCGGCCCCCTTCTTCCGCGCCATGAAGCAAAGCGCCGTTCTGGCCTTTTTGCTCGCCGGGGTCTTGCTGGGGCCATTGGGCCTTGGCCGGCTGGTCGAGAGCATTCCCTGGCTCCATTTTGTTACCATTTCCAATCCGCACGCGGTCGAGCCGATGGCTGAGGCGGGTATTCTGTTCCTGCTCTTCATGCTGGGACTTGAATTGTCCTTCGGACGCCTGTGGGCGTTGCGG
The DNA here is from genome assembly GCF_014323565.1 of Hyphobacterium sp. CCMP332. Taxonomy (NCBI): domain Bacteria; kingdom Pseudomonadati; phylum Pseudomonadota; class Alphaproteobacteria; order Maricaulales; family Maricaulaceae; genus Hyphobacterium; species Hyphobacterium sp. CCMP332. The sequence continues at coordinate 582,665 of NZ_CP058669.1, forward strand.
AAGGACGTCTTCGGCCTCGGCGCCTTTCAGGTCCTGTTGTCAGCCGCCCTGATCGGCGGTGCGGTCATGTTCTTTGGCGTGGAAGCGGGCCCGGCCTCCATCATTGGTCTGGCCCTTGCGCTCTCATCGACCGCAATAGTGATGCAGATACTGATCGAGGAGCGCAAAGCCGCCACTCCGGCCGGACGGACAGCGTTTTCCGTTCTGCTATTCCAGGATATCATGGTCGCTCCGATCCTTATTCTGGTCGGATTTCTCGGCATTGGCGGCGGCAGCGTTCTGCCGGCCATCGCGCAGGCGGTGATCGGTGGTGGTCTCGCCATTGCCTTCATCGCGCTGATGGGCCGGTTTGCCGTCCGCCCCGCTTTCCGGTTGGCGGCATCGGCAGGTGGGCGCGAAATGATGCTGGCGCTGACCTTCCTTGCAGTGCTGGTGGCCTCGGCGGCGACCGCCTATGCGGGCCTGTCCCTGGCACTCGGTGCCTTTCTGGCCGGTCTGTTGCTGGGCGAGACCGAATTCAAGACCCAGATAGAAATTGACCTCGAACCCTTCAAAGGGCTCCTGATCGGCCTGTTCTTCATGACGGTCGGCATGGGAATCGATCCGCTTGAGCTGATCGCCAACTGGCCGGTTATTCTCGGCGGCGCTGCTGCCCTCATTCTTGGAAAGAGCCTCCTTGCCTATTCCGGAGCAAGACTGTTTGGAAAACCGCGTCATGTCGGCGTCCAGGCGGCGGCCCTGCTCGGGCCGTCCGGTGAATTTGCCTTTGTCATCGTGGGCGCGGCCGTCACGGCCAATGTAATCGGCGGGCAGCTGGCGGTTTTGATCACCGCGATTGCCGGTCTCTCAATGCTGGTTTCCCCCCTCTTCGCCCGCGCCGGCAGCCGGCTCGCCGGTCGGCTTTTGCCGGGTGATCTCGGTGTCGGTCAGAATGCCCCCGAGGAATCTTCGGACGGCCATGTCATCATCGCCGGATATGGCCGGGTCGGGCGTATGCTGGGCGAGTTGTTGCTGGAGGAGAATGCCGAAATCATTGCCATCGATTCCGATCCGAAACGGATTGCACAGTGTCAGAAAGATGGTATCCGCATTTTCTATGGTGACGCGGGACGGGTAGAAACGCTGATGAAGGCCGGGCTCGAATCGGCTTCCCAAATCATCGTGACGGTCGATAATCCGGACAAGGCAGAGCGCGTGGTCAAGGCTGTGCGCAGCCGGCGGAAGGATGCGTCGATAACGGCCCGCGCCACCGATCGCAAACACGCGGACAGGCTGATCATGGCCGGTGCCAGCTTTGTCGTCCATGAAGTCGCCGAAGCGGCTTTGCAGCTTGCAGTTCACGCACTTCAGGACTTTGGCATGTCGTCGGATACAGCACGGGCGCGGATTGCCCGCGCCCGTGAAGAGATATATGGCGATCCCGAATGGGAGCGGTCTGACGAAGCCTAGGCCTTCATGGCGGCTTCGAAACGTTCGCCGACTTTCTCAAGGAATCCCTCGGTCGACAGCCAGCCTTGCTGGTCGCCGACGAGCAGGGCGAGGTCCTTGGTCATATAGCCCGCTTCCACGGTCTTGATGACGGTTTCCTCAAGCTTCAGGGCAAAGTCCATGACGGCCTGATTGCCATCCATACGGCCGCGATGCTCCAGCCCGCGCGTCCAGGCGAAGATCGAGGCGATGGAGTTGGTAGAGGTCTTCTCGCCTTTTTGATGCTGACGATAGTGACGGGTGACCGTACCGTGAGCCGCTTCGGCCTCCACAGTCTTGCCGTCCGGGCTCATCAGGACCGATGTCATCAGGCCGAGCGAGCCGAAGCCTTGAGCAACCGTGTCGGACTGAACGTCGCCGTCATAGTTTTTGCAGGCCCACACAAATCCACCGGACCACTTCATGGCCGCGGCGACCATGTCATCGATCAGGCGGTGCTCGTAGGAGATGCCCTTGGCTTCAAAGGCGGATTTGAACTCAGCCTGGAAGACTTCCTCGAACAGATCCTTGAAGCGGCCATCATAGGCTTTCAGGATGGTGTTTTTTGTCGACAGATAGACCGGCCAGCCGCGCTGCAGGCCGTAATTCAGGCTGGCGCGGGCAAAGTCACGGATGGAGTCGTCCAGATTATACATACCCATCGCGACACCGGCGGACGGAAAATCAAACACCGTATATTCCTGAACCTCGCCGCCATCTTCCGGTTCGAACTTCATGGTCAGCTTGCCGGGGCCCGGAACCAGGAAATCTGTGGCGCGATACTGGTCACCGAATGCATGCCGGCCGACGACCATGGGCTGGGTCCAGCCCGGCACAAGGCGTGGCACATTCGAAATCACGATGGGCTCGCGGAAGACAACGCCGCCGAGAATGTTGCGGATCGTTCCATTGGGCGAGCGCCACATTTTCTTGAGACCGAATTCCTCGACCCGCTGTTCATCCGGCGTGATCGTGGCGCATTTGACGCCGACGCCATAATGCTTGATCGCTTCAGCGGCATCGACGGTGATCTGGTCGTCGGTCTCATCGCGCTTCTGGATCGACAGGTCATAATATTGCAGGTCGATGTCGAGATAAGGCAGGATGAGTTTGTCCTTGATCATCTGCCAGATGATGCGGGTCATTTCATCGCCATCGAGCTCGACGACCGGGGTATCGACTTTGATCTTTGCCATGTCGGTCTTTATCCAATGCTGCTGAAGGTCTGAAGAATCCGGAGGCATCCGGTTAAGTTGGCCGCTAGTTATCACTGTGAAACGAATATCGGAAGAGCCTGACTGATGCTGCATGCACCCGCCTTCATCCTTCACCAGCCCCAGATGGGCGAGAATATCGGAGCCGCGGCTCGGGTTATGGCCAATTTTGGCTTGCGTGATCTGCGCCTGATCGACCCGCGCGATGGCTGGCCCAATCCGAAAGCAGAGAATGTTGCCGTTGGCTCGCCCGTTCTGGCATCTGTGCAGGTTGAATACACGACAGCGCCCGCCATGGCTGGTTTGACGCGGCTTTACGCGACGACCGCCCGCCCGCGCGGGATGGAAAAGCGCGTCCTGACGCCGCGTCAGGCGATGGCGGAAATCCGGGCAGCGCATGAGGCCGGCGAGCGGGCCGGGGTTATATTCGGGGGCGAGAAAGCCGGTTTGCCCAATGAGGTCGTTGCCGATGCAGACGCCATCATCACCCTCCCGGTGGATCGGGAATTCTGGTCACTGAATCTGGCACAGACCGTAGCCTGCTGTGCCTATGAATGGCGCGCCGGCGACGAAGTTTCGAACGACTTCGAACCCATCCGCGAACCAGCGTCGAAAGAGGATATGGATCGCCTCTTTGTGCATTTCGAAACCGAGCTTGACCGCGCTGGTTTCTTTCATCCACCGGAAAAGACGCCGCTGATGATCAACAATCTGCGGTCGGCTCTGGTACGTGGACGCTTCACCGAACAGGAAGCCCGCACTTTCCGTGGCGCGATCAAGGCGCTGGCCCTCGGCCGCGGCAAGGCCCGGATCGTCCGGGAGGATTAGAATCCCTCAGAACGCCGGTCGTGCGATCATCAGCCAGAGTATGCTCAATACGGCCAGGAACGCAGGAATGCCGCACAGAAACCAGATCGAGAATAAACGGTCATAGGCGGCGGGCAGGGGGCTATTTGTTTCAGCAGCCGTGCGCGCCATGTCGCGCAAACGGATCTGGATCCAGACCACCGGCAGCCAGAAGACGCCGGTTAGGATGTAGAGCCCGATTGAGAGCAATATCCATCCTTCTGCGAGCGACCAGCCGACCGAATGGGCCAGCATAACCCCGGTGACCGGCTGCAAGACGACGGCCGTCGCGGTAAAGAGCGTGTCGGCGATCACGACCACAGATGCGGTGTGAGCAATCAGAGCGGCATTTCGCGTGCGATGCGCCATCAGCATGAAGAAGGCGATACCTGCGCCGGTGCCCAGAAGCACCGTCGCACCGCCAACATGCAGCCATCGCAGAACAAGTTCGGCCGTCATCTTTCCTCCAGCAAGGGCAAAACCATCAGATGCATCAGAATGAGCGCCGCTGATTTCACAAACGGCCCCAGCGGGTCGGCCCACAATTCCGGCGTCAGCCAGCTACCCATCACAAGATATGCCAGTGTCAGTGCGATGCCCGCTTTGACCGCCAGAGCGGTTGTCATTCGCCAGACCAGTCCGGCACCGATGGCGATGTCAGCCGCAATGCCGGCCGCCACGAGCCAGCCTGCATGGTCTGCAGCGATACTGTCTCTCAATACCTGCTCAGCCGCTGAAAACCGGAATACGGCAACAAGTCCGCTGATCAGCCAGAAAGCGGCAAGGCCGGAAACAACAATCGGGAATAGGAGGCTGAACCGGGCATGCCATCGATCCGCCAGCGTCGCAGGCTCCATTTCGAGGGATTGCTTCAGCGAATGTGCGGACCGCCCCAGAACGGCCTTTGTTTGCGATGCGTCGCCCGCGATACCATCGTCCAGAACCTTCACTGCGTTTGATCGAAGCGGCGAGCGCCAGCCCAGCCATCCCGCAAGATCGGCAAGATGCACCGCGATCGCCGTCATCCATCGTGGCAGGTTGAGGGTCACTTTGTGCGGCGTCCAACCCAGCCAGTGGCGGATGCCCGCAACGATATCGGCCAGCGCGTGATCATTGTCTTCAACAAGATCGGCATCGACGCCGGTCAGTTGCTCTGATCCGGCTGCAAGGGAAACGGCCTCGGCAATGTCATCCACTGAAATCGTCTGAATGCGGCGGTCGCCAAAGGCCATCAGCCCGATGCCGGGAAGGGCGGCCAGCATCCGCAACAGAGCGGTGCCGCCATAAGCGGCATGTGCGATGACCAGTCCGGGCCGGTATATCGTCCAGTCGAGGTTGGACGCCTTCAGGCGCGCATCAGCCTCGCCCTTGGTCTGCATGAAGTCGGTGCCTGCATCAGCCGCCGCCATGGTGGCGGAAATCTGTATGAAGCGTTTGACGCCCGCTTTTTCACAGGCCTCGATCAGGGCCTTGATTGCGGTCGACTGGACCGCCGACACATTGTCCCGAGGGCCCGATTGCAACGCGCCGGAGGCGTTCACCACCGCATCAATCCCGGTGATAACAGGCTGCCAATCGGCCGCCCCTGCCAGTCTGGCGACATCCGCGCCAATCCATTGCGCATCGGGAACAAGGCGCTGACCCGTGCCGGGATTGCGGCCGAGCCCGGTCACATCATGGCCGTCAGCGATCAGGCGGCGCGTAATGACCGACCCGATCAGTCCATAACCGCCCAGCACAAGAATGCGCATCTTTTCCCCCATTCACCACCTACTCTGAGCGGTGGCGCCTGTCAGGGCAAGAGCCCGCATTGCCTCACGGCGTTGACATCCCCCTTCAACCCGGTAAAAGCCGCGCTTCGCCCCTTCTACGGGCGTGATTACGGGTGGTGCGGTGCCGCCGTTGAGATCGCAGTCTTCAGGTTCGAAGGCTGCCGGGCCGCGTCGAAAAAGAGAAGAGCATGTCGAAGCGTCATACGCAGAAGTATAAAATTGACCGCCGCATGGGTGAAAACCTCTGGGGCCGTCCCAAATCCCCACTGAATTCCCGTCCCTATGGTCCTGGCCAGCACGGTCAGCGCCGCAAGGGCAAGCTGTCCGATTTCGGCCTGCAGCTGCGCGCAAAGCAGAAGCTGAAAGGCTATTACGGCAACATCACCGAAAAGCAGTTCCGCCGCATTTACGCCGAGGCCCAGCGCCTTCGCGGTAACACGGCCGAGCAGCTGATCGGTCTTCTGGAAAGCCGTCTGGATGCGATCGTCTATCGCGCCAAATTCGTGCCGACCGTGTTTGCGGCCCGTCAGTTCGTGAATCACGGCCACGTCAAGGTGAACGGCAAGAAGGTCAACATTCCGTCCTACCGTGTGAAGCCGGGCGATGTCGTGGAAGTTCGCGAAAAGTCGCGCTCCATGGCCCTCGTGCTGGAAGCACTGGAAAGCCCGGAACGCGATATTCCCGACTATATCGAAGTTGACGGCAAGGGCATGAAAGCCACCTATGTGCGCACACCGGAATTTGCTGATGTGCCGTATCCCGCACAAATGGAACCGAACCTCGTGGTCGAGTTCTACTCCTCGTAATTGTTGAGGAAATGCAGTTTGAGGGCCGCTTTGGTGTTGCACCAGAGCGGCCTTTCTTTATGGTGGAACGCTCTGCTGAATTTAAATTCAGACAAGTTGAATCAAGTAATTGCTCCAATCCATTGGAAAAGAGTCATATTCTCGCTCCGCCTCAAGTTTTGAATCTTTTTTCGCCCGTAACGCGAGTCAGGGCCATGTAAATTCCCGCCAGGCATGAGTTTGCATCGGCCTGCGCTTTGCATGGAGAGGCAAACACGCTTATCAATTTGATTCAGGAAATCCCCGGAGTCGCCTAATGACACCTCGTTTATTCGCAATCGCGCTTTTGCCTCTTTCTCTGGCCGCTTGTTCGACAGTTCAGAACCTGCCCCTTATGCCCGGCGGAGATCGGGAAGAGACTGTCGTGGCGTCCAACGAAAACATTGCCATTCATGGCTGGCGGATTGTCGGCGATGACATTCTGGTGGTGCGGGTGCCGTCGAATGGCTGTACCCAGAAAGCCGATCTGACGGTCGATGTGCGCAGCCGCCGCGGCGAAACGCAGGTTACGCTCGGACGCTCACGCGACGATTATTGCCGCGCCCTGGTGCCGGAGGGGGTCGAGATTCCGTTCGGTTTTGAAGAACTCGGCGTCCGTCCCGGTGCGAATGTAACGGTCATGAATCCGATTCTGGAAGGGTAGTTCGCTTAATGTGAATCATGGAAGTTGCTGCAAGAGCTGCATATCCCATCGACAAATAAGTAGCTTGAAACATCCAGTCGGGACGCATCCAATGAGGATATTCAGAGCGGTTTCCGCCTGAATTCACTGCGTCGCTGAAGATATACAATAGACTCGTGAGAAAACCGGCTATTGAAACCAGGCAACCCAAAAGCGCCAGTGGAAGCACAAACCGCAACAAAATCCGCACGATTGAAGAAACAATCAAAGGGTTTTTGCTTGCCGTACTCAGTACCCACAAAAGAAAATAGGCCATTGAGAAAATTAGCGGCCACGACATCATTGCTTTAAAAAATGCGACCAAGACGTCTAGCGGGATGTAGGGCCCAAGCCATAACCATACCGGCACCAAATGATGTGCGACCCCGCTAAGCACGACCGGGATTGCAAGAATGGTAAATTGAGTTATCCCAAGCGCATATCGCATAGATGCAGAGTGACTGATTTATGCGTCAGCACTCAACGTTTATTTGATTCACATGCAGTGATGGGTGTTGGGTGAGCTCAAGCGTCAGCCGCCAGAACGCCCTTGTCTTGCAGGAAGGGGCGAAGCTCGCCTTCTTCGAACATTTCCTTGATGATGTCGCAGCCGCCGACAAATTCGCCCTTCACATAAAGCTGGGGAATGGTCGGCCAGTCGGAATAGGCCTTGATGCCTTCCCGGATGTCCTGATCTTCCAGCACATTCACGGAGGCATATTCCACGCCGAGATGCCCCAGAACACCTGCCACAACAGACGAGAAACCGCATTGCGGGAAAATCGGCGTGCCCTTCATGAACAGGACAACATCATTCTTCTCGACCATGTCCTTGATTTCGGCTTGTACGTCGCTCATTCCGGCACTCCTTGAGGTTTGGCTAGGAGCTAGGCACGGCGGGCCCCTGCGTCAAGACGTGCGAGTTGCGCCAGCTGCTTGAGATGCGCGGATTTCGAGGTCTGAACCAGCAGGCAATCGGTCTGGTGGCTGTCCAGTGCCCATTGAAAAGCCTCAAGAATGGATAGCTGGCCTTTGGGCGGTGACGGGTCTCCGGTCCAGCGGTCTGCCAGTCGCTTCAGCTGGCGTTTGAAATACCAGCGGTCTGTCTTGTCGAGCGATAGCTTCAGCGCGGGCTTTGCGCCATTCTTGGCCTCGATTGAAAAAATGCGCTTACCCGCATCTTGCGCTGCCAGAAGGCGGTCGGTCTGCGGGGCGGGCATGCCGGCATAATTGGGCGCCATGATGATATCGAAGGCCGGATGCCGTATCGGGATATCCAGTTCATCATCACGGCCGGATGCGCCGATATACCGGACAAGCCCGTCCGATTTCAGCTGTGACAGGCTCTCATGGAGGTTGTCATTGAGCTCTCCGGATGCAGCGCCCTGCAGGAGCAGTGCGTCGACATGGCCGACGCGCAACCGTTTCAGACTGCCTTCGAGCGACGCGCGGATGCCGGCCGGCGTAAAATCGCGCCGGTCCGTCTCGTCGACGATCCCGGCCTTGGTCACGATGAAGACCCGATCCCGGTCGGTCCCGGTCAAGGCCTCGCCAAGGCGGCTTTCGGCTTCGCCATCGCCGTATTTCGGTGCGGTATCGAAAACCGTTATACCCAGATCAATAGCTTCAAGGATCAGGCGGATGGTTTGCGGACGGTCCACAGCATTACATTTGTGGGGGCCGGACACGCCAAACCCCAGCCGTGAAATCTCCGACAGATCCAGTGTCACGGGGCTTTGGTTTTCAGCTTCAAGGCATGCAGTTCGCCGCCCATGCGCCCGCCAAGGGCTGCATACACCATCTGGTGTTGCCTGATTCGGGGCAGTCCGCGAAACGCCTCCGCGGTGACGATAGCTTCATAATGGTCGCCATCCCCGGCCAGATCATTGATCTCGACCCTGGCACCCTCAATTCCGTCCTCGATCAGGCGGACAATATCTTCGGCATTCATTGGCATGACAGAATCGTATGTGGCGGCTTCCGATCCGTTTGTATAGACCGTTCTTCAATATCTGCCATGTCAGTGGAGTACAGGAAACATGCGTCATCTCGTTTTTGGTCTTGCCGCAGCGCTCGCTGCAACCCTTCCGGCCGCCGCGCAGGACATCAATGCCGAACAGGCGCTGGATGATCTGCGTGCCCTGACGACGGATGAAATGGATGGCCGCCGTACCGGCACGCAAGGCGCTGCTGATGCCCGCGCCTATATCAGTGAACGGTTTTTCCTGTCGGGCCTGATGGCGTTTGGCGAAACATGGGAACAGGCCTTCACCTATTCGCCGCGCCGCTCGGCTGAAGAGATGCAGGGCATCAATCTTGTCGGCTATCATGCCGGCTCAGGCGGGGCAGATGACGGCCCGGTGATCGTCGTGACGGCCCACTATGATCATCTGGGAAATTGCAGCGGCCAGATCTGCAATGGTGCGGATGACAACGCGTCGGGCGTAGCGGCGCTGATCGCCGTGGCCGAAGCGCTGCGCGACAACCCGCCGGAACACACCATCATCTTTGCGGCCCTCGACGCCGAGGAAAACGGGCTGAATGGCGCGCGGGCCCTGGTGGCGGATTTGCCGGTGGACCAGAGTCGCGTCGTGCTCAATATCAATCTGGATATGCTGGCCATCAATGCCGAGAATGAATTGCCGGCGGCCGGCGCGTTTCACTTTCCCTTCCTGCGCGATCATATCGACGCGGTTGAGGTGACAGAACCGACAAATCTCGTTCAGGGCTATGATTCACCCGAATGGGGGCCCGGCGGTGACTGGACCTACTCATCTGACCATGCGGCGTTTCATGATGCCGGCATTCCCTGGATCTACTATGGCGTGGATTTTCACGAGCATTACCACGAGCCGACGGACGAGTTCGAAGTGGTCCAGCAGGACTTCTTCCTCTCCAATGCCCAGACCGTTCTGAACGCCGTCGTCTATTTTGACGAAAATCTCGCCACGATTGCTGGCGAATTGGCGGCACATCGTGCCGCCGCGCCAGACGTGGAGGAAGCCCGCACCGACGAGAATGGCCGCTTCATCAAGCCGGGCATGGAATAGGCCCTACGCCTCACCCATCAGGGTCGGCATGAAGCTCTCATTGACGGCTTTGAGGTCCGCAATCGAGACCTCGATCGTGCCATTGATGGTCAGCGCGTCTCCGCCCGCGATGCCGATGACGTGCAGCGGCACACCGGCGGCCCTGGCGGCCTTGCGCATGTCTTTTGCCGCAGCTTCATCGACCGCCAGCAGATAGCGCGCCTGGTCTTCACCGAAGAGCCAGCCATGCAGAGGCAGGTCGCTGTCATGAACAAGGTTCAGTCCGGTTCCCGATGCCATCGCCATTTCCGACGCGGCAGCCGCCAGACCGCCATCTGACAGGTCGTGGCAGGCCTTGATATGACCAGCCCGGATTTGCGTGCGAACGAAATCGCCATTGCGTTTTTCAGCGTCGAGATCGACCGGGGGAGGGCTGCCGTCTTCGCGGTTCTCGATGACGCGCAAATAGATAGATGCGCCGAGATGTCCTTCAGTGTCGCCGACAACCATCAGGATGTCGCCGGTTTTAACGCAGCCATATCCCATGCGCTTTGAGATGTTCGGGATCAGGCCGACGCCGCCCACAGCCGGGGTCGGCGGAATCGCGAAGCCATTGGTCTCGTTGTAGAGCGACACATTTCCCGACGCGACCGGGAAGTTGAGGACACGGCAGGCTTCCGACATGCCTTCCACGCATTCAGCGAACTGCCCCATGATGTGTTCTTTTTCGGGGTTGCCGAAATTCATGCAGTCGGTAATCGCAATCGGGTCGGCGCCGACAGCCGTCAGATTGCGCCAGGCCTCGGCAACGGCCTGCTTGCCGCCCTCGATCGGGTGGTTCTCGCAATAGCGCGGCGTACAATCGGTGGTGATGGCGATCGCCTTGTTGGTGCCATGGACGCGCACGATTGCGGCATCCGCCGGGTCCTCGGAGGAGGCTGCCGTGTCCGCCATGACGTGGCGGTCATATTGCTTCCAGATCCAGGCCTTCGAGGACAGGTCGGGCGAGACCATCATCGTCAGAATGGCTTCGGCATAATCCTTCGGCTGGGACAGCTCGTCCGCAAAAATAGCCGGTTCCGGCTGGGCGCGCTGCCATGGGCGCTCGTAAAGGGGCGCATCCTCGGCCAGCGGATCGAGCGGGATGTCGCAGACGGTTTCGCCCTTATGGGTCAGCACCATGCGGCCGGTATCGGTCGTGCGGCCGATCGTGGCGACGTCCAGTTCCCACTTGTTGAAAATGGCCTCGGCGATGTGTTCCTTGCCCGGCTTCAGGATGAAGAGCATCCGTTCCTGACTTTCAGACAGCATCATCTCGTAGGCGGTCATGTTGTCTTCGCGCTGGGGCACCTTGTCGAGGTCCATCAGCAAGCCAACCTGACCCTTACCTGCCATTTCAACAGACGACGAGGTGAGGCCGGCAGCGCCCATATCCTGAACCGCGGCAATGGCGTCGGTCTCCATCAGCTCCAGACAGGCTTCGATCAGTTTCTTCTCGACAAACGGATCGCCGACCTGAACGGTCGGGCGCTTCTCATCGCTCTCATCGTCAAATTCGGCCGATGCCATGGTCGCGCCATGAATGCCGTCGCGGCCGGTCTTGGAGCCGACATAGACGATGGGTTGGCCCGGCTCGGCGCCGCGCGCATAGAAAATCTTGTCCGCATCAGCGAGGCCCACCGCCATCGCATTGACGAGGATATTGCCGTTATAGCCGGAGTGAAAATTGGTCTCGCCGCCCACAGTGGGCACGCCCACGCAATTACCATAGCCGCCAATGCCGGCCACGACGCCGGAAACCAGCTGCCGCGTCTTGGCATGATCCGGCGCGCCGAAGCGCAGCGCATTCATCAGCGCAATCGGGCGCGCACCCATGGTGAAGACATCACGTAAAATGCCGCCCACACCCGTCGCTGCGCCCTGATAGGGCTCGATATAGGACGGGTGGTTGTGGCTCTCCATCTTGAAGATACAAGCCTGACCATCGCCAATGTCGACAACACCGGCATTCTCGCCCGGGCCCTGGATGACCTTCTCGCCCGTCACTGGGAATTTCTTCAGGTGAACGCGGGAAGATTTGTAGGAGCAATGCTCGGACCACATGACCGAGAAAATACCCAGCTCGACGATGTTCGGGGCGCGGCCCAGAATTTCGACGGCTTTCTCATACTCATCCGCGGGCAGGTGCGAAGCCGCAATTTCCGGAGTAATGCCGTCAGCATATTGGGTCATATCACGCACTCCCCAAGAGGCTTTCAAAGACAGCGAGGCCGTCCGTTCCGCCATGATCGGCGTCGATGGCGCGCTCGGGGTGGGGCATCATGCCCATCACATTGCCGCGCTCATTGGTAATGCCGGCGATATCGCGCGCAGACCCGTTGGGGTTTCGCGCATAGCGGAAGACGACCTGTCCTTCGCTCTCCAGCCGGTCCAGCGTCTCGTTGTCAGCAAAGTAATTGCCGTCATGGTGCGCGATCGGGATCACCACATCGCGGTTGGTCGCATAGCCGCCGGTGAAGCGCGTATTTGCATTCTCCACCCGCAAGGGTGATTTCTCGCAAACAAAGTGCAGGCTGGCATTGCGCATCAGCGCGCCGGGAAGAAGCCCGGTCTCGATCAGTATCTGGAAGCCGTTACAGACACCCAGCACGGGCTTGCCAGCCTCGGCGTGGGCTTTCACGGCCGGAATGATGTGCGAGACCCCCGCCATCGCCCCGCAGCGCAGATAGTCACCATAGGAAAAGCCGCCGGGCAGCATCACGAATTCCGTGCCATCGGGCAGGGCGGTTTCCTGATGCCAGACCATGGCCGGCGCGGCTCCCGTCACCTTCTCGATCGCCATGGCGGCATCGCGATCACAATTGGACCCGGGAAAGACAATAACAGCGGATTTCATGGCGCAGCCTTTAGCAATGCGGCCCGACAAAAGCGAGCCCCGGGAATCAGCAGAGATGCGGGATCATAGATGAAGCTGGGGAAGCTGTGATCCATGCAGCACACGCAGGATCAGAAGACGGTCCTCGACCTTTTGATAATAGATAACGTGGGAACGAAAACTGATGCGGCGAACGAAGCCGATTTTTAATTCCGTACCAACTGCCGGAAAGTCCAGCAACCGCGCAATGGCACTCTGCAGGCCCGCCCGATAGGCGTCAGTTGCTGCGAAACCAAAATTCATATCGCTATAGAAAGCGATGTCTTTGAGGTCTCCGGCGACCAGCGGCGTAATCTCAAGGACGAGCGCCATTCGCAATCGCTTCTGCCCGGGCCTCATCAAAAATCTGATCGATGGTCTTGTCGCTCACACCGCTGTCGATGCCCTCCTGGATCAGGCGCTCCAGCTCACTTTGCTGGGCCGCACGTTCCTGTTCGCGGCGGATCAGGTCGCGGACATAATCGCTGACATTGGCAAAGCGGCCATTGCCTGCCTGTTGTTCGACAAAGGCCTTCAGGCCGTCGGGAAGAGAGATGTTCATGGTCGCCATAATGTGCTCCTTTGAAGAGTGTATATCATGGCAGAGATTGGCAATCCTTGCCAATCACGAATTGGGGGCGCGTATCAGGCCATCTCGATCGAGAAATTCTCGATAACTGGATTGGCCAGCAATTTCTTGCACATATCCTCGACACGGGTCTTCGCAGCCTCGGCATCGTCACCGGTAAGGTCCAGCTCGATCAGCTTGCCCTGACGCGCATTTTCAACTTCGTCAAAGCCGAGATTCTTGAGGGCCCCGGCAACAGCGGCCCCTTGAGGGTCCAGAACGCCGGGCTTCAGATAAACGTGGATGCGCGCTTTCACTTCATGACCTCTTCGATATTCGTGACGGTGCCCGATTCCCGGATCACGCCGAGGCGGCGGGCAACTTCAGTGTAGGCTTCGGTGACATTTCCCAGATCGCGGCGGAACCGGTCCTTGTCCATTTTCTCGTTGGTTTCGATATCCCACAGGCGGCAGCTGTCCGGGCTGATTTCATCGGCCAGCACAATCCGCATCATATCGCCTTCGAACAGACGGCCAAATTCGATCTTGAAATCGATCAGCTGAATGCCGACGGCGGCGAACATGCCGGTCAGAAAATCATTGATCCGCACAGTCAGCGCGATCATGTCGTCCAGATCCTGCGGGCTGGCCCAGTTGAAGGCGGTGATGTGATCTTCTGTCACCAGCGGGTCGCCCAGCTCGTCCTTCTTGTAGCAATATTCGATGATCGAACGCGGCAGTTGGGTGCCTTCCTCGATCCCGAGACGCGTACAGATGGACCCGGCCGCGACATTACGGACAATCACTTCCAGCGGAATGATCTCGACCTGACGCACCAATTGTTCGCGCATGTTCAGGCGGCGGATGAAGTGGGTGGGAATGCCCGCCCGCATCAACCCGATCATGATAAACTCGCTGATCCGGTTGTTCAGAACGCCCTTGCCTTCCAGCGTGGCCTTTTTCTGATTGTTGAAAGCGGTCGCATCATCCTTGAAATACTGGACAAGTGTGCCTGGCTCCGGCCCTTCGTAAAGGATCTTCGCCTTGCCTTCATAGATCATCTTGCGGCGTGCCATCGCCTTGCTCCTCGCGCGGGACCAGAGGTCCGAAAAAGCAAACGGCCCCGAATCGATCCGCAGGGCCGCCTTAGACCTTCCTCTTTACTCTGCGCAGCGCATTGCTGCAATGCGGTGATGTGCGCCGTCTCGCATGATTGATTTACGCGCCGGGCCAAGCTAACGGAGAGTCAGCACAACATGCATTTCGGAGGAGACGCGCATGAGCGGGATGGACGATCGCGAAAAAGGTCTGGAGGGCGCTTACGCTCACAGTCAGGAACTGGAATTCAAGGCGACGGTCCGCCGCAACAAGCTGTTGGGTCTCTGGGTTGCCGAGCAAATGGGCAAGACCGGTGAAGACGCCCAGAATTATGCCAAGGAAGTGGTGAAGGCGGACTTCGAGGAAGCCGGCCACGAGGACGTCTACCGCAAGGTCAAGGGTGATCTGGATGCGGCTGACGTGGACGTTTCCGAGCACGTCATCCGCACCAGAATGGACCAGCTGCTGGCGGAAGCCCGCGAACAGGTCATGAAAGAAGGCTAGGCGCCCACCTCGGTCTCTTTCAGCCCCATGGCCTTGAACACCATGGCGGCCGGACAAAATCCGGTGAAACTGGACTGGATTAAATTCAGTCCCACAAAGGTCGTGAGCGCCAGCCAGTAGGGGCTGAAGGCCCAGGCCAGTGCAAGCGACACTAATACCATCACGCCTGCAAACAGGGTTACAGCTCTGCCAATTGTCATGTCAGTCTCCGTGGTTTGTGGTGGCCTCACTGGCCGCCGTTTCGGGGGAATAGGGCGCGTCGGCATCCTTGAAAATCACATAGATCGCCGGGATCACCAGCACGGTCAGTAGCGTCGAGGAGGCAAGGCCGAACAGAAGCGAAATCGCCAGCCCCTGGAAGATCGGATCTGTCAGGATCACGGAGGCCCCGATCATCGCCGCGAGCGCGGTCAGCAGGATCGGCTTGAAGCGGATCGCGCCTGCCCGCAGCAGCGTGTCCCGCAAGGGTTCACCGGCTTCCGCGCCGTGGCGGATGAAATCCACCAGCAGAATCGAATTACGGACGATAATCCCGGCCAGCGCGATAAATCCGATCATCGAGGTGGCGGTAAAGGCGGCCCCGAATATCCAGTGTCCGACCATGATGCCGATAAAGGTCAGCGGGATCGGAATGAGGATGATCAGCGGCACGCGGAAGGATCCGAACTGGGCCACGACCAGCACGTAGATACCCAGCAGCGCAACCATGAAGGCGGCGCCCATGTCGCGGAAGGTGACATAGGTGATTTCCCATTCGCCGTCCCAGAGCAGGGTGACATCGGCATCGCTCGCGGGTTGTCCGTAGAGGCTGATGGCCGGTTGCGGGACGGCATCGGTCCATTCGCGGCCATCCAGCGCATCAGCGACCGCCGCCATACCGTAAATGGGGGCTTCAAAATCACCCGCCAGCTCGCCCATTACCATTTCCAGATAGCGGCCATCGCGGCGGAAAATCGGGTAGGACCCCACTTCCTCCGTGACCGTGACAACGTCACCCAGCTCGGCTATGGCGCGGGAGCCGGGCAGGGTATTGGCCGGTACCGGCGTCGACGCCAGCCGTTCATTCCAGACCCGTCCGCTATCGGGCAGCTGAACGGTAATCTCTACCGGATTGCGGCCTTCGCCACGATGGGAATAGCCCACCGGCATGCCATCAAACAGCGCGCGGATCGTGTCATAGACGTCCGATTGCTGAACCTGGAAGAATTCCAGACTTTCCTGATCAATCGCGATGCGAAGGCGCGGGCGCGGCGTACCGAAACTGTCATCGATATCGACAATATAGGGCACTTCGTTGAAGGCCGAGCGCACTTCCGTCGCGACTGCGCGGCGGGTATCCGCATCCGGCCCGTAAATTTCTGCCAGCAGTGTGGCAAGCACGGGCGGGCCCGGCGGGATTTCGGCGACCCGGATCACCGTGCCTTCCGGCACGTCGAGATCCGCCAGCAATTCCCGCGCTTCCAGCGCAATCTCGTGTGAGGACCGGTCGCGATGGTGTTTGGCCTCCAGATTGACCTGCAGATCGCCGAGTTCCGGCCGTTCGCGCAGGTAGTAATGGCGCACCAGCCCGTTGAAATTGAAGGGGGCGGCCGTCCCGGAATAGAGCTGGATCGACGTCGCCTCCGGCAGGGCGGCAAGCCGGTCTGCCGCTTCCATCAACACACGCTCGGTCCGCTCCAGCGTCGCGCCCTCCGGCAGATCGACGATGACCTGGAATTCCGATTTGTTGTCGAACGGCAGAAGCTTCACCGTCACGGCCCGGGTCACGAACAATGTCATGGACAGGGCGGTCAGGACGCCAACGATAATCAGAAGCGTCCAGGCGCTCGCGCGTGACTTGATGACCGGCGCGGCAACACGGCGGTAAATCCGCCCCAGAACGCCCTCACTGTTATGCGCATCATGGTCACCGCTGTGCTTGCGGCGGCCGGCAATCACTTTCATCAGCCACGGCGTCAGGATGACGGCCACGAAGAAGGAGAAAATCATCGCGGCTGACGCATTGATCGGGATCGGCGCCATGTAGGGGCCCATCAGGCCCGACACGAAGAGCATGGGCAGGAGCGCGGCAACAACGGTCAGGGTGGCGACAATGGTGGGGTTGCCAACTTCGGCGACGGCCTCGATGGCCGACTGGACCCGGCTTTTGCCTTGATCCATGGCCCAATGGCGCGCGATGTTTTCAATGACGACAATCGCGTCATCGACCAGAATGCCGATGGAGAAAATCAGGGCGAAGAGCGAAACGCGATTGATCGTGAAACCCATCAGATTGGACGCGAACAACGTCAAAAGGATCGTGGTCGGAATCACGACGAGCACGACCAGACCTTCGCGCCAGCCGATAACGAAGGTCACCAGCAAGACGATGGAAATGGTCGCCAGAGCGAGGTGGAAGAGGAGCTCGTTGGCCTTTTCGTTGGCCGTCTCGCCATAATTGCGCGTGACCGTGACGTCCAGACCTTCCGGGATGAGATTCCCGCGCAGCAATTCCAGCCGTTCCAGAATGTGTTCGGACACGACCACCGCGTTTGCGCCTTCGCGCTTGGCAATGGCGAGGGTGACGGCCGGCGCGCGGGTCCAGCCACTCTCATGGTCGTCACGCGTCAGATTCCAGGCACGGGCATCGGCGGGTTCGGCCCCGATGACGACGTCGGCAACATCCCGCACATAGACCGGGCGGCCATCGCGGGTTGTCAAAAGCAGGAGGCCGATATCCGGCCCGCCCTGCAGGGTTTGCCCTGCAGCGATGGTGCGCGTCTGGTCCATGGCGCTGACATCGCCTGCCGGGAAGGAGCGGTTTGCTTCCGCCAGCCGTCCGGCCAGTTGTTGCAGGGTCACACCGTAGAGCGATAGCCGTTCGGGATCGGGCTCGATGCGGATCTGGTCCGCGCGCCCGCCGACGATATAGGTCTGACCCACATCTTCGACATTCATCAGCGCCGAGCGCAATTCCTCGGCAATATTGTAGATCGCATTGTCATCCCATCGCGCGGCGGCGTCCGGGGAGGGCGACAGTGTCAGCGAGACAATGGCGACATCGCTGATCCCGCGGCCCGCAATCAGGGGCTCGGGAATGCCAAGCGGCATTCGAGCGTAATTGGCGCGAATTTCTTCATGCACGCGCAGGATGGCGTCATCGAAGTCGGTGCCGACCTCAAATCGCGCCGTGACCATAACCTGATCATCTTCGGTCTGGGAATAGACGTGCTCGACAGACCGGATAGATCCGATGATCGCTTCAAGGGGTTCTGTGATCAGCTCCACGGCATCCGGCGCGCGCAGTCCGTCGGCCTGCACCATCACATCGACCATCGGCACGGAAATCTGCGGTTCTTCCTCGCGCGGAATCGTCAGCAGGGCGATCAGCCCGACCGCGAGCGATGCCAGCAGTATCAGCGGCGACAGTGGCGAGTTGATAAAGGCTCGCGTCAGATTTCCGGAAATACCCAGCTTCATGGCTGCACCAGAACGTCGCCCGCTAACAGACCGGAGAGAATTTCAATATCGGAGCCGCGGACTTCCCCGCGCTGGATCACAACATCATGTGCGGCATCTCCGTCGCCCTGAACGCGCACATAATCAACGCCATAGCGGGTATCGATATATATATCGGGGATGAATATCGTCTCGCGGCTATCAACCGCCACAAGCACCCGAACCCGCTCGCCGACGAAGAAGTCTCCCAGTCCGTCAACCAGTGCATCGGCCATGACGCGGCCCTCCTGAATGCGCGGATAGACCTGGCGAATAAAGCCGTTTGGCGCGACATCGCCGGTCAGGTCGGAGCCATCGACGCGAATGCTGTCACCTTCAGAGATGGAACGTGCATGGCGTTCCGGCAGCATCAGGCGCAACACGTAAAGGTCGGACGCCACCGAGGCTATCATCTCGCCCGGCAGGACGACTGAGCCGGCCGTCACGGGTACATCCAGCACCCGCCCGGCCGTTGGCGCGAGGACATTGCCTTCGCGCGATTGCTGCACAATGACGGCACGTTCCTGCCGCGCGGACGCCAGCTGGTTTTCCAGCACATCAACCGCTGTCTGCGCTTCATCCAGCCGGGCTTGCGCAAAAATTCCGCGGTCAAACAGATCCTGTGCCCGGGCGAGGTCCGACCGGGCCTGATCCAGCTGGGCGCTTAACGCGGCGGCTGTTGAGTTCACGGCGCCGATCTGCGGCCCGAGACGGTCGTCAACCACGATGGCGATAATATCACCGGCCTCGACCGCATCGCCCTCATCAACGCGCAATTCACCGATCACGCCGCCAATACGGGCACGGGCGCTGACCACGTCGACGCTTTCAACGGTGGCGAACACGGCCTTTTCGTCAGTCACGAGACTGGACTGGACCGTATGCGTTTCCGCTGATGTGGCCTGGAGAATGGCAAGGAGGAGAGATGCGAACATGAGCCTCAGCCTTTCTGCGGATCGACCAGACGGCCGGTTGCGGGATCAACGGCAACGGTCGGCAGACCGGCGGACTTCCAGCCCATGATGCCGGACGCCATGTGTTTGGTGATGGGCACACCGGCTTGCGCACACCGGGCCAGCGCATCGCCGGAACGTTTGGCCGATCCACAATGCAGTATGACGTCGCGCGTGGCGTCAATCGGCAGCGCCTTGGGATCAAAAGTCGAGAGCGGATGGAGCAGGGCACCGTGAATACGCTCGGCGGCAAACTCCGCTGGCTCGCGCACATCAATCAGAATCGCTTCGCCTTTTTCCAGAGCTTCGGCCGCGGCTTTCGGGCTGATTTCCTGTGCAGACATGGGTATCTCCGTTACCAGAACTATATAATTGACATCTAAATAAGCAATTGCTACATTAGTGTCAACTAATAAAGGTGAGAAATGAGTTCCATTGCTGATCCATCCATTCGCGAGCTTCAGGAACAGGCGGGCGATGCAGCTGCTTTCCTGAAGCTGATCGCGAACGAAAAACGCTTGCTGATTCTGTGCCGCCTGGCCTTGGGCGAGGCGACGGTCGCCGAGCTGACCACGATTGCGAACCTGTCCCAGTCGGCCATGTCCCAGCATCTCGCCAAGATGCGGCAGGACGGGCTGGTTCGGGGCCGCAAGGACGGCTTGCAGGTCTTTTATTCCATCGCCGATCAGCGCTGCATCGGCCTTTTGCACCATCTGAAGTCTGAATTCTGTACTGCGGTCGATGAGGTCGCGGGCAATTAAAGAGCCGGGACATTCCGGCCTCACGGGAGGAAATCATGACACATGTAGCTATTCTCGGCGCCGGTCTGGGCGGCGTGCCCATGGCACTGGAGGCGCGCAAGGAGCTGCGCAAGGAAGACAAGGTCACCGTCATCAGCGATTCCGCGACCTTTCATTTCACGCCGTCCAATCCCTGGGTGGCTGTCGATTGGCGCAAGCCGGACGCCATCAAGGTCGATCTGGCGCCGATGTTTGCGAAGAAGAAGATCGATTTCGTCCATTCGGCCGCCAAAAAGGTCCGGCCGGAACAGAACAATATCCTTCTGGCGAATGGCGAGACGGTTGACTACGACTATCTGGTCATAGCCACGGGACCGGAGCTGGCCTTCGACGAGATCAAGGGGCTGGGACCGCATGGAGGGCATACGCAGTCGATCTGCCATGTCGACCATGCCGCCGACTCCAAGCTGGTCTGGGACGATTTCGTCAAGGATCCGGGACCCATTGTCGTTGGCGCGGTCCAGGGCGCATCCTGCTTCGGCCCGGCCTATGAATTCGCCATGATCATGGAAACCGACCTGCGCAAGCGCAAAATCCGCGACAAGGTGCCCATGACCTTCGTGACATCAGAACCCTATATCGGTCACCTCGGTCTGGACGGGGTGGGCGATACCAAGGGCCTGCTCGAAAGCGAGATGCGCAACCGGCACATCAAGTGGATCACGTCCGCGCGCGTCAAAAAGGTCGAGCCCGGCAAGATGATCGTCGAAGAAGTTGCCGAAGACGGATCTGTGAAGGAGACACATGAGCTGCCCTTCAAATACTCGATGATGCTGCCGGCCTTCCGGGGTATCGAGGCGGTTCGGGATATCGAGGGTCTGGTCAATCCGCGTGGCTTTGTCATCGCCGATCACACCCAGCAGAATCCCACATTCAAAAATGTTTTCTCCGTCGGGGTCTGCGTGGCTATCGCGCCGGTCGAAACCTATGCCGTGCCGGTGGGTGTGCCCAAGACCGGCTTCATGATCGAATCCATGGTGCATGCGGCCGCGAAAAACATCCGCGCTCTGATCGACGGCAAGGAGCCGCGCAACGAGGCGACCTGGAATGCCGTTTGTATCGCCGATTTCGGCGATGGCGGCGTGACCTTTGTCGCCATGCCGCAAATCCCGCCCCGCAATGTGAACTGGTCGGCTGATGGCGGCTGGGTCCATTTGGCGAAAGTCGCCTTCGAGAAATACTTCCTTGGTAAAATCAGGCGCGGCGTCGGCGAGCCATTCTATGAAAAGGCCGTCTTCGACATGCTGGGTGTGCACAAGGTCAAGCCGAAGGCGGACTAGTCGGTCATAATTCGCCGGCCCCTCACGCGTCATCCTCCGGTTTGACAAGCCCGGGCAGGCCATCAATAGACTCGGCGTTCGAGGCATATCGCCGAGCGCGCCAGTCCTCGTCGCTGCGATGGGCGTTGGTCCGGACCAGTTGATCGCGTTCATCGGCAAAGTCGTAGAACGGCACGCCCCAGCCACAGGAATCCTGGATGCGGGTTATGTCTGCCGTGATGATGGCGCGCGCCTTCGGAAAGTCCGGAAACTGCGCCAGCGCGTCCGCAAAGCCGGGATCGTCAAAACAGATCGCTTCACCCTTGCCGTAGAGCCGCAGAATGTTGGCTTTTCCCTCAAAGGCACAGAACATGAAGGTGATGCGGCTATTCTGGCGCAGATGCGCGACGGTCTCTATGCCCGACCCGCCCAGATCGAGATAGGCGACTCTGTTCGGGCCCAGAATGCGGAAGCTGTCATACCCCTTGGGCGAGACATTCACATGGCCATCGTTGCCCGATGGCGCGGTGGCGACGAAGAACATTTTCTGGGCTTTGATGAAGTCGGCGATCCGGGCGTCAATATGATCGTAGAGCTTCGCCAAATCACTTCTCCTCCTCGTCAGTCAGTAAACACCCGCGCAAAAATCGTATCCACATGTTTGAGGTGGTAGCCCTCGTCAAAGCAGGACTCGATCTGCGCGTCTGAGAGGAAGGCTTTGACATCGGCATCGGCCTTGAGGTGATCCATCAGCCGCCCGCCTTCATCCCAGGTTTTCATGCCATTGCGCTGGACCAGACGATAGCCGTCCTCGCGCGAGGCACCGGCCTGCGTCAGGGCCAGCAGGATGCGCTGGGAATTATGGATGCCGCCATAGGCTTCCAGATTCTCCCGGCAGCGATCCTCATTGACGATCAGCTTTTCGATCATGCCGGCGGTGCGGTGCAGGGCAAAATCCAGGTGCACGGTCGAGTCCGGCCCGATGCCGCGTTCGACCGAGGAGTGGGAGATATCGCGCTCATGCCAGAGGGCGATATTTTCCATCGCCGGCACGACGGCCATGCGGACGAGGCGGGCCTGTCCTGTCAGATTCTCGGTCAGGATCGGATTGCGTTTGTGCGGCATGGCCGAGGAACCCTTCTGGCCCTTGGAGAAAAATTCCTGTGCTTCACGCACTTCGGAACGCTGCAGATGGCGCACCTCGATGGCGATATTTTCAATCGCCGAGGCGATCAGGCCCAGAACGGCGAAATAGTTTGCATGCCGGTCGCGCGGAATGACCTGTGTGGAAATCGGCTCGATGGAAAGCCCCATCTTCTCCGCGACATGGGCTTCGACCGCCGGATCGACATTGGCGAAGGTGCCGATGGCCCCGGAAATGGCGCAGGTGGCAATCTCCTCGCGCGCGGAAACCAGACGCGCCCGGTTGCGGGCAAACTCGGCGTAGAAGCGCGCAAATTTCAGGCCCATCGTCGTCGGCTCGGCATGGATGCCGTGGCTGCGGCCGATACAGGCGGTGTATTTGTGCTCTTCTGCGCGGGTTTTCAGCGCCGCCATGACGCGATCCACACCGGCGATCAGAATGTCGGCGGCATCGCGCATCTGCACGGCCAGGCAGGTGTCCAGCACATCCGAAGAGGTCAGCCCCTGATGCACATAGCGGGCATCCTCGCCGACCAGCTCGGCCAGATGGGTCAGGAAGGCGATGACGTCATGTTTGACCTCGGCCTCGATGGCGTCGATCCGGTCAACGTCAAACGTCTTGTCCTTTGCCTTCCAGACGGCCTTAGCGGCCGCCTCGGGCACAACGCCCAGCTCGGCCAGCTTGTCGGTCGCGTGCGCCTCGATCTCGAACCAGATGCGATACTTGTTTTCCGGTGACCAGATGGCCGCCATTTCGGGACGGGTATAACGAGGGATCATGCGCGCGCCGCTCCATGCAATGTGATGGCGGCGTGATGCGCCGGAGGGGCGGGAAGGTCAAGGGGAGGGTAGTTTTCCTCCCCTGTTTACGGGGGAGGTGTTTCGAACGCAGTGAGAAACGGAGGGGGCAAGATGACACCCGCCATTCGCCCCCCTCGTCGCTACGCGACACTCCCCCCGCAAGCGGGGGGAGAAAAACTAGTTCTGATAAACCTCGCTCGCACTCGCCGTCAGCGCCTGCATCGCCTGACGATAGGGGCCGGGACCATGGCTGATCCGGGCCACGCCCAGCTTCGCCATCTCGGAGATCGAGGGCGCACCGTCCTTCATATAGGCATTCACCGGCAGTTTCGTGTGCGAGCAGATTCGCGCAATCAGGTCCGGATCGGTCAGGCCGGGAATGAAGAATCCGCTCGCCCCGGCCTCGGCATAGACATCGCAGCGATCGGTGGCCTCTTTCATGTGGCGGGCATGATCAGCCGGATCGGATTTCAGGAACACATCGGTGCGCGCATTGATGAACAGCGGAATGCTCGCCTCGTCGGCCACGGCGCGGATCGCCGCAATGCGGTGCGCCTGGTCCTCGATAGCGTGCAGGCCCTCACCGCCGACCACCTGGTCTTCAA
This sequence comes from Hyphobacterium sp. CCMP332, assembly GCF_014323565.1. Classification (NCBI taxonomy): domain Bacteria; kingdom Pseudomonadati; phylum Pseudomonadota; class Alphaproteobacteria; order Maricaulales; family Maricaulaceae; genus Hyphobacterium; species Hyphobacterium sp. CCMP332. Next base: position 606,620 of record NZ_CP058669.1, read on the forward strand.
AATTGAGGCCGACCGCCCCGGTGGCAATCAGCCGGGCGACATTGTCGGCCAGGAATTCCGGCTCGCGCGCATAACCGCCTTCAAAATCAATGGACACGGGCAGGCCGACCGCGGAGCCAATCTGCTTGGCCGTGCGCATCACCCGGTCCAGCGGCAGTTTCTCGCCATCCGCATAGCCTTGTGCAGACGCGACCGACCAGCTGCCCGTCGCGATGGCTTTCGCACCGGCTTCGGCGACCGCCTTCGCGCTGCCCGCATCCCAGATATTGTAGAGCACCAGCGGCTCGCCCTTTTTATGCAGGGCATGGAAAGTGCGGGCTTTTTCAGCTTGGGTCATAAGGATGTCCAATCGATCTCGCTATGGCGGTCGAGCCGCCGGGATGTGTCCGGCATCGGGAATTTCAGGCCCGACCCGCAATTATAGAGCACGACGTCTGCATCACGTTCAATCAGCCCGTCGGCAATGGCGATTTCCATGGCCGCATAGGTGGCCGACCCTTCCGGTCCCATCAGCAGGCCGTCGTCCGCCCCGATCCGGTACCAGCATTTCTGGATATGCTCATCGGTCACGGCCAGCGCCGCGCCGCCGCTCTCCCGCACGGCGCGCAGGATCAGGAAGTCGGCCACTGCTTTCGGCACCCGCATCCCGGCGGCCATCGTATCGGCGTCCAGCCATTCCTCGGCATGGTCCTTGCCGTCATTGAAGGCTTTGACGATGGGCGCACAGCCGGTGGATTGCACCGCAAACATTTTCGGACGCTCGGGTCCGATCCAGCCGAGCTGCTCCATCTCCTCGAACGCCTTCCACATGCCGATCAGGCCGGTGCCGCCGCCCGTGGGATAGAAGATGGCTTCGGGCAAGCGCCAACCCATCTGTGCGGCGAGTTCCAGACCCATCGTCTTCTTGCCCTCGGCGCGATAGGGCTCTTTCAAGGTGGAGAGGTCAAACCAGCCCATCGCCTCCTTGCCGGCCCCGACCAGCGCGCCGCAATGATGGATCAGCCCGTTGACACGGAAGACCTTGCCGCCCTGCAGGCAGGTCTCCTGGATATTCACTTCCGGCGCATCCTCAGGACAGAAGACGAAAGCCTCCATCCCGCCGCGCCGCGCATAGGCCGACATTGCCGCCCCCGCATTGCCCGCCGTCGGCATGGCCAGGCGTTTCAGGCCGAATGATTTCGCCATCGACACACCCAGCGCCAGCCCTCGGGCCTTGAAGCTGGCGGTCGGCAGGCGGCTCTCATCCTTGACGATGACGCGGCCTGTTGCCCCGGCAGCCCTGGCGGAAACGGGAATCTCGATCAGCGGTGTATCGACTTCGCCGAGGCGCAGGACATCGCTGTCATTCACAACCGGCAGAAGCTCGCGCCATTTCCAGAATCCGCCCGTCCGCGACCAGATTTCATCACGGTCGATCCCGGTTTTCGCTTTCGCCAGATCATAGCGCGCCAGCAAGGGTTTTCCGGCGGCGGACAGATTATGCGGGCGGTCCTTCTCATAGCGTTCGCCGGTGGCCGAACATTCGAGATGGGTGAAATGGTTTTTATAGCTCATGGGGAATTGTTAGGCGGCGCCGGGGAGGGCGGCAAGCGGCCGATGATGAATGGCCCGTCGTTTTCCACCGCGTCTTCCTCCGGCTTGACCGGAGGGTCTCAATTTGGATGGATGCCCGGATCACCCACTTTCGCGAGTGCAGGCAAGTCCGGGCACCCCGGTAGAGTTGATCAGCCATCCTTCGAGGCTCGCATTCGCTCGCACCTCAGGATGAGGTGAATGGATGGCAATACGGTTGTCTACCTCATGGTGAGTTGCCCGCCACAGGTGGGCCTCGAACCACGCATTAGAGCAATCCCAGAGACTTGAAGCTCGCCGTGGTCTGCCGGCCAATGATCAGATGATCGTGGACCACGATGTTGAAGGGCTTGGAGGCGTCGACAATGGTTTTGGTGATCTCCACATCCGCGGCCGAAGGCGTCACGTCTCCGGATGGATGATTGTGCACCAGAATGATGGCGCTGGCCTCCACGGCGAGGGCGCGTTTCACCACTTCACGCGGATAGACCGGGGCCTGATCGACCGTGCCTTTGGAAATGACTTCATCCGCCATCAGCCGGTTTTTCTTGTCCAGAAACAGCACCCGGAATTGCTCCACGGGCTCATGCTGCATGGCGGTGCGGCAATAGGTGATCAGCGATGACCAGGAAGATATGACGGGCTTGTCCAGCGCGCCTTCCAGCGCCATTCGCGCGGAGGCTGCGTGCAGGAGCTTCAGATCAATGGCAGTTGCTTCACCTACGCCCTTAACCTCACAGAGCTTTTCAATTGAAGCTGCGGTAACGCCTCCGAGGTCGCCAAACTTGGCGATCAGGTCCTTTGCAAGCGGCTTAATATCTTTCTGCGGAATGGAGCGAAACAGAAAGAGTTCGAGGAGTTCATAGTCGGCGAGCGCATCGCCGCCCGCTCTGGCAAAGCGGGCTCTGAGGCGGTCACGATGTCCCGCGTGGTGGGGTGTCGCCGCCTTATCCGCCATGCATCAGGATGGATAGGGCGGGCAATCCAGCCCGGCAGGTGAGGCGGTGAAGATTTCCACGCCGTCCTCGGTGACGCCGACCGAGTGTTCAAACTGCGCCGACAGGGACCGGTCCCGCGTTACCGCGGTCCAGCCATCGGACAGGACCTTGGCGTCCGGACGACCCAGATTCAGCATGGGCTCGATGGTAAAGAACATGCCCGGCTTCAGCTCGACGCCTTCGCCGCGGCGGCCATAGTGCAGCACGTTCGGGCTGTCGTGAAACAGGCGCCCTATGCCGTGGCCGCAGAAGTCCTGCACAACAGAACAGCGATTGGCTTCGGCAATCTCCTGGATCGCGGCCCCGACATCGCCCAGCGTGGCACCGGGTTTGACCTCGGCAATGCCCGCTATCATCGCTTCATAGGTCACTTCAATCAGGCGCTCTGCCTTGCGGCGCGGTTCGCCGACGATGAACATGCGCGATGTGTCACCATGCCAGCCATCCAGCAGAATGGTGACATCGATATTGACGATATCGCCGTCCTTCAGGGGTTTGGGGCCCGGAATGCCGTGACAGATGACGTGATTGATCGAGGTGCAGGAGGATTTCGTATAGCCGCGATAGCCCAGCGTGGCCGGCACGCCGCCCTGCGCAAACATGAAATTGCGCACCGCATCGTCGATTTCTTCGGTTGAGACGCCGGGCTGCACCATGGGGATGATATGATCCAGCGTGGCCGCCGCTGCGTGTCCCGCCTTGCGCATGCCCGCAAAGCCGTCCGCGCCATGCAGCTTGATACGGCCGTCACGCGAAGACTCATTCGCGCTATCGCTTTGAACGTCGTATGCCAGATTCATGACCTGTCCTGTGCCCTGTTCCGCTTCCATATAAACAAAACGCGCGGCGTTTGAAACGCCGCGCGCCTGTCATTCGGCATTCAGGAAATAATACCTAGCGATCAGCACCGTAGAAATCACCGAAGAAATCACCTTCATTCCAGGTGGGTGCGGTATCGTTATTGGCGATCTCGCGCGCAATCAGGAAGTTGATATTGGCGAATTTTGCGCCCTGTTCATACAGGATCACCATTTCCTCGTCGCTATCGGGCTCGTCCGACTGGCGGTGATAATGAGTGTTCAGGAAGCCCATGAAGCCTTCCCCTTCATCCCAGCGCGGATCGGGTGAGGAAAAGCCGGTCATCAGGAAGACGGACGGTATGCCGCGGCGCACGAAATTGTAGTGGTCTGACCGGATGAACAGATTCTGCTCGGGCAGGGGGTCCGGGCTGACCTCGATCCCCATCCGGGCTGCGGCACGCTGCGTGATCGGGCCTAGTGAGGACCGTTCGGCACCGAATGCCACTACATCGGAGAATTCATAGACGATGACCGGCATGTCCAGATTGACATTGGCTACCATCGCATCGGCCGGAACGGTCGGGTGAAAGGCGAAATATTCCGATCCCAGCAGGCCCTGTTCTTCCGCGGCCAGCGCGACGAAGAGCAGCGACCGGCGCGGTGCTTCCGATTGCATGAAAGTGCGCGCCGTCTCCAGCATGATGGCGGAGCCGGACGCATTATCGACGGCGCCGTTGCAGATACGGTCTTCTTCATTGTTGGAACGGCAGCCCGTGGTGGAAACACCCTCCGCATCCGTCACGCCAATATGATCCAGATGGGCCGTAAGGACGACGATTTCGTCGGCCAGTTCGGGATCCGATCCGGGGATCATGCCGACAACATTATTGTCAACGAAGAGGTCGCGCGTGGTTTCCTGCGTCATGGTGACGGTGATATTCAGCGGCATGGACGCCGGTTCGCCCGCCTGCAGGCGGTCGGCCACGTCTTCAAACGTCGTGCCGGAATTGGCGAACAGCGCCTGCGCGCCTTCCAGAGCCACGCCCGCGCCGACCTGCAGGTCGCTATAGGCCGGTTCTGCCCCGACCGGGGCGAGGGCAATTGACGAACCGCTGACCGCGCGCTCTGCAAATCGTGCATATTGTTCGGCGGCCGTCCCGGAAAGCTGGATATAGCCAATGGCGCCGTGACGCGCGGCGGTTTCGCGTTTGGTGGAGGTGCGCTGCTGGTGAGAGCGCTCATCGGACGGCATGATGTCCGGTGCGCCGCCGAAATAGGCGACGATACGGCCTTCAACATCAACGCCTTCATAATCATCATAGCCATGATGCGGAAGGGACAGGCCATAGCCCACGAAAACCACTTCGGCCGTGATCGAGGCTTCATCCAGAACCGGGTGGCCGGCGATGATCAGATCAAATCCGTTTTGCAGGGCAACCGCGTCGTCGCCCTCGCCAATGACCAGCGTGCCGCCCGACGCAACCGGCGTCATGACCTGCATCGGGACTTCGGCAAAATAACCGCCATTGTCGCCAGCCGGCTCCAGCCCGATCAGGCGGTATTGTGAGGCGACATAGTTCGCGGCAATGTCATAGCCATCAGACCCCGCTGCGCGGCCGGCCAGCGCGTCGTGTGCGAGGAAGCGGATATGGGCTTCGATATTTTCCGATGGAATATCGGGAACAAAATCCTCATCAGCCGACTGGGCGCAGGCCGTAGCGGGAATAAGGGCGAACAGGCTGGCGGCAGCCAGACGGGCAAAAGTATTCACGGGGCAGACCTCTTGGACTCGATTTCGTGATTAAAAAATCAATTTCGACGGCACTATAGTCCGGGGAGGCCGGGCATCAATCGCGCTTGCCTAAACTTTCCGTCATCAGAGCGTCCGCAATATCCGGTGAAACCCGGTAATGTTTCACAAGTGCCGGAGACATGCGCGTCGGCCGTCCCGTTCCCAGCTTGAAGCAGACAAGGTCCATCCGGGCGCGGAAAATCGTCTGGCCGCTATCGGCGCGGCGGAATTGATAGCGGCGTTCCGCGCGCAGGCGCCCATCGGATTTGGTGATCCAGACGGCGCAGTCGAGATCGTCGCCCGCATGGCAATGACCCAGATAATCGCATTCGGACCGGACAATCGCCATGCCGTGTTCATAGCGCACGAATTCGGAACGCGGATGCTCCGGAACGTCAAAGTCCCAGTGCGCCCAGGCGGTCTCGTCGCCCCACGTCAGATAGCGCGCATTATTGACGTGGCCGAACTCGTCCTCGTCAGCTGCTGTTGCGGTAATACGGTGAATGAAGGGCGAGGGCAGGTCCCAGCCGTCAAATGTCTTGGCCTTGATCATGACCATTGCCTATATCCGTCGCGGCGAGCGGATGAAAGGGTAGATGATGAGCGATACAAAACAGGTCAGGGCAGCGGTCCTGCTGATTGGCGATGAACTTCTGTCCGGTCGGACGCGTGACATCAATCTCTCTGAAATCGCGAAATTCCTCAGCCCCCTGGGTGTGTCGGTTGCCGAATGCCGGATCGTGCCGGACGAGCCGGACGAAATGGTCGCGGCCATCAATCACCTGCGCGCGAAATATGACTATGTCTTCACAACCGGCGGCATCGGCCCCACGCATGATGACATCACGGCAGACGCGATCGGGGCCGCCTTCGGTCAGACCGTCGATGTCCGCGCCGACGCCTTCGCCATCATCGAGGAATGGTATGAGAAGTCGAAAACGCCGCTGACCGAGAGCCGCAAACGCATGGCGCGCGTGCCGGCGGACGCTGTCCTGATCAGGAACCCGGTCACCGGCGCGCCCGGTTTCCAGACCGGCAATGTCTTCACGCTCGCCGGGGTGCCCAAGATCGCCCGCGCCATGCTGGAGGATGTCGCCCATCGTATCGAAGGCGGGGCCGTCACCCATTCACGCACTGTCGCAACCGGCGGATTGCGTGAAGGCGATCTGGCGGATGGACTGCGGGTTCTGGCCGATGACTATCCAGACGTTTCCATCGGATCCTATCCCTACTTCTTCGAAGGACCGGATGGAGAGATCCGGCGTGGCACCAACCTGGTCGCCCGCGCAACGGATCAGGACAGGCTGGACGAGGTCGTCGAGAAGCTCGCAGACCTCTCCCGCTCTGTCGGCGGCAAGCCCGTGATCGACCCACCGGACGCGAAATAAAAAGGCGCAGGGCGGCGAGGCCCTGCGCCTTTGGACCCAGTCAAGCTGACTTAGGCTTGGACGGCGATTTCGAACATCTGACCGTCGAGGTCACACACGTCGATTTCGACTTCTTCGACAACGCTGCCATCGGCCAGCGTGAAACGGAAATCGTGGAAGCAATGGTCCGTGTCGGCGACGACCAGCGTCGCGATTTCACCACCGGTGCTCAGCGCGCCATCAGCGATCAGATTGTCGCTCCAGCCATCTGTTGCGGATGGAGCGGTATGGATCTCGACCACGTCCTGGCCGGTCGCATTGATGAAGGTGATTGTGCTGGAAAGGCTTTCCGCGATGACCGGGAAAGACAGGGCTGCAGCCATCAGGGCAGATGCAGAAAACAGGGCGAATTTCATGTAACGGCCGTCCTTTCAGAACCACCGGACCGCCCGGCGGCATACTTTCGACCGGCCTGCATCATCTGCCCGAATCGCCCTACCAGCAAGGGAAATCGGCGGCCACACTGGCGTCCGGATTGCGGCGGATTGGCGGCAATCCCGTCTGCCCCTTAATTGCCCCATTCCCGCCCGACGATGGTTCCCTTGCGAGGGAATGTTGAGTCCATCGGGCAGGGGACAAAGGGAAAACCATGACGAAAAAGCTTTTACTCACGACAGTGGCCGGGGCCTTCGCCTTCGCCGCCATGCAGGCCGCGCCGGTCTCGGCCGTCACCGCTCAGGATGACGACGCCCGGCCCGTCGATATTTTCGCGCAATGCCCCACACTGGTCGCCAATCGCGGCTATGGAAGCAACGAGCGCGGACGCGGCGGCTACCGCCCGCAGCCGACCTATGGTTCTGTGCCGCCTCCACCACCTCCGCCTCCAGCGCCGCCACCGCCTCCGCCAGCGATGGTCATGCAGGAAGCCGAGGCAGATCAGGTGGTTGTGACGGGTAGCCGGATCGCGCGCGATGGTGCCGCTGCGAGCGCGCCAGCGACGTATGGCATGGTCGGGCCCCAGACCCGGCCCCAGCCGTTACCCGGTGATATCGACCGTGAACGCTACAGCGATGTCGAACGCAATGATGTGGTGCTCGTTTCCGAAGAGCCGGTCTCAACCTTCTCTGTCGATGTCGATACGGCCAGCTATGCCGTTGTGCGCGACTATCTCACCGACGGAAACATGCCCCCGCGCGATGCCGTGCGGATCGAGGAAATGGTCAATTATTTCGACTATTCCTACGATTTGCCGGAGGATCGGGACGCGCCGTTCGCGGCCAATGTCACCGTCCTGCCAAATCCCTGGAATGAGAATACACAGCTGATGCATATCGGTGTTCAGGGCTATGACATTCCCCGCGAGGAACGCCCGCGTGCTAATCTGGTGCTGCTGGTGGATGTGTCCGGCTCGATGGGTTCGCCAGACAAGCTGCCACTGGCTATCCAGGGTATGCAGATGCTGGTCGAGAATCTCGATGATGACGATACGGTCTCCATCGTGGTCTATGCCGGGGCGGCGGGGGCGATCCTCGAGCCCACGCGTGGATCCGACCGGCATTGCATAAATGCGGCGCTGGGCATGCTGGAAGCTGGAGGCTCGACAGCTGGCGGTGAAGGCCTGCGCCTTGCCTATGATTTTGCCCGCGAACATTTCGACGAAGACGCTGTCAATCGCGTCATGCTTTTGACCGATGGCGACTTCAATGTCGGCATTACCTCGGACGAGCGGCTGGAAGATTTCGTCACCCGCGAACGTGAAAGCGGCGTCTATCTGTCGGTCATGGGTTTCGGACGCGGCAATTATAACGATCAGCTGATGCAGACCTTGGCCCAGAATGGCAACGGCATTGCCGCCTACATTGATACCGAGCGAGAGGCTCGCCGCTTCTTTGTGGAAGAAGCCTCATCCGCGCTCTTTCCCATCGCCAATGATGTGAAGCTGCAGATCGAGTTCAATCCGGCGCTGGTCGCGGAATACCGCCTGATCGGATATGAAACGCGGATGCTCAATCGCGAGGACTTCAACAATGATGAAGTCGATGCGGGCGAGATCGGTTCGGGCCACTCGGTCACCGCGATTTACGAGATCACCGCGCCGGATAGTCCAGCCCTTCTGAACGAGCCGCTGCGCTATGCCGAAGGCGTCGAATCCGAGACCGAATTCTCCAACGAATACGGCTTCTTCCGCGTCCGCTATAAAATGCCGGGCGAGGATGAGAGCCGTTTGATCGAATTCCCGATCACGACCGCCAACGAGGCGGATGGCGTGGATGAGATCAGCGATGATGTCGGCTTTTCGATCGCGGTCGCCGGCTTTGCCCAGCTTCTGCGCGGCGACGAATACATCGCCGACGAGGCGTTCGATTATGCCCGCGTGGCGCGGCTGGCCGATCGCTTTCTGGGAGAGGATGAATTCGGTTATCGCGCGGAATTTGTCAGCCTGGCAGAGGCGGCTGACCGGGCCGATAGCCAGGCGCCCCTGAAACCGGGCGCGCAGGGCCCGGCTCGCTAAATCCACATACGCATGGGCTGAGAAAGCGGCCGCGATGTATGTCGCGGCCGCTTTTCTATTGGGTTGAAGGCGTTAAGAAAGACGTCTGTGCGGACGTGGCGGAACTGGTATACGCAACAGACTTAAAATCTGTCGCCCGTAAGGGATTGAGGGTTCAACTCCCTCCGTCCGCACCAGCCTTCGCTCGCTTGCGCGAGCTTCGGCTGGGCAAGTCAGCACATCGAATTCGAGCGAAGGCTGTCCCGCCGTAGCCTTGGCGGAGGCGGACGACCACATGTGAGCCTCCAAAACCTGATTGGCGCTCTCCTCGAGAGCTTCGGCTGGGCAAGCCAGTGCCCGATTTTGCGGCAGGCCCGCCCCGAAACGAAAGCTCCGGGGCGGGCGTTTTCTAGCGCTGAAAATGCAGCCGCAGCCAGAGCGAACGTCCTTCACCCGGCAAGCGGGTGCCGGCTGCCACATCGGATCCGGCATTACGATTATAACCGGCCAGGTGGCGTTCATAGCGATGATCGAGGAGATTGCTCACGCCTGCCAGAAGCGTTGCACCTTCGCGGATCTGCCAATCGCCTGACACGCCGAAAATGACATAGCCTTCAGTGCTGGCTTCGCTATTTGTGACAGAGACGTCGTCCTGTTCGGCGACGGCGAGCGTTTCCAGACCAGCAGACCAGTTCACCGCCTCCCGTGTAAGCGCCATGCGCAGGCTGGTCGGGGCAATACGATAGAGATTGTCGTCAATATCGCGGCGTTCCCCGCGGACATAGCTGAACACACCCTCCAACCGCCAGTTCTGATCAATGGCGTAACCGAAGTCGAAATCCAGCCCGTAAAGGCGGGCGTCGACATTGGCAAAGCGCAGGGGCGTGGGATCGCCATTCATGTTCGAAACCATCTCGACCGGGGTGTCGATCACACCTGGTGTCGCGTCAAACGGGACGCCCTGGATGTAGTCATCGACGTGCCGCACGAAGGCGGTCGGTCGAAAATAGGCCCCATCCCGGCTCCAGTCGAAACCCGCTTCAACAATGTAGGCAATTTCCGGGTTCAGATTGAGATCGCCGACATAGGTGTTGCCGTCTGCCAGCCCGCCAGAGGCCGGGGTCGGCAGCCAGGCGAACCGCTCCACATAGCCGGCAACGCGCGTTTTTCGCGCCAGCGTTATTCGCCAGGTCACGTTTCCTTCCTGGCGCCAGAACCTTGCGGCAAGATCCAGCGTCTGATCGTCAATATCGCGGTCAGATGCGTTGAAGGCATTGGCCAGCATTCCAGGCATGGCCGGGACCATCGGGCCGGTCCGGGCGAGTCCGGCATTGGCATTGTGGAGATCGGTTCTGAGGCCCAGTTCGGCATCCCATCCCGACACCTCGCCACGCCATTCTACAAATGCGCCGGTGCGCTGCATCTCGACGGCGGGAAAGCTGTCGAGAAAAAAGCCCGCTGCATTGGGATTGGTGATCCGGGTCGCATGATCATCGTCCTGATGGTCAATACCAAAGCGCCATTCAGCAGCGGCTTGCGGCCAGACAGCGTCCAGAGACAGCGTGCGGCTTTCGCTGTTGGCGTAGGTTTCGCGCTGCTGCATGGCAGGCGGCGCGGGCCGGAGATCGAAATTGTTCATGGCGTGATCGACGGCCGTATATCCAGCCTCGAGGCGCAGCGTCATGTCACCCGCCGGAAAAGCATAAAAGCTCCGTGCGAAATCGGTATTGAAATAACGGATATCCATCGCGAAGGGAGGGTTGCCTGTGGCGCCGGTTTCCTGCCGCCGCAGATCAAGGCCGAATTCGTGTCCGTTGGACTGCCAGCCCAACCCGGCACCATAGACGGTGCGCTGGTGCTCGCTACCGCCAATTGTACCGCCGGGATAATCCACATCATTGCCCTCCTCATTCGAGAACAGAATGTGCATCCGCCATGTGTCGCTGGATGTGCCGATAATGCCGCCAGCAGAATGGGATGCGTCCGCCGAGCGGCCGCCAGCGGTCAGATCATAGCGCAGCCGGAAAGCCTCATCGGCAGAGGCAAAATCAACCCGTTTCAGGACGGCATTGACCCCGCCGGCGAGCCCGGGACCATCCGAGACCGGTGAAATACCGCGGTCGACTTCGATCGCAGCCAGCAAAGGGGCAGGCGCATAGTGAAGCGGCGGGTCCATCAGGTTGGGACCGCCAGAGGCAAAATTCTGCCCGTCGATGCGAATATTCAGCCGAGATCCGAAGAGGCCGCGATACTGGACCTGGCCGGACAGGGCACCGTTTCCAATAAGGGCCGCTCCGGGCAAACGGGCCGCGAGCGCGGCCGCGTCCGGACCGGTATCCGGCTCCATATTGGGCTCGATTGCGTCCACCTCCGTCGGCGTCCGGATGCCGGTGACGGTTATGACATCCTGCAAGGCTGTGTCGTGGTTCTGGGCAAAGGCAGGTGTGAGAAAAGCAGACAGGGCCAGCGCGCTGACGCTGGCAAGGTGAATTGAAGACATGGATAGCTCCGCAATAGCGCGCACGGCCTCATCGGGCCGGCGTGCCGAAATCAGATTTTGGTCGGGAAAGGCTTAGATAGAGGCGCGTAAACCGGCCGGCGGAGCTCTCGCTTGCGGATTCAGACGCGCTGTCGTGACAATCGTATCGGTTCTGGCCGGGTATTGCGGCGCGTGAAAAGTGGAGGGGGCGGCAAGTGACCCGAGCGGTGTCGCATACAGCGCCGCCATTTGCGTCACGCTGAAGGGGCAATCCTGAGCCGCTACCGGGTCGGGGCGGTCATCAGCCGTCAGATCAATTTCGATGACGTGCCGTTCGATGGCGGAACACACCACGACCGATATGCGTCCGTCCTCGCCAAACACCGGCATATAGCCAGCGGGCAGGGCGGCGCGCGTCCCCATTGCCATGAAGGCAAGGGACATGAATAGCGCCGCCAGAGGTGCCCGAGAAGAAGACATGCGTCTCAACATGATTTCCGGGTAGGTCATTTGGGATGTCGGGACAATGCGACACTTGGGCAGCTTTGCAGTTGGCAGGCGCGCCATTCTGGCTAGGTTTCTTCCATGCCCCACCGCGCCATTCATGCCCGTTTTATCGACACCGCCCGCGAGCTCGGCCCGGAGCTCACCGCCGCAATCGAGCGTGCGGGTCCGATCGAATTGTCATCCCGAGCTGACCTGCCCTTTGCCGACTATCTCTGCCGCGCCATCACCGGCCAGCAATTATCGGTGAAGGCAGCCAAGACCATCTGGGGCCGGGTGGAAGACAGCGCCGCCGGCAAACCGCTCGCCGAGCATTTCTGTGAGGCGAATACCGATCTGCTCCGCTCCTGCGGCCTGTCTGGGGCCAAGACAAAAACCGTCTGCGCGATTGCCGACCTCGCCCGGCGCGGCGAGCTGAAAGACGATCACCTGCGCGAAATGAGCGCCGCGGATCGCACCACCCACATCACCGCCATCTGGGGCGTGGGACAGTGGACGGCAGACATGATGAACATGTTCTACTTCGGTGAGCCCGATATCTGGCCGGAAGGCGATGTCGCCGCGCGCAAAGCCCTCGAACGCCTGACCAGCCCGCGCCGCAAGACCCTCCGCACGGCGGCGCGCTTTGCGCCGCACCGGTCATATCTCGCGCTCTATATGTGGCGTCATGCCGATGCCCCGCCGGTCTAGATTTCCGTCACAATCCTGACGCGATGTGTGGTAGGCTGAGAATATGAAGACCTCTGCCGCAATCCTCGCTTTGGTCATGGGCGCTGCGCCGTCCTGGGCGTGCTCACCGATGTACGGCACAACGGAAGGCGAAATTTTCCACTGGAGCGTCATTTTTGATGGCACTGTGGCAATAGTCGCTGATCAAATTCCGAGAGACAGGAGCTTGCTCGACTGGGGTAGAACCGACAGCTCCGGATCTATTTATTTCACCGATGACGCCTCGGAAGCTTACGGCTGCCGCGTCAGCTATTTCGTCAATGAACGATTTCGCGGCATCGCCCGGCCAATAGTGGACGTCGTTTACGTATTCGATGGCTCGGCGGTCAATTGTATGGAGTTCAGGCAGGTTGGTGATCACGATCTGGTATTGGCCATGGTCGACAATGAAGGGCAAATCTATCAACCAGAAACGGGAAATTGCTATCTGCCGATATTCGGAGCCGACGAACTCCGCGCCACCGCGCGCCGCCTGCGAACAGAAATGCTGATCTGGTGAGACGTCTGGCGGCGAAATATCTCATGCTGATGTTGGTTTCCAGCATTGCCACGCCCGGCGCTCTCGCAACATCTGGCGAAGAATCCGTCGAGTGGATTCTCCAGCACGATGCCATCGTCGAAGGCATGATTGTGGACCGAACCTATATCGAGCCACGGCGCAGCCTGCTCGATTGGGCGATTGTCAATGATCAGCCAAACGGGGCACGGCATCGCGCTGAGGAGCCCTTCAGGGGGTGCCGGCTTGGCGTTCGCGTCACCGATGTCCTGATGGGCGAGACGCCGGACATCATCGAAATTGATCTGTGGTGGGTTCCTCAAAACAAATGCTTGAGTGGCAGCGGATATTCGGGCGAAGGGCTGGATATTGGCTCGAACCACTTGTTTCTGATCTATCAGATCGATCTTAATCGGTGGGTTCCGGATTCATTGATGGTGCCCTACGACGATCCGAGGATGAACGAATGGGTTCGCGAGGTGTTGCGACAGGTAAGCGGCGACCGCACCCGAAGACTCTTTCCCCAACCGTCTCTGGGAGAATCGGAGGGCCAGCCACCGTCCATTCGGTAGCATTTTTCGCCGGGCGATACGCCAGCACGACCTCCTTCTGCGGACTACAAGCAAGTTGACGCCCGCGCGAACTAGACCGGGTCGATCTTCCACCCTAGTTTCCAGTCCAGATAAACACTGTTTACCCCGGCCATGATCCGGGGAGGGGATCGGGAGCCTTCATGTCCAACGCATCTGATATCGCGCCAAACCTGCGCGTGCCGGTGATCGGCGCGCCACTTTTCATCATTTCCAACCCGAAACTGGTCATTGCCCAGTGCAAGGCGGGCATTGTCGGCTCCTTCCCGGCGCTGAATGCGCGCCCGCAAAGCCAGCTGGATGAATGGCTGGACGAGATCACCTCCGAACTGGACAGCTATAACAGGGCCAATCCCGACAATCCGGCTGCGCCTTATGCGGTGAACCAGATCGTCCACCGCTCCAATGACCGCCTCGAAGCGGATCTGGAAACCTGCGCCAAATACAAGGTGCCGCTGGTGATTACCTCGCTGGGTGCGCGTGTCGAGCTGAACGAGGCCGTGCACAGCTGGGGCGGCAAGACGATGCACGACATTATCAACGTGACCTTCGCGAAGAAGGCTCTGGAGAAAGGCGCTGACGGCCTCATCGCCGTGTGCGCAGGCGCGGGCGGGCATGCCGGCGTGAAATCGCCCTTCGCGCTGATCCAGGAAATCCGCGAATTCTTCGACGGCCCGCTGGCGCTGTCCGGCTCCATTGCGAACGGGGCCGCCGTTCTGGCTGCAGAAGCCATGGGCGCGGACTTTGGCTATATCGGCTCGGCCTTTATCGCGACAGAGGAGGCCCGCGCCTCCGAGGATTACAAACGCGCGATTGTCGACGGCGAATCCGATGACATCGTCTATTCCAGTCTGTTTACGGGCGTGCACGGCAATTATCTCAAGGGCTCCATCCGCAGTGCCGGGCTCGACCCGGACAATCTGCCGGAAAGCGATCCGTCCGCCATGAATTTCGGCTCCGATTCGGCCAAGGCCTGGAAAGATATCTGGGGGTCAGGGCAGGGCATTGGCGCGGTCAAGGAAATCGCCCCCGCCAGCGTCTATATCGACCGCCTGGCCGCGGAATACGAAGCCGCAAAACGGCGCATTTGCGGGCAGTTGCGCTGGTCATTATGATCTGACCTGTATGTCGAGACCGGACCCCCTCGGGCTTCGGTGAGCAATGGAGGACGGTTATGCCCAATCCAAGCATCAAGAATGAGGACGTCTATCAGGCCCTGAGAAAAGACGGGGCGAGCAAGGAGAAGGCCGCGCGTATTGCCAACGCGGAGGCCAATGACCACCAGCATCCAGGCAAGAAGGGCGGAAAGGCCGCACGCTATGAGGACTGGTCAAGGGATGAGTTATACGAACGCGCCCGGGAAATCGGTATCGACGGTCGCTCGGAAATGAACAAGGAAGAGTTGATCGCGGCCCTGCGCAATCACTGACGGCACAGGCTGCAGCTAGATGCTCGGCAGCGAGCCGGACTTCAATTACGGCAGACCGAGATACTTTGTAATCGACTGCGCAATGCACTGTTCGGTTAGCCTAGAGCCATCGCTCAAGGCTTATTTTTACGAAATTGAGGGCCGAAACCAGCACAATCAGGAAAATGGTGGCTGTATAGAAGGCCGTGTCGATAATACCGGCAGCAATCCCGATGGCATTCAGGAATGCAATGCCGGTAAGTCCCCAGGTGATCAGATTGAACATCAAGCCGGTGGACTTTTTCTGTTCGCTGGTCAGCTGTGATTGATGGCGAGCGCCCTCATACGAAAGGGCCAAACCAGTGACCGCACCCATGCCAGCGGACATACGCAGGGCCAAAGTCACCTCGAACTCCGCGGCTGTCAGCACAAGCGGTATAAGCGAAATCACGATCGTCATGACGCTCGTGTGCAGAATGGACCGGGCCCGCAATGCCGATACAGGATCGAGACGACCGTCACGCTGGGCTAATGCAATAAATAGCGCCATGAAGCCTGCAAAAACGGCTCCGATCTGACTTAACCCGA
The DNA here is from genome assembly GCF_014323565.1 of Hyphobacterium sp. CCMP332. Taxonomy (NCBI): domain Bacteria; kingdom Pseudomonadati; phylum Pseudomonadota; class Alphaproteobacteria; order Maricaulales; family Maricaulaceae; genus Hyphobacterium; species Hyphobacterium sp. CCMP332. The sequence goes on from NZ_CP058669.1 coordinate 622,434, forward strand.
TCAGCAGACTTTCATGGGGCATGGCGCGGCTCCGTATTTCGAAACCGCAGTTTAATCTGCCCGGCGATGAAATGCCTAGATGCTGGTCAGCCAGTCCGGCTTCACATAGGGCAGACCCAGATCTTTCGCGACCGGCTCATAGGCCACTTCGCCATGGGCGACGTTGAGCCCGCGCGCCAGATGCGGGTCATCATTCAGCGCTTTCTTCGCGCCTTTATTGGCCAGCGCCACCATGAAGGGCAGGGTGGCATTGGTCAGGCCGAGCGTTGACGTACGCGCCACGGCGCCGGGCATGTTGGCGACGCAATAATGCACCACACCATCGACGACATAGATGGGATCATCGTGCGTCGTGGCATTTGAAGTTTCAAAACAGCCGCCCTGATCAATCGCGATATCGACCAGCACCGCGCCATCCTTCATGCCGCCAAGCATCTCCCGCGTGACCAGCTTGGGCGCGGCCGCGCCCGGAATCAGCACGGCGCCGATCACGAGATCCGCATCCATACAGGCCGCTTCGACGGCCGCCGTGGTCGAGAAGGCGGTTTTGACCATGCCGCCAAACTGGGTGTCGAGCTCGGCCAGACGCTTCATCGAACGGTCAAAAATGGTGACATCTGCCCGCGCCCCCACAGCCATCTCGGCCGCATGAGTGCCGGCAACGCCGCCGCCGAGAATGACGACTTTGGCCGGGGTCACGCCCGGAATGCCGCCCAGCAGAATGCCGCGGCCACCCTGACGCATTTCAAGGCAATGCGCGCCGACCTGAACCGACATGCGTCCGGCAACTTCCGACATCGGCTTCAAGAGCGGCAGACGGTTGTCGGCATCGGTGACGGTTTCATAGGCAATCGCGATACAGCCGGATTTGCGCAGACCTTCGGTCTGGACGGGGTCCGGTGCCAGATGCAGATAGGTGAAAAGGACGTGATCTTTGGTCAACATGGCCGTTTCAGACGGCTGCGGTTCCTTGACCTTCACGATCATGTCCGCAGCACCAAATACGGCAGCGGCATCCGGCAGGATTTTCGCACCGGCGGCTTTATACATCTCGTCGGTAAAGCCGATATTGGCGCCGGCATTGGTTTCCACGACCACTTCGTGGCCCGCACCCACCAGTTCCGCCGCGCCATTTGGCGTCAGGCCGACGCGGTTTTCACGAACCTTGATTTCCCTGGGTGCACCAATCCGCATCAAACCAACTCCCGATAAATTCCGCACCATCTGGCGGTTGTTTTTGAATTTCGCGCCCTCATACATGCCAAATCCGGCCGTGACCATGCCCGACATGCGTCACTTGCAATAATGTGATCGTCTGACTAGGGAAACGCCGATGAGCGATACACGATACGAAAAACTGGAAATGCTGGGCGCTGACAGCCCGGTGGCCGCCTCCCCGGAAGAGGCGCAGCTGGAGCGCGTCGAAAATCCGTGCGACGCGGATTATCTCATCCGCTTCACCTGCCCGGAATTTACCTCGCTCTGCCCGGTCACCGGACAGCCGGACTTTGCCCACATCGTCATCGACTATGTGCCGGAAAAATGGATCGTCGAATCAAAGTCGCTGAAACTCTATCTGACGGCCTTCCGCAATCACGGCGCTTTCCACGAAGCCTGCACGACCATGATCGCCCAGCGCCTCGTAAAGGAGCTGTCGCCAAAGTGGCTGCGCATCGGTGGATACTGGTATCCGCGCGGCGGCATCCCGATCGACATTTTCTTCCAGACCGGCGAGCCACCCAAAGGGGTCTGGGTGCCCGATCAGGGCGTCGCGCCCTATCGCGGCCGCGGCTAGCCTTTCCAGACGCCGATCCCGGCTTCCGGGCGGATGCGCTCTACCGGTTGATCTTCTGTTGATCCGATAAAGATGAAGCCGGCCACACGTTCGCCGGAGCGCAGGCCGAGCGCATCCTTGGCGAAGGGATGATAGGCGTACCACTCGGTCAGCCACTGGCTGGCATAACCCATGGCCTGCGCGCCGATCAGCAGGTTCTGGCAGGCAGCCCCCGCGGACAGAATTTGCTCCCATTCGGGAATGGCGTGCTTTTCCAGAACATGAGAGATCACCCCGATGACCAGCGGTGCACGGGTGAAACGGTTCAGCTCCAGTTCCATGCGCTTGTCGTCTGTCTCGTTCTCGCTCGACCAGATTTTTGCCAGAATCTGTCCGAAGTTCGCGCGTTCTTCGCCCTGGAACAGAATGAATCGCCAGGGGGCCATCTTGCCGTGATCCGGAACACGCTGGGCTATGCTCAACAGCGTATCGATTTCCTCCGGCGAGGGACCGGGCTCTGTCATGGCCGCCGCTGCTGTCGAGCGCCGCCGGGCCAGCAATTCAAGCGTCGCCGCATTCTTGTGGTGCGGCGCCAGCCGTTCACCCTGTTCAGGGAATTCGGGCAGATTATCCGGTGTTTGCGCTTTGCTCATCGAGCCCATCCTGTTGCAGAATTTTGACGTTTCACGAATTGCGACCTTATATGGGGTGAATAGGCGGCGCCAGAACCGCATTCGGGGAAGCTCTTGGAAAACACATGAACGCTGAAGTCTCAATCGACGATCTCACGCCGGCCGAACGCCGGCGCCTGAAAGTCCGCGATGCCATCATTGAAGCGGCTGAAGACCTGTTCACCAAGGAAGGCGAGCAGGGCATCTCCATGCGGCGCCTCGCCGAGGCGATCGATTATTCGCCCGCGGCCATCTACAAATATTTCGATTCCAAACAGGCGCTTTTTTCCGAGATGCGCGAATTGTTCTTCGAGCGCCTGATCAAGCGCATGAATGATGCGGCGGATGCAGGCGGCAATGAACATATCCTCTGCGCGCGCTGTGGTCGCGCCTACATCGAAACCGCGATGGAAGAGCCGCGCCACTATGTGATGGCATTTTCTTTCTTCAAGAAAGACGAGGTTCCGGACGAATCAAGCTTTGCCTTTCATGCAGAAAAGCAGCTTTGCGACATGATCCGGGCGGGCATCGAGAATGGCACGTTCCGGGATATGGATCCGCTGGTCGCGTCCAAAAGTGTCTGGGCCAGCGTCCATGGGCTGGCGGTCTTGATGGCGTCAATTGATGACTTTCCACAGGGCATGCCGGGCTCGGAGCATGTCTCGCGGGATGCGGTCATTGATTTTCATACGGACATGATCATCCGCGGGCTGGATGCCTGACGCATAGCTCGATTGCAAAAAAGTGAACACCGTTCACTTTTCAAACGGCATATAATGCCCTATATCGCCTCGAAGACGTAAGTCAGCGAGGGCGAAAACAATGTCGGCATTGAAAAACAGGCTCCAGTCTCTGGGCTCCGGATTTGCGGTCCTGGCGGCGGCAATCGGCGTGGCGGTTATCGTTATTCTGGTTTCCGCGCTGCGGTCGGCCGATGCCGATGTTCAGCAAGCGGCTCCGGGCGCGCTTCCCGTTCCTGTGCTGACCGTCAGCTACCAAAGCGATGCCATGATCAGCGAAGCCTATCCGGGACTGATCTCTGCGCGCCGCGAGAGCGATCTCGGTTTCGAGCGGGGCGGCCGCATCGTCGAAGTCTCGGTTGATGTTGGTGATCAGATCGAGGCTGGCGATACGCTCGCGCGCCTCGATACCAGCACGCTACGGGCCCAGATCGCCGCAGCAGATGCCCAGACAAATGAGGCAGATGCCCAGCTGGAAATCGCCCGCGCAACAGAAGAGCGCCAGCGCACCTTGCTGGAGCGCGGCCACATCTCGCAACAACGTCTTGACGAGGTCGCGACCAATACCACGGCGGCAGAAGCCCGCCGCGCAGCCGCTGCGGCGCAGGCCAATTCCTTGCGGGCGCAACTCGTTCTTTCCGAGATTACGGCACCTTTTGGCGGGGTTGTAACGGCACGTATGGCCGATGAAGGGGCGATTGCCGCGCCCGGCAGTCCGGTCATCCGGCTGGTTGAAAACACCTCTCTGGAGATCCGGATTGGATTACCGCTATTGGCCGCATCCGCTCTGAATGAGGGCGAGGTCTATCATTTCATGACAAATGCCGGTGCGATTGATGCGCGTTATCGCCGTGGGACAGGCGTGGTCGATGTGCGCACCCGGACGGTCACAGCCATCTTCGATATCGAATCGGGCACGGCCCGGGCCGGCGAGGTCGCCCGTTTGCAGCTTGAAACAGGCATTTCCGATCGCGGCTTCTGGGTGCCGACCAGTGCCCTGACAGAAGGCCGCCGGGGCCTGTGGTCGGTTCAGACCCTCGTCGCCGACGGCAATGGCGGCTGGATTATCGAGCCGCGGGTCGTCGAAACACTCCGCGTCGAGGTCGACCGCGCCTTTGTCCGCGGAGCCGTAAATGATGGCGATCAGATCATCGCCTCCGGCCTGCAACGTGTCACGGCGGGGCAAAGCGTCATCCCGGCAGGAGAATAAGCGAATGGCTACGCTGTTTTACCGCTACTCACGCCTGTCGATTCTGGCGGTTCTGCTGCTGACCCTGGCCGGTCTGGGCGCGCTCCTGACTCTCGGCCGTCAGGAAGACCCGAGCCTGACCGAACGCTTTGGTGTTGTTGTCACGGCATTCCCGGGAGCGTCGGCCGAGCGGGTCGAGGCGCTTATAACGGACCCCATCGAGGATTCGATCCGGGAATTGCCCGAGATTGACGAGGTCGTTTCAACATCCCGTTCGGGCATTTCCCTGATCAACATCAATATTCGCGAAGACCTGAACCCGACAGAGGTCGATCAGGCATGGACGCAAATCCGCGAGCAGGTCGATGCGGTCCGGCCCTTCCTTCCGGCGGAAGCCGGGGCGCCGGATGTCGAGCGTAGCTATCTGGGCGCGGCCACGCTGATTACCGTGCTCGGATGGACCGCAGAGGGCGAGCCGAATCTGGCCATCCTGTCGCGGCTGGCGCGTGATCTCGAAGACCGTCTGCGCAATATTCCCGGCACGGATCAGACCGACACTTACGGCATTGCCGAAGAAGAGATCCGCATCCTCGCGGACCCCGATGCTTTGGCCGCGTTGGGGCTAACCATTGGCGAACTGGCCAGCCGTATTTCGCGCGCCGATGCCAAGACGCCGGCAGGCGAGTTGAGGTCATCCGACGTCAACCTGAATGTCGAGATTGGCGGAGAATTCGAGACACTGGATCGTATTCGCACCGTACCGGTCAGCGAGACGGTCAATGGCGAGTTTGTTCGCCTCGGCGACGTGGCGGAAATCGAACGGGGCATCCGCACGCCCGCCGCCGCCATGGCCTATTTCAACGGTGATCGGACCGTTTTCGTTGCGGGCTTTCTGCAGCCGGAATTGCGCGTGGATCAGTGGACCGAGCGGGCGCGTGCCGAGATCGCGGCCTTCGCGGCCGAAAATCCCGGCGTGTCCGTCGATATTGTGTTCGCGCAGTCCGATTATGTGGAATCGCGTCTGAACGGATTATCGGTCAATCTGGGATATTCGGCCCTGATCGTCTTTGCCGTCCTCTTCCTGTTGATGGGCTGGCGCGCCGCCCTGATCGTCGGATCGGCCTTGCCGCTGACCGTTCTTTTCGTTCTTTTCCTGATCAATCTCTATGACGAGCCACTGCACCAGATGTCGGTGACGGGTCTTGTCGTGGCGCTGGGTCTCCTGATCGATAATGCCATTGTGGTGGTCGATGAATACCAGTTGCGGCGGGCCCGGGGCCTGCCGCCTCTGGATGCCATCAATCATTCGCTCAAACATCTGTTCGGTCCGCTTCTGGCGTCCACCCTGACCACGGTTTTTGCCTTTGCGCCCATCGCCCTGATGCCCGGCGCAGCGGGCGAGTTCATCGGCATGATCGGCGTTTCGGTGATTTTCGCCGTCGTCGCCTCCTTCATTCTGGCGATGACGGTGGTGCCGGCGTTTGCGGGCTGGTTCGATCATAATAATTACGCCGAAGGACGTCATTCCTTCCTGCGCGATGGCTTGCGGTTCAAGCCGCTGGAATATTTCTATCGCGGTATTCTACAGGCCGTGACGACCCGCCCCTGGGTCGGCCTGGTGGGCGGGGCCATCCTCCCCATAGCCGGCTTTGCCGCCGCTACGACCCTGCCCATGCAATTCTTCCCGCCAACCGATAGGGACATGTTCCAGATCGAAATGGTCCTGCCGGCCAACACCTCGATTGAGGAGACACAGCGCCAGGTCTTGCGGGCGACAGAACTTCTGGAGGCTTATGACGGCGTCATTGATGTCGGCTGGACGCTGGGCGAGAGCCCGCCGCGGACCTATTACAACGTCATCGGCAATGAGAGCTCAGCGCCTTATCTGGCGGCTGGCTGGGTACGAACGCAATCAGCCGAAGTCACACATGATCTGTTGCCGCGTTTGCAGCACGACATGATCGACGCCTTCCCGCAGGCGCGTTTCCTGACACTGCCCTTCGAACAGGGGCCGCCGACGGCCGCGCCGATCGAGCTCAAGATCTTCGGCCCGGACCTGGCAACGCTTGATCGTCTCGGCGACGAGATCCGGCAAGTGCTGGCCCAGACCCCCGGCGTGACGACCACGGTCGCGGGCATGCGCATGGGAGAGCCCGTGGCGCGCGTAAATGTCGATGAAGCTTCGGCCGAACTCGCCGGAATTCGTCTCGAGGACCTTGCCAACCGCTTGCGCGCCGATTTCGATGGCGTTCCGGGCGGCAGTATTCTGGAAGGCGTCGAGGAAATGCCGGTGCGCGTCATAGCCGCCGCCAATCGCCGCGCCAGTGTCTCCGATCTCGCCTCATCACCGCTGCTGACCAATCCGGAAAGCGGCATTCTGTCTGCGCCGGTTTCGGCCATTGGTGAGGTCGGTCTGTCGCCGGAAGTCGCCAGTATTCGGCGTCAGGATGGCGAGCGCATGAACCCGATCTTCGCCTATCTGGAACCCTTCAGCCTGCCGGCCCCGGTTCTGGATGACTTCATGGTGCGCCTGGAAACCGCGGGCGTTGAAATGCCAGCAGGCTATTCCCTGCAAATCGGCGGCGAGGCCGAGGCCCGCGGCGATGCCATGGGCAATCTGTTCGGAACGGCGGCCCCGCTATTGATCCTGATGATCGGCTCTGTTGTGCTGGCATTCAACTCATTCCGCTTTGCCGGCGTCGTCTTTATCAGCGGCTTCCTGTCGGTCGGTCTGGCGATGTTTGGTGTGTGGATGTTCGGCACGCCGCTCGGCTTTAACGCCATTGTCGGATCAATGGGGCTGGTCGGCCTCTCGATCAACGGCACGATTGTGGTCCTCTCAGCCTTGCGCGCCAATCCTGCAGCCGAAGCGCTGGATATGGCCGCTATCCAGGACACTATTGTTGATGCAACGCGTCACATCATTTCCACCACGCTGACGACGATTGGCGGCTTTGTGCCACTGATCCTGTCGGGCGATTCCTTCTGGCTACCGTTTGCGGCGGCTGTCGCGGGTGGCGTCGCCGGATCAGCGGTGCTGGCCTTGCTGTTTGCCCCGGCGGCTTTCGTCATGCTGGCCAGGGCACGTCAGAAGCGCCGCGACTTTCATGAGCGCCTGAAAAAGCGGGTACGCCGCGGTGCCTTGATGCAGGCCGCGGAATAGGCCAAGTCCCACGTGACAACAGGAGTGGGCCGGATGGAAAAGCGCGGACCGTGGCAGGTGAGGGCGAAGGCGAAAGTTTTCGAAAACCCCTTTATCGAACTCCACACCTATGACGGCATCCGCCCGGATGGCGCGCCCGGCATATACGGTGTCATGTCGCCGAAAACCTATGCCATTCTGATCCTGCCGCTGTTTGCGGACGGGACGACCATGCTGGTCGGGCAACATCGCTTTCCGCTGGATAATTACAGCTGGGAGATTCCCGAAGGCGGCAGTCCGAAGTCCGATCCGCCACTGGATGGTGCCATTCGCGAGCTGAAGGAGGAGACCGGGCTGACAGCGCAGCATTGGCGCGAAATCCTGCAGGCAGAAACGTCCAACTCCGTCACCGACGAGCAGGCCTTCGGGTATCTCGCCTGGGGGCTGGAAGAAGGGGATCAGGAACTCGACGGCACCGAGGTTATCGAGCGCAAGCGTCTGCCCTTTCTGAGAGCGCTGGAGATGGTGATGACCGGCGAGATACGGGACCTGCCATCGGTGGCAATGATCTTGAAGGCGCACTACATGGCGGGGAGCGGTCAGCTCGAGGCTGACCTTGCGCGCGCCATGCTCGATGGAGGCTGATATGCCAACGGCGACTGCTACATCTCTCACGTCCGGCACGGATGCAGTCTGGTCGCGCCTGCGCGTCGACGCGGCTCAGGCCGCCGCCGAGGAGCCTATCCTCGCCAGCTTCCTCAATGACGCCATTCTGCGTCATGAAAAATTCGAGCATGCCCTGGCCTACCGTCTCGCCTCCAAGCTGGCGGATGCGCAGCTGGATGCGATGTTGGCGCGCGACGTGGTCGAAGAGGCGATCGCGGCCGATCCATCTATCGCCGAAAAGGCCGCGGCGGATATGGTGGCCATCGAGGAACGCGACCCCGCCTGCCGGTCACTCTTGCAGCCCTTCCTCTATTTCAAGGGCTATCTGGCCCTGCAGGGCTATCGCATTGCGCACTGGCTGTGGAGCGAGGGTCGGGAGACGTTTGCCTTCCACCTGCAAAGCCGGATTTCGGAACGCTTCGGTCTCGACATTCACCCCGCCGCCATCATCGGGCAGGGGATCATGATCGACCATGCCACCAGCGTCGTTATCGGCGAGACCGCGGTCGTGGGCGACAATGTATCCATGCTGCACTCGGTCACGCTCGGCGGCACCGGCAAGACCGGCATTCAGCGCCACCCGAAAATCGGCGATGGCGTGCTTATCGGCGCGGGCGCGAAAGTGCTCGGCAATATCACCATTGGTGAGGAAGCGCGCATTGCTGCCGGGTCTGTTGTCCTCAAGGACGTGCCCGCACATTGCACGGTCGCCGGTATTCCGGCCGTGCCGGTGGGAGGCCCGTGCAAGGAGCCGGCCCGCACGATGGAGCAGAGCTTCGAGACCGACGCATAGCCCGGTCTTGCGCTGTCAGGCGCGATGGGTATGGTCGCCCGCAGATTCACCAAGCTCAGGGATATAGAAACCGTGTCCAATACCGTGACCGCTCAAGAAGCGGCAAAACTTGAAGCCTTCCTGAAGAAAAAGCTGAACCCCGGCATGGTCGTTCAGCGCCGCCAGCGCGCGGACGAATGCGCCGAGATCCATATTGGCGATGAATGCCTGGGCGTGGTCCAGAAGATCGTCGATGAGGGCGAGACCAGCTATGCGTTCGAGATCACGATTCTCGACATCGACCTGGAAGAAGTTTGAGCCCAAACGCCTCCGCGCAGGACGTCCTTCGCGTTGAAGGGCTGACCAAGCAGTATTCCGGCGGTGTTCTGGCGGCAGACAATGTCGGTTTCACCGCAGCCGCTGGCGAGCTGATCGCCATTGTCGGCGAGTCCGGCTCCGGCAAGACCACCACATTGAAAGCCATCAACCGGCTGATTGAGCCGAGTGCCGGCACTATCCTGTTTCAGGGCCGCGATGTGATGTCGCTGGCGGCCCATGATTTGCGCCGGGAGATCGGCTGGGTGATGCAGGGCGATGGCCTGTTTCCGCACCTCACTGCTGCACAGAATATCGCCCTCACACCGCGCCTGCTGAAATGGGAGCCCGCGCGTATTTCGGCGCGTATCGATGAATTGCTGGAGCTTGTCCGGCTCGATCCGGCGGATTTCCGGGACCGCCTGCCGCACCAGATGTCCGGCGGCCAGAGACAACGCATCGCCATTGCTCGCGCGCTTGCCGTCGAACCGCCGCTGCTGCTGCTGGATGAAGCCTTCAGCGCGCTTGATCCGGTGACTCGGGCCGCGCTTCAGGATGACTTCGTCGCGCTTCAGGAGCGCCTTCAATTTGCCGCCGTCATGGTCACCCACGACATGGCCGAAGCCCTGCTGCTCGCCAACCGGATACTGGTGATGAAGGACGGGCGGGTCGTTCAGACCGGCACGCCGTCTGATCTCGTCAACCGCCCGGGTGATCCGTACGTCACCGAGCTTCTGGCCGCACCGGCCAAACAGGCTCGCGCCGTCGCCGCGCTGGAGCAGGCGCCATGAGCGAACAACTGGTCGAAGCCTTCACCGTCCTGCCGCAATATCTGGGCGGCCATATGCGCCTGTCCATGGCAGCGATAGCCTGCGCCATCCTGATCAGCCTGCCTCTGGGCATTCTCGCGGCGCGCAAGAAATGGCTCGCCGGTCCCGCACTCGGCATTGCAGGTACGCTGCAGACCATTCCCGGTCTCGCCCTTCTGGCGCTGATGGTGCCGATTCTGGGCGGCACGATCGGCTTTGCCCCGGCCTTTGTGGCGCTGACGCTCTACGGCATTCTGCCGGTGCTCAGGAACACGATTGTCGGCCTTCAGGGCGTTGACCCGATCGTGCGCGAGGCCGCGCGCGGCGTCGGCATGACGCCGCGCCAGAGCCTGATCGAGGTGGAATTGCCACTGGCCCTGCCCACTATTGTCGCCGGTATCCGCACGGCGGTCGTCTGGGTTGTGGGGGCGGCGGTTCTGGCCACGCCGGTCGGGGCGGCCAGCCTCGGTAACTATATCTTCGCCGGCTTGCAGACCCGCAACTGGACGGCCGTGCTGTTTGGGTGTGTCGCCTCGGCCCTGCTCGCCATCCTGCTCGACCAGATCGTCCGCAGCTATGAAATCGCCGCCCGCCGCCGCAACCGCGTCATGGCGTCCCTGTCGACGCTGGCGGGGATTGTGCTTATCGGCGGGGCGCTGCTGCCAGGATGGCTGGACACCGCCGCGCGCAGCACCGTGGCGGGCGATCAGGCAGAGGCCATCGGGCTGGAGGGCCGCGTCGTGGTGGTCGGCTCCAAACCCTTCACCGAGCAATTCATTCTGGCGGCATTGTTCGAGCGCGTTCTGGAGGCCGAAGGTGCCATCGTTCAGCGCCGCGACGGGCTCGGCTCGACCGTGGCATTCGATGCGCTGGCCGGTAGCGAGATCGACGTCTATGCCGATTATTCCGGCACGCTCTGGGCCAATGTCCTGAACCGGGCGGATGCGCCCGGCCGCCACCGCATCATTGCGGAAACATCGGCCGTGCTGCTCAATGAATACGGTATCTTGAGCCTCGGCTCGCTCGGCTTTGAAAACGCCTATGGCTTTGCCATGAGCCGGGTGGGCGCAGAGCGCCTGGGCGTCACCTCCATTGCCGGTCTGGCCGGCGAGGCGGTGACCATTGGCGCGGACAGTGAATTCTTCGTGCGGCCGGAATGGACCGGCACGCGCGACGCCTATGGCCTGCAGGACGCGACGCCGCGGCCGATGGATTCGACCTTCATGTATGGCGCGGTGCGCGATGGTCAGGTGGATGTCATCACTGCCTACACAACAGACGGGCGCATCGCCGCCTATGATCTGGTGATCCTGGACGATCCGCGCGGCATCCTGCCGCCTTATGATGCCATGATCCTCTTATCGCCCGAGGCCGCCGCAGATGATGCCGTTGCCGCCGCGCTGGCCCCGCTGGTCAATGCGATTACGCCGGACAGGATGCGCGAAGCCAATCGCCGCGTGGATCTTGACGGCCAGACGCCGGAACAGGCGGCGGAATGGTTGTGGGGCGAGGTCTTGGAATGACTGATTTGTGGGGGGCGATTGGCAGGTACGATTGGCCGAATGTGGGTTTCGTATCCGGCAGACCGGCAAACGAAGAGGATATTCAGGCTGGCAGGGCTGTCTTTATGATCCAGCCCGAAAGCGAAGCGGCGGATATTTCACTTCCTGCATGTGCTCTCGTAAATGAGCAGGATGGATCGCAGACAGCTGTTGTTGTGATCCAAGCCGAAATTGACGGCGGAGAAACTCTGTTAGGAGTGCGCGAGATTGCGGGCGGAAATTTGGTCTGCACGTTGGGCGAGATCGAATTTGTGCATCCAGACAAGATGCCTTGGAAATGAAAAAAAACCGGCGGAGCTTTCACACCCCGCCGGCATCATTCCAGAGTAAAACCCAACCCGCCCCTAGAGCACGTCCAGCATCGACGCGACCAGCGGGTGGCGGACAATGTCTTGCGCCGCCAGACGCTGGACCGAGATGTCCGGCACCGCTTCAAGCTTGTCGGCAATGCCGGCCAGGCCGGAGAGTTCCGGTAAAAGGTCGGTCTGCGCCGGATCGCCGGTGATCACCATGGTCGAGTGCCAGCCCAGCCGGGTCAGCAGCATTTTCAATTGTCCGTAGGTGCAGTTCTGCGCTTCGTCCACCACGACAAAGGCGTTGTTGAGCGTCCGCCCGCGCATGTATCCGATAGGCGCAATCTCGATCAGGCCTTCCAGCATCAGCGATTTCAGACGCTTGGGCGAGAGCCGGTCGGCGAGGGCGTCATAAAGCGGGCGCAGATAGGGGGCGAGCTTCTCCTCCATGGCACCGGGTAAAAAGCCGATGCTCTCGCCCGCTTCCACCGCCGGGCGGGAAAGAACGATGCGGCCCACTTCGCCCTTTTCAAGCTGTTCCACCGCCTTGGCGACCGCGAGATAGGTCTTGCCTGTTCCCGCCGGTCCGAGCGCCATGACCAGATTGTGCTCGTCTATAGCCTTCATCAATTTGGCCTGACCGTCTGATCTCGGTTTGACGTTTTTGACATAGCGTTGATCGCGCATGGGTTCCTTCTCGTCCGGCGACCAGCTGGCCCCCGGAAAAAGCGCCCGCACCTTGGTTTGCTCGTCCTGATAATGACCGGAATTGAACTCACCCGAGGATTGGCGGCGCTTTGCGGAACGTTTCGTCATGGACAGACTCTCCTGAGACTATTGTTTGCGTCACCGGTTGATGACGCAGTGGCCAGAAACAAAAAAACCCTCACCGGAGGGCGAGGGCTGTGGGCAGGCATATGAAGGTGCGCATGGGAGGGGGCGGATTCAGACCGGTGGCGGTGGTGGATCCGGTTTTCGGCCCGGTGGGTGCGTCGGTTTCGCACGATGGCCATTCGCCTCCTCTTCGAAGCGCCCGCGACTCGATGGAAGTACCGAATCGCAGGAGCAGTATCAGTCTAGTATGGTGAACAAAGATTAAGCGCCCCCGTATCATAAACTTCACACAGACAGTGTCCGGAGAGCCACATGCCCGTCTACAGCCTCGAAGATCACACCCCGAAAATGCCCGAGAGCGGGAATTACTGGATTGGTCCCGGCGCGCATGTGATCGGCCGCGTCACCCTGAAGGAAAATGCCAGCATCTGGTATAATGCGGTGGTGCGTGGCGATGTCGACGACATCACCATCGGCGAGGACACCAACATCCAGGACAATTCGGTGCTGCACACCGACCATGGCTATCCCATGGTCATCGGCAAGGGGGTCACCGTCGGTCACCGCGTCATGCTGCACGGCTGCAAGATCGGCGATTATTCGCTGATCGGAATCGGAGCGGCCCTGCTGAACGGGGTGAAGATCGGGACCAATTGCATCATTGGTGCCCACACCCTGTTGCCGGAGGGCAAGGAAATACCCGACAACTCCCTCGTCGTCGGATCTCCGGGCAAGGTGATCCGGACGCTCGAAGCGGACATGTATGACATTCTGAAAGCCTCGGCCGACCATTATGTCGAAAACTGGAAGCGTCACAAAGCGGGACTGACGGAAATTCCGGGTTGAGGCCAGGGCGGTGTGCCCCGAAACAGCACATCAAATTTCCAAAGCACCTGACTTCAGACAGGGAACCACAACCGGAACCTACACGAAACCACACTGGACCATCGGGGAAGTTGCGAAAAAGCGGCGCCGTATCCACGCGCCATGGTGAGGATTAACCGGCGTCGCCGCCGCGCCACAATTCACGGACTTTTGCGTCGGCATCGCTGGCGAAATTGAACCAGGCGGAGCGGTCGCGGCTGGCATCGACCACGAAGAGCTTGTCGTCCCGGTCCAGCAGGTGGGAGAGGTCATTGCGCAAAGCGGACGCCGTCGTACGTGCACGCACAAGCCATACGCCCGGCACAATATCAACAGCGTCACCATACCTGCGCAACACAGAGGCAACCGCCTCGCCAACACCGGAATTGACTTCGGTAATGACCAGCAGATTGGCGGGATCTTCGGTTTCTGCCGCGGCCTGCGAGACCTTGCGGCTGTCCTCGATCCAGCTCGCGAGAATCTCGACATCAGCGGCCGGCTTCCAGGTGCCATCGCGTTCCACGCTGACCAGCGTGTAGTCCGCCACACGTCCTTCGGAGACATAGCCACGCATTTGCGGAGAGGTGTAGGGGCCATAGACCCGTCCATCCACCTTCACAAACCACGTTCTCGCCTGTCCGGCATCCACACTCATAATACGCGCCATTCTGATACGATTACCTATTCTGACCCCTTTAAGGGGCAAGAATGAGGCCAGTCCTGATATCAGGCAGCGTTGGCGTTTTCACCTGAAGGCGGCATGAATGCGACAGCAAAGCCGCCATCCCAGATGCGCGCGACCGTGCCGCGCATCTCTCCAACACGGACTTCTTCATTTATCCGCGGGCGTTCAAGGCATGAGAAAGCTGCGCCGGAGATGGAAACATCCACGACATCAGCATCAATCTTTACGCCGTCGCTGAAGTGCAGAACCGCGCGGCCCTTGCCCTGCTTGCGCGGAGCAGCACGGTCTTCTTCCAGCCCGAGGCGCTCCATGTTGAATCGCCAGGTGATGGCATCGGCGAGGCGGTCGCGCTTGCGCATATGTGCCGTAAATTGCAGGGAAAACCAGTTCGAGCCTTTGCGCAGGACCTTGCCTTCCATGCGGCCGAGTCCGTCGATCAGCAGAACGATGGTGTCGCCGGGCATGGGTGGTTTCTTGGCCATGATCTTGGCCCCGCCGGGGGACACGTCAATCAGGCGGCATTTCTGTTCGCCCGAATGCGTATCCAGAAACCGGCCAACAAGCTGCAGCGGCACGCGCCGATGCCGGCGCTTGTCCTCGGCCCCGCGGGCCGCAACGCGGATCTTCCGCTTGTCCAGACGTGTGAATACTTCCGCCATCATCTTTAGCCTTTTCGCGGCCAAGTCTGACGGCAATCCGTTAAAACACCTTTGCCGGATTAGCGATCATTTGCAGCGTCTGGCAGGCCCGGTGGTGGCGTTGCCGGGATTGTCCACTGCTTCGCTACCGGGGGCAGAATACGCGTCAGATCGTGGCGTATGATCGGGCGGTTCCGGAAACGTCCGGCGGACTGCAGGGGCTGGTAAAGACCGAGTATCCTGTCCACGCTGCCGGCCGTCGAGGCGAGGGGGGTAAACACCATCTCGATATCGATCTTGTCCCCGCAAATCGTTTCCGCAGTGGCGTATCCACGCCCCGGAGCCGCATTCGCCAGAACCGATTCCAGCAATAATTTCATATGCTCACGGTCATACCCGCGCCAGAAAGACAGGAAATTCTGCTCGCGTAATTCACGTTGATGCAGATCGCACAATTTGGTGCCGGCCAGCCGGAAAACATGATGCGAGGAATCGTGCCTTTGCAGCATGAAGAGATTGCCAAGGAGGTCCCGCAAATCAGCTGCGGCAATGTCGGCGCGGGCCGGAACGGCATCGGATCGGCGCCGGGAGTCCCAGTAGGAGACCAGAGTTCTTGCGTGGGCATGCATCATAATCGCAGTCACTTTTCCTTGGTGTGCCGGTATCGGCCAATTTGGAAACGTATTTTCAATCTCTGGGCCATACTCTTGGCGCGAGAGTGAAGGCTCGCCTGCCCGGGGAACCGCGCGAGGGGCCATATTCGCTCATGAATTGAACGGGAGGACCGCCATGCGCGTCTCACCAGTAAAGATTCTGGTCGGCACTGCCGTATTCGCCCTGACGCTGGCAACGCCGTCTTTCGCATTTGCCGGTGGCGGTGGTTATGGCGGCGGTGGCCAGGGTGGCGGCAGCTGCGGCAGTTCGTGCGGCGGCGGTGGCCATGGCGGTCATGGCGGCGGCGGTTACACTGGTGGCGGAGGTGGCGGCTGTGGCTCCGGTTGCGGCGGAGGCGGTCATCGCGTCCGTACGCCCAATATCCGTATCAATGGACCGCGCATCAATGTCGGTGTTAACGTCAATACCAACGTCAACGTCTCAACCGTGGTCAATGCAAACGCCAATGCAGACGCCAATGCGGGCGCCAGCGGCAATGCAGGCGCCGGTGCCGGAGCTGGTGGCGGAACAACGATTATCTCGCTCGGTGGCGGAGGCGCTGCGATTGGCGCTCCACCTCCGGCAACAGCAATCAATGGCTTGAACGTCTCCGGTCTTACCCGGATCGAGGTCGTCGAAGAAGAGCGCACACGCATATTGGAAGAGTGGCGCGTCATCCGCGCGGTTTGCCTTGATGACCGCGGAACGCCGCATCCGGCCTCGCGGCCCGATCCGGAAGAGCGGGTCGAGGAGGTATTCTCCGGCGAGTTTTTCCGTTGCATGTCCGGAACCTACATGCAGGTGACGATTGGCTGGCGCATTGACGGCGCTGACGTTTTTGATGACGCCTTCACGCTGGTTTGCAGCCAGGGCGAGGCCCTGCGCCATGAATCTGGTGGCCGGGTTTATTGCGCGACGCAGGAACCCCGCCGCAATTGCAATGAGCGCTCATTGCTTCGCCTTTACGGGCCGGGCGTGAAGCTGGTCTATGTGCGCCGCGAGGAACGCTACACCGAAATGGTCGAACATCGCCGCGAGATCGTGAACACGGCAAATATGACGCTCATGCTGGATGGTGGCGTCGGCGGATATCGCTAGAATTGATTGAATGCATGAGCAAAAAGCCCCGGTCGAACCGGGGCTTTTTTATTCCTGCGGGTCCTGCGTGACGAAGGTCGCGGAATTACCAATAGCGGTAGCAGATCCGGTGGTACCCCAGCCGCTGATATATTGACTCTGGAATGTCGCATTGACCGCGGCGGAATTGGTCTGATTGATCTCGCCGCGTGAGGTCGTGTCCGGACATGACTGGCAGCCCCAGCTGGTGGCCGCATTACCATAAGCAGACGCCGAGCCGATCACCTCGCCACCAAAACCGCCATCAAACCGGGTCGTGGCGCGGGAATTGCCGGAATTCGTCTGCACCAGCCCCATGAAGGTATCGGTACCGAGATTGGTGATGATGGCGGAATTGCCGATGCTTTCTGACGACGCGATAATGCTGTCCTCGTCGAAATTGCCAATATTGATATTGGCCTCGGCATCGGTTTCGCCGCTATTGTCCTGTGTCCCGCGGGCGTCGCCATAGGCCCATTCTGTCGCGACATCCAGGCCATTACCCTGCGCCTGGGCCGCAACCGTTGTGAAGACACCACCACCGCCCGCATTGACGCGGGCCGAAGCGCGTATTGCGCCCCGGTTGGACTGGGCTGTGCTGAGGATGACGGAAGATTCATCGCCTTGCGAGCGGATCGCATTGCCCGAGGCCGTCGCGGCCGTGACTGAAAATTCGCCCAGCCCGGCCGTGCGGGCCTCCATGAGGGCACGGGATTCCACAGTAGCGCCGGAATCCTGCTGAATACTGCCTTGAATGCCGCCATATGCGCCAATCGTCTCAACCGCATTGGCGGATGATGTTGCGGCAGTGATATTGCCGACCGCATAGGAGTCGAGACGCAGCATTGCGGAGGAAAATACGCTGGAACCATCGCTGACCGATTGATTGACGGAAATATCGCTGTCGCCGTCGACCTCGATGATGGCTGAATTGCCATAGCCGCCGGATGCGGTGATGGCGGTGCCGTCAATCGCGACAGCATTGGTCTCGGCAGTCGAGGTGACAAAGCCGTCAAATTGTTGAGTACTGTTGACGTCATGTCCGGTCTGGGTCTGCACGTCCAGCGCATTGCCCATACCGACGGCGTTCAGCGTAACATTGCCCGTTCCACCGACCACAACATGACCATTGGCGTTGACGTCAGCGCCCAGATTAAGCTGTCCGTTGAGGATCTCAGTCGTATCGTCCGCGTAGCCCGTTGCGCACAGCAGGGTCGCGGCGCTCGTGCCCGCGGTCAACGCTTTGGCGAATCTGGACATTGGAGGCTCCTGTTTGGGAAGCGTAAGTCGTGTGGGGATTGATGCCGCCGGAATAGTTGGTCAGGCCGAGGGGGTCATCAAAAGCGCAAACGCTGCGTGCTTCGATACCATACAGCGTCGAGGAAAATTCGAGGACGGCACGCTCTACGAGCGACCGCACAGCGAGCTGGATAGGCTCCAGCGATCGCCCGCCGGTCGATATGTCAATGACAGCATCGCCCCAGAAGGAGAAGACGCCGGCGCTGACCTCGCGGCCGATGATCTGCTTCTGGTAGGAGATGACGTCGACAACCTCGAGGGTTTCGGAGTTCACCAGACGTAAATCAATAGCGACATTCATCACATACATGCGGCCGTTGAAAACGCCGGTCGGATCAGAATCGATGCGGTCGCCACCGAGGATATCAATGCCCTGGGATCGAATATTGAAATTCAACTCGGTGATGCCGCCAACCAGATGAAAGTCCGATCCAGGAATGCTTCCCGCGTATATTTGGCGAAAGCCTTCCTCTTCGCCGGCATCGCCTATGAGGCGGTTATTTGCGTATCGTAGTTCCAGTTCAGCAACCGAAGTATCAAATCGCTCGACCAGGTTGATTCCGGCTTTGGCAAAGGCCGACATCGCCATCAGCGACGCCCCCTGTGTAATGGCAGGGCCGCCACCTTCCGGGTTGCCCGCAGCAGTATAGTCCGCAATCCGGCCAACCGCGATGCGCGGCGAGGGCCGTCCCGCCGAACGGGCCGAATTTGCCAGACACACCAGCGCTTCGGAATAGGGCGTCGGGTTTGTCGTGACCGGCGCATTACCAATCGGATTAGCGTAGCGCCCGTCAAACCCGGAATTGGGTGTGACGGCGCAGCCCGCCAGAAGCAGGGCGCCTGTCGCAATTGAGAAGAGTCGCTTAATTGCCATTCCCGTCATCCCCGCCGCTGCCGGAATTTGCAGTTGCGTTCACATCGCCATTATTCGTCTGCGTCGAATTAACGATGACAGTATTGTAGTTACCGTTAACGATAACGTTCAGCTGGTTGCCAACCGCCAGCGCACTCGAATTGGAACCCGTCGCGCTCATGCCGGTGCTGCCGGAACCCTGATTTGTGGATTGGGTTGGTGCATTGCCAACGCCGCCCACTCCGGCCATCTGGGCCTGCACGCCGACACCCGTTTGCAGGACGCCGTTCAGAACAACACGATTGCCATTGGAATCACGCGTCCCGGCCCGATAGGGCTGGTTATTCTGGGTATTGTCGGTTCCCCAAGGGCGCTGAAAATCGCCAGCGTTTTGCGCCTGAGCAGGGCCGGAGACAGCCACAATTCCAGCGCAGGCGGCAAGAAGCGAGAAGCGGCGCATGGCTTTTCCTTTCCCGCGCAGCCAGAGGTCGGCTGCGCACTTGCTATGATGCAGACGAGGGCCCAGTTTCCGGAAGTCACGGCACCCAAGTCTGAATATTCTCGCTAAAATTATGTGCTGCGGGCAAACAAGAGATTAAGGATACTGAGAAATGCGGCCAGTCCGTTCGCCGATCTTCAACGACATTCCGACGGTTCTACTGGTTCTGGCCGGCAGTTTTGTGGTGATTTTCGCGCTTGGTGCGCTTTTCCCTCAGCTGGGCTATTTGTTTTTGACCATCGGCGCGGTCATCCCGGGTGCGGGCTTGCAGCACCCGAGCCCGCTTGGCCCGTGGTCGCCTTACATCTTCCATGTCTTCCTGCACGGCGGATTGATGCATCTGGTGTTCAACACAGTGGCCACGGTCACTTTTGGTGCAGGGGCTTTTCGTCCATTTGGACGCGGGCTCACGGCCAATATCGGCTTTTTGCTGTTTTTCTTTGTGTGTTCCATCGCCGGGGCCGGATTGCAGGTTCTGGTCGCGCCGGGCTCCATGATTCCCATGATCGGGGCATCAACCGGTCTGTCGGGATGTATTGCGGCTGCGGGCTGGGCCGAAGGGGGCTATCGCGGCATGTTGCGCTTTGCCCTGCCATGGGGCGGCTTCAATATATTGCTCGCGCTGCTCGGGCCCCTTTCGCCCTTGCCTTTATCCTGGGCGGGGCATTTGGGTGGTCTGATTGCAGGAGTCGCGCTCTATCCCGTATTCGTGGCGTTATTCAGCTCGCGCCGCCGGAGGGTCTAGTTGAGGCGATCCAGATGACGTTCGCCATCGATTTCCAGGCCGCGGATCAGCGCACGGCCATCATCGCCAACCGCAATGATCAGACGCATGCTGGATAAATTGGCGCGGCGGCGCTCCTCGAGCGCCTGGGCCGTGGCCTCATCGGCATAATATCGCTCGATGTTGAACCGCGCACGCATCGTTGAATCATTCGCATACTGGACCCTGCCATGAACAAAAAGCCCGTTCGGCGGTCGTTCCCGATGAATTGAAATGGCTTGCCAGTTCTCGTTGGCGGACGGCTCCAGCAGAACGAAAACATCATCACCTTGATCGAAACTGTTTTCGCCACCCATCTCTGACGGGTCGAGATTGTGCAGCGGCGTGGTGATGATGACGTAGTAGCCAGCCAACAGGTCTCGTGGATCGACCGGCTCAAGATCGAGCAATACTTCTGTTCCGGAATGCCGCCGGAATTGATGATCGGCGATCATGGCCACCAGGAAAAGCGTCATCGCGGCGGCTGCGATGATGAGTCGGCCCATGCGGGTCATGACGCCTCCTCCGGCTTCGCCTGCAAATGCTTTTGCATCCTGATGACGGCGATCGACAGGCCGAAAAGAAGAAGGCCGCCGATCAGGAAGAAGAGAGACGTGTCGAGCAAGCCACCGAATGTGACGCTGTAGACGTAAAGGGCCTGCACCACGAACAGGGTAATGCCAATGCCGCCTGTGAAGCGCCGGCCTTCTCTCGATCCGTAAAGAATCATAGCGACCGCAACGGTAAACACGCTGGCGCCGGTCAGAATTCTCAACATCAGCACCGCGTCCGGCCCGGCCAGTTGCGTCAAAGTCGGTAACACCAGCGCGATCACAATTCCGATACTCGCAGGAATAAGAAGGATGCGGTTGGCAGACCGGTGCAGTGACCGGATGACAATGCCAATAGCAAAAATGACGGCGGACACGCCGGCCAGCAGCCAGTAATCACCCGTTCCGGGGCCGGCGAGGGTCTGCCAGTAGTCCTGTGCAGATCCACGATAGGCAGCACCGCGTTCGGCGTAGTCTTCAAATTCGCCGAGCGGAAACTGGAGTGCAAAGCCGCCAGCCAGTGCCGCCACGCTGCCCCAATTGGTCAGCGCGCCAAAACCGAATCTGTCGCCATCCCGGAACGCCGCAAACAACATGGCGAGGCCGCCGCCGGCGAGAACAAGGATACTGAGGCTTTGCAGCGCGCTCAGCCGATCATCTTGCGCATAATCCCAGACAAGGAATGAGAGCCAGACAAACAGGCCGATCCCGAGAAAGTTTGCGGACACCAGCGAACGCATGCGGCTGGCTGCGGCCATAGTGACGGCCCAGAGTGGCAAATAACCCCAGACAATGCCCGGCGCGAACGTGTTGTAGGTCTCTGCCAGGGTCCAGGCGGCACCCAGCAAACTCGCCAGAATCAGTACGGGCCGGGAGGGGGTCAGCAGAGCGACACCGAGCGCGCCGACGGCCCATATCCCCAGGACTGTGAAGCGCCAGGAGCTCATATTGAAAATCTGGGCGACAAGAACAATTGACGCGCCGAACAGAGCGGCGCCCAGCAGCGCCAATGCGTGCCCGATTGCAGAGTGGTCACGCATGAAGGCCCAGCCGGCGCCCGCAAAGCAGCCCCACAACACGCCAAAAAGCAGGGCGAGCCGGACAATATTTCCCATATCGGCCCAATTGGCGGCAACGAAGCTTATAGCGGCAAGTGCAAGCAGAACCGTTCCCAGGATGGCAAGCGCACCAGAGGCGGTCCAGCCAATTCGCGTTTCTGTCACATTGTCCAGAATCGCGGCGCGATTGTCGGCCGGTACGAGGCCGCCTTCAATCCAGCGATCAAGATCCTCTGTGAGCCGCTTTTTATAGTGCGACTTTCCCATGATGGCGTGCCTCCGTCAGAATCAAACCATAGGAAAACCGGAAGCCGGCGGCTATGAAAAACGGATTCACATTCAGCTCCGACCGCCTACGGCTGACGCGAGCGGGCCGGGGAGTCCTTGCCTGCAAGGCGAATCCGGGTCCCGAAGAAAAATCTGCCAACACTGTTGCACACCAAGGCAAAATACATATAATCGCGCCTCCTCCGCCGATCCGGAGACTTGCCCAACGGCGCTGATGCACATCGTGCGCCGACAGACCTTTTTGTGTCCGTCGGCTGATTTGTTTCGGGCGCTGCAAGTTTCTGAGTAACGCGGTTGACGTCATACAGCCGGGGGCATAAGTAGCGCCTCCTCGTGATTGTCGAGACTTGATAAACGGCCTTCAGAAAGCCGCGCCGAATGGCACTAAGGTGTTGATCGGAGTGGAAAAATGAAGTTGCTGCAAGTTTCTGAGAAACGCGGTTGACACTTTGGGGCGAGGCGAATAGACACCGCGCTCCTCGCCGGAACGGGCCGCCTCAAACGGCCCTGGACGGCGAACCGGATAAAGATG